>CAYSUS010000061.1:0-33357 GCA_964434165.1 uncultured Pirellulales bacterium
GCCGAGAAGGTCGCCGAGGGCATCGAGAACACCGCGCCCCAGGCCGCCGAGACGCTGGCGGAGGCCCGCGAGCGCATGAAGCAGGCCGGCCAGCAGTTGAGCCAGGCCTAACAGTAGCCCGGCGAAGAGTCCAAGCCGGCGGCCGCGGAAGCGGCCAAGAGCGCCGAAAAGGCGGCCGACAAGCTGGCCGAGGCGGCTGATCAGCTTCGACAGGAGATCGCCAAGAAGGCGCAGGAGCTGGCCGAGGTCGCCCGAGAGCAGCAGGAAGAGACGGCCGCGGCGCGCCAGGCCGTGGAGAACGCCATCGCCAATCGGCCCGAGTCGATCGGCGAGAAGATCGAGCGCCTCGCCCAGGCCGAGAAGAAGGTCCGCCAGGCCGCGGCCGAACAGCAGCGCGCGGCCGGACGGCCCGAGGCCGCCGAGGCCATGGAACTGGCCCAGGGCATCCGCGAGGCCCTTGAGAAACAGGACCAGGCCGACCGCGCCGCCAAGGCGGCCGAGCAGCGCAAGGGAAGCCAGGCCGAGGCTGTCCAGAAGCAGGAGGAAGTCGCCGAGGCAGCCGGCGAGCTCGCCAAGCAGGCCAAGGCCGAAAACGCCGCTGGCGAGCAAGGCGAGCAAGAGCAGGGCGAAAACGCCCAAGAGATGCAAGGCCAGGAGCAAGCTGGCGAGCAAGCCGGCGAGCAACCGCAAGGCCAGGAGCAAGCTGGGGAGCAACCGCAAGGCCAGGAGCAAGGTGGCGAGCAAGCCGGCGAGCAACCGCAAGGTCAGGAGCAAGGTGGCGAACAGGCCGGCGAGCAGGCCGGCGAGCAACCGCAAGGCCAGGAGCAAGCTGGGGAGCAACCGCAAGGTCAGGAGCAAGGTGGCGAACAGGCTGGCGAGCAGGGCGGCGAGCAGCCGACAGGGCAGGAGCAGGGCGAGGGCGAACAGGGCGACTCGGGCGAGGGCGACCCGGTTGCCGAGGCGCTGGAGCAGGCTCAGCAGGCTGCGGAAGAAGCCGCTCGCGACATGCTCGATTCGAAGTCCGAGGAGGCCAAGGCCGCCCGGGCTGAGGCCCGCGAAGCCCTCGAAAAGGCTTTGGCCGCTGCCGAGAAAAAGTCCCGCGAGGAGGCGGCCCAGCCGGCCGGCGAGGCCGACGTAGCCGCGCAGGAGGACGTGAGCGAGGCCATTGGCGAGGCCCAGGAGCTGGCCCAAGGCGACGCGCCCGAGGCCGCCGAGACGCTCGAGCAAGCCGGCGAGTCGTCGCAGCAGGCCGAGAGCCAGGCGTCAGAGGGCAATCAGCAGGCCGCGTCCGAGTCGCAAGAGGCCACGGCCCAGGGCCTCGAAGAGGCCGCCGAGCAGTTGGCCGAGGCCCAGGAGCAGCTCGCCCAGCAGGCCGCCGAGCAGCTGGCCGGCGAGGGAGAGACGGCCGAGGGCCTGGCAGAACAGACCACGCCGGTCGATCCGGGGGCCACGGCGTCGCTCCAGTCGGCCGAGGTCCAGGCCCAACAGGGCGCCGCCCAGGCTCCCAGTGCGCCCGAACAGGCGGCCCCGGCCGAGGCCGCGGTGGGCCAGGCCATGGAGCAGGCCGCCGCCGAGCTGGCCGGCCAGGAGCAGCAGTTGGGCCAGACCGAGGCCATGGCCCAGCAGATGGCGGCCCAGGCCCAGGCCGAAATGCCCCAGCCTGGCATGGGGCAGATGGCAGCGCAACTGGCCGGACAGCCGCAGGCGGCCAGCGAGGCCCTCCAGGCGGCCATGGCCCTGGCCGCCTCGCTCACGCCGCCGCAGCCCGAGCCGGGCGGCCCCTCGGCCATGGCCTCAGGCGGCGGCCAGTCCAAGCCGGGCGCGTGGACGCAGAACACGCCCAATCCCGACATGCCGCTTACGGAGACGCCCGAGCTCGAGGAGCGCTCGCCCAGCGGCGAGCCGGGCCAGCGCGTCGGCGACGCCGAGGTCAAGCCGGAGAAGTTCGTCGAGAAGCCGTGGATGGCGCGGCTGCCTCCCGAGATGCGTCACGCCATCCGCACCGACGGCCCCTCCCGCCCGCCCCGCGGCTACGAGGAGCGCCTGCGCCGGTACTTTGAGAACATCGAGGAGTGACATCACCGCCGCAAAGCAGACGATCCGATCGAGTTGACGTTCCCACCGGGCCGACACGGCCCGGCTCGGAACGACGCGCGGATAGCGCGTACCGACACAACCACCATCCGAACCTCCAACGCAAGCCCCTTCAGAAGCGAGACCCCCATGACAGAGCAAGCGCCCCCGGCCGACGACATCGCTGCGGTCGAGCAGTGCAAGGCGTCGTACGACCAGATCCGTCAGGAGCTGTCGAAGGTGATCATCGGCCAGGAGCAGGTGATCGAGCAGGTGCTGGTGGCCATCTTCTCTCGCGGCCACGCCCTCCTGGAAGGCGTGCCCGGACTGGCCAAGACCCTCTTGGTCAGCTCGCTGGCCGAGGCCACGCACCTGACCTTCAAGCGGATCCAGTTCACGCCCGACCTGATGCCCAGCGACGTGACCGGTACGGAGATCATCCAGGAGGACCTCCAGACGCGCGAGCGTCAGTACAAGTTCCTCCCCGGGCCGATCTTCGCCAACATGATCCTGGCCGACGAGATCAACCGCACGCCGCCGAAGACGCAGGCGGCGATGCTCGAGGCCATGCAGGAGCGCCAGGTCTCGGCCGGCGGCAAGGTGCATAAGGTGCCCGACCCGTTCTTCGTGCTCGCCACGCAGAACCCGCTCGAGCAGGAGGGGACCTACCCGCTGCCCGAGGCCCAGCTCGACCGGTTCCTCCTCTACATCCGGGTGGATTACCCCACCGGGTTGGAGGAGTGGGAGATCGCCCGCAAGGTTACCACGGGACAGCTCGGTGGCATCCAGGCCTCGATGACCGGCGAGGACATCGTCAAGTACCAGAAGCTGGTCACGCGCGTGCCGGTGAGCGATCAAGTGCTGGGCTACGCGTGGGCCCTGGTCCGCGCCTCGCGCCCGGGTGCCAAGGAGGCCCCCGAGTTCATCACCCGCTGGGTCAACTGGGGCGCGGGCCCGCGCGGCGTGCTCACGCTGGTCACCTGCGCCAAGGCCCGGGCGATCCTGCACGGCCGCTACCACGCCACGGTGGGCGACGTGCAGGCGGTGGTCAAGCCGGCCCTGCGCCACCGCATCGCCGGAAACTACGCGGCCCAGGCCAACGAGCTTTCCAGCGACAAGCTGATCGACATGCTCATGGAGGCCGTGCCCGCCGACCGCAAGTACGATCGGCCGGCGGCTTAAGACCCGCTGTTCAGTTCAGACTTCCGAAGTCTCTAGGACTTCGGAAGTCTTGGGGCGTCGGGAGCCCGAACTTCCCCCAACCCTAAGCGAGCATCGACGTGGCCAAGAGCGTACTCTCCCGCTATCTCGACCCCGACGTCCTCAGCCGTATGGCCAACCGGCGGATCGATCCCCGCGGCCTGGTGCTGGGCAACCTGGCCGGGGCGCACAAGTCGCCGCTCTCGGGGTTCGCCGTGGAGTTCGCCGGCCACCGCGAGTACGCCTGGGGTGACGATCCCAAGCACATCGACTGGCGGATCTACTTCACGCGCGACCGCTACTTCATCAAACAGTACGAGATGGAGACGAACTTTGTCTGCCATCTCGTGCTCGACTCGAGCGCGTCGATGCGCTACGGGACCGGGCGCCAGCAGAAGCTCCGCTACGCCGCGCAGATGGTGGCCGCGCTGGGCTACGCCATCCTCCAGCAGAGCGACAAGGTCTCGCTGGCCACGTTCGACGAGCGCATCCAGGGCGTGGTCCCGCCCAGCAACTCCATGACGCAGATCGTGCGCATGACCGAGCACCTGGACCACACCGAGGCCGTGCAGAAGACGAACATGGCCGACTGCCTGGGTGAGCTCACCAGCCGCATGAAGCGCCGCGAGATCGTGATGGTCTTCAGCGACTTCTTCACCGAGCTGGCCCCCCTGGAGGCCGCCCTGCAAAGGATGCGCTACAACCGCCACGAGGTGGTCCTGTTCCAGGTCATGCACCACGACGAGCTGGCCTTCGAGTTCGACGGGATGACCAAGTTCGTCGGCCTGGAGATCCCCGAGGAGCTGATCACCCAGCCCGAGCAGCTCCGCCGCGCCTACCTGAGCGCCTTGGGCGAATTCAACGAGCAATTCGAGGAACTCTGCCACCGCAACCGCGTGGAGCGCGTCCTGGTCGACACCAGCCACGACATGGGCGCCGTCTTGGTCGACTACCTCAACCAGCGAAGCCGGGTGCGGAGCGTGCGGTAGGATCAGAAGAGCGTTTGGAATCCAGCCGCCACTGTCCCTCACACCTTCGGATACTCCCACTCGCCCCGATACTCGCGGGAGAGGTGCGCCGTGGCCGCGTCGTCGCCGACGCAGATTTCCTTCTCGCCGTCCCAGGTGACGCTCCGGCCGATCTTCATGGAGAGCATGCCCAACAGGCTCATCGTGGTCGAGCGGTGGCCGATCTCGATGTCGCATACAGGGCGATCGCCCGTCTTGATGCACTTGAGGAAGTCGGCCCACAGCTCCTTGATGTTCTGGGCGTCGGGCTCGTTGAGCTGCGCGTCCTGGTGGATCGGCTCCTTGTTGGGGTTGGCCGGGTAGAAGGTCCAGCCGTCGAGCCAGCCCATGTGGAACGTGCCCTCCGTGCCGTAGAAGTACACGCCCACGGCCTGGCGCGGGTGGGTCTTCTCCGCGTTGTTGCCGCCGAACCGGCGGTGCTCCCAGCTCATCGAGAAGCTCTCGAACTCGTACGTGGCCAACTGGTGGTCGGGCGCGTCGGTGGTCTGCTGCTTGCCGTCGTTGATCGCGGGGCCGGCGATCGGCCGCCCGCCCGTGGAGAAGACCCGCTTGGGGTATTTCTCGTCGGTCCACCAGAGGACCTGGTCGAGCCAGTGAATGCCCCAGTCGCCGAGCGTGCCGTTGGCGTAGTCAAGAAACCCGCGGAAGCCGCGGGGATGGATCTTGCGGTTGTAGGGGCGCAGCGGCGCAGGGCCGCACCACATGTCCCAGTCGAGCCCGGCGGGCGTCTCCTCGTTGGGCCGTGGCTTCTCCGGGCCGCGCCCGCCGTAGAGCACGAAGGCGCGGACCATGCCGATCTGCCCCGCCTTGCCGCTCTTGAGAAACTCCATGCCCGAGACGTTGTGCGGCGAGATCCGCCGGTGCGTGCCCACCTGGACCACGCGCTGGTTGGCCCGGGCGGCATTGACCATGGCCCGGCCTTCGCGCACGGTGTGGCTGATCGGCTTCTCCACGTACACGTGGGCCCCGGCATTGCACGCGGCGATCGTGATCAGCGGGTGCCAGTGATCGGTCGTGCCGACGATGACGATCTCGGGCTTCTCCTTGTCGAGCAGGTCGCGGTAGTCCTTGTAGGTCTTGGGCGTCTTGCCGGTCTTCGCCTCGACCTTGGCCGCCGCCGGCTTGAGCTGGTTCTCGTCCACGTCGCACAAGCCCACCACCACGGACTGGCCCGCGTCGATGGCCTCGTTGAGGATGTTCATGCCCCACCAGCCGCTGCCCACCAGCGCGGTCTTGTAGGTCTTGTACTTCTGGGCACCCAGCACGGCCGGGGCCGACAGGGCCGTGGCGGTCGTGCCGGCGGCGGCGAGGAAGTCGCGACGAGTAAGCGACATGGCAGGTCTCCGCGGGAGGATGTTGGGCTGCTTCTTCCGTCTTCTGTACACCACAAGACCATGACCGTGTGGCCGCCGCCTGTCAAGGGACGGGCCGCACCGGCCTGATCGGAAACACCGTGCGGAATCGGGCGCCGACGCCCGCCTCCGCGTACGGCGTGACGAGCACCTCCGTCTTCTCGCCGTCCACGAACAGCGACGCCGCGTAGCGCCGTCGCGAGCCGTCCGCCGCGGCCGCCTTGAGGATCACCTCGCCGGTCAGGGATACCTCGTCCAGATCGAGCCGCGGATTGTCCCGGGCATCGATCGCCAGGACCTCGGGACCGCGGAGGACCACGGCGCCGTGCTCCCCCATGCGCTCCACCACACACGGCACCTCCGCGAAAAGCTCGATCCGATCGCCGGCCGTCCAGACCCGGCGGATCGGATGGTGCGTGCCGGGCTTCAGGGGATCGTTCGTCTTCTGCCCGTTGACGGCCAGCGAGGGCCGTCTCGCCCAGCCGGGAACGCGGACCTTGAAGGTCATCTCGACCGGCTCTTGCGGTCCGATCTCGATCGTCACGCGGCCATCGGCGATGAGGTCGCCTCGCTGCACCAGGCGGACCGCGGCCCCGCGCGCCGTCAGCCGGGCCTCGCCCGGCTCGTAGAGGTCGATGCGCAGCCCCTCGCGGTCCACCGCATAGACCCACTCGGAGAGCCAGGCGACCGCCCGGGGCCCCGACCAGTAGCAGCACCGCGTGGGCCCGGCGAACCACCGCTTCTCGTACCGCAGCGGCGTATAGTAGGTCCACGCCATGCCGTCCGGCGACTGCGCGGCCAACAGGGCGTTGTCGATCGACCGCTCCATGGCCTCCACGTAGCGGGTCCTGCCCGTGGCCGCGTACATCCGCCGGTTGAAGAGGAGCCACTCGACCGTGGCGCAGGTCTCCTGGTGGCTGGCGTCGGGCCTATCGCTAGGCCCGGCCGGGGTGAGCTTCTCGCCCAGGCCCAGCGAGCCGGTGGGATAGATGTGATCGCGGGAAAGCCCTTCCCAGACCGATTCGAGCCAGCCCAGCTCCCGTGGATCATCCTCGGCCACGGCCAGGTCGGCCATCCCGCCCAACAGGGCCAGCAGCACGTAGGGATGCATCAGGTGGGGCTCGCCCGAGCGCCGCATGGCCTGGATCGGCCGGTAGTACTTCCGGGCGCCGCGCACGAAGTCGAGCAGCTCGCGGTTCTTCGTATGGCCGTAGACCCGCACGAGCTGGTCGCACACGTCCACGTTGCACCCGCCGCCGTGTGCCGCGCGGAAGAAGCGGTGTCCGGCCCCGTCGATCGGTCCGTAGTGCCCCGCGAGCCACCGGGCGGTGCGCGTCGCGGCCTCCAGCGAAAGCCGATCGCCGAGCCGCTCGTAACACGTCAGCCACCCGGTGATCGCGTACCACTGGTTCCACACGTCCCAGGAGGTCTTGCCCTTGGTCCTGGGCCCTTCGACGCCGATGTAGCCGTCCTCGTCCTGGCAGTCGCGCATGGCCGCGGCCATGGCGAGGGCCTTCGCGCGCAGCTCCTCGTGGCCCGTATGGGCGGCGACGCAAGCGGCCGCGTCGAGCCACTTGCCGGCATACTCGCCGTCCCAGGGGCGTTCCTTGTTGCGGCGCTCGCGCAGGCGGAAGGCGTCGAGCATGAAGCGGCCGTGCTCCCGGTGAACGTGGAGCAGGTAGTCGACGTTGCCCTGGTATCGCTGGCCCAGGCGCCCCCGGAGCTCGACGCGGCCCACGGCGCCCGGGCTGATCGCGGGGAGGCCGCGCGGCGCGTCGTTCGGAGGGGAACGGTCCCCGGTCCGGCTCGCTGCGCTCTCCGCAAGCGGGGCAATCCCCAAAGCGATCCAAGCGGCGATGGCAAGACCGTGAGTGAAGGCTGTGTGCATGGGCGGTTTTGGTGGCGGGTGCACAGGATCCTTCCGCGGTTTGGAGATGGACGGCCCCGGGCCGAACGTAGCCTCCATTGTAGGCCGCCGCGCACGGGGATTCATCACCGGCGGCGACGGCCCGTGGGGGATGCCACGCGCCCGAAGGGGGCGTAGAATGGACCGGGCACGACCCGAATCACCCGGCCCTTCCCACGGAGAAAGACCATGAGACGCCTTGGCCTGCTCCTGCTCGCAATCGCCCTTGCGTTCCAGCCACTCGCCTCCCCCGCGGCCGAGACGATCTGGCTGGAGACCGAGCTATTCGGCGATCTTGGCGGATGGACCAACGACGCCCAGTTCATCGACCAGATGGGCTCGCCGTTCCTGCTGTCGATCGGCCTGAAGAAGCCCGTGGAGGATGCCAAGACCGAGGTCGAGGTGCCGTCCGCGGACGAATACCGCCTCTGGGTCCGCTGCCGCGACTGGCTGCCCGAGCACAGCCCCGGCAGGTTCCAGGTCGCCCTGGGCGAGAAGACCGTCCATTTCGAGTTCGGCGCCAGCAAGAAGCCGGGCTGGATCTGGGAGGACGGCGGCACGCACAGGCTCGCCCGGGGCAGGCTGACCGTGCGACTGAAGGACTGCACCGGACACTACGCGCGGTGCGACGCGATCGTGCTTACGTCCGATCCCAGCTATCGGCCGCCGGACGACCTCGACAAGCTCGCGGCCGACCGGATCGCCCACGGCGGAGTCAGCCGCGAGGTGAAGGACATGGGCCCGTACGACACGGTCGTGGTGGGCGGCGGCCTGGCCGGGACGTTCGCGGCCGTGGCCTCGGCGCGCATGGGCTGCAAGACGGCACTCATCCAGAACCGGCCCGTGCTGGGCGGCAACGGCAGCGAGGAAATCCTCGTCAATCCCGAGGGTGACACCACGCGCGAGCCGCTCGATCCGGGCGAGGGCGGCATCATCGAGGAGGTCCGCGGCCCGGTCCAGCAGTACTCGAAGCGCATGCTCGCGCTGGTCGAGGCCGAGCCGAACCTCGACCTGTTTCTCAACACCCACGCCACGGACGTGGAGATGGAGGACGCCGACGAGCTCGAGGCCGTGCTGGCCATCCACACGCGGACGAAGCAGCGGATGCGCTTCTCGGGCCGCGTGTTCATCGATTGCACGGGTGACGGGGCCATCGGCGTGTGGGCCGGGGTCGAGCATCGCCACGGGCGCGAACCCCGCTCGATGTACAACGAGACCCGCGCGCCGGAAGTTGGCGACAGCCACACCATGGGCGGCACTCTCCGCTACGCCACCGAGCTCCGCGCCGGGCCGGTCGAGTTCCAGCGTCCCGCGTGGGCGTACGAGTTCGGCGCCTGCGACGACTTCGGCCCCAAGCGCCATCCGCAGATCCACTTCGGCGGCTGGCAGTGGGTCATCGAGTACGGCGGCATGAAGAACACCTACGACGACGCGGAGCACATCCGCGACGAGCTGCTGCGGATCATCTGGGGCATGTGGGACCACGTGAAGAACGAATGCCCGCGACTGAAGAAGGAGGCCCGGGACTACGAACTGGTGTGGGTCAGCCACGTGGTGGGCAAGCGCGAGTCGCGGCGCCTGATCGGCGACTACGTGATGACCGAGCACGACATCGGCGGCCAGACCCTGTTCCCCGACCGCGTCTCGTACGGCGGCTGGGGCGTCGATCTGCACCCGCCGGGCGGCTTCTGGGACAAGGGGCCCCCGGCCGAGTTCTCGCACAAGGTCAAGTTCTCGGTCCCCTACCGCAGCCTGTACAGCAAGGACCTGGAGAACCTTCTGATGGCCGGCCGGTGCATCTCGGTCAGCCACGCCGCCCTGGGCGCCACGCGCGTGATGATCACGTGCGGCCTGCAAGGGCAGGCGGTCGGCACGGCGGCCGGGGTGTGCAAGCGGCGCCGCTGTTCGCCCAAGGGGCTGTATCCCAACTACGTCGAAGAGCTTCAGCAGCAGCTCCTCGAGGACGGCTGCTACCTGATCGATCTTCCCAACCGCGATCCGAAGGACCTGGCCCTTTCGGCCAAGGCCACCGCTTCCAGCGTGGCCTCGCCCGACACGTACAAGGCCGAGAGCAAGCTCACCGTGCACCCGCTCACGTGCGATCGCGCGGTGATGTTCAAGGTCGCGGCCGACCGGATCGACACGATCACGCTCTACCTGCACTCGGAGAAGGACACGCCCGCGGAAGTGAAGCTGGGCCTGCGCCCCGCGAAGACGCTGGGCGACTTCAGCGCGACGGAGAACCTGGCCGAGGCCGCGGCCACCGTGCCGCCGCAAAGCGAGGGCTGGATCGAGCTGGAGCTCGCAGCCGAGGTCAAGCCGGGACTGTATTACGCTTGGCTCCAGGCCTCGCCGGGCCTGGGTTGGTCGCTGTTCGGGACCAAACCGCCCGAGACGGCCCGGGCGTATCGCACGCGCGACGCGTGGAAGCCCATGCCCGACTGCTACACGTTCCGGCTCGATCCCCCCAGCGAGAGCCAGAAGGCCGACGTGGCCAGAACCCCGCCCAAGGAGACCATGTTCGTGGCCTCGAACGTGAACAACGGCTTCGCCCGGGCGATCCGCGGCTGGCCCAACTCCTGGCGGCCCGATCCGAAAAACCCGCTGCCGCAGTGGGTGGAGCTGGACTTCGGCTCGCCCGTCGAGGTCAACGCGGTCCACGTCTCCTTCCAGTCGAGCGCGATGCGCGCCGAGGACTTCCGCATCGAAGCCGCCGAGGGCGATCAGTGGAAGACCCTAGCCACGATCGCGGGCAACAAGGACCGCCGCCGGGTGATCTCTTTCGAGCGGGTCAAGGTCGCGAAGCTCCGGCTGGTCGTAATCAAGGCCGCGCCGGACATGGGCGTGTGCGAGATCCGCGCGTATGGCGAGTGAACCTCTGTGCGGCGGGACCCGCCGCCGCGAGAGCAGGTCGCATCACCCCAACCAGGAGCCTTGCCATGCGATGCTTCAAAGCGTGGACCTGCGTGCTGGCGGCATGCGTGTGCGCAATCGCCGCCTTGAGCGAAGCCGCCGATCCGCTCGCCGAGCAATATGCCGCGGCCGTTTCCGGGGAGAGGGGCCTGGTCGGCTACTGGCGATTCGAGGGCGACCTGAAAGATGCCCGGGACAAGGCGCATGGCCAGGCTCGAGGCGGCGATCCGCAGTTCGCGGCCGGCCCGGGCGGCGGCAAGGCCCTGGCGCTCGCCGAAGGGCGCTACGTCACGATGGGCGACACGCCGCATATGGACCTCAAGCAGGCCACGGTCGAGCTGTGGCTCAAGCCGACCTTCGCTCCCGGCAGGGTGCGGTACAACCCGTGCATCGTGGCCAAACGCGCCGACGGCGATCACCGCCAGACGCGATGGAGCCTCCACGTGTGGAACGACTATTCGTGCCTGGCCGTGTGGAACGGGCGTCGCGTGCTGCGATTCACGCCGGCCGGCGTTTTGAAGCCCGGCACGTGGTACCACCTCGCGATGACCGGCTCGGAGCGGCCCGTGGAGGTCTATCTCAACGGCGTGCCGTGCGACGCGGAGTCGGGGAGCGACACGTTCAGTTTCGAGCAGGTCAAGCGCCCGCTCTCGGTCGGCTCGTCGCAGGCGCAGGGGGCGGAGGTTCTTTCCTGCGCCATTGACGAACTGGCCGCGTACGACCGCGTCCTCTCGGCCGAGGAGATTGCCGCGCACGTCGACGCGATGGGGTTCAAGCACGAGCGCGAGAAGCTTGCGGCCGCCCGGGCCGAGCGCCTGCGGCGCGAGGAGGCCCTTCGCGCGGAGCAGGAGGCCGAGCGCGCAAAGCTCCGCGAGCAGCTCCTGGCCCAGAAGGCCCTCTTCGACCGCGGCGAGCCGTACGTGTATCGCGGCGAGCACCTCGAGGCGATCAGCCTTCCGCTGGGCGGGATCGGTGCCGGCTCGATCCAGATCAACGGGCGCGGCGAGCTGGCCCGCTGGCAGATCTTCGGCAACTTCCAGGCCGTGCGCGTGCCGAACAGCTTCCTGGCCGTCCGGGCCAAGGCGGGCGGCACGACGGCGGTGCGCGCGCTTCAGACCGCCGGCGCCGGGCCGTTTCCTGCAATGAAGTTGTTGAGGTTCCGCGGGGCCTATCCTTTCGGATGGTACGAGTTCGAGGACCCCGACCTGCCGGTCCGCGTCTCGCTCGAAGCCTTCAATCCGCTGGTGCCGCTCGACGCGCGGAGCTCGGCGATTCCCTGCGCGGTCCTGAACGTGACCGTCGAGAACCCTGGCTCGCAACTGGTGGAGGTCACCCTCCTGGGCAGCCAGCAGAACGCCGTCGGCTTTCACGGCGAGCGGCCCATCGAGGGAAGGCGCCATCCCGGCTACGGCGGCAACAGGAACGAGGTGCGTCGCAACGGCGAGGCCACGATCCTGTGCATGCGATCCACGGCACCGCAGGACTCGCCGGGCTACGGGAGCATGGCTCTGATGACGGCGGCGCCCAAGGCGTCCGCCGCGGCGTCGTACCAGAGTCCCGAGAAGCTGCTGAAGATCATCACTGAAGAGGGGTGCTTGAGCGGGCCTGGGGAGGCCGGCCCCTCGCCCGACGGAGAGACGATCGACGGGGCCCTCGCCGTCTCATTCGAGCTCGCGCCGCAAGCGAAGCGGACCGTGCCCTTCGTGCTTGCCTGGCACTTCCCCCACGTGCGGCACGGCAGCGGCGGTTGGGGATCGCGGGGCAACATGTACGAGAACTGGTGGCCCGAGGCCCTGGCCGTGTGCAACGAGGTCCACGACCGCATGGGCGAGCTGACTGAGAAGACCCGGCTCTACCACGACACGCTTTTCGCGTCGAACCTGCCCTGTTGGCTGTTGGAGCGGATCGGCTCGCAGGTGGCCGTGCTGCGGAGTCAAACGTGCTTCTGGACCAAGGAGGGGTACTTCGGTGGTTGGGAGGGATGCTGCCGCGCCCGGGGCTGCTGCCACGGCAACTGCAATCACGTTTGGCATTACGCCCAGGCCCATGCGCGGCTGTTCCCGGCCATCGCCCGGCGGATGCGCGAGCAGGAGTATCGCTGCCAGGCCGAGGACGGGGCGATCCCTCACCGCCAGCCCAAGTCGCACCCGGCCTTCGACGGCCAGTGCGGGGTGGTGCTCAACTCGTACCGCGAGTACTGCATGTCGGCCGACCGCGCGTGGCTGGATCGGCACTGGCCCCGGATCAAGCTAGCCATGGATTACACCATCGCGCGATGGGACGCCGATGGCGACGGCGTGCTGGCCGGCCCCCAGTGGAACACGCTCGACGGGGCCTTGGGCGGCAGCACGTCGTGGCTGGGCACGATGTACCTGGCCGCCCTGGCCGCGGCCGAGAAGATGGCCGCGCTGGAGAACGAGCCCAAGAGCGCGCAGCGCTATGCTGCGATCCGGTGCTCGGGGGCCGAGAAGCAGGACGCCACCCTGTTCAACGGCGAATACTATATCCAAATCCCGGACCCGCAGCCCAACCAGGATTACGCCACGGGCTGCCACATCGACCAGGTGCTCGGCCAGTGGTGGGCCCACCAGCTCGACCTGGGTTGGCTCTATCCGCCCGATCGCGTGCGCACCGCGCTGGGCTCGCTGGTGAAGTACAACTTCCGCGGCAACCTTGCCGGATTGCCGCAGCGCCCGCGCAAGTTCGTGGCCGATGAAGACCCCGGAATGCAGATGATCACTTGGCCGAAGGGGCCGCGCCCGTCCCCGTGCATCCGCTACGGCGACGAGGTGATGACCGGCTTTGAGTATTCGGCCGCCGCGGCCATGATCCAGGCCGGCATGCTCCGCGAGGGACTGGCCATGACCCGGGCCGTGTGGACCCGCTACGACGGGCGCCTCCGCGTCGATCTCACGCCCAGCGACACGGCCTCCTGGGGCTACAGCGGCAACCCCTTCGGCGACGACGAGTGCGGCAAGTTCTACGCCCGGGCGATGAGCGTCTGGTCGATCCTGCTGGCCTGCCAGGGGTGCGTGTACGAGGGCCCGGCCGGGCGGATCGGCTTCCGCCCCGTGTGGACCCCTGAGGACCATCGCTCCATGTTCACCGCGGCCGAAGGCTACGGGCTGTTCCGCCAGTCGCGCTCCGGAGCCGTGCAGAAGGAGCGGATCGAAGTTCGCTCCGGCAAGCTGCGGGTCCGGTCGCTCGTCTTCCAGCTGGCCGACCGGGCCCGCGCGCGGGCGGCCACGGTGCGGCTGGGCGAGAAAGCCCTCGATGCCCTGCTCACGGCCGACGGCGCGGACGTGCGGATCGACCTGGCCGAGCCGGTTGTGGTCGAGGCGGGCGAGGCGATCGAGGTGGAGATTCAGCGTTAATGCGCCAATCAAATCCCGAAGCGTCAGCGAGGGACCGCGGAGAACCGCAAGCGAGAACAGAAGCCCGAAGCGTCAGCGAGGGAATCCCTCCCCGGGTTGCCGCACCAGGCGATCGGCCGCCAGGCCGTGGTGATGGCATTTGCATGGGGTGCGCCGGGGTCGCTCCCGCTGACGCTTCGGGTTTCGACAAGTCGCGTGCAAGCGCATGGGGGCTCAGCCTATGTCTGCCACGGTCGATCCGATCGCTGATTTCCTCACCTGGGCGACCTACGCTGCCTGGCTACCGGGCGACAGCCGGGGCTGGGTGGAGTATCATCGCGGATGGCAGCTTTCGGACCCGGTGCGTGAGGCCGAAGCGGCGGCCAGGATGACCGAGGACGCGTGCTGCCTGGACATTGACCATCGAAGAGCCGTGCAGCAGCAGATCGGCCAAACCTGTCGCCACCGCGGGTGGCATCTTCATGCAGTCAACTGCTGGTCGAACCACGTGCACGTGGTCGTCTCGGCGCCGGATACGCGCCCGAAGAAGCTACGCGTTGACTTGAAGGCGTGGGCCACTCGACGACTCAAGCAGTTCGATCCAAGGCGCGAGAACGGGTGGGTCGAGCGCGGAAGCATCCGATTCGTGTATGACGAGGACCGCCTCGAAGCGGTTATCTTGTACGTGACGCAAGGGCAGGATCGCAGACCAGAATGGAAGCCCGAAGCGTGAGCAAGCCGACAGGGAAGATCTATTGAGGTTTGGTTCGGGCAAGCAGTAGAGTTGCACTTACGGTGCATGTAGCCGGGGCCCCTCGCTGACCTGTGACGCGTCGGGTTCCGGTGTCAAGAGCAACCGAAGGGAGGAATCGATGAAGGTTCTCGGCGTCTCGGGCAGTCCGCGGACCGGCGGCAACACGGACATCCTGGTCAAGCGGGCATTGCGGCATTTGGAGAAGGAGGGGATCGAGACGGACTTCCTGTCCCTGGCCGACCGGCCGATCAAGCCCTGCATGGCCTGCGGCGGGTGCTTCCGCTCGGACGAGCCCCGCTGCGTGCAGGAGGACCCGGCCTTCGAGGGGCTCCTCGAGCGGTTCCACGTGGCCGACGGCGTGCTGGTCGGCTCGCCGGTCTACTTCGGCTCGGCCACGCCGCAGACCATGGCCCTGTTGGACCGGGTGGGCTACGTGACCCGCAAGCACCCCGTGCTGCTGCGCCGCAAGGTGGGGGCGGCAATCGCCGTGGCCCGCCGCGCGGGGCACAACTTCACCTTCGCCCAGCTCAACTACTTCTTCCTCATCGCCGAGATGATCGTGCCCGGCTCGTCCTACTGGAACATCGCCACGGGCCGCGAGAAGGGCGAAGTCGAGAAGGACGAGGAGGGCCTCAAGACCATCGACAACCTGGCGGCCAACATGGCGTGGCTGCTAGAGAAGATCCATTCGTAGGCCGCCGTCAGCCTTTCGTCCATGCCCGAGACCATTCTCCAGTTCGGCACCGGCAAGTTCCTCCGTTGCTTCGTCGACCTGTTCGTTCATGAGACGAACGCGGCCCGCGGCGGCGACGATCGCGTGGTCGTCGTGCAATCGACCGGCGGCCGCCGGGCCGAGGCGATCAACCGGCAGCGGGGCCGCTTTCACGCCGCGATCCGCGGCCTTGCGGCCGGGGAGCGGGTCGACCGCCTCGTCGAGGTGCGAAGCGTCGGGCGCGCCTTGGAGGCCGACCGCCAATGGGAGGAAGTGCTTGAAGCGGCGCGCTCGCCGGCGCTTGCCGCGATCGTCTCCAACGTGACCGAGGCCGGCTATGCGCTGGCGGACGCCGGACCGCCGGAGAAAGACCCGCCGCGGTCGTTTCCCGCCAAGCTCCTTGCCGTACTCCGCGCGAGAAAGGAGGCCGGTCAGCCGGGCTTGGCGATCTTGCCGTGCGAGCTGCTCGACCGCAACGGGCGCCGGCTTCGCGCGCTCGTGCGCCAGGAGGCCGGGCGCCGCGGCATGACGGAGACGGCGACGGAAGACCTGCTCCGCGCCCAACACTGGCACGACACGCTGGTCGACCGGATTGTGGCCGCGCCCAAGGCGGACGACCCCTGGGCCGCGCGCGATCCGCTCGTGGCCGTGGCCGAGCCGTTCGCCCTGTGGCTTATCGAAGGCGATCTGGACGTGCCGTCACTGACCGCGCACGCGGCCGTGCAGCCCGTGGACGACGTGGGGCCCTTTGCCCTGCGCAAGGTGCGCGTTCTCAACGGCGCGCACACCGCGCTGGTGTCCAAGGCGCGGCCGCTGGGCATCCAGACGGTGCGCGAGGCCTTGGAGGACGAGCGCGTGCGCGGATGGCTGGAGCGGCTGCTCCTCGACGAGGTCGTGCCGGTGCTCGAGGGCCGATGCGACGACCCGGCCGGTTTCGCGCAAGATGCGCTGGAGCGGCTGGCCAACCCGTTTCTCGATCACCGCCTGGACGACATCGCGTTGCACCACGACACCAAGGTCCAGACGCGGCTCCACCCCACGCTGGAGGAGTACCGCCGCCGCTACGGGCGCGCCCCGCGCCTGTTGGCGGAGGTCGCGACGTGAGGGGGCCCCGCGCCCTTGCGGGCTCGGGCGAAACGGGCTAGTCTGGCGCCACTTCCCTTGGCGCCCCTTCCAGATTCCAACCACCCAGGCCTGCGCCATGCCTTCACTCGAGAAACCCAGGCAGATCATTTCCAGCGTGGCCCCGATCCGCATCGCCGACTTCGGCGGCTGGACCGACACGTGGTTCGCCAGGTACGGGCGCGTGCTCAACGTGGCGGTGTACCCCTACGCCGAGGTGCAGATCCACGTGTTCCCCCGCGGCGACCGGCCGCCCGTGGCCATCAATGCGGAGAACTACGGCGAGCGGTACACGCTGGAGGCGGTGGGCGGCGTGTACGACCGCCACCCCCTGCTGGAGGCCGCCATCGAATACATGGGCGTGCCGCAGGACCTGGCCCTGGAGATCACCATCTTCAGCGAGGCCCCGGCGGGCGGTTCGACCGGGACCAGCGCCGCGGTGAGCGTGGCCCTCATCGGGGCCCTCGACCGCCTCACGCCGGGCCGGCTCACCCCGCACGAGGCGGCGGCCGCCGCGCACCGCATCGAGACCGACATGCTCGGCCAGCAGTGCGGCGTGCAGGACCAACTGGCCAGCGCCTACGGCGGGATCAGCTTCATCGAGATCCTCGACTATCCCCGCTCGATCGTCAGCCCGATCACCCTGCCCAACAGCATCTGGTGGGAGCTGGAGCGGCGGCTTTCGCTCGTGTTTCTCGGCCAGTCGCACAGCTCGTCGAAGGTCCACGAGATGGTGATCCGCGAGCTGGAGGAGGCCGGTCCGCAGGCGGAGAAGCTCTCCGCCCTGCGCCAGACTCCCGTGGCCGCGAAGGACGCGCTTTACGCGGGCGACTTCGACGCGCTGGGCCGGGCCATGATCGACAACACCGAGGCCCAGATCCGGCTCCATCCGAACCTAGTGAGTGAGAACCACCAGGCGGTGATCGACATCGCCCGGCGATTCGGCGCGGTGGGCTGGAAGGTGAACGGGGCCGGCGGCGACGGCGGGTCGGTCACCGTGCTCAGCGGCCCGGACACTGCCGAGAAACGGGCCATGCTCACCGTCATCAAGGACGAGTTGCCCCAGACGCAGAACCTCCCCATCTACCTCAGCCGCTTCGGCCTGAGGGTGTGGGATTCTCCCGTGGGCTAGTGGCGGGTGCGAATGGCGCGCAGCCCGGGGGTT
Source organism: uncultured Pirellulales bacterium (assembly GCA_964434165.1). GTDB lineage: Bacteria > Planctomycetota > Planctomycetia > Pirellulales > Thermoguttaceae > CAYSUS01. The sequence goes on from CAYSUS010000061.1 coordinate 17,579, forward strand.
CGCGCTCCGGTGCCACTCTACGCCGTCAACCATCTTGCCGACCCCGCCGTCCAAGATCGTTAAGGGCGTTGCGTGCCACCCGCCCGCAATGGCCCAACACCGCGGACGGCGGTCATAGCACCAGCATGGCCACCCCGAGTGCCGAAACCGCCGCGCCCAGGGCGGCGCGCGGGCTGACGCGCTCGCGATAGACGAAGATCACCATGGGCAGGATGAGGACTGGCATGGTCGCCAGGATCGTGGCCACCACCCCGGCGTGGGCGTGGCGCACGGCGATCATGTACATGCCCACGCCGAGGAACGGGCCGACGAAGGCCCCCAGCGTCATCACGGCCATGGTGCGGGGCTGGCGCGCGGCTCGGCCCATGGCCGGCCACCGCCGCAAGAGCGTGACCAGCGTCACGTAGCCGATCAGCCCGCCTAGCACGCGGATGAACGTGGCCGCGAAGGCGTCGTACTCGCCGATCCCCTGCTTGGAAAGCACCAGGGCCAACGCGTGGCCGATCGCCGCCAGCACGGCCAGGAAGATGCCCAGCCCGTATTGCTGCGGGCGGATGTAGTGCAGCCGCCGCGACGTGTCGGGCTGCTCGAGCACGACCCACGCCACGCCGGCCAGGGTGATCGCCATGGCCAGCCAATCCTGGCCCGCCAGCCGGTCGTCGAGGAGAACCCGCGATAGGAGCGTGGCCAGCGGCGGGCTGAGCGAGAGGATCAGAAGCGACAGGCGCGGCCCGATGAGCAGGAACGCCTTGAACAGGAACAGGTCGGTGACGAAGAACCCCACGTAGCCGGACAGACCAAGGATCAGCCAGGTCTCGCGCGAGGCGTCGCTCGGGAAAGGCAGCCCGCGAGCCGCGTAGCCGTAGACGGCGAGGAACCCGCAGGTGATCACCAGTCGGATGAAGCTCACCGCCAGCGCGCCGGCGTGCTTGCCGGCCGAGGTCCAGGCCAGGGAGGAGAGCGTCCAGAGGAACGCCGTGGCGATAGCAGCCAGTTCACCGAGGTGGGGCATGGAGCGGGAAGCACGAAATCCGAATGTCGAAACCCGAAACGAATCCGAGATACGAAGCCCGCATGACCGAAACGGATCCGATCGGACTTCTAACGCATCGCGCCCTAAGCCCCAGTCCAGCGCGCCGTCGAGGTTTCACCCCGCCTAGACTTCCGGAGTCTCCAAGACTTCGGAAGTCTTTGGGCGAAAGCCTGACGGCGCCACCTACCGGATCTTCGGATCGGGCAGCTCCTTCTTCACGCCCTCGTCGATGGGCATCTCGTCCGGGTCGGCCCCCGTGGCCTTGAGCAGACGATCCAGCTCGGCCCGCAGCTCGGCCACCTTGTCGGCATGACGCGGGTCGTCGATCAGGTTGCGGGCCTCGTCCGGATCGCTGGGCAGGTGGAACAGGTCCGCCTTGTGGCGGTCCGGGCCGCCGTCGCCGTGCGGATAGCGCACGTACTTCCACTCGTCGGTGCGCACCGCGCGGACGTTGGGCGTGTAGGGGAACTGCTTCTCGTAGTTGTAATGGTAGAGGAAGCTCTTGCGCCAGCCCGGGTCGGGCTTGCCCATCGCCAGCTTCTTCCACGAGCGCCCGTGGGTCTTCTCCAGCGGCTCGGCGCCGCAGATGTCGAGGATGCTGGGGGCGAAGTCCACGGTGAGCGTCATCTGCTCGACCACGCGGGGCTCGTCCGGCGGCGTGAGGCCCGGATAGCGCACCACCAGCGGGACGCGGATGCTCGGCTCGTGCGCGGTCCGTTTGTCGATCATCCCGTGCTCGCCGCCCAACAGGCCGTTGTCCGAGGTGAAGACGATCAGCGTGTCGTCGAGCAGCCCGGCCCCGTCGAGGAACTCGTAGAGCCGGCCCACGCTGTCGTCCACCGAGAGGATCGTGCCCCAGTACGCCCGGGTCATGGCGGCGAAGTCCTTGACGGCCTCGCGCGAGCGGTCGGGCCACTTTTTGCGCCAGTCGAACAGCGGGCCGTAGATGCCGTGCCAGGTGTCGAGCCGCTCCTTGTACCACGGGTCGTTGTCGTCGAGCTGGAACGCGCTTCGCGGGTAGGGAATGTTCACGTGGTCGAAGGCATGCTCGTACTTGGGCTCGGGGAAGTAGAAGCTGTGCGGGGCCTTGTGCCCGAGCATCAGGGCCCAGGGCTTCCCCTCCTTGCGCTTCTTGAGCCAATCGACGGCCATGTCGGTGACGACAGTAGTGTAATACCCCTTCACCACGCGTCGTTCGCCGCCGTTAAAGCGGAACGTGGTGTCGAAGTACTTTCCCTGGCCCTTGTGCGTGACGAAGTAGTCGAACCCGCCGCGCACGTCGTCGTTCTCTTCGCCCATGTGGTACTTGCCCACGTAGGCCGTCTCGTAGCCGGCCTTCTGCAGGGCCTTGGGCCAAGTGGGCATGTCCTCGGGGTACTCGGTGAAGTTGTTCGACACGCCGTGGGCGTGGGCGTACAGCCCCGAAAGAATCGACGCCCGGCTCGGCGAGCAGAGCGACGTGGTGCAGAAGTGGTTGGGGAAGTAAACGCCCTCGTGCCCCAGCCGATCGATTTGCGGCGTGGCGATGGTCGACTCGGGGTTCAGGCTCACGCAGTCCCAGCGCTGGTCGTCAGTGAGGATGAACAGGACGTTGGGGCGCTGGGCGGCGGCTCCTCGGGTGGGGGCGAGGACGCCCATACACCAACACGCCACAAGACCAAGAAAAATAGAACACAACAGGCGAGAGTTCATCGCGGAGCTCCGTGATTGCTGGTGCGACTCGGGTGAAAGGTCCCGCGGTCGCCGCGTGCCCGCACTGGCCGACAGGCAGCCGATGGCACCTGACGCCGCCAAACACCGTGGACTGCGGCGCGGCGGGGTCGGCACGATGGTTGACGGCGTGGGGTGGGACCCGACGCGCGGCACCCACCACCCTAGCACGCCCCGCCCGGCCGTGTCCACCCTGGCCGAGGCAACAAGAAACCCCTGCGGCGCGGGACGCCGGCAGGGGCTCATCGGTTCGGATCAACAGGGATTCGCGCGAAGGGCCGTCGGGTCAGGCCTTCCACAGCCCGTGCAGGTTGCACTCGGCCCGGGCGGTGACCTTCTTGGCGTCGGTCATGAACGTGGCCTCGGGCGCGGCGCCGACCTGGAGGAACTGGCGCATCACCTGGCCGTCGGCGATCAGCTCGATGAACGAGATGTAGTGGGCCTTGAGCATGGGGTGCGCGGTCTCGCCGACCTTCACCTTGTACCCGCCTTCGATCTTCTCGACGACCGGCACGTGCTTGACGGCCCCTTCGCCCTCGGTCTTCTCTTCCAGCAGCTTCATCGGCTTGCCGCAGTGCTGGAGCGAGGGCATGCCGGGTTCGAGGATCTCGATCACGGTGCCGCACTCCTCGCACTTCCAAACCTGCATCCGCTTCTCCGCGGCCTTCTCGGCGGCCGTCGCCGAGCCGGTCTGCCCGGCCAGAATCGCTCCCGCTCCAATGCCCGCCGTCGCCAGAAACTGTCGTCGTTGCATCACTCGGTCCTCTCGCTATCAAGGTGTGGTACATGAACGGATGACCGCGCGGCAGGGCGAATTCCGTTCCACGACTGCGCAGCCCGCGCGGCCGCGACACATCAGGGCTCCAACGGGCGCGATTATGGGCGAGGCGGCGAGCGCATGACAACCCCCCGGCCCGAATAGGGGTGGAACACCGCCAGGATGTTGCGTTCGGTTGCGGCTGTGTTAGAGTGTGGTTCGGCCGCCGGCGCACCCCCATACGTGCATCTCGTTTAGCGGGCGGGCTTGCCCGCCGATTTGGTGGCCCGCGTATTCGCAGCCCGCCGCTTCCACGTCGACAACAGCAAGGTTCCGACCATGAGAACCGGCAAACGGCTTCTGGCGATCCTCGCCGGCGCGATCCTGCTCATGCCCGGCTGCGGGGGGAACCAGGAGGATTCGGAGTCGCCTGCCGCGGGCGGCTGGCAGGCTCTCGAGCAGCCCCGGATGACCGCGGCCCAGCGGGCCCAGCGCGACCGGGCCTTGAGCGCGCGCGACGCCCTGTTCAAACGGCTCAAGGGCAGGCTGGTCGAGGTGATCGGCGCCGAGGGGCCCGAAAAGGCCATCTCGGTCTGCAAGTCCGAGGCCCCCGAGATTGCCCGGGACGTGGCCGAGAAGCAGGACGTGGCCATCGGGCGCACCTCGTTCCGGCTTCGCAACTCGAAAAACGAGCCGCCCGACTGGGCCTGGCCGTTCGTCGAGGAGCGGACCGATCACAACGTGTATCTGGCCTCCGAGGGCAGACTCGCGGCGCTGATCCCCATCCGCCTCGGCGCGGAGTGCGTGACTTGCCACGGGCCGCCTGAGAGCATCCCGCAGGAGGTGAAGGAGGCCCTCGCCGAGCAATACCCCGAGGACCAGGCCACCGGCTTCGAAGTGGACGCGCTGCGCGGGTGGTTCTGGGTCGAAGTCCCGGCCGGGGAGGAATCCCAGGCACCGCCGCGGAACTGAGGATGGTGCAACACCTCAGCCGTTTGACAAGTTCGACCACAGATCACACGGATCAAGCGATGCCGGCATGATCGCTCTCCCCTTCTCAACTCATCCGTGCCATTCGTGGTTCGCTTGGTTCGGCTGAACAGACGCTGCCGCTTTACGTATTCCGAATCTTGAGTCCCACCTCACGGAAAAACGCATCATGACGTCTCGCCTGATGTTGCTGCTGGTCGGCTGCCACGCGATCCTCAGTTTGTCGCAGGCCCGCGCCGGGGAAGGTCCCGTCTTCGCGGAGCATTTCCTCGAGGCCAAGCCGAGCCTGTGGACCATCCAGGCAAGAGGCGCCAAGCCCGGGCTCATGTACCAGGACGGCAGCTCGCCCGGGTTCCACTTCCAACCGATCTCGGATGCGACGGCCTTTGCCGAGTGGCCCATCGGCAGCGCGGCGTTCGAGCTCACGGCCGACCTCGAGCTGCTCGCCGGCGAGGCCCGCGGCTGGGGCCTTCCCGGCGCAGCGATCGCCGTGTGCTCGGCCCCGCCCGACGAGATGAAGGAAGATGACGTCGCGATCGCGTTCGCCGCTTACCAGGAGGGCATGGCCGCCTGCATCCGGCGCGGCGGGCTGTATCATCCGGACGCGGCGAACCACCGCTATCGCGACCGTGGCACGGCCCCGCGCTACGTGCTCAACTTCCAGGGCGGAGGGGGCCACCACTACAGCGCCCGCTGGCCGGGCAGGCGCTTGGAGGGAACGCGCGTCCGCTTCCGCATCGTCCGGCGGGCCAAAGCCAAGATCCATTTCGAGGCGTACCTGCTCGACGGCCTGAGCGACCTGCCTTGGTGGGAGGGCGATTTCGAGCTGCCCGACGAGCTGGCCGACACGGAGCTCCGCTGCGTGGCCGTGCGCACCGTGCTCGCCCCGAGCGATTTCGAGAAGCTCGCCCAGGGCCAGGAGTTCCCCGGGCACGAGATCCGCGGCCGGTTCCACTCGATCCAGGGCCGGGCGCTCGATGGGCCGCCGATGCCGGAGATCGAGTCGATCCAGGCCGACGAAGTGCCGCTGAAGGCCGGCGCGGCCATCGTCGTTTCCGGACGGCACTTCGACTCCGGCAGCCGCGTGCTGGTCGCGGGCGAGCCGGCCCAGACGACACGGCTTGATGAGAGGCGCCTGCGCGCCGTCCTCCCCGAACTGCCCGACGGCGTGCGGCACCGGTTGGAGGTCGTCACCGCAGCCGGGCTCAAGACCGGCTATGGCCCGGGGCTGTTCTGCGGCTCGTGGCTCGACCGCGTCGAGCCCCGGGAGGCGCTTCCGCGGGGCGGCGACGTGGTGACCGTGTTTGGCGGCGGGTTCGACAGACAGACGCAGTTCTTCTTCGGCGAAAGGCCTGCCACGACGGTTGAGATCCTCGACTGCGGCCGGGCGCGGGTGACCGTGCCGCCGGGCGAGGCCGGGCCGGCCGAGGTCGCGGCTCGAAGCGGGGACCGGCGGTTTCAAGGCGATCCGGCTTTCGGCTATGCGCCGCATCCCTACCTATGGTACGCCGGGAAGCCGGGCCTGGAAGACCTCAGGAAGAAGTTCCGCGAGCCGATGTTCGCCGACTACCGCGCGGTGATCCTCCGCCTGCCCCAGAAGCCCGAGGTCGAGGTCCGCGACCTGGGCGAGGAGGCCGCCGCGCTGCCCTCGGCGCCTGTCAAGCCGCGGGGCGAAGGTCGCCGCGCCTGGGCATGGCACGACCGGTTCTACTTCGACCTGGACCTCGACCTCACCGGCGGCAAAACCCATCAGGTGGCGCTCTACGCCTTCGACCACCATACCGAGAGCTGGCACGGCCCCGAGCTGAAGATCGAGGTCCTCGACGCGGGCACCCATCGCGTGCTCGACTGGCGCCGCGTGCGCCTGATCCAGAGCGTGGGGGCCTGCGCGGTTTGGAACGTGCGCGGGCACGTCCTCCTTCGCGTGCGCTCCGGCAGCCAGCACGGGGCGCTGGCCAGCGCGCTGTTCCTCGATCCGGCCGCTGACCGGGACTCGCATGACGGAGCCAAAGCACCGACGAGCCGTGATGTCGAAGACGCCCGGGCCGAGGTCCAGTTCGTGCGCCTCGATAAGGAGACCGGCGGCGACTGGAAGGACGCGTACGGCAAGGAGGGTTATCTGTTGGCCGGCGAGAAACCCGCGCTGCCGGGCCACGCCCGGGTGCGGCTCCAGCGATTCCCCGCCAACGAGCTGGCCGCCACGCGCGGGCTGGCCAAGCCGATCTACGCCAGCCTGTGGAACTACCTGCTCAACGACGACGCCCCGTGCCGCGAGCGCCTGCGCGGCTACCTCGACATGACCGTGCGCGGCGACACGCGGGGCTGGATGCCGACCGACGGGCCGGGCTTCCCGGGCATGCTCCGCCGCAAGGTCGTGGTGGGCGAGTTCTACTCCCACACGATCGAGGCGGTGGCCACGGCCTACGACGCCCTGTTCCCCGAGCTCTCGCCCCAGGAGCGGTCGCGGATCGGCCAGTGGCTCGACGCCGCGGTGCGCTACTACGAGGCCCGCGTGCGGGCCAACGACTGGTGGTACGCCAACAACCCCAGCAACACGATCGCCATCGGCAGTAGCTGCAACGGGATCGCCGCCCTGGCGCGCCGGTACAGCACGTCCGACTGGAAAGAGCTGATCGACCTGGCCACGGGCACGATCCACAATCGCTACCGGGGCATTGCCGATGACGGCGGTTGTGTCGAAGGAACCCTGTACTGGAACTACGCGATGACGCACCAGGTGATGTTCGGCCATGCCCTCAGAAACGCCCTGGGCGACGACCGGGGGATGTTGACCAGCGAGAAGCTCGGGCGCACGCACCGCTTCGTCGAGACCGCGCTGGGCGGCGACGGCACCATGTTCCCGTTCAACGACTCGCAGCCCTGGCTGACCGGCCCGGCCGTGTGCGCCTCACTGGGCAGCCTGCAAGAGCAGCCGCTCCTACTCTGGACGGCCGACCGCATCATGGCCGACTGCGCGGCCAGGCGCGCCCGGGCGGGCGAGATCCTCTCGCCCCGCGTGGCCGTGCCGGCGTTCCTCTTCCGCAGTCGCAAGGTCGCGCCGGCCGAGTTCCCCGGCGTGCCCAACGTGACGCACCTGCAGGTGCTCCACTGGGGCGCGCTGCGCTCCGACGGAAGTCGCTTCATGCCCGAGCTCGTGGTGGGCATCAAGGGCAAGGACGGCGCGGTCACGCATCACGCCAATCCCGACCTGGGCGGCTTCGCCGTTTACGCTCGCGGCGAGAACTTCATCCTCGACCCGGGCTACTTCCAGAGCAGCCCGACCGAGGAGAACACCCTGCTGATCGGCGAGCAAGGCCCGGACCGCAAGCAGGGCATCGCCCACGTGGTCGCAAGCTGGGAAGAAGGCGATCGCCGGGCGATGGTCGTCGATTGCACCAAGGCCTATCCCGCCGGGAAGGGCGGCGAGGGCGTTACGGCGCCTCGGATCGAGCGCCTGCGGCGGCACTTCGTTCTCTCCGGCGACCGGGCCGTGGTGCTGTTGGACGAGGTCGTGCTGGCTGCCGGAGTGAAAAAGCCCGAGGTGACCATGCAGCTTCAGTGCGCCTTCGAGCCGCAGATCGACGAGGGGCGTCCCGCGCTGGCCATGAAGGGGAGGCAAAGCCGCATGGCGGTCACCTGCGACGGGCCGGCCATCGTGCTGGCCACCGAGGCGCGCCAGTGGAAGAACGACTGGGTCTATCACGACCGGGGCTTCGACACGTGGTACACGGTGCGCGGAACGTATCGGCCCGACGCCGCAAGGCCGATGGTCACCGTGTTCGTGCCGTATGGCGGCGACGGCCCTGCCCCGGCCGTGCGGATCGAGCGCAAGAGGGATGCGATCGACGTATCCACAGGAGGCAAGCGCGCGGCACGGTTCGTCTGTGGTGAGGAGGGATGGAGCGCGGATCGGCCTTGAGGGGCGAATGGCCAGGCCCCGGCAGATGTGACTCATGGACCCCATGACGCGGGAGAGCGAAGCATGAATCGCAGAGAAGCGATGGCCGCGATGATCGGTTCGAGTGGGGCGCTCGGTTTCGCAGCCACTTCCCGCCTCCTCGCCGCGGACGAAGCGATGAAGACCGGCATGGGACTGGTCATCTACTGCCTCGGCCATCAGCAGCGGGCGAGGAAGCGCAAGGGCCCCAAGGCCGACCTGTTCGAGCCGCTCACCTTCCTGGAGGAGTGTCACCGACTCGGCGCGGGCGGCGTCCAGGTCCCACTCGGCGCACGCGACGAAGCCTATGCGAAGCGGCTCCGCGAGCAGGCCGAGCAATGGGGGATGTACGTCGAGGGCATCGCCGGCCCACCGTACGAAAGGCGGGACCTCGAGCGGTTCGACGCCCAGATGAAGACGGCCGCCCTGGCCGGGGCCCGGGCGGTGCGCACCGTGATCATCCCCGGGCGGCGCTACGAGCGCTTTGAGTCGCTCAAGGAGCTCCGCGAATACGAGACTCGCGGCCGCCGCGCCCTGGAGCTGGCCGCGCCCGTCGCAGAAAAGCACCGCGTGGCCCTGGCCGTGGAGAACCACAAGGACCAACGTTCCGCGGAGCGGGCGGAGCTCCTCAAGGCAGTCGGCAGCGAGTACGTGGGGGCGTGCCTCGATCTGGGCAACAACATGGCCCTGCTCGAGGACCCGCTCGACGTGGCCAAGACGCTGCTTCCCCTTACGTTCTCGGTCCACCTGAAGGACCAGGCCGTGCGGCCTTACGAAGAGGGATTCCTCCTCGCCGACGTGCCGCTTGGCCAGGGATGCATCGACCTGAAACAGATCGTCGGTATGGTCCGCGGGGGCAGGCCGGACGTCCGCTTCAGCCTGGAGCTGATCACCCGGGACCCGCTCAAGGTGCCGTGCCTGTCAGAGAAGTACTGGGCGACGCTGCCAAACCTGCCGGCGCGCGACCTGGTCCGCATGCTCCGCCTGGCTCGGGAGCACCAGGCCGAGGAGCTGCCGGTGGTGAGTGCCCTGCCGCCGGAGCAGCAGGTCGACCGGGAACGGGCGAACGTGGCGGCGAGCCTTGTTTACGCGCGGCGCGAGCTGGGGATCTGAGGGGTGGAGGGTGAGGTGGTGACAAGGTGACGGGGTGACAACGTGTGTAGGTGAACAGCAACCTCCCCTCTCCCGCGTGCGGGAGAGGGGCTGGGGGTGAGGGCGTCTCGGGCAGAGACTGCCCTGGCCCCGCGGCGGGCGGCTCGGAGCCGCGCTCACCCGGCCGCTTGCGCGGCCGCCCTCTCCCGCGTGCGAGAGAGGGTACAATGCGATTTCAGAGGCCAACAACCAGGAGAACTGCCATGCACTCTGCGCGCTGGGCCCTTGGCGTTTACATCATTGCTCTCGCGTCAGCCCATCATCGGCACTCGGCAGTCGCGCAGGACGATGCGCGATACGTCGCCCCGCCGCATGCTTCGCTCGAAGCGCGGTTCCTGAACCCACCCGACGCCGTCAAGCCCTGGTGCTACTGGTGGTGGCTCAACGCCAACGTCACGCGCGAGTCGATCACCCGGGACCTGGAGGGGATGAAGGCCAAGGGGATCGGCGGGTTCCTGTTGTTCGACGTGACGGCTTACGGGCATCATCTGGTGCCGGCCCCGGAGCGCAAGATCGGCTTCATGAGCCCCCAGTGGCGCGAGCTGGTCCGCTTCGCTATGACCGAGGCCGACCGGCTGGGCCTTAAGATGAGCATGAACCTGAGCACCTGCGGCGGCGCGCTGCGGGCCCCATGGGACACCAAAGAGCACGCCCCCAAGCGCCTGATCGTGGCCACCGCCGAGGTCGTCGGTCCTGCCACGATCCGCGTGCGCCTCGCGCGGCCCGAGAAGGAGTACTTCTGGGACGCCGCCGTGGTGGCGGCGCAGCATGCGGAGGAGGAAGGCGAATCGCCTCAGGCGCCGAGCGAGAAATCGGCCGCCGCGAGCGGCCTGAACGGTCCGTGGTCGCCGGCCGTCACCAGGATTCCCAAGCAGCCCGTCACGGTCGGCCGCGCCGTCGATCTGACCGGCAAGGTCGATGCCCGGGGCGGGCTCGCCTGGGACGTGCCCGAGGGCCGCTGGACCGTGATGCGTTTCGCCTGCGAGCGGATCACTGAGGGCGAGCAGGGCGACGTCGATATCCTCAGCACCGAGGCGGTGGAAGAGCACTTCCGCCGCATGGGCAAGGCCATCCTCAAAGACGCTGGACCGCTGGCCGGGAAGACCCTGACGCACTTCTACAACGTGAGCTGGGAAGGGGTGAATCCCACGTGGACGCCCGGCTTCGACGCCGAGTTCCGCAAGCACCGCGGCTACGACATCCATGCCTTCCTGCCCGTCCTGGCCCGCTGCATCGTCGGCGACCGCGACGTCTCCCAGCGGTTCCTGCGCGACTATTGCCGCACGCTGGGCGACTGCTTCCTCACGAACTGCTACGGCCGGTTCAGCGACCTGTGCCACGAGGCCGGCCTGTTGTGGCACTCCGAGTCGGGCGGTCCGTGGCGCCCCGCGCCCATGTTCGAGCACTCCGAGCCGATCGCCTTCTGGGGCCGCAACGACATGCCGCAGGGTGAGTTCTGGTGGCCCACGGGCCGGAGCAACGCCCGGCGCACGGCCATGGCCGCCCACGTGTACGGCCGCCCGGTCGCCTCGATCGAGGCCTTCACCCACATGCAGCCCCACTGGTCGGCCTGGCCGGCCTCGCTCAAGCCGCTGGCCGACGCGGCCTATTGCGACGGGGTGAACTGGTTCATCTGGCACACGTTCAGTGCCTCGCCCAAGGAGTTCGGCCGGCCGGGCATCGTGTATTTCGCGGGCACGCACCTCAACTCCAACGTCACCTGGTGGGACCAGTCGGGGCCTTTCCTTACCTACCTCGCGCGGTGCCAGGCCATGCTCCGCCGCGGCCGGTTCGTCGCCGACGTCTGCTGCTACACGGGCGACCGCAACCAGGTCAACTGGTCGAGGGGCGAGACGTGGAGCAAGCGGGCCTCGCTTGAGCTGCCCAAAGGATACACCTACGACCTGCTCAGCACCGAGGCGCTCTTGGACCGCCTCTCCGTAGAAGATGGCCATCTGGTCCTGCCCGACGGCATGCGCTACCGCTTGCTCGTCTTGGACTTGGAGGAGGAGACCATCCCGCTTTCGGTCCTCGTGAAGATCGCCGCCCTGGCCGAGCGAGGCGCGACCGTCGTGCTGGGCACGCGGCGCCCGACGCGCACCCCGGGCCTGAAGGACTACCCCGACTGCGACCGCGAGGTGCGCCGCCTGGCCGGCGACCTGTGGGGCGATGGCGCCAAGGCCATCCGGCCCCGCGGCCGGGGAAAGGTCATCTGCGGAACGGCGCTGGGCGACGCGCTCGATCAAGTGAAGATCGCCCCCGACTACGCCGGCCCTTGGGACTCCACGCACCGCACCGAGGGCGAGATCGACCTCTACTTCCTGGCCGGAAGCGGCCTCGCCGAGTGCGTGTTCCGCGTGGGCGGCAAGAAGCCCGAGCTGTGGGACCCCTATACCGGGCAGGTGCGCGACGCCGTAGTGTGGCGCCGCACCGAGGACGGGCGCACGCTGGTGCCTTTGAGCCTGCCGGAATGCGGCTCGGTGTTCGTGGTCTTCCGACGTGCGCCCGAAGCCGAGCATGTGACGGCATTTGAGGCCCCCGAGGGAGCGCTGGAGATCGTCGAGCGGACGCCAAAGGGCGTACGCGTGCGGGTGTGGAAAGAGGGAACGTGCTCTTTGCGGCGCTCTGACGGGGAGGAGCTGTCGTTCTCCGCGGGCGACCTGCCCGAGCCGATCGAGCTGGCCGGGCCGTGGCAGGTGCGCTTCGAGGCCGCCTATCCGTCGCCGCAGCCGATCGTGCTGAAAAGGCTTGCGCCGCTCGACGAGCACCCCGAGGAGTCGATCCGCCACTTCTCCGGCACGGCGACCTATCGCAAGACGTTCACGCTCGAGGAGGATCAGGCCGCGGCTCTTCTGCGCCTCGACCTGGGGGAGGCCCGGCATGTGGCCGAAGTCCGCCTCAACGGCCGCGACCTGGGGGTGGTCTGGACCGCGCCCTGGTCGCTCGATATTTCGGGAATCGCCAGGGCGGGCGAGAACAGGCTGGAGATCGACGTGACCAACCTCTGGGTCAACCGGCTGATCGGCGACGCGGCCCTGCCCCAGGAAAAGCGCGTCACGCAGACCAACGTCGCGCTCCAGCGCGGCAATCGCACCCTCCGGCCTTTCCAGGGCTATGGATCGACCGATCCGTTGGTCCGCTCGGGGCTTCTCGGCCCGATCCGCATTCAGTTCGGCGCCGAGCGGGAGGTTCGCTGGAAGTAGCAGGCGCGCTCCGCGTGCCGTCCGCTCTGGGAGCAGGCATTCTCCGCAATGCCGTCCGCCCCATCAGGTCTCACGTGTTGTCAGCGCGATCCGGACTCGTCTGCCGTTGGATCAGACGGCAGGCGGACGGCACCCAGAGTGCGCCTGCTACGGTCATTCCTGGGACAGCGAGATCACCTTGTCGCCGGCGTACCTGAGGCGCATCTTGTAGCTGTTGAGGATGCCGCTCCAGACGAACAGCTCGCTTTCGTTGGTCGCTTCGCGCGTCGGGCTGCCCTGGATCAGGTTCTCCGCGACCGACTTGTCGATTCCCTCGCCGGAATCGTCCTCGTCGAACTTCTTCTGGATCGCCTTGTAGGTACGGTCCCACTGCGAGCGCGTGCGCATCTCCAGGACGATCACAACCATCGCCACCACGGCGAACACGATCACGGCGATCCGCGACGGGGGCAACAGCGGCTTCTTCGGAGCCTGGGCCTGGCTCATGGACATCTCCTCCAGGGGGTCGATCGACTCGGGGCGCGGAGCGGGAAGGCCCGCGTGCGCCATGTTTCACCAAGGGTATCGTAATCGGCGCCCAACCTCCGGCAAAGGTACGGGCGACCAATGCGCGTCGTCCCTCGATCGAGGGGTGCCCCGTGCTAATACGTCGCTTGCGCATGGCATGAGCTTTCGGATTGAAGCTCAGACCGCCGATTGGTAGCTTGAAAGGCTGGAGACGAAGGTCGAGGTGTCGGGAGCCCGGTCTCGCCCACGTGCCACCTCTTGGCGGACCCGCCGCCCCTTCCCCCGCCATCCGCCTGTCGCGGTCGTGGGACCCAGTTCCTCTCGGGAGGTCATGCCATGTTACGCCCTGTGACGTTGCTCCTCGCGCTTTCGCTAACGGCTGGTGTAGCGGCCCGAGCCGTCGCCGCCGCGGCGGAACGCGGGGAGGCCGCGCGCGTGCGCGACGACCCGGTGGACAAGGCCTTCGAGCTTCCCCGCGGCGTCGTGTTGAAGGGAAGGCAGGTCGAAGCCTACCGCGGTCTCCGCCAGCAACTGGAGCCCCCGCTGCGCAGCGCCCTGGAGCGGGTCCAGTCGGCCAGCGAGGATCAGGCCAAGCGCGACGCGGCCGCCGAGGTGAAGCGGATCCGGGAGAGCATCCGGCTAGGCATCCAAGACATCCTGCGCATGCCCCCGAAAAACCCGGCCCAGGCGGCCAAGAAGGGCGATGGCCAAGGCAAGAAAACCAAGGCCAACGATGGGAAGAAGCGCAAGAAGGCCCACGCGAAGAAGCGTCACCGCCGCAAGCCGGCACGCCATCCCCCCAAGCCACGCAAGGGCGGCGCCAAGCGCGGCGGAAAGCAAGGGAAGTAGCCGCCGCCGCGCATGATCGTTCTCTCGGTCGAAAACCTCCGCAAGCACTACGGCCCGGAGCCGGTCCTCGACGGGGTGACGATGGACGTCCGCCCCGGCGAGCGGATCGGCCTGGTCGGTCCCAACGGCAGCGGCAAGACCACGCTGATGCGCATTCTCGCCGGCCACGAGGAGGCCGACGGCGGGTCGTTCGCCCTGCATCCCGACGTGGAGGTCGGCTACCTGGAGCAGCAGGCCCGCTTCGATCCCGGCCGCACGGTGTTCGACGAAGCGCAGTCGGCGCTGGACAAGTGGATCGCGCTGGGGCGCGAGGCGATCGACACCGCCCACCGCATGGCCGAGGCCAAGGGCGAAGACGAGCGCCGCCGCCTGGCCGCGCGCTACGACCGCGTGCAGCACCTCCTGGAGCTGCACGACGCCTACAACCTGGAGCCCAAGGTCGAGCGGGTCCTGCAAGGGCTGGGCTTCCCCAAGGGCACCTGGTCGCAGCCCGCGGCCACGCTCAGCGGCGGCGAGCAGAACCGGCTCATGCTCGCCCGGCTGCTCCTGGCCGACCCCGACCTGATGCTCCTCGACGAGCCCTCGAACCACCTGGACATGGAATCGACCGAGTGGCTCGAAGGGTTCCTGGCCGCCAGCCGCGGCGCGATGATCGTCGTTAGCCACGACCGCTACTTCCTCGACCGCGTGACCACCCGCACCTTGGAGCTGTTCCGCGGCACGGTCGACTCCTACGCGGGCAACTTCTCGGCCTACTGGCGCCAGAAGGCCGAGCGTCTCCTGGTGCAGCAGCGGACCTACGAGAAGCAGCAGACCGAGATCGCCAAGGCCGAGGACTTCATCCGCCGCAACCACTACGGCATGAAGGCCGCCCAGGCCGAGGATCGCCGCAAGAAGCTCGAGCGGATCGAGCGCGTGCCGCCGCCGCGCGAGATCACGGCCCCGCCCATGGCCTTCGGCCGCGCCGCGCGGAGCGGCGACGTCGTGATCCGCGCCGAGGGACTCTCCAAGGCCTTCGACAAGCCGCTGTTCCGCCAGGCCACATTCGACGTCCTCCGCGGCGAGCGGTGGGCCATCCTGGGCCCCAACGGGTCCGGCAAGACCACGCTCCTGAAGTGCCTGCTGGGCGAGCTGGACTTTGACGCCGGCCGGACGTCGCTCGGCCAGGGGCTGCGCGTCGGCTACTTCGACCAGCACCTCACCGGCATGGACGACCAGACCGAGGTGGCCGAGGCCGTGCGCCCGCCGCACAAGGAGATGCTCCTGCCCGAGCGCCGCGGGCTGCTGGCCCGGTTCGGACTCGGCGGCGAGACGGCGGTGCAGAAGGTCGGCAGTCTCAGTGGGGGCGAGCGCAACCGCGCGGCCCTGGCCCGGCTAGCCGCCCTGGAGGCCAACCTGCTCGTGCTCGACGAGCCGACCAACCACCTGGACATCTGGGCCCGCGACGCGCTGGAAAAGGCCCTCCGCGCGTTCGGCGGCACCGTGCTGTTCGTCTCGCACGACCGCTACTTCGTCAACCAGGTGGCCGACCACCTCGCCGTGCTCGACAGCCAGCGCGTGCGCGTGGTGGAAGGCAACTACGAGACCTACCAGCGCATGTACGGGCGCGTGGCCGGCACGTCGTCTCCGCCTCCGGACGGC
>CAYSUS010000061.1:33367-43491 GCA_964434165.1 uncultured Pirellulales bacterium
CCAAGGCGCCCGATGCCAGCAAGCGAACCGCGGCCAGGACCGAGCCGCGCAGCGCAAGCAAGCGGCCTGCCGGCAGGCCTGAGCCGCGCGCCGCAAGCCACCGGCCCGCCGGCAGCGGCAGATGGAGATTCCCCTACCGCAAGGTGACGGACCTGGAGGCCGAGATCCTCGAGCGCGAGACCCGTCTGGAGGAGCTACACGCGCAACTGGCCGAGCCAGAAGTTTACCGCAACGGCGCCCGGATGCGCGAGGTCCGCGACGAGATCTCCGACGAGCAGCGGGGCCTCGCCATGCTCTACGAGCACTGGGAAGAGGCGGTGGAGCGGAGCAAGCGGTAGGTCGGGGGCAGCAGGTAGGAGCCAGGAGTCAAGGAGCGACCGCCAATGACGAGGAGCCGTAAGCCCTTGGTGCGGAGAACCTTTGGACGCAGCGTCCAGCCGCGCCCCTGGCCGCTCCCTCACGGTCGCGTGCCGGTTTCTGGTGCAAGCCCGAACAAGTCCCCTCCCCTCCAAGTTGCTTGACACGCATCCCCCGCCAGCTACAATCGACGGCATCGCACGAACGGGTGGTCCCGACTAGCCACCATGGAGCCTTGGGGAGGGCTTACTGATGATCGGCCGAACTGACCTGCCCGACGGCGGTCTTGCCTTCTCTGCCGTCGTTGCCGTGTTCCTGTTGTCTCCGCCTGTGCTGGCCGACCCGGTCACTGGCGTGGTTATTGCGAACCCGCCCGGTAGTCCCCCGTTTCAACTCGAAAGCGTGACGGTGGGCTCCTACACGGTGGCGCGAGGCGACCTGCGTACCGGCACGTCGACCGGTGGGACCCTCGACCCCCTATATCCAATCACCTTCGCGGACAACTTCGACCTGAATAGCTACGTGCCGCGCAACACCCCGGGCGACGTGTGGGAAGTCCGTGGACTGGGCGGCCAGACGACCTGGACCGATACGAACGGGCCGGACGTCGACTTCTTCATCTTTGAGGCCGGCTCGAACGACGACCTGTTGATCCAGGCCATTCTGCCGGGCGGGATCTACGGGACGCCGGTCGAGTTCCTGAAGGCGGGCTGGGGAGCCACGGGTTACAGCGCCGTGGGCGGGGCGAACAAGAATCAGCCGATCGGCGGGCTGGCGTTTGAGGTTACCGAGTTGCTCGATGACTTGGGCCAGCCGTTGTCGCGTTCCACCGCGATCGAAGGTATCCGTATCGATAGCGGCACGGTGGACCCGGGGTTGCTCGCCGCCGTGATGCCCGACGCCCCGCTGCCGCCTCCTCCCGGGCCGCTGTACACCACGGCCGACGGCTTCACTGTGCGGACCGTGTATGCCAACGTGCCGCCGCACCCCACGCTCGACGACAGCCTCCAGAGCGCGAAGGAGTTGCTGGAGCTTTCCGCTCCGCACCCGGACATCGCCAAACAGATCACGGTCACCCCGGTCGAGTTCATCGACTACAACGATGGCAGCCCGGACCCCTCGTACTATGACAACGACCTGCCGGTGCCGGGTGGAGGAGGCGAGCAATACGCCATGCAGATCACGGCCACGCTCGAGGTGCCCGAGACGGACGCGGGGTTCTGGACCTTCCTGGTCCGCAGCAACGACGGTTTCGACCTGTTGATCGACGGCGTGTCCCTGATGGACTACGAGGGCAGCCGCGCTCCGTCCGACTCGCTGGCATCGATCGAGTTGGCCGCGGGTCTGCACGATCTGGAGTTGATCTACTTCCAGGGGCTGCACACGGCGATGGTCGAGTTGGCCGCGGCCAAGGGCACGCATGCCAGCTTCAACCCCGACGGCTTCCACCTGATCCAGGCCTTCGTGCCGGAGCCCTCGACGCTGGTACTGAGCGTCGTCGGTCTTCTCGGCCTGGCCATCCTGGCGCGACGCCGACGCTAGGGCGGCGAATCTCCCGTCCTGCCAGGTCCGGGCATCGGATTCGTTGGAAAGACCCGTGGTGGCCTCCGCTCGGTCTGTAGCGATTCTCCCGACAGTACGTCTCCCGCCATTATCCGCGGAGGGGTCGGGGGGCACAGTAAGCTACATTTCTCCGGGCGCGCCTCGTGCGGGGACGACCACGTGCTGTTCTACATCTTCTGTATGGCGACGCTGAACCTGGCCCTGGGCTTTGCCGTGGCCCTGGAGCTTTCGCGCCGCCATAGCGCGCTGCTCCGCGAATCTCGCACGGCGCGGCGGCATGTGGCGTCGCCCGTGGACATGCCGCCCCCGTCATCCAAGCCGCAGCCGGAAGGGCCTCGCGCGCCGGATCCCCAGCCGTCGCCGGTCGCGAGCGAAATGCCCGACGAGCCCGAGCCGTTCGACGCGCCGGCCACGCCGGAGGCCGAGGGCGCGGAGCAGATGGAGACCGCTGAAGAACCCCAGGAGCCGGAAGAGGCCGAGCCGGTGGACGCCGGCGAGCCCGCGGAGACGGCCGAAGGCGGGGGCTCCGAAACGCAACTGCCCGACGAACTCCCGCAACAGCCGCCGGCGGAAGAGGACGATTCGACCGCGGACGATGCGGAGGTCGACGTCGGGGTGCAGGTGCCCATGTCCGAGGTCGAGCCGGACTCCGCGCGCGCGAGCCCGGGCACCGACGAGTCGCCGGAGGAGACCGAGCGTGAGGCCGGCGAGGTGCCCGACCTTGCCGACGAGGGGCCCCGGCGCTCCGGGGAGATCCCGGACCTGCCGGCACTGGAGCCTCGCCCTCTCTCCGACAAGCCGGAGGAGGAGCCGCTGCCCGGCGCGACCCTGGCCGCGGCCAGTGAGGCGACGCGCGACGCGCTGAAAGAGCGTGACCCGCCCGACGAAGTCGCCGAGGCGCTGTTCGACGCCCTGGGCGTACCCCCAGACGAGCAAGGCGGCGAGCCGTCGGATGCCGAGACCTGCGACGAGACCTGCGACTCGACGGAGGGGACCGAGCGTGCCGAGGCACCGCGGAAGAGCGACGACGGGGAGGGCTCTGCCGCGGAGGCGGACGCTCCGGAGGAAGAGCTTCTCCCCGAGGGCTCGGTCGCCGAAACCCCGCTTGCGTCGTCGGACACGGCGCAGCCGGACGAAAAGGCCGAGACCTCGCTCGACCTGGAGGCCGCGCTGGCCGAGTGGCAGGAGCAGGTGTGGAGCTACTATGAGCAGCTCTCGCGCGTGCGCGACAACCTCTCCGAGTGCCAGGCCGACCCGGAGCTCTCGGCCATCGAGGGTTGCTTGAGCGGCCTGCGCACGGCGGGCGAGGAGTACGTCAGCGGCTCGCGCCCGGCTCGCGACCGTTTCGAGGAGCTTTCGGCAGACCGCTCCGAGCTGGCCGAGTACCGCGAGAATCTGCACGCCGCGGCCCTAGACCAGGACGCGTGCATTGAAACGGCCCACGAGTCGTTCGACGCCTTCGACGCCGAGGATCTGGGCGGCGGCTGCCAGGAGATCGTCGAGCACACCGATCGATTGCTCCAGGCGAATCGCAAAGTGCGCGAAGCTCTCGACGCGGCAGCGCTGGGCATGGTTCGAGCCCGGCCCGCGGCCCCCGACGGGTCCGATCCCAGTCGCCATCGCGACCCGATGACTGGGCTGAGCAACCAGGCGGGGCTCGAGTCGGGCCTGACCCAGTGGTGGGAGGAGAATGCCGAACAGACGCGGTGTCTGAGCGTCGTGGTGCTCGACGTGGACGACTTCGCGCGGATCAACGAGGAGTTCGGACACCGGGTCGGCAACGAAGTGCTCAGCGCCATCGCCAAGGTGCTCGCTGCCGAGACCCGCACGACCGGGATGTCGGTTCGACTGAGCGGCAAGCGTTTCGCCTGCATCCTTTACAACGTGGAGATGGCGGCCGCGGCCATGTCGGCCGAGAGGCTGCGCCAGACGCTCGAGCAGGCCCGCTTCCATCACCGCAAAGCGGAGATCCGCCTGACCGTGAGTTGCGGCGTGACCGAGGCATCGACCAGGGACACGCCCGAGACCTTGCTCGCCCGGGCCGAGGCCGGCCTGGAACAGGCCCGCCGCTACGGTCAGAACCGCACGTTCTCCAACGACGGCACGTTCCCCGTGCCCGTCCCGCCGCCGAAGATCGACGTGGGCGTGAAGCACTTCCATCTCTGAGATAGCCGGCCTTTGAAGCGATTCGCGATCCCCCTATGCGGAGGGTTCCGGGCGCGCCGGATTTGCGGCCTGCAGCCCACGAGGTGAGGGGCTGCGGGGCAGGCGCAGGCATCGCGCGTGGCCGCGGTCGCGGGGGGGCTTTTTCTCCTGGCGATTCGATCGGCGCGTGACTATACTGTAACGTAAAGCTCGTGCTGGCCCCGTGTTGCACGGGGAGGCGGAATGCGCGGCTCCGCGCAGCGGCCGCCGGACGTTCTCCGGTCTGAGGGAGGTGACTGCGGTGTCCAACGACGAAAACGAAACGCTCGACTTCGGCCAAGGCGGCCTGTTCGACAACCTGCCGGGCGACGACGACGCCACGGCGTCGGTGCCCGAGGACGATGCGGCGCTAGCCGCTGAGGCGGCCGACGAGTCGCAGGAGGACGAGGACAAGGAGGAGAAGCCGGGCCTGCTTGAGCGGATCACCAGCGCCAGCCCCTATACGGTGCTTCTAGGCGCAAGCCTCGTGGCAATACTCATCGCCTGCTTCTGTCTGGGGATGGAACTGGCGGCCTACGGTTGGGACGTGGGCGCCAAAGCGTTCCATTCGAGCTAAGCGTCAGCCCCTGTCTCACTGGGGGCTGAATGGGAGCTTGAACCCGCTTGCCGCCGCGGCGGCTCCGCAGCCAGATGTGGCGCGTCGTGGAGATGCGGTGTCGGCGGCGCGGCGCATCCGGATCCGCCGTCCACGCGCCGTGCCCGAGCGGCCCCGCCCACGCCTGCGCAAGAACGCTACTCGCGCCCCACGACCACGACCGCAGCATGCCCGGACTCGCTCCAGCTCAGCGTCATGGACGCAGGGGCGGCCGCCGCGCACGACGCCCCGCGCACGATCTCGATGGGGCATCCCGGGTCGGGCCGGTCGCAGTTGAGCGTAGGCGGAACCTGGGCGTGATCATGGCCGAGCACCGTGGCCGCCATTTCCATGGCCCCGGAGGCGGCCGCCAGGTTGCCGAAGAAACTCCGCGGCGCAGTGACGGCAACCCCGGGCAGGGCCTCGTGAATCGCCTGGGCTTCGATGCGGTCGGCCTCCGGCGTGGAGCACCCACGGGCGTTGACGTGTCCGATCTGATCGGCAGGCAGTCGGGCGTGCTGGAGGGCCGCGGCCATCGCCCTGCGGATCGCGTCGCCGCCCGAGGGCTTCTGGGGGTGGTAGCCTTGCGCGGCACAGGCCCAGCCGAGCAGGGCGCCAAATGTCGTCGCCCCGCGGGCCTGGGCGTGCTGGCGGCGCTCCAGGACGAACACGGCGGCTCCTTCGCCGCGGACCTCGCCATCGCGCAGCGCGTCGAAGGGCCGGCAGGCCGCCGCGGGTTGGTCGTTGCGCTGCGACAGCCCGCCCATCGCGCACAGGCGCACCCAGTCGTACGGGTCCATCTGGGAGCTGGCCCCGCCGGCGAGCATCACGTCGGCCATGCCGCGCTGGATCACGCGGGCGGCTTCCTGGACGGCCGAGAGCGACGAGACCTCGCCTTGATGGATTGTGTTGTTCGGGCCGCGGGCGTCGTGGGCGATCGAAACGTGGCAGGCGATCATGTTGGGCAGCACGCGGAGAAAGCTCAGCGGGAAACTGGCGGCCAGGCCCGCACTGCCCCAGCGGCCGAAGTCGAACCGGCCCTCCACCATGCAGTTGCGGTAGGCGGCCTCGCTGTCCGGAATGGGATTGCAGATGCGGTCGCCGCCGAGCACCACGCCGAACCGGTCCGACTTCATCTGGCCCGACCCCAGACCGGCGTCGTCGCAGGCCAGCTTCGCGGCCGCCACGCCGAGCTGGATGTCGCGGTTCATCAGCTTCAACACCTTGCGGTTGTACAGATAGGGCTTGGGATTGAAGTCGCTGACCTCGCCGGCGATCTGGACGGGCAGGGAGGCCGGGTCGAAAAGCGAGATGCGGCGCACCCCGCTGCGACCCGCGCCGAGCGACGCCCAGAACTCCTCTTTCCCTAGGCCGAGGGGGCTGACGATTCCCACGCCGGTGATGACGACTTCGCTGGCGGCCAAGGCGCTGCGATCCCGCAAACCAGAAGGTGAAGGTGGGGTACGATGGAGTGCCGCGAATCCTACCATCGTAATCGGTCGAGCGGGCCACGTCCAAGAGGGCCGTTCCATGCCCTCGCGGCCGAGCGCGATCCCGCGCGTCGGTCCGAGTTGGTCGGCCAGATCGAGGCCGCGCGGCGAGGCGGGGCCTGTTCGGGCGGGGCTGAGACCCGAGGGCATCCCGCGCGTAGAATGGCATACTGCCGCAACGGAATCGACACTTCAAGCTCAAGCCCACCGAATGCCGCCCACGAGTATCCGCCCTTCCGTCGAATCGACCGACGTCGCCCTGATCGGGGCCGGCCCGATCGGCCTGGAGTTGGCCGCCGCCCTGAAGCGCGAGGGATTCGACTACCTGCACTTCGAGGCTGCGCAGATCGCCTCGACCATTTTCCGCTGGCCGCCGGCCACCCGGTTCTTCAGCTCGCCCGAGCGGATCATCATCGCCGGCATTCCCTTCCACACTCCCGATCAGCTCAAGCTGTGCAAAGAGGATTACCTGGCGTATCTCCGTGCCGTCGTCGAGCAGCTCGACCTGAAGGTCCGGACCTACGAGCCGGTGGTCGGCATCGAGCGGAGCGGCGGCGCGCTGCGGCTTTGCACGCGTCCGACCGCGGGTGAGAGGAGCTATCGCGCCAACCGGGTCGTGCTCGCCACCGGAGGCATGGCCGGTCCCAACCGGCTGGGCGTTCCCGGCGAAGACCTGGCGCACGTCTCGCACAACATGGACGACCCGCACAAGTACTTCCGCACGCGCGTGCTCGTGGTCGGCGGGATGAACTCCGCTTTGGAGGCGGCCCTGCGGTGCTTCCGCGCCGGGGCCGACGTGACCATCGCCTACCGCCGCGAGGAGCTGGGGCGCGGGACGGCCAAGAAGTTCCTCCTGGCCGAAGTGATGATGTTCATCAACGAGGGCAAGATCCGGTACCTCCCGCAACGCGTGCCTGTGGAGATCACGCCGTCGGAGGTGGTCCTCGCGCACGCGTGCCAGGCGGGGCCCGACGACCCCAACCCGATCCGGATCCCGGCCGACTTCGTGCTCCTGTGCACGGGATTCGTGGCCGACATGCGCTTGTTCGCCGAGGCGGGCGTGCTACTCCGGCCGCCGCGCCAGGTGCCGCAGTTCGATCCGGCGACGCTCGAGACGAACGTGCCCGGCCTCTACGTGGCCGGCACGGCCGCCGGCGGCACCCAGGCAGAGAAGTACCAGCTCTTCATCGAGACCTGCCACGATCACGTGGACCGGATCGTCGCCGCGCTGTCGGGACGGCGGCCGGCCGAGCCCCCGGCCGATCCGCCGGGCGCAGCGCCCTCGGAACAGGTCGAGCTATGAAGAAGAGAAGACTTCCGAAGTCTTCAAGACTTCGGAAGCCTCGCGCTAGCCTGCTTCACTTCCCCAGGCGCTTGATCTTCACGTTGCGAAAGGCCACGGCCGCGCCGTGGTCCTGGAACCCGATGTGCCCGTCGCGCTTGAAGTCCCTAAGGGCGGTCTTGAACTTGTTCTTCGTGCCGTCGGGGTTCTTGTTCCCCTCGGTCCATTGGTCCAGGTCGGCGTCGCAGATCTCCTCGCCGTTGAGCTCGACGGAAACGCGGCTCCCCCTGGCCGTGACCACGAGGTGGTTCCACTCGCCGGCCTTGCTCATCTCCTTGGTCGGCGCCACGAGGTCGTACAGCGCGCCGCAACTGTGCTTGCCGGGCTTCTTCTGGGGCGTGAGGACCTGGACCTCGATGCCGGTCTGCACGGGGCTTCTGGGATTGTCGGTGCGGATGAACACCCCGCTGTTGCCCGCCGTCTTGAACTCCAGATCGAGGATGAAGTCGCCGAACCGGTCCTTGGTCCAGATGTAGCCGGCCTTGTCCTTGCGCACGAGGGCGCCGTCTTCCATGACCCAGCCAGGGCTGGGCTCGCCGCCCGCGGCGTTGCCCCAGGCATCAAGGTTCTTCCCGTCGAACAGGACCTGCCAGCCTTCCTCGGCCGCCGGGGCCGAAAGGGGAAACGACCCGAGAAGGGCCAGAAGGGCCGCCGCCGCGCCGGCCAGGGCAGAATTTCGTCTCATTGCGTTCTCCAACAGGCAGGGTGAAACAAGGTGGGATCCGGGGCGGGGCCGCGTCCCGCCCTCCAGCTTGCGCAAGTGTACGCTCTGCCCGCGCCGCGTGCAAAGCGCGGGGAAGGCGCCCCCCGACCCCCGACTTCGCTAGCGAGGGCGTCCACGGCGGCGGGCGGCTATAATGGGCCCACGATCCCTGTCCCTCCGTGAAACCCAAGCCACTGCGCAGAAAGGAACGTTCCATGCCGCCGCCGATCCGTCGTCGCGCCTTGCTGCTCGCGTGCGCCGGCGCCTCGTTGGCGTGGGCCTCGGTCGTGGCCGAGGCGGTGCCCGTGGAAATGGGCGAAACGAAGACTTATCGCAACCCGATCATCCCGCACGTCGGGCCGGCCGATCCGTGCGTGATCCGCCACGAGGGCACGTACTACCTCTACCCCACGTGGGACTGCAAGGGGTACGAAGTGTTCGTGTCGGACGACCTCGTCCACTGGGAGCAGAAGCCCAAGTGCTACGAGGACGCGCGCGGCGGAGTCTGGGCGCCCGACGTGTTCTACCACCAACGCGGGGACGGCAGGTTCTACCTGTACTACACGGTGGACAAGCCGGGCGGAGGAAAGCTGATCGGGGTGGCCGTGGCCGACGGGCCGCTCGGCCGGTTCGAGGACCGCGGTACCCTGGTCGAAAACGCGATCGACGCGCACCTCTTCCAGGACGACGACGGGCTGCTTTACCTCTACTACGTCGCCATCGCGGACGGCCCGTTCCGGATCGTCGTCCAGCCGATGGCCGACCCGCTCAACAGACGCGGTGAGCCGACGATCCTCATCCAGCCCACCGAGCCGTGGGAGAAGCGGCGCGGCGCGGTGACCGAAGGTCCCTGGATGCTTAAGCGGACGGGAAGGTATTACCTGATGTACTCGGGCAGCGGGGCGAACGGCCCGGAATATGCCATCGGCTACGCCACCTCGGAATCCCCCACCGGGCCTTTCGAGAAGCACGCGAAGAACCCGATCGCGCAGCAGGGACGCGGGGTGTTCGGCCCGGGACACCATTGCGTCGTGGCCGGACCGGACGGTGGGCTATGGATGGTCTATCACCAGCAGAACAGCTCCGAGATCGGCTGGAGGCGGTTCCTGGCGATCGATCCCTTGTGGTTCGATAAGGACGGGGTCATCCACACTAGGACGACCCGGGGAACGGACGAGCCCTTGCGGTCGCCGCCGGACGAGGCGCGGGGCGGAGCGGGCAGCGAGTGACCGGCGTGATACGGCCAAGGGGACAGGCACCGTCTCCCCGAGTCAGGAACCGACAGGGCCTGGAAGATGGCCCGCCCGGCAGGGCGCGACGGGGGCGCGTGTGGACGGCAAAACGCTGCAAGCCTCCGCGTCAGACGGTCGCGAGCTGCACGCGCGCTCCTTCCAATCGCCCGGCCAGCAGCTTGGCGACCTCAGTGAGGAGCCGGTAGCCGAGCATCGGGTTCTGCTCGCAGAGGTTTCGGAGCTTGGGGGCGTCGATGGAGAGGATGTGGGTCTCCTTGCTGGCGGTCCCCACGGCCGTCGCCTTGTAGGGCTCGACCAGGGCCGACCAGCCCAACAGGTCGCCATCGACGAGTGTATCCACAGTCACGCGCTCGCCGCTGCCGAGGATGTACTGGATGTTCACCTCGCCCTCGACGATGATACCCAGCGTATCCGCCGGATCGCCCTCGTAGAACACCTGGGTCCCGGGCGGGATCGACTTCTCCTCCGCGATCATGGCCACGGCCTTGAGGCTTTCCTCGCCAATCGAGGCGAAGCACGGATAACGGCGCAGGGCTTCTGGAGAGATCATCGCTCGTCCTCCCGGATTGGAGACTTCCGAAGTCATCGTAGGGTGGGCGATCGCAGCGAAACCCACCGGTCACGACCGGCCGTTTCC
>CAYSUS010000062.1:0-43382 GCA_964434165.1 uncultured Pirellulales bacterium
CGTTTCGCATGGCCATCGACCGAGCGTTCTCCATCGCCGGGCACGGCACGATCGTTACGGGCAGCGCCGCGTCGGGCCGGTGCCGGACCGGCGAGGAGCTCGAAGTCCAGCCCGGGGGTGTGCGCGCCCGGGTGCGAAGCCTTCAAAATCACGGCCGTCCCACCGAGGAGATCCACGTCGGCCAGCGCGCGGCGATCAACCTGGCCGGGATCTCCCTGGATCAGTTGGGACGGGGCTCGGAGCTGGCCGCGCCGGGCCATCTCGTGCCCAGCCGCGTGCTCTCGGCCGCGGTCGCGCTTCTGCCTTCGGCCCCGCGGACGATGGGACGGCGGAGCCGCGTGCGGGTGCACCTGGGCACCGGCGAGACCATGGCGGCCATGGTGCTGCTCGACGGCCAGGAGCTTCGGCCCGGCGAGGAAGCGCTGGCGCAGTTGCTGCTGGCCGAGCCGCAGGTCTCGACGTGGAGCCAACCGTTGGTGATCCGTTCCGAGTCGCCCGTGGTGACGATCGGGGGGGGAACGGTGCTCGATCCGACGGCCGGCCGGCTTCGGCGCCCCGCGCCGGAGCAGCTCGCCCGCCTGGAACAGCTCAAAGCCGGCGCCGCGATCCCACGGGCCTCGGCGGCCGCCTACTTCCTGGGCTTGCAGGCGTGGTCGGCGGTGCACCTCGCGCGGGCGGCGGGAGTCGCGGACCCCGATGCCGCGTACCGGGAACTGCTGGCGTCCGGGGAAGTCGTGGAGATCGAGATTTCGCCCACGCGCACCAGGCCCGTCCACCGCGGGCTGCTCGACGAGCTCGGCGCCAGGGTCGAGTCGATTCTGGACCGGATGCACCAGGCGGAGCCGTTGGCCGCCTCGTTCGAGCGGGCGCGTCTGGCCAGCCGCCTGGCCTACCTTCGGGAGGCGGGGACCCTGGACGCCGTGTTGCGCAGGCTCGAGGAGCGCGGTCGCATCGAGATGGGCGCGAAGACGGTCGCCCTGGCCGGACGCGGTCCCAAGCTCTCCGCCAAGGAGCGCGAGCTCTTGGAGTGGATCGTGGAGACCTATCGCCGGGCGGCCTTTCAGCCTCCTTCGGTCGCCGAGGTCAAGGACCAGGCCGTTCGCAACCAGCAGGCCGTGCCGCAACTGGTGGACCTGGCGCTTGCCCAGGGCCGCCTGACGCGAATCGACGGCGATTGGCTGCTCCACGCTGAGCACGAGGAGCGCATGCGCCGCCTGGTAGGCGAGAGGCTCGCAGCCGGCGACGGCTTGACTGTCAGTCAGATCCGTGAAATCCTGGGAACCACGCGCAAGTACGCCGTTCCTCTATGCGAGTACCTCGACCGGATCGGCCTCACCCGACGCGAGGGAGATGTACGCGTTAGTGGTTAGTGTTTCGTGGCAAGAGCAGCTTCCTCCCCTCTCCCGCCCGCGGGAGAGGGGGCCCGGGGTGAGGGCAGCCAGGCAGCGCAAGGTGCCCTCTCCCGAAGGTGACGCAACCGGTGTGAATGGTGCGAAGAAGTGAGCGAAGTGTTTTCGACCCATGCCCCATGCGCGGCGGGCAAGCCCGCCGGCGAAATCCGCCTCCCCCCTGTCCCATGAATCCGCTGCGAAACATCCCGTCGGTCAACGAGCTTCTGGAGAGCCCTCCGCTGAAGGGCCTGGTCGAGCGGCTCAGCCACAGCGTCGTGGTCGAGGGCGTGCGCGGGTTTCTGGATGACCTGCGCGGTCAGATGCAAGGCGCGGCGGCGGAGATCGCCCCGGCGAGCGTTTCCGACCTGGCCGAGCGCGTCGCGCGCCGGATCATGGAAAGCCAGGCGCCGCCGCTGGCGCCGGCGATCAACGCCACGGGCGTGCTGCTCCATACGGGGCTGGGCCGCGCGCCGCTGGCCGAGGAGGCCATCGAGGCGATCGCCGCCGTGGCCCGCGATTACGCGAACCTGGAAATCGATCTCGTCTCCGGGAGACGGTCGTTCCGCACCGTCGAGGTCGCCGGCCTGCTCCGCGAGTTGACCGGGGCCGAGGCCGCGTTCGTGGTGAACAACAACGCCGGGGCCACGATGCTCGCCCTGGCGGCACTCGCCCAGGGGCGCGAGGTGATCGTCTCGCGGGGGCAGCTCATCGAGATCGGAGGGAGCTATCGGCTGCCCGACGTGATGGCCGCCAGCGGCGCCGTGCTGCGCGAGGTGGGCACGACGAACAAGACCCGCCTGGACGACTACGGCCGCGCGATCGGCGAGAGCACGGCCGCCTTGATGCTCGTCCACCCCAGCAATTTCGTCGTCGCCGGCTTCGCCGAGAGCGTGGGCTTGAAGGAGCTCGTCGGGTTGGGCAGGCGTCACGGCCTGCCCGTGATCCACGACATCGGAAGCGGGGCGATGATCGACTTCGCGCAGTTCGGCTTCCACGGCGAGCCGGTGGCGCCCGAGAGCATCCACCAGGGCGCGGATCTCGTGCTCTTCAGCGGCGACAAGCTCCTCGGCGGACCGCAGTGCGGCATCCTGATCGGGCGCCGGGAGGTCGTCGAGAAGATCCGAAAACACCCCATGGCCCGGGCCCTGCGCGTGGGCAAGCTGACGCTGGCCGGACTGGCCGCCACGTTGCGCCTGTATCGCGACCCGGCCGCGGCCATCAGGGCAATCCCCCTGCTTCACCTGCTGGCCACCTCGCCGGAGAACCTCAAGGGCCGCGCGGAGCGCCTCGGGCCGCGGATCGCGGCGTCCGCGGCCGTGGCCCGCGCCGAGCCGATTGCGGACGAGACGTTCCTGGGCGGCGGCTCCCTGCCCACGCAGAGACTGCCGACCTGGTGCGTGGCCGTGGAGCCGGCCGGGCAGAGCGTGGACGGCCTGGCCGCGGCTTTGCGCCGAAGCGCGCGGCCGGTCGTGGGGCGCGTCCAGCGCGATCGGCTTCTGCTCGACCTCCGCAGCGTGCCGCCGCGTCAGGATCAAGCCCTGGTCGGGAGCTTCGAATCGCTGCTGACCCCCGGCGGCCGCCGCAGCGGGTGATCGGATCCCGCGCCCGCAAGCGGGTCGGCGGGGTCCCGGCTCAGGAAGTGTCTGGCCTCGCGGAGGAACCGTACGGGGACTGGCTTGCCCTTATTCTTAGCCAAGGTCGAAGGCCCCAGTTGGGTAGTCCGGAGTGGATTTCGACGGGGGGCCACCCGGAGGGTAAGGGATTTCCGGGGTTTCCCGCGCGCGAGCCCATGAAACGGTCCGGTCGAGCGACTATAGTGGGGTTTTTGTTTGGCGGGGCACCCGGGCTTGCACGGCCGGCGTGGAGCGGGGACTTCCCGGCACGGCCGCGAGCTACATTGTCTCAGTCACGGGCACAAGCCCCCTCTCGCGCCCCTTCTCCGGAGAACGAGATGGTTCCACCCTACGCACGGATCGGCTTCGCCCTGGGTGTCTTCGCGTGGCTGGCGGCGGGGGTTTGCCATGCGGAGAATGCCGGCGTGCCGCGCCTGCATCCCTGGGGCGCCTTCAAGCCGGGAGCATGGAAGCAGATTCGCATCGTCATCGAGACCCTGGACGAGCAGGGCGAGGTCACGGGCGTTCGCCGGGACGAGCACAGGATCACGCTCACGGCGAAGGACGAAAGCGGGCTGACCCTGCTGATCGAGGCCGAGGTGGACGTGGCGGGCAAGCGCATTCCGGCCGAGCCGCAATGCGTGCAGCAGGACTACCACGGAACGGTTCGGGGCGCGGAGATCGAGGTGAAGGAGCCGCAGGAGGATCACGTGACGATCGATGGCCGCAAGATCCCCGTTGAGGTCCGCCAGACCGTTCAGCGGGCGGCCAACCGCAAGACGGTCGCCAAGGTGTATGCCTCGCAGACGGTGTGGCCCCACGTACTCCGGCGCGAGGCGGTGACCACGGACCCGGAGGGGGAGAACCAGAGTTCCGAGACCACGATGTCCGTGGTGGCCCTGGACCTGCCGTGGAAGGTGCTGGCCGAGATCAAGAGCGCCGCCCTGGTTCACCGGGTGCAGAAGCACGCGAAGGGTCGGATCGACACCTGGGAGGTCACGGCCGCGGACGTGCCTGGCGGCGTGGTTACCCACGCCTCGAAAGAGCTCGACGCGAACGGGCGTCTGCTGCGGCGGAGCGCCCTCGAACTGGTCGATTACGGGACCGAGCCCCAGCAGGAGGCGGCGGGCCTGTTTCCCCGTCTGCGGAGCATGCGCCCCCGCCGCTCCCGCTGAGTCACCGGAGCGGGGCCACGCCGCCCTCCCACACGGATTTGCCCGGCCAATAGCGGGCTTTCCGCGCCCTCGGTCCGCGCGCCGCGGCGCTCGGACAATTGCAATCGCCGGGGGAAGGGAGATAATCACGGGTTTCTCGGCTTCATCCACGGAGGAGCGGATCGCATGAAAGACAAGCTCGCCCACCAAGGGATCACGTTTGACGACGTCCTGCTCGCGCCGGCCTACAGCGAGGTCGTGCCTGCCGAAGTGGACGTGAGCACGCACCTGACCGGGCGAATCCGGCTGAACATCCCGATCCTCAGCGCCCCGATGGACACCGTCACGGAGAGCGCGATGGCGATAGCACTCGCCCAAGAGGGGGGGCTGGGGATCGTCCACAAGAACCTCTCCATTGATGATCAGGTTAATGAGGTCGAGAAGGTCAAGCGGAGCGCCAACGGAATCATCATCAACCCGGAGACTCTCCCCCCGGATGCCACGGCCCAGCAGGCCAGGGAGCTGATGGACCACTTCAAGGTCTCCGGGGTGCCGATCACCGATGCGGACGGCCATCTTCGAGGGATCGTTACGCGGCGCGACCTGCGTTTCCTGGAGAACTGGGACCTGGGCGTCTCGGAGGTGATGACCCAGGACGGGCTTGTTACGGCTACGGGGACCGTGACGCTTGAGGAAGCTGAGAAGATCTTAATGGAAAAAAAGGTGGAGAAGCTTCTGCTGGTTGACGAAGATTTCAGACTGACAGGGCTTATAACGATCAAAGACATCGACAACATGCGGCGGTTTCCCCAGGCCTGCAAGGATGCCCAGGGGCGGCTGCGGGTGGGGGCGGCCATCGGCGTGCACGACTACCAGCGCGCCGAGGGGCTGATCCCGAAGGGCGTGGACGTGCTGGTCGTGGACAGCGCGCACGGCCACTCGGCCAACGTGATCGAGACGGTGCGGGAGATCAAGAGGAACTGGGACATCGACGTCATCGCCGGAAACGTGGCCACGGCCGAGGGTTGCCGCGACCTGATCGAGGCCGGGGCGGACTGTGTCAAGGTGGGGATCGGGCCCGGCTCGATCTGCACGACGCGGGTGATTTCGGGGGTCGGCGTGCCGCAGGTGACCGCGGTGAATGGCGCTGCCAGGGCCGCCGAGGAGTCGGGAACGCCGATCATCGCCGACGGAGGGATCCGCTATTCGGGCGATCTGAGCAAGGCCATTGCAGCCGGGGCGCACTCGGTGATGATCGGCGGCTTGTTCGCCGGCCTGGCCGAAAGCCCCGGGGAGCAGATCCTCTACCGTGGCCGCACGTTCAAGGTGTATCGAGGAATGGGCTCGCTGGGGGCCATGGTGCATGGCTCCAGCGAGCGATATCGGCAGCGTCGCGACTCGCGGTCGGACAAGCTGGTGCCGGAGGGCGTCGAGGGCCGCGTGCCCTTTAGAGGACCATTGGGCCCGTTCGTGTATCAGCTCGTCGGGGGGCTGCGGGCGGGCATGGGATACTGTGGAACCCGGACCATCGAGGAGTTGCGCACCGACGCGCGATTCATCCAGGTTTCACCGGCCAGCGTTCGGGAGAGCCATCCACATGACATTGTCATTACGCAGGAAGCGCCCAACTACAGTGTCGAAAACTCCTCGGATGGAAACACGTGATCGCGCCGGGCGGCCCGGCCGGGCGTCGTTGCGTCGCGCGTCCCTGGTCGCGATGACCGCGGCCCTGGCCGCGGCACTCGCGCACGAAGCGCAAGGTGAGCCGATCCCCAGCCCGGTCCCTGTCAGCGGGACCAGCCTCCGATGGCTTCCGTACAGATCGAGCCTTGCGTCGGAAGCGGCGCCCGCCGTCTCCCGCCCCGCGGCCCCGTCCGCGGGGGTGCGCCACGCGAGCACGAACCCCTTCGACGACCCGTTCGGCGACAACGAGTCGGGCGTGCACCGTGCCATGCCTCTGGTCATGATGGAACAGGACTCGGCGCCGCCGGTCGCGGACCCTCCGCCCGAGGCGCCCCGCACCACGACGGGGCCGCCCACGCCGGGCCGGCTACCCGGTGCCGCGCCGCGCGAGCGGATCAGACGCGACCGCCTGGGCGACGAGCCCATCAACGTGCTCAAGCCCCGCTGCCTGCCTCCCTACGAGCTCATCAAGCGCAGCTCGGAGCTGACCAACGACACGAGCGTGGCCCGCGGCAAGCCCGAGTTGATCGAGGCGGCCAAGCAGATCAAGACGATGTGGTGCCCCTTGCCCGAGGCCTACCATCCCAACCGGATCACCTCGGCCTGGGCGCCGACGACGTTCACGTGGAAGTCGTCGAGCCTGTGCCACAAGCCGCTGTACTTCGAGCAGGTCCACGCCGAGCGCTTCGGCCACACGACCGGGCCGCTATCGCAGCCGCTGGTCTCGGCCGGGCATTTCTTCCTCACGGTGCCGGTGCTGCCGTACAAGATGGGGCTCTATCCGCCGTATGAGTGCATGTACACGCTGGGCTACTACCGACCCGGCAGTTGCGCTCCCTACTATCTGGACCCGCTTCCGCTGAGCGTGCGTGCGGGGCTGGCCGAAGCCGGGGCATGGCTCGGAGCGATCTACATCATCCCGTGACCGGCAGCAACAAGCCGGCGCGGACCGGCCTGTCTTACTCGGCGTCCTTGACGCGGGTAAGCTGCTCGTCCAGATCGACGCACTTCCGGCCCTCGCGATGCCGGATCGGCTGCTGGAAGAAGGCGTTGTTGGGCACCTCGATGGCGTCGCCGTCGTCGGTGCGGAGCGTGGTGTACATGAGGTTGAAATTCACCACGCGGCCGCGGACCTCGGTGCCCACCAGTTCGATCGTGCTGCCGGCTTTGAAGGGCTGGAAGATCAACAGCATCAGTGAGCACAGCGTGTTGCTCAGGATGCTCCACACGGCCACGAACCCGATCGCCACCATGGCCAGGACGGCCGAGACCATGGTCCACAGCGGGGCCACCGGGATGCGGAGCTCGTGCAGGATGAGCAGCACCCCGGCGATCACCACGAGGAACGATCCGACCTTGGCGATCCAGGTGGCCAGAAGCTCGGCGCGGCGCTCGCGCTCCTCCAGGCTCCCCTGGCCGCCGGCCTGCGCCAGCAGCCGCGCCGAGCGGCGCGCGCCGGCGCGCACCAGCCACCGGCCGACCAGGATCCCGATGAGGATCAGCAACACGACCGGGCCGTCGTTGACCAGCCAGGAGACGACGTTCTTCCACGCGAAGGGGCTCTCCAGGGCCTCGACGCGCTGGCGGGCCTCCTCGGCCTGGCGCTGTTTCTCCTGGGCCTCCTCCAGGGCCTGGATCCGGTCGCGCAACAGCTCGGTGCGCTCGGTCTGGAGCTCGTCCAGGTGACCCGCCGCGCGGCGGAGCTCGCTGCGCCCCTCGTCGAGCCGCTGCCGCGCGTCGCGGATGTCCTTCTGGAGCGATTCGAGCGCGTCGGGGGCGGCGCTGCCCCGGCGGGCCTCTTCGAGGTCCTCCTCCAGCAGCCTGAGCATCGACTCGGCGTTCTCCACCCGGCTTGCCGCGTCGTCGCGGGCCTGACGCTCCAGATCGATGTTGCGGTCGAGCCACTCCAGGCGGCCCTCGATCCGCTCGACGTGCTGCTTGGCCTTCGCCGCTTCGGCCAGGCGCGAGGCGGCTTCCTCCCGCGCTTCCTGCACCTCTTCCGACGGCGGCACGGCCGCCTGGGCTGCGGGCTTGCTCCTGGGGCTGGCTGCTTCACCCTCTTTGGACGGAGGAGCTGCCTCCCTGCCCTCGGGGGCTTCGCCGGCGGCCGCGTCCTTGGCCGCGCGCGGCATGGGCTTCTCTGACGGCGCGGGCACGGCCGGATCGCCCTCGTCTGGCCCGAGCATCGCGTCGAGGGCCTCCTGGTCCCGCGCGATCTTCTCCTCCAGCGCGGCGATCTGCCCCTGGGTCGTCTTGCGGGAGCGGATCGCCACGTCGAACCGCTCCCTGGCCAGGCGGTGTTTCTCGCGCAGGTCGGCGAGCGCGTCCGGACTCGTCGGGCCGGCCTTGCCGCTCTCCACGGCCTCCTGCCGTTCCTGGAGCTGTCGGAACTCCTCGCCGGCCTCCTGGAATTCCTTCTCCTGGACCTCAAGCTTGCCGCGGAGGTCCTCCAGATGCTTCCGGTCGGACTCGATCCGCTGTTGCAACTGGGTGGTTCTCTCGGCCAGCGAGGCCTTCGCGGCGGGGGTGGCCGCCGTCGTTTTGCCGGCGTCGGCGGCCCCGATGGGCGAAAGCGGGCCGCCCAGCACGAGCGCGGCCAGCATTCCAGCAATCAGCAGTCGCCTCATTCTTTCTCCTCGGTGGCTATCGAGCTGCGAGAGCAGCGAGTCCGCGATGCAGAAGTCGCGGTTCCCGCTTCGCGGGCCGCGCGACGGGGAGCCCTCATCGTAGGAGGCACGGCGCGTCGGATCAACCCGGGAGCTGGGTGGGTGGAGCGCAGCGAAACCCGCCGCGCGCGGCTCATCCGGGAAGAACGAGGAAGAGGCATGATGGATGGAGCCAGCGGCGACGTCCTCTTGCCGGCCATTCATCGTTCATGATTCATGATTCATCCACCATCAATGCCCCAGCCACTCATCGCGATGCTCGGCCACAAAGGCGTCGTCGGTGAGGTGTGGATACTGGCGGCCGACGCGGTCGATCTCCTCGGCCTGGCCCGGGCTCAGTGTGTCGCTGGGGTCTAGGCACCATGTCCCTTCCAGCAACCCCTGGCGGCGAAGCACTTCGTGCACGCCCGGAATGCACCCGGCGAAGCCGCCCGCCACGTCGAACAGGGCCGCGTTCGAGTCGGTCACCTCGACGTTGCGCGCGAGCAGCTCGGCCGGCACGGGTCCGCCCGATCGCGCGGCGGCGTGGCACTCCTCGAGCAGCTCCACGGCCCGACGGGTCCAGGCGGCCCAGTGCCCCAAGAGCCCGCCGACGATCCGCCGCTCGACGACCCGGCCGTCCACGTTGAACCGGAACGGCGTGACCAGGTCGGCCACGATGCTGTCGTCGTTGCCCGTGTAGAGCGCGACGTCCTCGCGGCCCGAGTCGGCCAGGGCCCGCACCACGTCGATCGTCTGGTAGCGGTTGAACGGGGCGATCTTGACCGCGGCCACCTGGGGGATCTCGAACAGTTCGCGCCAGAAGGCATAGGGCAGGAGCACGCCGCCGACCGCCGGCTGGAGGTAGAACCCGAACAGCGGGATCACCTCGGCCACCGCCCGGCAGTGCGCGAGGAGGGTCCGCTGGTCCGCGTCGCGCATGGCGGCCAGGCTGAGAAGGCCGAGATGGAAGCGATGCTCTCGGGCGAGATGCGCCTCGGCCACGGCCTGCTCCGTGCGCCCGCAGATGCCGGCCACGCGGATCATCGGTTCCCGGCGCGCCGCGTCGGCCCGGTCGAACTGCTCGGCGGCCAGGGCGAGGAGGGGCTCGAAGAGGCCCACGGCCGGATCGCGGATGGCGAACTGCGTAGTGTGAACGCCGACGGCGATTCCGCCGGCCCCGGCCGCGGCGTAATAGCGCCAGATCGCGCGCTGCCGGCGCTGGTCGAACCTCCGCTGGGCGTTCAGAGCGAGCGGCGAGGCGGGAATGACCACGCCGCGGCGAAGCACCTCCGCGACGCGTGCATCGAGTTGAGAAGGCATGGTCGATTACTCCATGGCGCCGCGTCCGGACACAAACCGAGCCGGGCCGCGTGGGCCCGGTCAACCGCCCGGGATGCCGTTCACCGCCGGCCACTCATACTGTCCCCGACTGCGCCAGCGTGCGTCCGAACTTGGGCCATCCTTCAAGCGCGAGGCCCCCGGACGAGCACTCCAGCACGACCAGCGTGTCGTCGTCCTGGCCGAAGGCCAGGCGCTTGGGGGCGAGGATCGTGAAGGCCGAGCGCACGGCGGACTCCACCTGGGCGGTCCAGCGGGCCTTGCCGTCGAGGTCCACGGCGTGGACCGTGCCCGAGTTGTCGCCGAAGTAGATCACGCCGTCGTCGCCCACGGCGGGCGTGGACTCGACCTCGCCGGCCGCCGCGTACTGCCAGCGGACCTTGTGCGAGTTGCCGTCGATGCAAACGAGGAAGCCCCTGCCCTCCTGGCCGCGGAAGGTCTGGTAGGCCCCCACGTAGATATGCCCGGCCCCGTCGGCGACCGGCGAGCCGACCGTCTGCCCCGGCATCTTCGTGGCCCAGGCCCGACGCCCGTCGGGGTGAAAGCCGTAGAGATGCTCGTCGCGCGCGGCCACGATCAAGGTCCCGTCGGCGGCGATGGCCGGCGAGCTGTTCACGTACCATCCGGTGCGCCCGTGCTCGGCCGCGTGATCCCACAGGTTGGTGCCGCGTCCCTCGCCGAGCTCGATGGCGAACACGTAGCCGTCCTCCGATCCGATGTAGAGCACGCCCCGGTGGATCACGCCGGCCGAGTCGAGCTTGCGTCGCGAGCGGAAGTAGCGCCGCGTGTCGAGGCGTCCGTCCGCGTCGATTCGCACCAGACCGCCGTCATACGAGCTGACGTAGGTGCTGCCCTGCTCGTCCACGACCGGCGCGGCATAGCCCAGCGGCTCGCCCACCCGGACCGGCGACCACTGCTGGCGCCCCGCCGCGTTGAGGCAGTGCAGGTAGCCGTCGGCGCAGTGGGCGCGGATCGAGCCGTCGTCGGCCACGGTGACCGGGCCGGGCACCGGGCTGCCGATGACGTATTCCCACTCCACGCGGACCTTGCCCTCCTCCTCGACCAGGGCCACCAGGCGGTTCTGGCCGTGGAGGATCGCGCGGCCCTGGCCATCGACCGCCGGGGCGTTGCGCATCGGTCGGGCCTCGTCCTCAAAGGGAGGCTCCTCGGGCCACGCCCAGACGAACGACTCGGGACGGATCGGCTTGGGGCGGACCTTGGGTTTCGGCTTGGGCGGCTCGCGCTTGGGCGGAGCCGGGGCTGGCGCGGCGGGCTGGGGCTTTCCTGCGGTCGGAGGCGGTGAGGGCCGCGTGCCCGCCGCGCGCGGCGAGGCCTTGCCCGGTCGGTCGGCCTTGGGTTGGGTCTTGCCGGGCAAGGGAGGCGGGGCGCTCTTGGCCTTCGGCTGCCTGGGCTGCGGCTCGGGCGGCTGGGGCCGCGGCGGCGAGGGTCGGGCCGGCTGCGACGGCTGGGGCGGCGGCTGGCGCGGAGGGCTCGGCGCCTGAGAGGCCGCAGCCCCCGGCGGCGGACCGGGCGCCTGCGAAGACGCCTGCGGCGCCTGGTGAGGCGCCTGCCCCGGCCCCCGCATCGGCCCTTGAGGTGGCTGGGGTGGCGAAGGTTGGGGCGCCGGCTGCTGGGCCGGCGGTTGCGGCTGCATCGGCGCCTGCGGCGGTGGGTAGGGCGGCTGGGGGCTCGGCCCTTGGGGTTGCGGGGTCTGCGGTGGCGCCGGCTGCTGGGCCGGCGGTTGCGGCTGCATCGGCGCCTGCGGCGTCGGGGCCGGAGGTTGATAGGGCTCCGACGGCGCCGGGTGTTGGGGACCGGGCTGAGCGGGTTGCGAGGGCGCCTGCCCGGGCGGGGGCGGCGCCGCGCCGGGCGGGGGCGGCGGGGCCGCAATCGGCGAGACCCCGCCGTGCTGCACCGGGCCTGGCGGCTGCGCCGCCGGGGTCTGCTGGGGCCAGGTCGGCGGTTGAGTCGGCTGCTGGAACGCCGGCTGTTGGGGCGGGGGCTGATAGGCCGGCGCCTGCGGCGCGGCCGGCTGCTGAGGAGCCGCAGGGGCCTGCGCACCGGTGCCCGGGGCCGCCGCTCGAAACAGCCCCACGCCCTGGCGCCCGCACTGCGGGCACTTCATGGGCTGTGTGGGGCGCTGGAGCTGATGGCCGCAGCCGGTGCACTGGAAGGTTCTCATGCGTCTCCTTCGAACGGGGCCCTAACGCGCGGTCACGGTAGCCTTGGTGTAAACCTTCCCATTGTCGCGGAGGACGATCCACCCCTGCACGTCGGCGACTTCCACGCCGCGGCTCAGCGCGTTGTGGCGCGTGGAATCGAAGCGCTCGCCCGGGTGGACCAGCTCGATGCGGTTGCCGATCCCCGCGTCGTCGCACACCGACTGCAGCCACGCCACCAGCGACTCCTCCATGGGGTTGGTGCCGGCGTGGGTCTTCGGCTGCCAGCGATAGAACGCCTCGCCGATGTCCTTGAGGAGCTGCGGCATGCGCTCGGGCGGGGCCGACTGGAAGGCCAGCAGCAGCCCGGCCAGCGACCGCGTGGCCGCCTCGCCGTCGAGCA
Organism: uncultured Pirellulales bacterium; assembly: GCA_964434165.1. GTDB lineage: Bacteria > Planctomycetota > Planctomycetia > Pirellulales > Thermoguttaceae > CAYSUS01. The sequence continues at coordinate 12,390 of CAYSUS010000062.1, forward strand.
CGCCGCGGAGGATCTGCTGGCGCTGGAAGGCGAGGTTCGGGTTCTGCGCGATCCGTGGGCCGAGTAAGGCCCGCTCCCAGTCGAGGTTGGACGCCGGGGCGGTTTCCACCTTCCGGGGCGGCGCCAGACGCTCGGCGAGCTGGCGCATGCCGTCGTCAAGCTGGCGCTCCAGGCGCGCGATGGCCTCGCTCGGGCCGGCGCCCGTGCTCGCGGCGCCTGCGCCGGCGATCTGATCCAGACGGCGCTCGATCCGCTCCAGGGCCTCTGCCACGGCCGGCGAGGCGGCCGCCCCCGTCGTTCCCGCCTTGGACGCGGCCGGAGCCGGCGATGCCCCGGGCAGCGGCGGGGGCGAATCCGGCGCCTCGCGCGCGGCCAGTTGATCGATCTTGCGCTCCAGGGCCTCCAGCCCGGCGGAGAGCTCCGCCACCGCGGCATTCGCCGCGCGGGCTGACTCGCTCCGGCTTCGGGCCAGAAGCTCCGCAATCGTTTCGCTGGCACGGCCGAGGACCTTGGCCAGCTCGGCCAGCCCTTCGGTCACCTCGCCGGCATCGGCGCGCCGCCCGCCGGTCGCAGGCCTCTCCGAGTCGTCGAACAGCTCGGGCCCGTCGGCCTCGCCGGGTTCTCTCTTGCCGCTCCACGGAAAAGGCATGGCAGGGGCCTGCGGTTAGACGGTGCTGGGGGACGCGGTCGCGCCGGAAGCAGGAAGACCGGATGTCGAATATCGAAATCCGAAGCCAATCCAAAGCTCGAAACACGAACGTTCCAGACGGTCGAGGCGAGGTCCGCGGTTCATGGTTCCAGCGTCTTCGTCATTCGTCCTTCCGTCGTTCGGATTCGCTTCGCATTTCGATACTCTTGTTTCGTGCTTCCCCACAGGGGTCATCGCGCGCTCGCCAGGTCGATGTTGTCCAGTCCCCCGGTGTCGAGGTAGTAGCGCTCGTCGGCCAGGGTCCGCCAGGTGAAGACCACGTTGTCGTCGAGGATCGCCTCGTCGCCGGCCACGGTGCCGGTGACCGATTCGACCTCGAGCATCTCTTCATCCTCGCTCGTGGCCCGCTTGCGCTTGATCTTCACGGCCACCTCGGTGGGCCCGATGCGGTCGCCGGGCTCCATCTTGAGCAGGTAAACGGGCGTGGCCTGGGAGTCCTCGTCCGGGCCCATCTTGCGCCCGATGATCACCCGCTGGCTGCTGGTGGAGAACTCGGTGATGTCCTCGCGGGCCTGCTCGTCGGCCGGGTGGAAGAGGATCCGCTCGTTGCGGATGCCGCTGGTGGCGTCGGTCATCACGCCCCAGTAGTAGCTGTTCTCGATGGCCTTCTCCCGCCGCTCGAACTTGAATTGCGGGAGCATGCCGTGCCGGGCGAGGAACTCGATCGCCGCGCCGACGACCACCGGGCTCTTCGGATCGACGATCACGCCCGGGTTGTGCCCCTTCACGTCCTGGTACGGATACCAGTTGCCCGCGTAGTGGTTGTGCATAGGCACGATCCGCGAGGGGGCCAGCGGCACGTACATGCCGACGAGCTGCTGGATGTAGCTGAGCTTCGAGGGCAGCCCGGCCAGCAGGACCACGTCGGCGTCGTGCTCGCCGATGCGCTGGCAGAAGTCGTAGAGCAGCTCGTCGAATACGTCGTGGACGACTCCCTCGAACTCGACCTTGTTGTAGAAGAGGTCCAGCTCCTGCTGCGTGTTGTAGTAGCCCGGGCCGCGCAAGCGGTTGAACACTTTCTCCAGCGATTCGAGCACGGCCGGATCGACGACCTCGGGGTCGTTGTGCGAGATCGGCTCGTCGCTGACGTCATCCACGGCGTTGTCGAGGTAGGCCTGGGCGAGGGGGACGAACATGCGGTTGATCCAGTTGACGCGCTGCGCGCGGAACTCGCGGTTGCGCGGCACCTCGGGGCCGAACAGCAACTGGACGTCCTCGTCCTCCAGGGCCAGGGCCTCGGCGAACCGCGGCACGACGACCGTCTCCAGGAGGCGCTTGACGAGCTGGTCGCCGCCCAGCGCGATGCCGTCCTGGTGGAGGACCTGGCCGCGCACGTAGTCGTCGATGCGGCTCTGGAAGTTATAGCGGGCGATCATCAGGTCGGTCGTGCCGCCGCCGATGTCGATGCAGGCGATGCGGATCTCGTTCGAGGCGTCGAACTCCTCGGGCTCCGGCGCCCCGCGCTTCGCCGGGCCGCCGGGCCGGCGCAATCCCGCGCGCGGGGCGCGGCGCCGCGCGGCCGGGGCCGCCACCTGGGCGGCCGGCTCCTCGGGCGGGGCGGCGGCCTTCTCGCGGTCCTGCTTGAGCGTGGCGAACCACAGGCGCGGGTCCTGGCCCAGCATGCGGAGCTCGCTCCAGATGTAGGTCAGGTGGACCGCGCTGGCCTCGTCGATGTTGAGGTTCAGCTCGGGCTGCACGCGCTGGCTCTTGCCCAGCGTCATGCCGAAGATCGTGATCGCCTTCTGGGCCTGCGCGGCGAATCGCCGCCGCTCCTCCTGGATCATGCCGCTGGGGTAGCTCAGCGTCAGGGTGCGGATCTCGCGGGCCCGGCCCGCCTCGCCGCTGGCCGCGCGGTAGGCGGTCGAGTTGACGTACGCGTAGGCCTGGCAGAGCAGCTCGTACAGGGCGGCGGTCATCAGCACGCGGGGGGCGTGGCGGGGCTTCAGCGGCGCGTCGGAGGCGAACTCGTGCGACCGCGGCCCGCCCTCGGCCAGGAGGAAATCGCGGTCGTCCTCGTGGACGTAGCGCATGAAGGGCCCGGCCAGCGTCGAGGCGTACGTCCCGGTCTCGCACCGGTCGGCTGGATCGGCCATGTGCCAGTTGGCCCCTTCAAGCCAGCTCGAGTCGTCGGCCCAGAGGTAGCGCTTGGGCGAGCTGAGCCCGGTGCGGATGTCGCCCTCGGCCTTCATCACCTGGGTGATGTCGTCGGCCTCGCGTCCCAGGCGGACCATCGAGAGGTCGTCGAACTGCGGCGGGGTGACGACCATCTCGACCCTGCTCTGCCTGGGCTTCTTCGACTTGCGGAACCAGCCCGAGCCGCCGTTCTCGCCCTCGACCATGTGGTACTCGGTCTTCTTTTGCACGATCGGCGGCCGATAGGGTGTGTTGCACCAGTGGGTCTGGGACGAGAACCAGCGGGCCTGCGGCATGCTGAGGAAGTTCCCCTCCTCGTCCCAGGCGTCGAGGTGATAGCGGTTGATTAGCTCGAAGGGCATCATCTGCGGCGTCTGCGAGATCTCGCCCGACATCTCCAGCAGCAGCGCCCCGGTGCGGCTGTTGCCGAAATCGATCACCAGGTGCACGTGCTTGGGGTCGCCGGCCGTGGCCGTGGCCGAGCGGATGCAGAACTCCACGGGCGGCACGGCCTTCAGCGGACGTCCCGTCAGATCGAGCAGGCCCTCCAAACGGACGACGAAGTCCTTGGTCAAAGCGCCCGCGTCGCAGAAGTAGCCTACGTCCGGGTCGCCGCAGGTCGTCTCCACGGCCAGGAACAGGCGCGTGGAGCCCGACTGGATGATCTGCCACTGGACGTAGGGGTAGGTCTTGGGCGTCTCGTCCTCCGCGCCGCTTCCCACCCGGCACCGCTGCCAGCCGTAGCCGATCTGCGCGGCCGTGAAGCGGCTGCCTCCCTTCAGCGGAACGCAAACGAGCTGGACACCGGTGTTGGCGAAGAGAACGTGCATATTCAGGGGTCAGGAGTCAGGGGTCAGGAGGCAAACACGCAGTACGAAAGCACTAACACTCGCCGCTCTTCTTCCGCTTTCCGGCGGCCCTCACCCCCAGCCCCTCTCCCGCGGGCGGGAGCGGGGAGGAAGCTGATCTGGCCACTGGCCACTGGCCACTATTTCTCAAACGGCTCGAGCACCTCGATCAGCTCCGGATTGCCTGGCGGGATCTGGATGTGCTCGCCGGCGCCCAGGGCCAGGCACAGGGGCAGCCGGTTGGTCCAGCGCCGCACGATCGACGACATCAGGCCGAACCGGCCGAACGACTCCTCGTCGTCCACGCGCCCCACCGTCTCGTCCTCGGGAATCTCGATCGGCTTCTGGCTGGGGCCGGGATTGAGCACGAAGTCGTTCAGCACGATCCGCACGTACTTGCGCCGCGCGCGGCGCCGGGCGGCCTCGTCGCGGGTCTTGAGGCTGACCACCGGGTTGAGCCGGGCAACCAGGTCGTCGAGCACGTTCTCCGAGGTGAGGAAGTCGCGGAGGTATCGGGCGAAGGTGTTGAAGTCGTCGGCGTCGAGCCACGGTCCGCCCTCCCCGCCCGAGGTGATCGTCTCCTGCCACCGCTTGGGCACGAAGCTCGTGGCCCACTCGTGCAGGAACCCGCGGACCTGCTTGGGCAGGGGATCGCCGTGGCGGCGGCTGACCGTGTCGGCCGAGTCGGCGATCGACAGCTCGTCCCCCGCGCGCACGCACAGCGACTGCTGCAAGGCGTGGACCCGGTAGTAGATCAGCTCCTCGCTCTCCGTGATCCAGTCCACGACTTTCTGCGCTGCGTCGATGCGCTTCTGCCGGTCGACATTCGTGTCGGGATCGACGACCCAGCCTCGCGAGAGTTGCAGGAGGCGGTCCTGGACGGTGACGATCTCCTTCTCCAGTTGGTCCTGCTTGTCGTCGGCGCGCGTGACGCCCTTGACGCCGGCGGCGATCAGCGAGAGCCCGCCGTCGTCGTCCTGCATGGCCGTGTCCCACCGCTGCTCGGGCGAGCGCACGAAGCTGGCGACCATGCTCGACTGGAGGAAGGCGTTGCGGGCCCGGTCCCACTTGTTCGCCCCGGCCTCTTCGCGCTGCTCGCGGTCGGTGTCCCAGGTGCCGGGATAGCGGATCGGATACACGTTGCTGAACTTCTTGCCCTTGCCGCCGAAATCGGTCATCACCGATTCGAGCGTGTCGACGAGGAACCGCAGCCGTGTGTCGTACAGACCGGTGTTGATCACGCCGTCCTCGCGGTTGCGGAACTCCTCGTCCAGCCCCGTCATGCCGAGGAACAGGGCGGGCACGTCGTCGGTGACCTTCCAGGGCCAGGCCTTGGCCCCGTAGCGGGCCCGGCCCCACTTGGTCACGTGGTACTTCATCTGGTTCGAGACCTCGACGTTGCCGCCGCGGAGCAGGAGGATCAGCGTCTGGATCTGCAGCTCCTCGGTGTAGCGCTCGAAGAGGTAGGCCACCTTGCCGCGCTTGACGATCTCCATCTGCTCTTCCACCGTCTCCGCGCTGGTGCGCTTCCCTTCCTCGGCCCCCTGGCGCCCCACGCGCATGCCGGGCACGTCGAGGAAGTCCATCTGCTCGATCACCTTGCGCCAGTCGTCGTTCAGCCGGTGCGGGAGCACGGGCATGGCCAGCTCGAGCATGCCGGCCTGGATGGTCTCCAGCTCTTCGCTGCCGTCGCCGCGCCCCGGGTGCCAGTCGAGCACGAACCAGTCGTCGCGCTGCTCCAGGCTGATGTCCTTCCAGTCCACGAAGTTGAAGCACTTCGAGTTGGGGCGCTCGTGGATCTTGGCCCGCTGGCTGTCGAGCAGGAAGCGGACCGCCGCCCAGTGGGTGAGGATCGCGGGGTCGTGGTCGCCGACCGAGATCCGCGCGAGGAAGTCGTTGATCCGGGTGAAGAGGTTCGTCAACGAGGGCCAACCGCCCCAGAACATGGCGGACGCGGCCTCGATGTAGCCGTCCTCGCTGAGCGGGTAACGGCTGAGCAGCCCGTTGAGCACGGCCTCCTTGGCCGGGAACCCGCGGCGATCCACGTTGCGCATGTAGGTGAAGGCGTCGAGAAGGTCCATGCGCCACTTGCGGTCCACGTCGCGCGAGCCATGCTGCCGGGCGAGGTCCTCGAACATGTCCTCCAGCTCGCCCGGCCCCCACACCGCGTCCGGCGTCTGGCACTCGCCGTGGAAGCCCCGCGCCAGCACGCGGAGCCATTCCGAGCGGGTCAGCGCGCGGACCATGACCGGGTATTCCGGGGCCACGCTGGCCGCGATGCGGTCCTTGGTCGTGAACCGCGTAACCAGGGCCGTGGCCTCGTTTGAGCCGCTTTGCGGGTTCACGTCGAGGTCGAACGACAGGTCCTTGAAGTAGGCCGGCTGCCCGTGTTGCTCGTCGCGCCCCAAGGGACTGAACCGCTCGCTGTGCGGCTTGAGCACCTGGCCGATGAACAGGCTCTTGCCCACCTGCGACGGACCGTACACCGCGGCCGCCACCGGCACCTTGGCCGAGGTGAACAGGTTGCCGGCCAGGCGGCGAAGCTGAAGCACCTCGAACTCGTCGCTCTCGGCAATGGGAAGCAGGTCCTTGGCCCGGCGGGACGGGTTGTATTCGGCCAGCCACTCGCACAGATCGGTGGCCAGGTTCTCCACGCGCTCGGCGCGGCGGATGAGGTTGCGGTCGCGTTCGTCTGGAAATGCCATCGATCTTGGGCGTGCCTGGCGGTTGCTGCTCTCGCTCTCGCGGCGAGGAGCCTTACGGTTTGTCGGTCCGCTGAATATCCCGGATCAAACGGAAAGTGAACGGATATCGCTGGACGATGCCTGCCCCCGTGTCTCGCGCTTCCAGAACCAAGTTATATTGGGCCCCCTCGCCGCGGTAGGGCAGGCGCGGGCTCTCGAGGACGACCTGGCGCGTGCTCCCCTCACCCCCCGCGGCGGTCCAGGTCTCCGGGGCCGGGCTGCCCTCGCCATACACCCGGTACTCCAGCGGTCCCTCGCTGGCCGCCGAGGTCACGCGGATCGTCACGCTGAAGTCGGTCTCTCCCCAGTCGGGCTCGGTCTGGACGTCAAGGAAGCGATCGCCCGTCACCGTCACCTGCAAGGGCTTCTCGGCCACCAGCGTGCCAAGCCGGGCTCCGATGCGGGTCTCACCGGTACCCAAGGGGCGAACTCTCGGCCCGTCCGGCGTCAATTCCACCTGGGCCACGTCCGGCGGCTGCGTCAGTTCCAGCCCCGGCTCCGAAGTGACGTCGCGGCCCAGGGTGCCGTCGGCTCGCACTTCCATGACCCGCACGCCGGCCCCGTCCGACCCGACCGGGATGCGAAGCGTGTCCGGAGCGAACCGCAGTGCGGCCACGCCGGCCGCGGGCGCCACGTCAACCACCCCCGGGCCCACGACGCGGCCGGAATCGACCACGACCCAGCCGCGCCCCGGCCGATAGCGGAAGCGGCGCCCGTCGATCCAGACCGTGCCGTCGGCATAGCGATCGATGACGCGGCCGGGCCCCACGCCGACCACCCCGCCCGGCACCGCGGCCACGCCGCCGACCACGTCGAGCACGGCCTCGGCCTGCTGCGCGCCCAGCGAGGCCACGATGCCCGTGCGGCCCGGCTGGTTGCCGCCCACGGTCATCCGGCCCATGACCTGGGCCACGCGCGGCTCGCGCACGGTCAACTGCACGCCCTCCTCGGGCCCCAGCACACGCCGCCGTGCGCCCACCAGGCCCGTGACCTGATAGACCAGGCCCTGGCCTGGCCGGACCGAGGCGGTGGCCGGTTCGATGCGCAGATCCGTCACGGTGCTGGACGCGACGTTGACCAGCGTGCGTCCCGACAGGGCCGTTCCGTAAGTCGCCGCGACCTCGGCCTGGCCGGGCGAGACGGCGACGACGTCATGGGGGTCGTCCACCCGGATGGCGTCGGGATTCGGCCCGGCCGCCGAGAGCCGAAGCCGCTCCTGCGGGTACAGCTCGTAAGTGCCGCTCGCCGCGCGTCCCAGGACCTTCAGGCGCGTGCGGTCGCCCACGGCCATGTTCAGCACGGGCGGCTCGAGAAACACCCCGGTGATCGGTTCGTTGGTCACGGTGACGGAAGCGACGCCCGGCTGCGAGGCCCCCGGCACCGTGGCCGTGATCTGGGACGAGCCGGCCGATCGGGCGAAGACGTAATCCGGCCGGCCGGTCGCGCGGAGGCCGCGGACCGGGGCCACCTCGGGGGCGGAGCTGGTAAGCGTGGCCGCCTCGGTCTGGTCGAATCGCGAGCCGTCCTCGCTCACCACGAACACCCGCGGGCGGAGGCACTGCCCGGCCGCCAGGATCGCGCTGGGCGGCTCGATCACCACTTGCCCTGCGATCGGCCCGCCGGGCACCACCTCGACGAACATGTCGGTCAGCTTCTTGCCCCAGATGAACGACACGGGCGTGGTGCCGGGGGCTATGCCCACCAGCGACTGCGTGGCCGCGTCGTAGCGGACCACGTCCTTCAGTGCCGGATAGACGGTCACCTGCCGGCTGAGGTCCGTGGGGCCGCGCGTCACGATCACGTCGGTGCCCATGCGCAGCGACTCGCCCACGCGAATCCGCGTGCGCCGCGGCTCGGCGGCCAGCTGGTCGCCGACGGACATGCCCACGCGGATCTCCGCAGGCAGGCTCGTCAGCGCACCGCGTTGCGCCGTGACCGCGGCCCGGCCGACGCTGCGCGCCGTCACGGCCGGACCACTCAGGCGCGCGACCGCCTCGTCGCTCGACGTCCAGGTCAGCCCGCCGAGATGGGTGATGATGCCCACCGAGCGCCCCCCCTTGTAGCCCACCGCGTCCAGGGGGATCGTCTCGCCGGGCATCATCGCCAGGGGCGAAGGCTTCAGGCGGATCTCGTCGACGTCCACGCCGGCGAGCACTTGAACGTTGAGCCCCGGCTTGGACGACACCCCTTCGAACTCGGCCTCGACCGTGGTCTGCCCCGGACGCAGCCCCACGAGCCGCCCGTCGCGCGGGGCGAGGAAAGCCTCGTCCGCCTTCTCCGGCGTGCGCAGCGTGGCCTTGTTGGTCACCAGGCGCGTGAATCCGTCGGAGTACTCGGCCTCGACGCGGAAGTCGTCGAACTCAGCGCCCACGGGGAACCGCACGCTCGGGCCCTGGTCGCTGAGGATGCGGACCGCCACGGGCCGATCGCCCGAGGGAATGGGCTCCTGGTAGCGGCCGGGCTCGTAGGCGATCGCGAACCACCGCACGCGCCGCCCCGCGACGTCGGCCTCCAGCCATTGCACATGGCCCGGCCGCTTGGCCGTGAGCACCGGTGCCTCCCATCGGGCGAAGTCGTTCTCGAAGTCCCCCTGCCACCGCACCTCGGACGCATGCTCGCCCCCTTCCCCGTCGAGCTGAACGGCGTATCGCTGGCTGCCTCCGACCGGCACGTACCAGCCCTCGGGCTCCCGCTGGATCACGAGCTTCCTGCCCTTGGCGTCCGGGCCCTGCTCGGCGGCCGTGATCGCGCACGTGGCGGTCTTGCCGCGGACCGTGGCCTGGACGGCGAGTTCGCCCGACGTGCCGGGCGGAACGCCCACGGCCGGGCGAAGGCCGTCCCGGGAGGGCGTCCAGAGCAGCGCGGCGGGGACCTTCCAGGCGAGGGTCTCCGGCTGCACCTCACGCCAGGACTCCCCGTCCCGAAGCCGCTCCTCTACGCGCAGGGCAAGCCCCTGTCCCGGGGCCAGCTCGATTTGCGCGGGAACCACGCGCAGGTCCTCGGGCTCGGCCGTCTCCGCCACCGCGACCTCGGCCGTGGCCGTGGCCGGCAGCCACGGCTGCATGGCGGCCGAGATGCCCAGGCCCTCGCAGGCCTTCAGCCCGCGGACCCACGGCGGACGCACCGACACGGCATCGGGGCGGCCCACGCGGTACTGCACGCTGGGGCCGAGCAGCAACGCCCGCTGCGCCTCGTCGCCCTTGCGGTGCTGGAGGAAAAGCCTCAGCGGCGCGGTCTCTTCCACGGCCAGGTCGAGCGAAGCGGGATCGAACGCCAAGGTCGCCGCCTCGGGGTCGATCACCGTCAGGTCGCGGCCGGCGGGCTTCTCCGCCGCCGGGTGGCTGGCCGAGAGAGAGACCCCGCCCGGCTTCAGGGCCTGGTATTCGCCCGATACGGCGTCGATTCCCAGCGTCTCCGCGTCGGAGCTGCTGAACGCCGCCAGCTCGGGCACCAGCTCCACGTCGCCCCTGGGCCCGGTGCCGGTCAGCAGCGCCACGCCCGGCTCGCCGGCCAGGCGCAGTGTGCGGTCCACTTCGATACTCAACTCGACCGTCTCGGCCTCCACCGCACGGAGCGCGACGCGGTTCGACTCGCGCCCGAAGTAGCTTCCCCAAACGGTCAGGGAACTGGACCCGGACTCCAGCGCGGCCACCCGGCCCTGGCGAAGCTCCAGCCCCGGCACCTTGCCTGCGGCGGGATCGGTCTTCCAACGAATACGGTCCGGGAAGACCTCTACGCGCAGCCCGTCGCCGTAGTGGGCCCACCCGTCCAGTCGCACCAATTGCCCCAGCGGCACATCGACCTTGCCGGCCGGCGTCAGCTCGAAACGGAGCGGGGCGACCACCACCTCGACCGGGGCCTCGGCCTCGTGCGCTTCGTACCGCAGGGCCAGGCGCTGGGGATCGCTCGGCGAGGTCGGCTCGTAGCCGCGGAGCTTGAGGGTTTGCCGATCGAGGACGGCATACCGGGGCGAAGGGGCCTTTTCCACCTCCGTCACGTCGGGGGCAAGCTCCACTTGCCGCCCGTCCTCCAGGCGGCCCATCACGCGAACCGGCGCGGCGTGGTCCACGGGCACGACCACCCGGCGCGGGCGGATGGCGATCGCCTGGACCGCGGCCCGACTGACCGTGACCTCGACCGACCGCGTCTGGCCCGCTTGCCGGACCTGGACCTTGGCCGAGCCCTCGGAGCGGCCGATCAACCGGTTGCCGCGCCCGATCTCCACCACGTCGGCGTCGCTGCTGGAAAGCCTCACCGGCTCGGTGCTCGGCGAGGCGATAGCCAGGTCGGCGATCTCGCCCACGACCATATCGAGCTGTTTGGGCGCGACGACGAGCGTCTCCACGCCCGCTCCGCGCTGTACGTAGAAGCCCTTATCGGCGCCGATCTTGTCGTCGAAGGTTGCCGCCAGCGAGCCCGCGCCGGGGTGCAGGCCGCGGAGCTGGGTGCCGTAGGCCGTGGCCACGTGCGGCGGATCGACGCGGAGCTTCAGCCGCGACGACTCCAGCACCGAGTACCGCTTGTCGGCCTCGGAGACCACCTCGATCGAGAGGTCGCTGGCCCTGCCCGTGCTCACCGGGTCGGGCGCGATGCCGATCTCCATGGCCTTGGCGGTGAACTGCTCGACGATCACCTCGGCCGAGGTGCTCATGGCCTCGCTCTCGGGCCCGGCCCGATACCGCGCGGTGACCGTGGACCGGCCCTCGGCAAGACCTTCCAGGCGCCCGTCCATCGCGAACAGCACGCCCTCGTGCTGGGGCAGCCACTCGGCCGCGTCGGTCAGGTCGGCCGTGCTGCCGTCTTCGTACTCGCCGATGAGTTTCAGCCGGGCGGTCGTCCCGACTCCCAGCTCCACTTCGGCAGGCTCGATGCGAAGCGAGCTGGGGTTGCCGGGCGGGCCGACCTCCATGGTCGTGGTCACGGACAGGCTGCCCAGGTAGAACGTCACGGCCGTGCGCCCCGGACTGACTGCCTGGGCCGTGTTGCTGAACGGATCGAATCGCACGATCCTCGGATCGGACGGGACGGCCACGGCCCGGCGGCTGACGTCCTCGCCGCGCCACAGCCACCGGCGCGCGACCTCGAAATCGACGCGGCTGCCGGCCGGTCCGGCCCACTGTTCGGGCGTGGCTTCGAGACGGTCCGGGTTCAGCCACCAGTACACCAGCGCCGCGCCGAGCAGGAAGAGGAGCAGCCCGATCAGCACCGTCCGCTTGCCGCGAGGGCGCTTCTTCTTGCCGGCCAGCAGCAGCGCCTCGCAACTGGGGCATTTGGGGCTCTGACCGGGACGGCGCACGAACAGCAGCCCGCAGTCCGTGTCGGTGCAGATCACCGACATGGCCGGCTCCTGATCGGCCCGCTGATAGCCCCAGCACCAGACGAGGCGCCATCGACCGCCGACGTCGCGGTAGCGGAAGAAAAAGTTGTCCTGGTCCTGCCGGTTGGGGTCCTCGACGAGGCTCTCGACCGCGTTGGTCAACTGGCGAAGCAGCGCCCGTTCCGTGGAGCTTTCCGGCATCGCCTTCCCGAGGCGCTCGCGGAGCAGATCCACGTCCTGCTTGAGGGGGCCGTGGAGATCCTCGCGTCCGACGGGCTGGCACACGACGTCTTCGATCCGTCCGCCGTGGTCGTCGCGGACGTAGAAGTTGACGGACTCGCCGTCCCACTCGGGCTCGGCGGCCAGACCGCCGAGCCATCGAAAGACGATCCGGTTGTTGGCCCCGGCGCGGTCGAGAAGGGGGAGGCCCGGCTCCACGGCCACGGGACGAAAGTCCCGCGACGCGTCGGAGAGGTCGATGCGGACGAATCGGGTCGCCATGGCTAAGGCCCCACCAGACTCACGGGGGCAACCAGCGCGAGAGGGCCGCCCAAGCCGAACGGCCGGGGCAGGGCCGACCACGCCATGTCATGCCAGCACAAGCTCGATCAAAGAAGACGGGGGCCCCGCGCCTCCTCCTCATGTTCCGCATGCTGGAAGGCCCGAAGCCGTCTGCCCCACTCCGCTTAGCGTAACCGCTCCCACGACCGATATCAAGCCGCCGCAATGCCTTCCGCGCCTTCGGACGTGACGGCCCCGCCGTCATCCCAATCGGTGCGCCAAGGCTTGATCCGAAGGCCGCGCGAAGGTTACCGTTGAATCGTTGCGACTTCCCGCTGCCTCGATCGCTCGACGTTCGAACCCAGCATCCCCCAAGCTGTCGGAAGGGTCTCTTTCGCGGCGCCGCCGGTTCTCGCGGCCGCGCCGCGATGGCTCGCTCCTTGTTCCAAGGCCCATGTCCTTTTATCGCTACGTGTACTGGAGCGCTCTGGCCGGCGGCTGGGCGGGGTTTCTCGTCTGGTTGCTCCTGGAAAGGCTGATCGTCTATCTCGCCACGTTGGGCCGGACAAGCGGCGAGATGCGGCTCTGGATCGTGTTCTCCGTAACGCTCACCGCCGGCCTCTTGGGCGCGGCCCTGGGCGGAGCGCTGAGCGTGGTCGCGTCCATGAGCCAGGCCGGGTGGGGACGGCGACTGCGGGCCTCGCTTCCCGGCGTGCTGGCGGGCGGGATCGGCGGCGCCCTGGCCGGGATGGCCGGCGGCCTGCTCTTCCTCTTGTTCCACCGCTACGACGACCTGGGCGTTACCCGCGTCCTCGGCTGGACCGTAATGGGGCTGGTGATCGGCGCCTCGCAGGGCATTGCCGAGGGCTCGGCCCGCAGACTCCGCAACGGGCTGATCGGCGGCACCGTGGGCGGGCTGCTCGGAGGCATGCTGTTTGCCTGGCTGGCCCGGCCCGATGCCGATTCGGCGAGTCGGGCGACCGGGTTCGTCGTGCTCGGGTTGTCGATCGGGGCGTTGATCGGGCTGGCACAGGTCGTGCTCAAGGAGGCCTGGCTCACCGTGGTGGACGGGTATCGGGTCGGACGCCAATTGATCCTCTCCCAGAACGAGACGCTCCTGGGGCGCGGCGACCATCTTCCCTTGCCGCTGTTGGGGTACTCGTCCCGCGACCTGGAGGCGGAACACGCCCGAATCACCCGCAGCCCGGATGGCCGCTACGCGCTGGAGGACCTCGGCTCGCGCGTCGGCACGCGGTTGAACGGACAGGCGATCCAGGGGACCGTGACCCTGAAGGATGGTGACCTCGTCCGCCTGGGCATGAACATCCTCCGCTTCAACCAGCGGGACCACTCCGACCGGGAGATGCAGGTTGAAGGCGAGGGCCGCGCAAGTGTCCCGCAGGGCAGCGTTCCGCCGCCACCTCCGCCGCCGGGATCGGTGGGAGCCGCCACGCCGAGTGCTCCGCCCCCGCGCGCAAGCGCGCCGGGTCCGCCGCCGCTTCCTGGAACGGATCCTCCGGGTCTGCCCGCGCCACGCCCGGGGACGGTCGCGCCCCCTCGGCCCCCCTCGGTTCCACCCTCGCCGCCGGGGGCCCGAATCCCGCCTCCCCCGCCTCCGCCCGGCTGAAGCCGGCTCGACGGGCGATCAGGTGGGGGGATCGCGTGGACAACTGTCGCGGGCCGATCCTCCGGCGCGCATCCCGGAACGCGCCCACGCAATCCCCCGGCGACGAAGCAATCCCCCGGGGGGCGTGCAGCGCTCAATTCAGAGCACCATTTCCTTAAGGGTTTTCAGCGCGCGAAGCTTCACTTTCGTCGTGGCCGGCTTGGCTGGGAAATCGCGGGTTTGGCCTGGTCGAAACGGGTCGGGGGCCCCGATGCGTGCCTCTTTGGCGGGAACGTGCTTGCGCTCGATCTTGATCAGCCCAGGCAGGGTGAACGATCCCGGGCCTTCCGCCGCCAACGACTTGCGCATTTCCGCTTCGATGGCGTCCATGACATCGGTGACCTCCTTCTTGGAGAGTCCCGTGGCGGCGGCCACGTTGTTCAGCAGCTCGGTCTTGGTAGGGGGCTTGGGGGCAGGGGCTTCACTCATTCTGGGCAACCCTCCATGCGGTACAGGGGACGTGGATGGACCGTGACACCCCGTCATGCGGGACGGGATGATTAGAGTACGTTCTCAGGAAAAAGCAACCGGGAATGCCGTCAAGAGCCGGGAAAACCACATTCAAACCACCTCCCGGTGGGGTGTATGCCAGCTTTTCCGCCCTCGTACCCGACCGCCCGACCGGTTTGAGGGGTTAAATAGGAAACTGCCCTGAGGCACGCATTCTTCTCGGCCGTTGAACCGGCCGGGACCCACTGTGACTTCTCGGGGTGGCTGGCAGCAGGTATCGAACCCGGAGCGCTGCGGGCAATGCCCGAGTTGACCCCTCCTACGGCTGCTTCAGGCCGTACGATCCTGTTGTCCGCCTCAGATGCGTGGAGGACCACCTTCGTGTGGTCTCTCATTGAGGGAAGGCCGCTGCTTGCCAGTCCGGAATCCCCTATTTAAGATATTTTCTAGTAATGGTTTATGGCGGGACTGCCCGCCGAATCCCCAACATGGACTGGTGCGTCGGGCGGTCGGGCGATTGATCGACCGTGGCGAACCTGAGGAGATCGCCGGAGTTATGGAAAGACATCCGCCGGCTTTCAGGGCTTTCTGGGTCGCGGTCTGGGCCGCCACGTGGGTCGTTGCTCCCACTTGGGCTCAGGGGCAGCAGTTCCAGCAGGTGCAGGTCCGCATCAACGCCAACCGGATATTGAAGGTCGGCAGTGAGGACGGGGGCGAGGAGGTGTCCGCCGGCGGGAACCTGTTCCAGCCGCCCGATCGCGAGGACTTGAAAGCCCTCTCCTACGCGCGGCAGCTTCTGGCCGATGGTCGGGCCAGCGAGGCGATCGGGTTCCTTCAGGGCATTCTTGACGGGCCCGAGGACTTCTTCTTCCAGCCGGATCCGAAGTCGGCGCTGCGCCAGAGCCTCAAGAGGGAGGCGCAGCGGCTGATCGGCCAGATGTCGGCTCAGGACCGCAAGATCTACGAGCTTCGGTTCGGTGCCGAAGCGCGGTCGCTTCTGGACGAGGCTTGCGCCGCAGGGGACGCCCAGCAGCTCGCTGAGGTCTCGCGGCGTTTCTTCCATACCGAGGCGGGTTACGAGGCCACGTTCCTGTTGGGCATGGACCACCTGAATCGCGACCGGCCTTTGGCCGGCGCGCTGACCCTGCGGCGCCTGCGCGAGCAGTGTCCGACCGCCGAGCGCTTTGAGCCCACGCTCTCGCTGAGTCTGGCCGCCTCCTGGGTCCGATCCGGGGTGCCCGCCGAGGCGGAACGCGTGCTGGCAGGCCTCGCCGCGCGTCGCGATCGCCGAGCGATCGCCCTGGGCGGGCGCGAGGTGCCTCTGTTCGCGCGGGACGACGAGGCCTTGGCGTGGTTGACCAACGTGCTCGGCCCGCAGAAGGCGGACTCCGGCCGCGAGCCCCAGCAGTGGTTGATGGCCCGAGGCAACGCCGCGCGGACCGCGGTGCAGGACGGCGGCGCGCCGCTGCTGAACATGCGTTGGCGCGTGCCGGTCGCCGACCATCCGCTGGTCGAGCAGATGGTCGAACAGATCAAGGAGACGCAGGAGGACACGGGCAATCCCAGCCTGCCCGGCTTCCACGCCCTGGCGGTCGGCGACGTGGTTCTGATGCGCACCGTCCGCAACCTCCTGGCCATCGACTTCCGCACCGGCAAGCGGATCTGGGAAGTCCCCGTCGGGGACTTGATGGCCACGGCCGGCCAGGGATCGAGTCAGCAAGCGCGAGTGAGCAGGACGCCCCAGCTTCAGACGAGCCTGTATCAGCGCGTCTGGCAGGACCTCACGTACGGCACGATCAGCAGCGACGGGAAGTACGTCTTCAGCGTGGAAGACCACTTCCTCTCCGGGTTCAATCCGGCCATGCCGCAGGTCATCATCGGCGGGCGGGCCGTGGCATCCGGCGGGCGCCGGGACTGCAATCGCCTGGCCGCCCACGACATCCGCACGGGGAAGCTGACGTGGCACGTCGGCGGCGGCGAGGACGACTACGACCTGCCCCTGGCGGGGACGTTCTTCCTGGGTCCGCCGCTGCCCCTGATGGGGCAGGTGTACGCGCTCGGCGAGATCAAGAACGAGATCCGCCTGTTCGCCTTGTCGGCCAAGACCGGGGAGCTGCGGTGGTCGCAGCAGCTCGCCCCGGTCGAGCAGGGGTACAACCGCAATCTCTCCACGGCGCGGCGGATGACAGGGGCCTCGCCGTCGTACGCCGACGGGATCCTGGTCTGCCCCACGTCCACTGGCGCGGTGGTGGCCGTCGATCTGGCCACGCGCTCGCTGCTGTGGGGGTACCCCTACGTGCTGGAATCGGACATGGAGCAGCACACCCGCGCCATGGCGATGCGCATGCAGTGGATGCACCAGCGACCGGGCAGCGGATCCAGCCACTGGATGGACTCCCTTCCGGTGATCGTCGAGGGCCGCGTCCTGCTCACCCCGCCCGAGTCGAACTACCTCCACTGCCTCTCCCTGGCGGACGGGCGCGTGCTTTGGAAGCACCCCCGCGAGGACGCGTTGTACCTGGCCGGGATCTGCGAGGGGAACATCGCCCTGGTCGGGCAGCGCGACGTGCGGGCCGTGGACGTGGAGACGGGCAAGCCCGCCTGGGACGGCCGGCGCATCGACCTGCCGCAGGGAGCCAACCCCAGCGGCCGCGGGTTCCTGTGCGGCGGCGAGTACTTTCTCCCGTTGAACACGGCCGAGGTCGCGGCCATCGACCTCGCCACAGGCGAGATCGCGCGGGTGGCCAAGTCGCGCGGCGGCAGCGTGCCGGGCAACCTGGTCTGCCACCGGGACAAGGTCATCTCGCAGTCCGCCGACGGCCTGGAGGCGTTCTACCAGTTGGACGCCCTCCGCACGATCGCCGACACCCGACTCGCCAAGAACCCCGCCGACGCGGAGGCCCTCTCGCACCGCGGGGAGATCCTCCTGAACGAGGGCGAGCGCCTGGGCGCGATCCGGGCCTTGCGGCGCTCGCTGGAGCTGAGCGAAAAGCCCCGCACGCGCAACCTGCTCCGCGATGCGGTGTTCGAGGCCCTTGGCGAGGACTTCGCCAAGAACCGGAACCTGGCCGACGAGGCGTTGGCGCTGATCGACACGCCCGCGGACCGGGCCACGTTCCTCCGCCTCATGGCCGCCGGGCACCAGTCGGTCGGCGAGTTCTCCGAGGCCCTGGACCGCTACCTGGAGCTGGCCGGGCTGGGCGGTTCGGTGCGGCAGTTGGAACGGATGTCCAAGGCCATCGCCGTGCGGCGCGACCTGTGGATGCAGGCCCGTCTGGCGGGACTGCGGCAGTCGGCCTCCGCGGAGTTCCGGCCCAAGCTCGACGAGGCGGTCCGCGCGCAGCTTGAGGCCGCGAAGGAAAGCGACGGTCCCGAGGCGCTGCGGGGCTTCCTCGACAGCTTCGGGAGCCTCCCGATCGCGGAAGAGGCGCGACGCGAGCTCGTCGCCCGGCTCCGCGCCAGCGGACAGCTTCTCCAGGCCGAGCTCCTGCTTCGCCAGCAGGAGCGCTCGTCCAGCTCGGAGGAAGCGGCCCGTGCCGCCGCGGCCATCGCCGAGATGCTCCGTCAGAGCGGGCGGCCCGAGGACGCCGCCGCGTACTATCGCCGGCTGGGCGGGGATTTCGCGGAAGTCGTCTGCCGCGACGGCAAGACGGGCGGCCAGCTCGTGGCCGCGCTTCCTGCGGACGGCGAGGTGGCGAAGCTCTTGAAGAGGGAGTCGCCCTGGCCGGTGGGCCGCGTCGAGCTGAACAAGGGCTCGCCGCCGTCGGCGAGGTCTTCGCATCATGGTCGTCACGTGCTCTCGCTCGACGGCGGCGGCGAGCCGTTCCTTGGCGAGGCCCTGCTCCTGTTCGATCAGAACCGGCGCATGCTGCTGGGCTTCGACGAGATGGGCCGCGAGCTGTGGAAGCCCATCTCGATGGTCAAGCCGGGCACCAATCCCAACGTGTTCTTCTTCAACCGCGGCATGAGCAAGGCCCGCGTCCGCGGGCACCTCATGGTCCTCTCGATGGGCTTCATGATCCAGGCCTTCGACCTGTCGGGCGGCAAGGAGGGGGGCGACCAGCCCAAGCTCCTCTGGTCCCAGGACCTGACGGATTCGGCCCTGCAGTCGGTCGCGGGCAACCCGCTGCAGTTCCGCGGCGCGATCCGCGTCTTCCAGGCCCGGCAGATCCAGTTCATGCGATACCATCGCAGCGGGAATTCCAGTCTCGGGCCGGTCACCGAGCGGTTCGTGTGCTTCCAGCGGATGCGCCACTTGACGGCCGTCGATGCGATCACCGGCGAGACCCGCTGGGTGCGAAGCGATTTGGCCCCAGGCAGCGTCCTCTTCGGCGACGACGACCGCATCTTCGCCATTGCCCCGGGCAAGTCGTACGCGGACGTCATCCGGGGTCTGGACGGGGAACTGCTGGGCAAGCGGGACCTGCCCGAGGCGCTCCGCCGCGAGACGGCGCCCCGCGCCGAAGGCGCCGACGCCGTGGCGGCGAACGACCAGGCGGCGGCGAGCGGCGAGATCCTGGAGGACCTGGCGTTTCAGCAGTACTGCGTCGGCCAGATCGGCGGGAACCTCCTGCTGTGGCGGCCCGCCGGCGACCGCCAGACCCTGGAGCTCTTTGATCTGTGGCAGCAGAAGACCGTCTGGGGGCCCCACGAGTTCCATCCGGAGGCCAGGTACTCGCTGGTCGGGCACGAGGCGATCGGCGTGATGGAGCCCAGCGGCCGCTTCGCGCTGATTCGGCTGGCCGACGGAAGCACGCTCCTGGACACGGCCCTGGAGCCCGAGCCGTCGCTTCAGGGTATTTACCTTAGCCGCCTGGACGGACAGTACTTCCTGGTCGCCCACTGCGCTTCGCGGCCCGGCAATCCCACGCGCCCCAGCCAGCCGCTTCCGGGCACGCATTCCGGCCGGGTCGCGTCGGGTCGGGTGTACGGGTTTGATGCCGAGGGCAAGCCGCTGTGGAAGAAGCCGGTGGAGATCGAGGACCAGCAGTTCCTCCTCCGGCAGCCCAGCCGCCTGCCCGTCCTCACCTTCGCCAGCCAGGTCTATCATCGCCGTCCCACCGGCGGCGGGCGGTTCCACGTGTCGGTGCTGTGCCTCGACAAGCGCACGGGGCGGGTCGTGTGCGACGAGAAGTTCAGCAACTCGACCGGCATGTTCCACGTCTCCGGCGATCCGGAGAAGAAGACCGTGGACATCGTCACGCAGCGCGACCGTCTTACGCTGACGTTCACCGACAAGCCGATCCCCGCCGACGGCGACCAGGCGACCAAAGTGCCGCCGACCATCGGCGAGGCGATCTTCAGTTCGCTCAAAAAGGCCGTCACCGAGGAGCCGGAAGTCGTGATCGAAGAGATCGAGATGCCCGTCCTTCCGCGGCCGGCCCGACCGGTGGTGAGGGTCGAGAAGCGCGTGAAGGTCGAGAACCGCGTCGAGAAGACGCCGCCGGAGGCCCCGGGGCTCCGGCCCGCGCAGCCGGCGGCGAGGAATAACTAATGGCCTTTCAATCTGAACCCATCCTGGATGGTCCGACACATTGCCGGCGCACGGCCGGCGCAGGGGCACCCTTACGGAGGAACGGGGTATGATCGTGAAGCTCACCCACTCGACGCTCGTGGCCGCGCTCGCCTTGCTTCTCGGCACGTCGCCGGCCTGGGCCGGCGGACTGCGAGACCCCAAGGTCCGCAACGCCGTGGACAAGGGGCTGGAGTGGCTCGCCGACCGCCAGTCGCGGCTGGGCCACTGGTCGGCCAACGACGGCCGCTACCCGACCGCCATGACCGGCATGGCCGGCCTCGCCCTGCTGAGCGAGGGATCGACGACCACGCAGGGCAGATACGCCTCGCACGTGCGCAAGGCGGTGGACTACCTCGCCAGCCGCAGCCGGGCGAACGGCCTGGTCGGCGACCCGCTGCGCGACGACCGCTACACGTACGGCCATGGCTTCGGCACCCTGTTCCTCTCGCAGGTCCTCGGGGAGGAGGAGGACGTGGAGCGCCGCAAGGAGCTGGTCGATGTGCTCACCCGGGCCGTCGAGTTCACGGGCCGCGCCCAGACCAACGCCGGCGGCTGGGGCTACGTCAGCGCCAAGGACGGCCAGGGCTTCGACGAGGGCTCGACCACGATCACCCAGGTCCAGGCCTTGCGCGGCTGCCGCAACGCCGGCATCCCCGTGCCCAGGGAAGTGATCGAGTCGGCCGTCAACTACATCCGCAAGTGCACCCTGCCCGACGGCGGCGTGCAGTACAACTCCAACGGCGGCGGCGGGCGCCCGGCGATCACCGCGGCGGCCATCGCCTGCCTGTTCAACGCGGGCGAGTACGACAGCGAGTACGTCCCGCGGCTCCAGGCTTACTGCAAGAAGAACCTTTCGAACATCTCCAACCGGGGCTTCGGCCACTGGCACTACGCCCACTACTACTACGCCCAGGTGCGGTACCGCGAGGGCGGCAAGAAGTGGGAGGAATACCGGGACAAGATCTACGCCCGCATCCTCTCCGAGGCCGCGGCCGACGGCTCCTGGAGCCAGGGCTACATCGGCACGGTCTATACCACGGCCATCAACCTGACCATCCTGCAACTGGAGAACGGCGCCCTGCCGATCTACCAGCGCTAGCCGCCACGACGGCGCGCCGGCGGCAGTCGAGAGACCACCCCCACTTCGTTCACCCAGCCCCTCAGACGAATCGCGAGGACCCCTGATGACCCAAGAAGGTTTCAGCTCCCAAGACACGGCAGCCATTGAGAAGCTCGGCGGCGCCCGAGAACGCATCCTCAACCAGCTTTCCCAGGTGATCGTCGGCCAGGGGCAGGTGATCGACGAGTTGCTCATCTCGCTGTTCAGCCGGGGCCACTGCCTCCTGGAAGGCGTGCCCGGGCTGGCCAAGACCCTGATGATCAGCACGCTCAGCCGCACGCTCAACCTGGCGTTCAAGCGGATCCAGTTCACGCCCGACCTCATGCCGGCGGACATCACGGGCACGGAGATCATCGAGGAGAACCGCTCCACGGGGGCCCGCGAGTTCCGCTTTCTGGAAGGGCCGGTGTTCGCCAACGTGATCCTCGCCGACGAGATCAACCGCACGCCGCCGAAGACCCAGGCGGCCCTGCTCGAGTCGATGCAGGAGCGGCAGGTCACCGTGGGGCGCGTGCGGCACCCGCTTGCCGATCCGTTCTTCGTGCTGGCCACGCAGAACCCCATCGAGCAGGAGGGGACCTACCCCTTGCCCGAGGCCCAGCAGGACCGCTTCATGTTCAAGGTCTTCGTCAACTACCCCAGCTTCGACGAGGAGTTCGAGATCGCCCGCCGCACCACGGCCGTGATGAGCGACTCGATCGAGCCCGTGCTTTCGGCCGAGGAGATCCTCGAGTTGCAGCGGATCGTGCGGGAGGTGCCGGTGACCGACCACATCATCCGCTACACCCTTTCGCTGGTGCGGCAGACGCGCATCGGGGCGCCGGGCACGCCCGACTTCGTCCAGGACCAGTTGAGCTGGGGCGCCGGGCCGCGGGCCGTGCAGTACCTGATCCTCGGCGGCAAGGCCCGGGCCCTGCTCCGCGGCCGGACCCACGTGACGGTCGAGGACATCCAGGCGCTGGCCCGACCGGTCCTTCGCCACCGCGTGGTGATGAGCTTCACCGCGGAGAGCGAGGGCCTTTCGCCCGACCAGGTGATCGGGCAGCTCCTGGACGCCACCCCCACCCAAGAAGACGAACTGACGCGCGATGCCCGATTCCAGAAGATTTTTGCATCCTGAGGCGATCAAGCGGATCGGACGGCTGGAGCTCCGGGCGCGGCACATCGTCGAGGGCTTCCTCGCCGGCATGCACCGCAGCCCCTACTTCGGCCGCTCCGCCGAGTTCCTCCAGCACCGCGAGTACACGTGGGGAGACGACCTCCGCGACGTGGACTGGAAGGTCTGGGCCAAGCAGGACCGCTTCTACGTCAAGCAGTACGAGGAGGACACCAACCTCCGCTGCACGCTGCTGGTGGACGTGTCCAACAGCATGCGCTACGGGGCGGGCGTAATGAGCAAGTACGAGTACGGGTGCACGATCGCGGCCAGCCTCGCCTACCTCGCCCTGCGCCAGCAGGACGCGGTGGGCTGCGTGGCCTTCGACGAGTCGGCGCGGATGACGGTCCCCCTGCGGACCCGCCGCAACCATCTCGATTCGATCGTCCAGGCCTTCGACATCTGCGGCCCGCGCAACAAGACCGACCTGTACGCCATCCTCCGCACCGCGGCCGAGGGCTTCCCCCGGCGGGGCATGATGATCCTCGTCTCCGACCTGCTTGTCGAGCGCGACGGGCTGTTCCGCGGCCTGAAACTGCTCCGCGCGCGGGGACACGACATCCTCGTGTTCCACGTCATGGACGACGACGAGCTCGATTTCCCGTTCAGCGGGCCGACGCGGTTCGAGGGGCTCGAGCTGCCCCAGCATCTCAGTTGCAACCCCCGCGCGCTCCGCGAAGGCTACCTGACCGCCCTGGGCGCCTACCTCGAGGAGGTCCGCCGGGGCTGCTCGCGCAACGCCGTCGATTACGCCCTGCTGCGCACGAGCCAGCCGCTCGACGCGGCCGTGGCCGCCTACCTGAGCAACCGGCTGGGTATGCACCACCGAAACAGGAACTGACCCCGCCGCCCGGTCGCGGCCGGCACGCTCGAGCGGCCACAGCAAACCTTCGACAGCCAAGAAGCTCCTTCCCACGATGTCAAGCTTTCTCTATCCCGGAGCATGGATCGGCGGCCTCTTGGCCGCAGGCCTGATCGGCGTGCCGATCCTGATCCACCTGATCAACATGATGCGGCACCGCCGGGTCGAGTGGGCCGCCATGGAATTCCTGTTGCTCAGCCAGAAGAAGAACCGCACCTGGGTCCTGCTCAAGCAGCTCCTCCTCCTGGCGATGCGCATGGCCGCGGTCGCGGCGATCGTGTTCCTCGTGCCCCATCCGAAGGTCTATAACGAGCTGGGCCGGCTGTTCGGCGGCAGCAAGACGCACCACATCGTGCTCTTGGACGACAGCTTCTCCATGTCCGACCGCTGGGCCGACGGCAGCGCGTTCGACAAGGCCAAGCAGGTGGTCCACCGCCTGGCCGAGGCCTCGGCCAACCAGCCCACGCCGCAGTCCTTCACGCTGCTCCGCTTCTCGCAGGTGGCCCGCGCCGCCAGCGGCACGCAGCCCGACCTGCTTGAGGAGACCGTCGATCAGGACTTCCCCGCGCGGTGCCGGGAGCTGGTCGGCCCGCTGCTCCCCTCGGAGTCGGCGGCCGGGCCGCTGCCGGCGC
Organism: uncultured Pirellulales bacterium; assembly: GCA_964434165.1. Lineage (GTDB taxonomy): Bacteria > Planctomycetota > Planctomycetia > Pirellulales > Thermoguttaceae > CAYSUS01. The sequence goes on from CAYSUS010000062.1 coordinate 36,043, forward strand.
TTCAGGCCATCGGCCAGCTCCTCGGCGAGGCGGAGGGCGACCGCCGCGTCGTGTACCTGGTAACCGACTTCCGCCAGCGCCAGTGGGAGAAGCCCCAGGACCTGAAGAAGCAGCTTTCCGAGCTCAAGGAGACCGGCGCCCGCCTGTTCCTCGTGGACTGCGTCCAGACGACGCGACCCAACCTGGCCATCACGAGCCTCGCTCCCGCCCCCGGGATTCGGGCGGCCGGCGTCTCCATGTTCATGGAGGTCACCGTCAGGAACTTCGGCGACGCGCCGCTGAAGGACGTGGCCGTCGGCTTGCAGCAGGACGGCAAGCCGCGGTCGGCCGAGATCGTGCCGCACCTGCCGCCGCAGAAGGCGGTGAAGAAACGGTTCCAGGTCAGCTTCGAGAAGGAGGGGCAGCACCAGATCGTGGCCAAGCTGGAGAGCGACCCCGTGGCCGCCGACAACTTCCGCTACGAAGTCCTCGACCTGCCCTCGGGGTTGCCCGTGCTGCTGATCGATGGCGACCCGGGCGGGTCGGAGGCCTTCTTCCTCAACGTCGCGCTGGAGTCGGAGGAGAAGGCCCGCACGGGAATCGATCCCCGCATCGAGCAGCCGCGTTTCCTCAGCCTCAACGCGCTGGACGAGTTCCACTCGATCTACCTGATGAACATCGACCGGCTCGACGAATCGGCCGTGCGGGCCCTGGAGGAGTACCTCCGCGGCGGCGGCGGCGTGGCCGTGTTCCTCGGTCCCCGATGGCGGACGAAGTTCGTCAACGACCAACTCTACCGGGACGGCGACGGGTTCTTTCCCGTCCCGGTGACCACCCCGACGATTCTCCGGGTCGATCACCTGGAGAAGTCGCCCGACATCGAGATCCTCGATGAGAACCACCCCGCGTTCCGAGTCCTGGCCGACGATCGGTTCAAGTTCCTCGACTCGGTGACGGTCGGCGAGTATTACGCCATCCCCAAGGGCTGGAAGGCCCCGGAGGACTCCACGGTGCAGGTCCTTGCCCGGCTCCGCGGCGGAGCCCCGCTGGCGATCGAGCGGACGTACGGCAAGGGGCGCGTGATCGCCTTGATGACCTCCGCGAGCCCGGCCTGGAACGACTGGGCGAAGAACCCCAGCTTCGTCATCGGCATGCTCGAGCTGCAGGCCTACCTGGCCAACCAGCCGGCCGGCGCGTCCTCGCGTCAGGTCGGTACGCCGCTCGACCTGGTGTTCGACCCCGGGCAGTACCAGCCGCAGGTGCGATTCCTCAGTCCCAACGACGCCGCCCCCTCCGCGTCGGTGGACGCGGCGATGGACGAGGAGACCGAGAAACTGGTCGTCTCGCTTCCCGAGACGGACGCCTCCGGCGTGTATCGCGCCCGTCTGAGCCGCAAGGACGGGACGTGGGACGAGAAGCTCTTCGCCTACAACGTGGATTCGACCGAGGGCGACCTCAAGGCGGTGTCGCGCGAGGATCTCGCAGGATCGCTCGCGCCGCTGGAGTTCGAATACGCCGCGGCCGACGAGTTCCAGTACGAAGTGGAGGAGGCGGGCTACAACCTCTTCCTGCCGCTCCTCTATGCGCTGATCCTGCTCTTGATCGGCGAGCAGATCCTCGCCTGGTCGGCCAGTTACCATCCGCCAACCCCGGCCGGCGGCCGGGCGAAAGGAGGTGCCGCATGACGACCCTGCTTTCGCCGCTGCTGGCCGCCGAGGGCGTGACGCGGACCACGTTCGAGTGGGCGCGAATCCAGTCCAGGACCGACTGGGTGCTGCCCATTGGCCTGTGCGTGGTGCTCCTGGTCTTCGTGCGCTACATGTACATCCGCGACTCCAAGGAGCTCCACCCGCTGCTGGGATGGCTGCTCACGCTGGCCCGCTCCGCCGCGCTGGTCGCCCTGCTGGTGCTGTACCTCGACCCCACGTGGCGCACGGAGCGCGAGGTGACGCGGCCGTCGCGCGCGGTGCTGCTCGTCGATACCAGCCTCAGCATGGGCACGACCGACGTGGAATCGCCCGACACGCCGGGCAGCGTCAGCCGCGCCCAGCAGGTCGTCGATACCCTCCAGAACAGCGAGCTGTTGGATACGCTCCGCAAGGTCCACGAAGTCGTGGTCTGGCGGTTCGACGAGGACCTCAAGCGGCTCGTGCCACTGGACAAGCTCGGTGCCGGGGCGCCAGGCGGCGATTCCGGCCGTCCTTCCGGAGACGAACCGGGTGGGGACGACACGGAGGGCGAGGAAGCGACCGCGGACGGGAGCCAGCCCGCCGCGGAGCCCGAAAAGCGAATCGACTGGGCGGAGCTGCTGCGTCCCTCGGGGAACGAGACCCGCCTGGGCCGAAGCCTCAAGCAATTGATCGCCGACGAGCGCTCCTCGCCGCTATCGGGGGTGGTTCTCGTCAGCGACGGAGGACAGAACGCGGGCGAGACCCCGGAAACGGCCCTGGAGCTGGCCCGCGAGGCCAAGGTGCCCGTCGCCGTGGTCGGGATCGGCTCGGACAGGAAGGCCGCCAACGTCCGCATAAGCGACGTGGTGGCCCCGGCGCGGGCGTACCCCGGCGACCGTTTCACGATCACCGCGTACGTGCAGGCCCAGGAGATGGCCGAGCAGCGGGTGACGGTCGAGCTGCTCTGGCGGCCGGCCGCCAGCCGTCCAACGCCCGAGGACGTGGGCACCGGGCAGATCGAGTCCACCTCGCAGGTGATTCTGGGAACCGACGGGGAGGTGTTGCCCGTCAAATTCGAGGTCGCGCCGCCCGAGCCCGGCCGACGGATCTACTGCGTGCGCGTCCAGGCTCCGAAGACGGATAGCGAGCCCGGCGACGACTTCGACGAGGCCACCGTCGAGATCGTCGATCGCAAGAACCGCGTGCTCCTGGTGGCCGGCGGCCCCACGCGCGAGTACCAGTTCGTCCGAAACCTGCTCTACCGCGACAACTCGACGACCGTGGACGTGTATTTGCAGACGGCCCAGCCGGGCATCTCGCAGGACGCCGACAAGATCCTCGACGAGTTTCCCTCGGATCGGACCGAGCTGTTCGAGTACGACTGCATCGTGGCCTTCGACCCGAACTGGCAGGAGATCGGCGTGGGCCCCGCGGACGACCTGGAGAACTGGGTCGCCGAGCAGGGCGGGGGCCTGATCGCGATCGCCGGCCCCGTGAACACGGGTCGGGCCGTGGGCGGCTGGGTGCAGGACCCGTCCATGGCCAAGGTCCGCTCGCTGTATCCCGTCGAGTTCATCCGCCGCATCACGGTCATCGACGATACGGGCTACACGGCCGAGGAGCCGTGGCCGCTGGAGTTCACGCGCGAGGGACTTGAAGCCCGCTACCTGTGGCTGGGCGACACGGCCAGCGCCAGCCAGGCCGTATGGACGGAGTTCCGCGGCGTGTTCAGCCACTTCCCGGTGCGCGGGGCCAAGCCGGGAGCTACGGTCCTCGCCCGTTTTTCCGATCCCCGGTCGGGCAGCGGCGAGGAGCTGGCGCCGTACTTCGTGACGCAGTTCTACGGCTCGGGGCGCGTGTTCTTCACGGGCAGCGGTGAGATGTGGCGGCTCCGGGCGGTGGACGACACGCACTTCGAGCAGTTCTACACCAAGCTCATCCGGCACGTGTCGCAGGGGCGCCTACTCCGCGGCTCGGCCCGCGGCGTGCTCCTGGTGGGCCAGGACCAGTACCAGGTGGGCAACACCGTGGAAGTGCGTGCCCAGCTCAACGACGCCCAGATGAAGCCGCTCCGGGCGGAGGCCGTCGCCGTGCAGATCATGCACCGGGAGAGCGGCAGCGCGCAACCGTTGAGCCTCGCCCCCGATCCCACCCGAGAAGGCACGTTCGCGGGCCAGTTCACGGTGCTCAAGGAGGGCACGTACCGCCTGGAGCTGCCCGTGCCCGAGACCGAGGACGAGCGCCTGGAACAGACGATCAAGGTGGTCATCCCGAAGCTGGAGAAGGAGACGCCCCAGCGCAACGACGCGCTGTTGAGCACGATCGCCAAGGGAACCGGCGGCGCGTACTACGTGGGGTTCGAGGAGGCCCTTGCCGGCGCCGGCGACAAGGCCCCGGTGTTCGACCTCCTCAAGGACCGCACGCGAACGAGCATTCTGTTGGAAGCGCCGAACCCCGAGCGCAAGGAGCGGTGGCTGCGGTGGATTCTGGGGATCCTCTGCGGCGTGCTGTTCTTCGAGTGGACCGTCCGGCGCCTGGTACGACTGGCATAGGCGAATATGGCAACGACGACGAACCGAGACATCCCTGGTCTGCCGTCCGCGATCCGCGGGCTGCTGGACGGCCTCCGGGCCCGCATCCGCCGTTACGTGTGGCTCGAGGGGCTCTCCTCGGCCGCGGCCTGGCTCGGCGCGGCCTTTTGGGTCACCCTGGGCCTGGACTGGTTCTTCGAGCCGTCGCAGACCCTGCGCGCCGTCCAGCTCGGCGTGGTGCTCGGCGTGCTGCTGCTGGTCGTCTATCGCCTGATCCTTCGCCGGGCGTTCGTCCGCTTCACCGACGACAACATGGCCATGGTCCTGGAGCGGCGGTTCCCCGAGCTGGACGAGAGCCTGCTCACCGCCGTGGAGGTCGCCGCCCGGAAGGAGAAGGCCCGCCAGTTCAACCCGGACATGCTCGGCCATTCGTGCCGGGAAGCGGAGTCGCGGATCGGCGCGGTCCGCCTGCCCCGCGTCTTCGACCCGGTGCCGCTGCGGCGAAGCATGACCGCCGCGGTGCTGCTGGCGGCGAGCATCGTGCTCTTCGCCAGCCAGTTCCCCCAGGCCTTCGGGATCTGGTTCGACCGCACGATCCTGTTCTCCGACGACCTTTGGCCCCGGCGGACCCGGCTGACGGTGGATGGGTTCGAGGACGGCCGGATCAAGGTCGCCCGCGGCGCGGACCTGGACGTGGTGGCCAGGGTCGATCTCCGCGAGTCGAAGCTCGTGCCCCAATCGGTGTACGTGCGCGGCCGGACCGGGGACGGGGCCCGCGTGCGGGGGACCATGAACCGCGTCGGCAGCGCCGACCCGGCCCGGGACGCGTTCCAGGAATACACCTACACCTTCCGCGGCCTCCTGTCGGACGTGGAGTTCGACGTCCACGGCGGCGACGCCTGGATCGAGAATCTCAAGATCCAGGTCGTCGACAACCCGACCATCGTCGATCTCGACCTGGAGCTGACCTTCCCGGAGTACATGGCCCTCTCGCCGCGCACGGTGGACGTGACGGGCGTGATGCAGGTGCCCCAGGGCACGCGGGTCGACGTGTTGGCCCGCTCGAACAAGGACCTGGTCCGCGTCCAGGTCGATTCCGCCCTCCAGGAGAGCGCGCCGCCGCAGACGATCGAGGGGCGCGGCGACGCGGGCTGGAAGGACTTCCAGTACACGATCCCCCGCCTCACGAACGACACGGCGCTGCTGTTCACGCTCCACGACACGGACGGGATTCGCAGCCGCGAGCCGGTCCGTCTGGCCCTGGCCGCGGTGGCCGACGAGGTGCCGCAACTGGAGGTCCGCCTGCGGGGCATCGGGCCGGCCGTCACGCCGATCGCCCGGATCCCGGCCGAGGGCAAGGTCCTCGACGATCACGGCGTGGCCCGCGTCTGGTGGGAGCACGAGATCGAGAAGAAGCAGGGCGAGAAGCAGCCGGCGGCGGAGGTGGCCATCGCCAACCACGACGACAACCCCATCGAGCTTCCGATCGCGGCCGCACTGGAGGCCAAGGACCTGGGCCTCCAGCCCGGCCACAAGGTCACGCTGGGCATCAAAGCGGCCGATCGCTGGGATGCCGCCGAGGGGCCGAACGTGGGCCTGAGCGACCGCTGGGTCCTGGACGTGGTGACCGAGGAACAGCTCCGTACCATGCTCGAATCGCGGGAGCTGGTCCTCCGGCAGCGGTTCGAGGTGATCCTCCGCGAGGTGGAGGAGACCCGCGAGCTCTTGGCCCGCATGGAGTTCGCCTCTTCCCAGGACGTCGAAAGCCCGGATAATACTAGCTCCGGCGAAGATAAGCCCGACGAAGAGGCCTCGCCCGACGCGAAGCCCGCCCCCGGCGAGGGGCCCCCCGGAGCCGAGCCGGGCGATGAGCCCGGGGACGAGCCGGGCGATACCCAGCGGACGCCGGAGCAGATCCTCCAGCGGGCCCTGATGGCCGCGCAGCGGGCCTCGCAGAACGCGACCAAGAACAAGTACGAGGTGCTCGGCGTGGCCGACGCCTTTGACGAGATCCGCGAGGAGTTCGTCAACAACCGCATCGAGAGCGAGCAGGTCCGCACGCGGCTGAAGAACGGCATCGTCGATCCGCTGCGGTTCGTCGGCCAGGACCTGTTCCCCCGCCTGGAGCAGCGGCTCAACGAGCTGGAGTCCACCGTGGGCGACGAGGTCAACGGGCCGCGCAACCGGCTCCTGGCCACGCAGCAAGTCGATACAATCCTGATCCAGATGCGCGAGGTCCTTCAGCGAATGCTCGAGCTGGAGACCCTGAACGAGGCGATTGCGGCGCTTCGGGCCATCATCGAGGCGCAGGAGAAACTCAACGAGAGCACCAAAAAGCGTCACAAAGACAAACTCCGTGACCTCGTCAATTAGGAGGACCGAACGATGTCCCGCGCGACACGGTGGGTGATGGTAGCCGGCCTGGGCTGGCTGGCCTGGACGGTTTGCGCCGCGGCGCTTTACGCCGATACGGCCGGCGCCAAGGAGGACCAGGCCCAGGCGAAATCCGAAGAGGCGGCCAAGGCCGATCCGTCCGAGTCCCTGTCGACCGAACAAGAGGTCATCGCCGAGAAGTTCCGGCACCTGGAGGAGGTCCTCCTCCGCATGGCCGAGCTGACCGCGCCGACCGACCCGCGGCGCGCAGCTTTGCTGCGCAAGGCCGTGGCCCTGAGCAAGGACGAGCTGATCCACGTCCAGTTCGAACGGCTCGTGGAGATCCTCGGAAAGGACCGGCTCTCCGAGGCGATCGAGAACCAGGGCGAGCTGGACGACGATCTTCGCGCCCTGTTGGAGCTTCTGCTCAGCGAGAGCAAGGCCGATCAGCTTGCCTCGGAGAAGGCCCGCTACCGCAAGTACCTCAAGCGGGTCAACGAGCTCATCAAGGAGCAGTCCAGCATCCAGGGCCGCACGGCCGGCGGCGGCGACACCAACCGCCTGGCCGGCGAGCAGGATCGTGTCGCCCAGAAGACCGGGGACCTCGCCAAGGACATCAAGGAAAACGAAGAGGGCAAGGGCGAAGGTAAAGGAGAGGGCAAGGGCGAAGGTAAAGGAGAGGGCAAGGGCGAAGGCAAGGGCGAAGGTAAAGGCGAAGGTAAAGGCGAAGGGAAAGGCGAAGGTAAAGGCGAAGGTAAAGGCGAAGGTAAAGGCGAAGGTAAAGGCG
>CAYSUS010000063.1:0-43302 GCA_964434165.1 uncultured Pirellulales bacterium
GGGAAGGACGCCGGAAGCCACGAGTCGAAGCGTTCAGTTTGGGGCCGATCCCACGCTGCGCCGGGCCGCGCGAATCCTCACCAGGCGCGGAGGTCCGCCCGGTCGATGGATTCGAAGAGCCAGCTCCGTGGCTGCTGCTTCAGGAGGGCAGACGATGCCCGGCATAGGTTCGGCCCTGGCGTGAGCCTGACGTGTTGGGGCGACCGCCGCAGGTGCGGCGGTCGCCGTTTCGGCAGGGGGCGGTAAGTCCTCTAGGGCATTTAGCTTATGCCTCCCAGGCGGTCAAAAGGGGCCCGCGGCCCGACCGGCAATCTCTGCCGATTAGGGAAAACGGCTGCACAAGGCTGCCGGTTTTGTCGATTATCGGAAAGCGAATTGCGGACGCCTTTGCACCCCCCCCTGTGACAGGGAGGCGGTTTTCCAGTTCCCCGGGGCGAAAGTGTCCTTCCGTGGCACGTGCGATGCAGGGGCGCAAGCCCCGGCTGGAGTTCCCTCACTCGGGGATGCAAGAGGTTTTTCGTTAACCATTTACAAACAATGGCAGCGCCAGGGGTACGGGCGTTTGCGGGCTTCCGCATTTCCGTCTCCACCGCACCGCTTTGCGTACTATAGTTACGTTGCTGCCTGCGGGCCCTCGCCCATCGGCAGCCGCCTTCGGAAACCTATGGAACAGCAGTCGAACGGCAGAGAAGAGAGTTCGGCTGGGTCTTTCGTGCTCCGGCCCGGACTGAGGTAAGCGCCATGAATCGAAAAGACGCGATCCTGAACATGCGTCAGATCCTCGTGAAGCGGCGGGATGCCCTGCGGACCGCTTTGGCGGGCGATTTGAGCCAGTTGAAGGAACTGGGCGCCAAGAACTCCGGCGACGTGGTCGATGCCGCCCTGGACTCGGCACACGACGAGATCAGCTCGCAGTTGGCTGAGGTCGAAAGCCGCGAGTTGGCCCAGATCGAAACGGCCCTGGAACGCATGCGCAGCGGCCAGTACGGCATCTGCGAAGGCTGTGGCTGCAGTATCCCCATGGCACGCCTGAATGCCCTGCCTTATGCCACGCTGTGCATCAAGTGTCAGCGCGAGGCGGAGAAGGACGGGACGGCGGGCTCCTCGTTCACCGACTGGGGTCGGATCCTGGACTCTTCGGGAGCGGATTCCGACATGTCCATTTCGGACATCGAGATGGACGTCTCGTGAGGTTGAATTGCCGCCCCGGTCTGGCTAGACTTCCCGGCGGCGCGAGGTGTCGTCGCGATCTAGACTGGGGTTGACGGGAATCCGTCTTTGTCGGGCGAAGACGCTCGCCCCCGTGCCGTTTTGCCACCAGCCGGGGCGATCCCAGCTCCTTGGCGTCGCCACGTGCGGCCGATCTGCCTGGGGGGGTCACTGCCCGTCGGCTCCTCGGAGAAGATCATGCCCCGCACCCGCCTCGTAGCCCGTTCGCTCACCGTCCCCCGGTCCTCCGGCATCGGGCCTCGGACTTCCCGTTCCAGAAGTCCACGCCTGGCGAGGTCCCTCGCCGCGGTCGGGGGGGCGATGGTTCTGCTGACAGGCGTTGCTGCGGCGCGCGCCCAATCGGCTGTGCCGGCGCGGCTGGAGCGCCTCGGGCCGTTGGCCGCGGAGAAGCGCGAGCAGCTCTACGCGCAACTCCACGAGCAGGCCGAGTTGTTGCAGAAGCAGTCCGCGGTGCTGAAGACCGTGGCCAAGCTCATTGGCCCGACCGTGGTGCACATCGAAGCGGAGCCGGCCCAGCGGGCCTCCCTCCAGCTCGGCCGGGGCATGCACCTGGAAGAAGCCGGCTCGGGCGTGATCGTCGAGCTTCAGGGCAAGCACTTCGTGCTCACCAATCGCCACGTCATCAAGGGGGCCTCGGGCAGCGGCATCAAGCTCTACCTGGCCGACGGACGCCGCATCCATCCCACCAAGGTCTGGGACGACCCCGCGACCGACGTCGCCGTGCTGGCCGTGAACGCCCCCGAGCTCGTCGCGGCCCGGCCCGGCCGAAGCCGGGCCATGGAGATCGGCGACTTCGTCCTCGCCGTGGGGAGCCCCTTCGGGCTGAGTCACTCCGTCACGTTCGGCATCATCAGCGCCAAGGGGCGCCGTGACCTGGAGCTGGGCGACGCGGGCGTGGTGTTCCAGGACTTCCTCCAGACCGACGCCGCGATCAATCCGGGCAACAGCGGCGGCCCCCTGGTCAACCTCCGCGGCGAGGTGATCGGCATCAACACGGCCATCGCCAGCAACTCGGGCGGTAGCGAAGGGATCGGCTTCGCCATCCCCATCGACATGTTCATGTTCGTCGCCAACCAGTTGATCGAGAAGGGGAGCGTGACGCGGGCCTTCCTCGGCGTCAACCTCGACGCGCGGTTCGGCCCGGCCATGGCCGCCGAAGTCGGTTTGCCCCGCCCGGTGGGCGCCCGCGTCAAGGCCGTCACGCCCAAGTCGCCCGCGGCCGCCAAGCTTCAGGCCGGGGACGTGATCCTCCAGTTCGACGGAATCCCGGTCGAGGACGACGGCCACCTCGTGAATCTTGTCAGCGTCACGCCGGTGGGGAAGAAGGTCAGCGTCGTGGTGTTCCGCGACCGCGAGACGCTCTCCATCGAAGTCGTCCTGGCCGACCGGGCCGGATTCCGATCGCAGGAGTAGGGGTCGGCGATACTTCCGAAGTCCTGAAGGCTTCGGGAGTCCGGACTCAGGAGGAAGCAGTCGCCCCGCGCTACCCTGCACGCCCGGCGGCCTGGGTGAGCGACCGCACGATATGCTCGATGACGTGCAGCTTGTTCAGGTCCATGGCCACGGCCACGTTGTGGCGCCAGGCCGGGACGCGGCGGCGGTCGAACACGGTCGCGCCGACGGTCAGCTCGCCCGCCGTCTCCACGTCGCCGGCCATCTCCACGCAGGTGAACATCTCGGGGTGCGTCACGGCCGACAGGGCCACGGCGTCGTGGACCCGCACCCCCTCCAGGCCGAACTCCTGCCGGTACGCGCGGAACGCCGGCGGCAGGATCTTGCGAAGGAAGCGGCCCACCTTGCTCGACTCGTCGGGGAAGCGGTCGAGCGTGTCCAGGGTGAGGATGATGCGATTGGTGACGTCCAGCGGGACGAGGGTCTTGGTGCACGGCGACCGGAACACCGCGCGGGCCGAGGGCGGGTCGCAGAAGATGTTGAACTCGGCGGCGGGGGTGATGTTGCCCGGCCCGCTCACCGCCCCGCCCATGATCACGATCTGGCCGACCATCGAAGGAAGCTGGGGATCGCGAACGAAGGCCCTGGCCAGATTGGTCAAGGGGCCCAGGGCGACGATGGTCACCGCTTCGGGGGCCGCGCGGACTTCGTCGCAGATCACCTTCTCCGAAGGATGCGGGTCGCGGAGCTCGGCTACGTCGAAATCGGCCCCGCCCAGCCCGTCGGCCCCGAACAGCCGCCGCCCATCGGTGGGCAGTCCGTGATCGGGCGGCGAGGCCGCGCCCACGCGCGGCCATCGCGGCGGGTCCAGGTGGTTGAGGATCGTCTGCACGTTGCGCGTGGCCTGGGCGGGCTGGACGTTTCCGCCCACCGCGGTGACGGCGACCACCTCCAGGGCCGGGTCGAACAGCGCCATGCACAGGGCAATGGCGTCGTCGATGCCCGGGTCCACGTCGAGGATCACCTTCCTGGCCATCGCGTCCCTCGTATCTCAAAAGCTCCCAAGGCCTTCCGTCCGCTGGCACCGATTGTAAATCCGCTGCGGCACGGGGGCAAGGGGAGGTCGGGAGTGGACGAAGACGGTGGCAGGCGCCAGGCCCGAGGGCGAATGCAAGCTCCGATGGCGTGACCGGCTCCCCCGAGCGCCGCGTTTTGCGGAGGCTCACCCCTCGATGGCCCGCGCTGGCCGGGTGGGGTGCCTGTCAACCTCCTTCGAGCCGGCCGCCGCGCCAAGGCAGGCCCGTAGCACCCACGGCAGCCCTTCGCTAGAATACGCGGTTTTCACCCCGCCCAGCCCAGGCCGCATCATGCTCCAGCCCGCCATCGAGCACGTTGAAGAGGGCCACGACCTGTCCATGGATGAGATGGCCGCTCTGGTCGGCTCGATCATGGACGGGGAGTGCCCCGACGATCAGATCGCCCGGCTTCTTGCGGCCCTGCACCGCAAGGGTGAGACCACCTCGGAGATCGCCGGAGCCGCCGCGGCCATGCGCCAGCACATGCCGCCCATCCGCACGCGCCATGCCGACGTGATCGACGTGGTGGGGACGGGCGGCGACGGGTCGGGCACGTTCAACATCAGCACGGCGGCCGCTTTGGTCACCGCCGCGGCCGGCGCGCCCGTGGCCAAGCACGGCAACCGCCGCTTCACCAGCCGCTCCGGCGCGGCCGACGTGCTGGCCGAGCTGGGCGTGAACGTCGAGGCCGACGTGCCGTGCGTCCAGGCGTGCCTCGACGAGCTGGGCCTCTGCTTCTGCTTCGCCCCACTTCTGCACCAGGCCATGAGACACGTCGCTCCCGCGCGGCAGAGGCTCGACCACCCCACGCTCTTCAACATCCTCGGTCCGCTGGCCAATCCGGCCGGGGCCCCCTTCCAGTTGCTCGGCGTGGGCCGGCCCGAGCTGCGCCCCGTGCTGGCCGACGCCGTCGCCCTGCTCGGCACCCGCCGCACCCTGGTCGTCCACGGGGCCGACGGCCTGGACGAGGTCACGCTCTCCGCCGCCACGATGGTCACCGAGGCCGACGAGGACGGCGTGGCCGGCGAGCTCCAGTGGACGCCCGACGATTTCGGGCTCCCCTCGGTCCAGCGCGAGACCCTTCTGGTCGATGGACCCCAGCAGAGCGCCGAGGTGATCCGCGGCATCCTCGCCGGCCAGTCGGGCGGGCCTCGCGACGTGGTGGTGGCCAACGCCGCGGCCGCGCTGTGGTGCGCCCGCCGCGCCGAAACCCTCGAAGAGGCTGCCGAGCAGGCGGTCGAGGCGATCGACTCCGGGGCCGCGCGGAACCTGTTGGCCAGGCTCGCCGAACGCACGCGACGCCCATGATGCCGCCCTCCACGTTTCGCCTCGTTCTGCTCATCTCGTGCTGTCATGCGCTGGTGCATATCTACGAGCACTCGTTCGCCAGCGTCGAGCAACTCGTTGCCGCCGAGTACGGGGTGGGCACCGAGGTCACCGGGCCCCTGGGCTCCTGCCTCCGGCTGCCGTTCGGCCTGTTCGCCATGGCCGCCGGCTGGCTGGCCGACCGCTGGGGCGCCCGGCGCCTCCTCCTGGCCTACCTGGTCGGTTGCAGCGTCGCCGCCGTGCTGGCCTGGCTCTCGCCGAGCCTGGCATGGCTGTTTCTGGCCCTGTTCACGCTGGGGACCTTCGCCAGCATCTACCATCCGGCCGGCGTGGGCTTGATCTCGCACCATACCACGCCGCAAAACCGCCCCATGGCCCTGGGCTACCACGGAATCCTCGGCTCGGCAGGCATCGCCGCGGGGCCGTTCCTGGCCGGATTCGTGCTCGACCAGGGCGTCTCCTGGCGGGGGTACTACCTGGTGCTGGCCGTGCCCGGGGTGCTCCTGGGCGCCGTGCTCTGGCTGCTCCTCGCCCGCGAAGACGACCACACCTCCTCAAGGCCGAACCCCGCCCTGCCCCCCACCGGCGACGACAACGAGCACTGGAGCAGCTTCTGGACCCTGTCGATCATGACGGCGCTGGCGGGCACGGTTTACGCGGCGATCCTGACCTTCCTGCCTCGCTACCTCGATCAGACCGGGCTGGCCATCACGGGGGTCAGTGACGAGAGCATGCGCAATTACCAGGCCGGCGTCGTGCTGCTGTTGGGCGTCATTGGCCAGTACACGGCCGGGCGATTCGGCCGGCCCCACACCCTGGAGCCGCTCATCGCCCTGGTGTTTTTTGCCGCAGCCCCGTGCGTGATCTGGATGGGCTTCGCCCAGGGCCCCAGCCGGCTGGTGGCGGCCGGGCTGTTCGCGGTGCTGTTCTTCGCCCACCAGCCGCTCTACAACAGCGCCGTGGCCAAGTACGTGCCCCGGCGGCGGCGGAGCCTGGCCTACGGGCTGAGTTTCACGCTGGGGTTCGGCGTGGGCAGCATCGGCCCCACCGTGGCCGGGCTGATTCACGACGACCGCCTGCTCTACCCGCTGCTCGGCCTGCTGCTCTTCGTGGCGGGGATCATCGCCGTAGGGCTGTGGCGTCTGCACGGGCCGCTGCCTCCGGATCTGCGGGTGGAGGAGCCATCGGACGACGAGGATTTGCTCGCGTGACGCCGGCTTGCGGCATTCATGCGTGTGGGGGGTGAGTCAGGCGGACCTGGCGCGCCGCGCCCAGACGTGGAGCAAGCCACAATCCGATCCTGGACCCGCACCAACAGGCGTATTAGGATGAAAAGGCAGGCAATCTCGGGGCAGGTTGAGGCTTGGGGGCCTGAGTAATCCTCGCATTGATCTCGCGTTCTGGGGGAGTTGATGGTTATGAAGTGGCACGCCGAAACCGGTCGTCCTGGCAGCTTTCTCGTCGCCGCGTCGGCATTGCTCGTCGTGTGGACGTCGGCTGCCACGGCGGTCGAGCCGACCTATGACTACCACGCCGCCACGGACACGCCAGGCGATGGCATCTGGGAGAACGAGCGCACGGTGACCACCGTCCGCGACTGGACCCTCGACGTCAATCCCGCCGCGCCGGTCCCGGTGACCTCGGGGCGGACGACGTTCACCCAGGCGTACGACTTCGGCGGGGCTCTGGTCACCGACCCGACCGGAGGAACCACGCTGGCTTACCAGGACACCGACCTCGACTCCGGTGGCCCCGACGTGGCGTTCGAGGTATGGTTCCGACCCAGCGACCTGACCGGGCAGGAGGTGTTGTTCGAGACCGGCGGCAAGACCAACGGCGCGTCGCTCGTGCTCGACGGCGCCCAGCTCAGCTTTCTCACTCGGCAGAACAACGCCAGCGTGGACGTCTCCTCAACGCTGTCGGCGTCCGACGCCGCGGACTTCCTTCAGGCGGTGGGCCTGATCACGGGCTCGAACACGCGGTTGTTCGTCAACGGTTCGCCCCGCGCGGTGGTTTCCGGGACCAAGGACTGGTCCACCGGCAACAACGACGCCGGGTTGGCGCAAATTGCGAGTCAGCTGGGCGGGGCCGCGGACAACGGCAGCTTCGGCAATCTCCAGGGCCAGATCGCACGGATCCGCCTTTATAGCGAGCCGCCCTCGGCCATGGAGGTGTACCAGGCGTTTCGCGCGCAAGCCCCGGACTTCGACCCGTACGCCAACGCCGTGATGGACAAGGGGCCGTTCGCTTTCTGGCGGCTGGGCGAGGACGCGGGCACGACCGTGGCCGTCAACCAGGGAAGCGCCGGCACCGCCCTGGATGGAGCCTACTCCGGCGTGGCGTACGGCCAGGACGGGCTGGCCACTAGCGTCAATCCATCCGCGCGGTTCGACGGGACCTCGCTGGTCACGCTGCCGACCGATGCGGCCCTGAACGACTCCACGGTCGCCACGCGGACCATTGAGCTTTGGTTCGACGCCGACAGCCTCCCGGCCGACGGGCAGCACGCCGTGCTGTACGAGCAGGGCGGCCACTCCCGCGGCTTCAACGTGCACCTGGAAGGGACCGCGGACGGGCCGCTGCTGGTCGTCGGCTCCTGGACCGGAAGCAACACCAACTTCCTGGCCACCCCCGTCGCCATCGGCACCGGTGACACGCACCACGTGGTGCTCAGTTACGACGCCCCGGACAACCTGATGTACGGGCTGCTGGACGGGCAGGTGTTCGGGGCGGACGGGGACGTGCCCGAGATCCCCGCGCACTCCAATACCTCGGCCATCGGCGGCATCGCCGGAGGCCAGACCACGTTCCGCAGCGGGAATTCCGCGGGCGACGCCTTCTTCAGCGGGCGCATCGACGAAGTGGCCAGCTACGACCGGGCCCTCTCGCTCGGCGAGATACGCGACAACTTCCGCGTGGCCACCGGGGAAGACTTCGGGCTGACGCCCGGCGTGGTCGGCGGCGCCCTACTGAACTACGACGCGGCCAACGCGGTCGCCAGCATCGAGTGGGCCGACTCGCTGGGCACGGTGGCCGCCGGCGGCACGGCCGACGATCTCACCTGGCAGCTCGCCGACACTTCGCTTCAGGAAGTGAAGAGCGTGTACCGCAACCTGACGTCGGCCTTCAGTTTCGCCGACACGGGCTCGGGCGGCACGTATTCCGGCGACGCCGGTGCGGATAGCTGGATGGACCTGCTCCCCAACGCGGGTTTCGAGGAGCGCAACGCCACGATCGAGCTGTGGTTCAAGCCGACCGATGCCGAGGGCAAGGAGGTGCTCTTCGAGACGGGCGGCGGCACGGACGGGTTCGCCATGCGGCTCGACGGCGACGTGCTCCAGGTGCGCGTCAAGGACAGCGATTTTCTCTCGGAGCTCACCTACGATCTCGACCAGGGCGACGACGGCCTGGACTATGGCGACTTCCTCCAGGCCGCGGCGGTCATCGACCTGGACGCCGGCACCGTGGAGCTGTTCGTCAATGGCATGCTCGTGGACGTCGATAACGACTTCGGCGGCGGCGTGTTCATGGGCAACGACGCTTCGGGGCTGGGCACCATCGCCGGCGCGCTCGCGGCCGGCGACGCGGGCGGATTCGGGGACTTCGAGGGCGAGATCGGCATCCTCCGCTACTACCCCTTCGCCATGTCCGCCAACCAGGTCGTACAGAATTACGGCGCCGTGCTCGCGCCGGAGCCTTCGAGCCTGGCCCTGGCCCTGCTGGCCGGGGTGGGATTCCTGTTCTTCCTCCGCCGTCGCAAAAGGAAATGACGTATGGCACGCGCGTCCCTCGCCGCTCTGCTGCTGCTTGCCGTGCTCGTCCCCGATGTACAGGGTGAAGACGCCAAACCCGATGCCGAGGGATTCGTCCCCATCTTCAACGGCCGCGACATGACCGGCTGGGAAGGCAAGCCCGGCTGGTGGCAAGTCGAGGGCGGGGCCCTCACCGCCCAGAGCACCCCCGCGAAGCCCTGCAAGAAGCACAACTACCTGATGTGGCGGGGCGGCAAGGCCGACGACTTCGAGCTGAAGCTCCTGTTCCGCATCGAGGGCGGCAATTCGGGCGTGCAGTTCCGCAGCCGCGAGCTGCCCGAGTGGGACATCGCCGGCTACCAGGCCGACCTCGACGCAGCGGGCAAGTGGACCGGCTGCCTGTACGACGTGAACACGGGCCGCGCGGCCGTGTCGATGCGCGGCCAGAAGACGGTCATCGCGGCGGACGGCGCGAAGAAGGTTGAGAAGCTGGCCGAGCCGGCCGGACTGGCCAGGGCGATCAAGAAGGGCCAGTGGAACGAGTACCACATCATCGCCCAGGGCGATCACATCGTGCTGAAGATCAACGGCGTGCTGATGACCGAGGTCACCGACCGGGAGCAGGGCAAGGCCTCGAAGGAAGGGATCTTCGCTTTCCAGATGCACCCCGGTCCCCCCATGAAGGTGCAGTTCAAGGACGTGCGCCTCAAGCGGCTGTGAGCCCGCCGCGCCGCGGCATGGCCCGGCCGGGAGACCGGCCCTCGCGCGGGCGGATCAGAGCCCGCTGTAATCGACCGCCTTGCGGTCCCGGCGGTTGGCCAGCCAGCGGTGCAGGTCGGGGTCGATGCTGAAGTCGAGCGCCCGCACCGAGCCGTCGCCGAAGGCGACGTGGAAGCCGCTCGCGTGGGCGCTGCCGAAACGGCCGGGGTCGGAGTAGCCCGGCTGATCCTGCTTGGGCGGGCTGATGCCCCAGCGGGTGATGTCGCCGTTGTCGCCGACGTACATGTTCTCGTTGTCGCCCGAGTCGCGGCCCGTGTCGTAGTGGAGGGGATTGAGATACTTCTCGCCCACGAGGTAGGTGTTGCTCATGCCGTCGAGCACGTGCGAGGTCTGCACCCGGCTGAGGAGATGCACCACGCCCGTCGGCTTGTTCGTGTTGTGGGAGACCACCTGCTCGGCCAACTGGGCCAGCGTGGACGGGTCGGGAATCTCCTTCGGGCCGCAATCGCGGTTGCCGCAGTGGTCGGACCAGACGCCGAATACCCAGGGATGCGTGTTCGTGTCGCCGCCGTTGGCCCCGTAGTCGGAGCGGGCCACGGAGTTCGGCTCGTCGTAGTTGGCGGGCGGGCCGCCGGTGCCCCCGTTGTTGTAGGACGCGTAAGGATAGACCACCGCGCGGCGCCGGCTGGGGCAGTTGAACAGCGTCAGCGGGGTGGTCACCCGCTCCTTGTGCTCGGCCGACTTGGTCGTGGCGTCCTTCCCCTTGCCCAGGTCGTGCAGGGCCTGCTGCTCAATGTAGGGAAGGATGTTGTAGATCCAGCCGCCGCCCTGGTCGATGCCGAACCCGCGGTCCGCGTCGCCGGTCCAGCCCCAGCCCCAGCCGCCGGTGGGGAAATGGGTATGCGCGTTCTCATGCTGGAGCATCGCCAGCGCGATCTGCTTGAGGTTGTTCGAGCACTGGCCTCGGCGTGCCGCCTCGCGCGCGCCCTGCACGGCAGGCAACAGCAGGCTGATGAGAATGCCGATGATCGTGATCACCACCAGCAGCTCTACGAGCGTAAAAGCGCGTCGCAGCCCCATGACCACCCCCCACGAGAAGAGAACCTGCGAGAGGGCTCGCGCGAGAAGTGAAGACCGGCCCCCCAGATCAACGGGCATGGTACCAGATCGCTGCAAGGCAAGCAAGCGCCGGAGAGAAGGCGAGACGCCCCTTCCCCGCGGCGGCCAGAAGGCTCGGTTCCCCGGTTTTCGGATACCCACCCGCTGGCCCGATATGCTAAGTTGCTCATTCGCCGCATGTTGCCCGATCCGGTCCCCACGGTCGGGCGGCAGCGTTTCGACAGGTGCTCAAGCGACGGAGCTCGTGCCTTGGCCAAGCGTATTCTCTTCAGTCCGAACGAGTACGAAGAGCTGTCCTCCGAGGAGCAGGCCCTGCTTCAGACGGCCTATCAGAAGGCCTTGGAGGCGCTTCGCAAGAACGTCACGCCCCAAGGATTCACGGCGTGCTCTCTGGAAGACAACGCGGTCTATGGCACGGACGGGAACTACCGCGCGGTGTGGGCCCGCGACGGCGCCAAGACGACCATCTGGACGCTCGACCTGGAGGACGAGGATATCCGCGCCTGCCAGGCGGCCACGCTGCACACGCTGCTGAGCCACCAGGCGCCGACCGGACAGATCCCGGGCTACGTGGGGATCGACGAGGGACGGCCGGAGTACGCCGGGGTGGGGGGGATCACCTCGATCGACGCCGGCCTGTGGACGATCATCGCCCTCTATCGGCATGCGGTGGCCACGCAGGATTTCAGCCTCGTGGAGGAGTTCGCCCCCAAGCTCCAGCGGGCGATGGACTGGCTGGGCGCACACGATTCGAACAACTGCGGGATGCTGGAGATCCCCGAGGCCGGCGACTGGACCGATCTGTTCGCGCGCAGCTACCACGTCCTCTACGACGAGGTGCTATGGTACCGCTGCCTGATGTGGTACGCGCAGATTCTCCGGCACCTGGGCGAGGATTCGCAGGCCGACGACTACGAGGCGTGGTCCCAGCACGTGCAGCGCGTGATCGTGCGGAGCTTCTGGCCCTCCACGGCCCGCAATCACGTCGAGACGGCAAGCGGCGGCATCCCCTGCTTCAGCGAGGTGCAGTTCGGCCTGGGCGACGCCCGATACCTGGTGGCCCAGGTCTCCCCGTTCGGCTTCAGTTGGCGATGCGACGTGTACGCGAACCTGCTGGCGTACATCATGGACCTGATCGACCGCGAGCGGGCGATGATGAGCTTCCGTTTCATGTGGGGCGCAGGGGTCAACGAGCCCGGCCCGGTCGAAAACCTCTACCCGGTGGTCCATGCCGGCGACCCGGAATGGAAGGACTACTTCACGGTGAACCTGCTCAACCTGCCGCACCATTACCACAACGGGGGCGTGTGGCCGTTTATCGGCGGCCTGTGGGTCCGCTACATCCACAAGCTGCGCATGACGGCCCTGGCCCGGCGCGAGCTCGTCAAGCTGGCGCAGCTCTGCTCGATGGGCGTGTCCCAGGAGTGGGAGTTCAACGAGTGGCACCACGGCGTGACGGGAAGACCCATGGGCAAGGCCTTCCAGGCCTGGAGCGCCGCCAGCTTCCTGAAGGCATGCCACGACCTGCACCTCGCCCCGGAGCACGTGTCGTCCTGAGGCCCGCGCCGGGGTGGTGCCGGGCGCGAACCTCCTGCATGGCTGACCCCGGGTGGGGCCGCGTACCGCGTTGCGTAGGTCGAGGCGGTGCCGCGCGACGGCGCGGCCCCCGGGCTCAGAGGCAGGCGTCCACCTCCCAGGGGTCCTCCTCCACGTCGCGGCTGGAGTAGGAGCGGCCGTGCTCTTCCTCGCGGATGGGGTTGCTCTCGGGGCGCAAGACGGCGCAGGTCTCCATCGCCCGCAGCAACTGCTGGGCCACGCCGGTCCAGGTGAAGTGCGAGCGGGCCTTCTGCGAACCGTACTTGGCCAACTGGTCGCGGACCGGCGGATGGGCGAGGATCTGCGCGATCGCGTGGCCGAACGCCTCGGGATCGAACGGGTTGGCGTAGAGGGCCTCCAGCCCCCACGTGACCCGTTCCCACAGTCCGCCCTCGGTGGTCACCACGCAGGGCGTGCCGCAGGCCATGGCCTCCACGGCGGTCATCCCGAACGGCTCGTAACGGCTGCTCAGGGCGAACACGTCCGCCGCGCGGTAATGATCGGCCAGCAGCTCGTCCGGGATGTAGTCGCGGAAGATCACGCGGTCGCTGATGCCCAGCTCCGCGGCCGTCTGCCGCAGCTCATTGACCATCTCGATCTCGTCGTTGCTGGGCTCGGAGGAGCCGACGGCCAGGAGCAGGCGAACGTCCTCCAGCCGGGCGAAGACCACGGGCATGGCCTTCAGCAGCAGGTCGTAGCCCTTGTTGCGGGCCATCCGCCCCACGGCGAGCACGATGCGGCCCTCGAGATCCAGGTCGCGCTTGATCGCCTGGCGCGTGGCCAGCGAGACGGGGAAGAACCGCGTGTCGTCGTATCCCGGCGGGATGACCCGGATCTTCTTCGGCTCCACGTCGTACTCGCCCGCCAGCACGACCTCGCGTTGCTGCGGGGTGGTCAGAAGCAGCAGGTCGCACTCGTCGTAGATCACCTTCTCTTCGCGGATGCGGCGGCGGAAGTTGTACAGGCGCTCCAGCTCCCCCGGATCGCCGCCCATGTTGTCGCGCTTCCACGCGCCGATCGAGTGCGGCGTGTGGATGTGCGGGATCCTCAACTCGTGCGCCAGCGACTGGGCTGCCAGGCCGGCGTCCCAGTAGTGGCTGTTGATGAACGCGTAGCTCAATCGCTTGGAACGGATATACTGCGCCACGTTGCGGACCCACTCGGGTATGTGATCGCAGAGGGTTTCTTTAGGGATGAACTCCTTGCCCCCGCAGGGGAACCGCAACAGCCGCACCCGCTCAGCGACCTTCTCGGTGGCCGGCTGCTTCTCGAATCGGCGCGTGAGGATGTCCACGTGGTATCCCAGCCGGGCCAGGCACTTGGACAACTCGAGTACGTAAACGACCTGACCTCCGGTGTCGGGCTTGCCGAATTCCGGAGTGGCCGACACATACCCGTGTGTAGAGATCATCATCACACGCTGCTTGGCTTTCCGACGCACGGCGAACCTCCTTTCAGTACATTGCTTGCGCGCCGCAGGATGCTCCAGAACGCAGAACGTCTTGCGACTCCTGCGGCATCAGAGGCCCAGGCAAACGACGCGCTTGAGAATGGCTCATGAAGCCGAAGGCGCCCTCCCGGCGCCCCAATCTGGTAGCCCCCTGAGCGAACATTGTAGGGGGTCACGCGCCCGGTGCCTACCACCCTCGTAGAGCCGGGCGGGGCCCAGCCGGGGTCCCAGGGGCAATCCCCACGCAGCGAGGCTTCAACATTAAGGGGACGCCGTCCCCTTTGCTTTTGCACAAACCGCGGGCCCCACGGGATTTGTGCGTCACGGCTGAAGGGAGGGTGAACAGGTGTTCTGCGGCGTCTTGGAAGCCGTGTGCGACATTTCGTCCTGTTCGAACCGGCGGGACGAATCGGGCCCGAAGGCCCCATTTCCGTGGGGACACACCTTGCCGCGCGGCCCTCCCACGGCAGCCGGCAGTCGGGGGTCGGCGCAAATCGCTAGGCGGCAAGGCGTTGAAGCGTCGCGTCCGGGGCGCGATTCACCTTGTGGCGACGGGCCATGCTCGCTAGAATGCCCGCCCGCCGCAGTCTTGCTGGGGCGATACGCTTCCTGAGCCTGCCTGCGCGGAGCGGCAGGACCGCAACCGCACCAGGTGCTTTCGCACCTACCCCAGAACACACGCTCCCGTCCGTCGCCGCGGCACGCGGCGGCCCGCGCGGAGCCCGGAAGGAATCGATGTCTGCGGAAGGGATGCCGCGAGACGAGCCTTCGTTCCTCGCCCGACCTCTTGCCTTCTCCACGCGGCTGGTCGTGCGTTTCCCGGTGCCGATCGTGGTGGGGGCGGTCGTGGCGGCGGTGCTCGCGATGCTGCTGACTGCCACGCGGCTCGGGTTTCGCACCAGCCGGCTCGACCTGCTGAACCCCGAGAGCAGCTACAACCAACTCTGGATCGAGTACATCAATGAGTTCGGCGAGGAGGACGACGCGGTCGTGGTGGTCGAGGGCCCGCGACGCCAGGAGGTCGTCCCCGTGCTCACCGAGATCTCGCGGCGGCTGGGACGCGAGGACCGGCTGTTCCACGCCGTGCTCCACGAGGTCGATCTCTCCAAGATCCGCTCCAAGGGGCTGTATTACCTGCCCCTGAACGAGCTGCACTCGGTGGAGCGCTTTCTGGGAGAGATCGAGCCGGTGGTCCAGGGCGACTGGGCGCGGCTGAATCTCGGCAACATGGTCGCGTCGCTCTCGGCGCGCATGGCCGCGGCCTCCGGTGAACCGGGCTTGGCCGACCGGCTCGCCGCGGAACGCGAGCTGGGGCAGTTGGCCGAGGGCCTGCTCGGCGCGCTGACCGACCGCGGATGCTACCGCTCGCCGTGGCCCCAGATGCCGCAGTCGATCACGACGCTCAGCGAGCTGGACTCCGAGTACCTGCTGACGCGCGAAGGCCGGCTGGGGTTCGTGCTGTTGCGCATCGCCCAGGGCGAGAAGGACAGCTTCGCCCAGGGGTCCGAGGCGATCGACGCGCTCCGCGACCTCATCGACCAGGTCGGCCGCAAGCACCCCGAGGTCCGCATCGGCCTGACCGGCCTTCCGGTCATGGAGAACGATGAGATGCGGACCAGCCAGTCGGCGATGATGCGCGCGAGCCTGCTTTCGCTGTTCGGCGTGGCCTGCCTGTTCATCGCGGGGTTCGGGGGGTTGAGGCATCCGCTGATGACCGTTGGCGCCCTGCTGATGGCCATGGCCTGGTCCTTCGGCTACATCACCCTGGCCGTCGGGCACCTGAACATCCTCAGTATCGCGTTCGGGGTGATCCTCATCGGCCTGGGGATCGACTTCGGTGTCCACTACGTCGCCCGCTACCTTCAGAACCGAACGTGCCGGCAGAGCCCGGCCCAGGCCCTGGAGCGCACGGCGGTCGGCGTGGGGCCGGGCATCATCACCGGCGCCGTGACCACGGCCATCGCCTTCTTCACGGCGGGCCTGACCGAGTTCACCGGGATCGCCGAGCTGGGCATCATCGCCGGAGGCGGGATTCTCCTCTGCTGCTTCGCCGCGATGATCGTGCTGCCGGCCATGATCTACCTCTCCGACGTCCGGCGCCTCCACGAGCCCCTGCCCGCCCCGCTCGACCTGTACGGCTGGCTGCGGCCGCTGATGGCCAGGCCCGGGCTGACCTTCTGCCTGACCGCGGCCCTTACGGGATGCGTGACGCTGGGCGTCGCGCGGCTCTGGTACGACCACAACCTGCTCAATCTCCAGCCGGTCGGGCTGGAGAGCGTGGAGCTGGAGCGCCGGCTGCTCGCCGAGAGCGACCAGAGCGTGTGGTACGCGCTGTCGATGGCCTCCAGCCGCGAGGACCTCCTGAAGCGCAAGGCGCGGTTCCTCGAGCAGCCGTCGATCGAGCGGGTGGAGGAGATCGCCTCGCTGTTCCCCAGCGACCACCAGGCCAAGCGCCCCGTGATCGCGCGCATCCGCCAGCGCCTGGCCGATCTGCCCGAGCAGTCGCCCGCGATTCCCATCGACAGCCCGGCCGAGCTGGGCGTGCTGCTGGCGCGGGCCCAGCAGCTCCTCGACGGCGGCCCGCCCGTGCAGCGGATCCAGCGCCAACTCGAGGAGGTCCGCGACGCGCTGCGCCGCATGCCGCCCGCCGAGCGCTACGCGAGGCTCTCCGACTTCCAACACGGCATGGCCGGCGACCTGCTCAGCCGGCTGCATACGCTGCGCGGCATGGCCAACCCCGAGCCGCCGAAGCTGGAGGACCTGCCCGAGGGGCTGGTGACCCGTTTCGTCGGCCAGAGCAACAAGTTCCTCCTGAAGATCTACGCCAAGGGGTCGATCTGGGACATGGAGGCCATGGAGCGGTTCGTGCGCGAAGTGCGATCCGTCGATCCGCGGGCGACGGGCAATCCGCTCCAGACCTATGAGGCGTCGCGGCAGATGAAGCGGAGCTACGAGCAGGCCGCCGTCTACTCCCTGATCGCCATCCTGATCGCGCTCTACCTCGACTTCCGCAGCATTCGCTACACGTTGCTGGCCATGGTGCCCTTGGCGCTGGGCATGCTCCAGACGTTCGGCATGATGGGCTATCTGGACATCCCGCTCAACCCGGCCAACATGATCGTGCTCCCGCTGCTCATGGGCATCGGCATCGACGACGGTGTCCACATCGTGCACGACTTCCGGCGTCAGCCGGGCAAGTACCGCATCAGCGCTTCGACGGCCAGCTCCGTACTGATCACCTCCCTGACCACGATGGTTGGGTTCGGCAGCCTGATGATCGCCAGCCACCGCGGGCTACAGAGCCTGGGGCGCGTGCTGACGATCGGCGTGAGCTGCTGCCTGTTCACCTCGCTGGTGATGCTGCCCTCGGCACTCGTGTGGCTCCGCCGCCACGCCCTGGACCCCGCGTCCTCGGCCGAGCCCAGCGAGGCCCCGACTCCCTCCGGGGGGCTTGCGGCGCGGCGCCGCGACGTCGGGTCGCATCCGGGGACCAGCCCGCACGCGTTCGGCGCTCCCGGACCCCAGGCCGCGCGCCGCGAGACGGCGGGCCCCGGGGCGCCATCGCGCGAGGTGTGAGCGGGGGCGGCGAGCCTCGCACCCCGCCAGCGAAGTAGCGCGGCGAGGGACGCGTTGCGCCAGCCCGGCGCGGCCGGGCCCGGCGCCTTCCCGGCCGCGCCGGGGCGTGTTACACTGGGCGGTTTGATCCACTCCTGACCATACCGAGCTATTCTTCTTGGGGAGCGTTGAGCATGGCCAAGCCGCAGCATCAGGTCAAGAAGGCCAACCACGGAAAGCGACCCGCCAACGGCAAGGCGCGGAAGGCCAAGCGACGGGCGATCAAGACCTGAATCGCCTTGCGCGATGCTGGGAGGGAAAGGGGGTCGGGGCCCTTTCTTGCCGGAACGGCCTGAAGGGTGCTTCGCACAAGAGGGTCCCGACCCCTTTTCCCGTTCCCGAATCACGCAAGGCGGTGTTCCCCGCCCGACGGCGTGACCGCCCTCGCCGTGCGGCGCGCGTCCGCAAGCCGGCCTGCAAGGCGATCGTTTCGCGAAGGAGCCAGGTGTGCCCAAGAAGCAGCCGATCCTCGAGTTCTCCGAGTTCGATCCGAATCGCGTGGTTGCGGACCTGGAGGTCATCCGCAAGTACAATCGGCAGCGGCACGAGATGGAGCAGTTGACCGCCATCTGCCACGAGGATCACGAGCGGCGGATCTGCGTGGGCTACAAGGACCTCGGCCTCGACGAGTTCTGGGTCCGCGGGCACTTCCCCGGCGTGCCGCTGATGCCCGGCGTGATCATGTGCGAAGCGGCCGCGCAGATGGCCAGTTACTACACCCATCGCTACGAGCTGATGGAGGACAACGTGATCGGGTTCGGCGGGCTGGAGGACGTCCGGTTCCGCGGCCTGGTGCGGCCGGGCGACCGGTTCCTCATCATGGCGCAACTGCTGAAGGTCCGCCGCCAGTTGCTGACTTGCGAGTTCCAGGGCTACGTCAGCGAGAACCGCGTCTGCGAAGGCATCATTATCGGAATCCCTTTGCCCTTGGACCTGTTGAACGCCGAGGCGCCGCAGGCCGAGTGAGGCGGCGGCACCATGATCCCGTTTCACGACGACAACCCCACGCGGACCTTTCCCTGGGTGACCGTGGCCCTGGTGGGGCTCAACGTGTTGGTGTTCGTCAACGTCCAACGGCTCCCGCCGCCGCGCCAGGTGGCCGTGAGCGTCCAGCGCGGGTTCGTGCCGGCCAGGGTGGAAGGCCTCAGACGCAACCGGCCGGTCACGGTCCGCATCCCGGTCCAAGCGGGCCAGGACCCGTGGAATCCCCGCCGGGTCCTGGTGCGCCACCAGACCATCCGTCTGGAGCCGGTGCCGCGCCAGGTTCTGGCCTCGCTGGTAACCTGCATGTTCCTCCACGCCGGATGGGGTCACCTGATCGGCAACATGTGGTTCCTCTGGCTGTTCGGCAACAACGTGGAGGACCGGCTGGGGCACCTGGTGTACCTGTTCTTCTACCTGGGAGGCGGCGCGCTGGCCACGGCGGCGCACTGGGCCGGCGATCCTCTGAGCACCGTGCCGGTGATCGGCGCCAGCGGCGCGGTCTCGGCCGTGCTCGGGGCCTACGCCGTGACCTGGCCCTGGGCACGGATCCACACGCTCGTTCCCTTGATCTTCATCTTCACGATCATCGACCTGCCCGCCCTGGTCGTGCTCGGCCTCTGGTTCGCCTGGCAGTTGCTCCAGGCCGTCGGCGCCACTCAGGCGGGGCTCGACGGCGGCGTGGCCTGGTGGGCGCACGTGGGCGGGTTCGCCGCCGGGCTGTTGATCATGCCCCTCGTGCGGACTCTCACCGACCGCGAGGAGCTCCGCCGCCAGAGCCGGGCCCTGGCCCGCGGCTGGGAGGAGGACTGACCCTCGCGTGGGCGCGCCGGGCGCGGGATCCGACGGGCGGCGAACGGATCGCGGGGCCGCGAGCGGAGACGGCCGGCAGGCGGACCGCGGTCCGGGAATCCCCGTGCGGCGGCCGCGCAGCGCTAGAATGGAGAAACGGGCCATCCCTCCCTGCACCTTGCCACGATGACGTTCCTCAACATCACCCTGCTGGCCGGTTCCGCCCTGATCGCGGTGCCGATCGTGCTGCATCTGATCATGCGGCGCAAGCCGAAGCACTTCGAGTTCCCGGCGCTTCGGTTCGTGCAGAAGCGGCACGAGACCAACCAGCGACGGCTGCGCCTGCGCCACCTGCTGCTGCTGCTTCTGCGCGCCGCGGCGATCGCCCTGCTGGCCTTCGCGCTGGCCCGCCCCAGCATGCTGCTTTCCGACGTTCTGCCCGGACAGGAGGAGCCGGTCGCCGCGGCGATGATCTTCGACTGCTCGCCGCGCATGGAGTACCGGCACGAGAACCGCACGCGCCTGGAGTCGGCCCGGGAGCTGGCCCTGTGGCTGCTTCCGCAGCTCCCCAGGAACAGCGAGATTGCCGTGCTCGACACGCGCCTGGGGCCCGCCGCGTTCGAGGTCGATCGCTCCAGCGCCCGCAACCGCATCGACCGGCTCGAGCCGGAGGCCAACTCCCGGCCGCTGACCGACGTGATCGGCAAGGCCCTGGAGCTTCTCGCGACGAGCGAGCTGCGCCGGCGCGAGGTGTACGTGCTGACGGACCTGGGCCGGGCGAGCTGGCCGGAGGACGCGGCCGTGCGCCTTCAGGAGCAGATCAGCGGCGTGCCCGGCGTGGGCATGTACGTGATCGACGTGGGTATCGAAGCGCCCGCCAACTTCGGCCTCGGCGAGCTGCGCCTGCCCCGCCAGGTCCTCTCCAGCCGGGGCACGCTGGTGGTCCAGACCGACCTGTCCGCGACCGGCACGGGTGGAAACCGCACCGTGGAGCTCGACCTGGTGACGACCGACCGCGACACGGGCAAGCGCATCGAGCAGAAGCGGAGCGAGCAGATCGTCTCGCTCGAGGAGGGGCAGTCCAGGCAGGTCGTGTTCCGCGTCGGAGGGATGGAAACCGGAACCCACCAGGGACGCGTGCGGATCGTCGGCGAGGACGCCCTGCCGGCCGACGACCGGCGGTACTTCACCTTCGAGGTCAAGCCGGCTTGGCGCGTGCTCGTGGTGGCCCCCAGGACGCCCCACGTCTTCGTGCCGTTCTTCACCGAGGCCGTCTCGCCGCGCGAGTTCCGCCTGAGCGGCCAGGCCCGGTACGAGTGCGAGACCATCGCCCAGGACGAGCTCGCGGAGAAGCGCCTCCAGGACTACGCGGCCGTGTGCCTGCTCGACCCGGAGCCCCTGGAGGACCCGGTCTGGCAGAAGCTGGCGAACTACGTCTCGGACGGTCGCGGGCTGGCCGCATTCCTGGGGCGCAACGCCCAGGCCGTCGAGTCCTTCAACGGGCCGGTCGCCCAGCAGGTCATGCCCGGCGAGCTGGCGGTCGTCGTCAACCGGCCGGACTTCGATACCCATCTTGCGCCGGACAACCGGCAGCACCCCGTGCTGGCCGAGCTCAACCGGCTTTCGGGCTCCGTGCCCTGGGACGCCTTTCCGGTGGTCCGCTACTGGCAGTGGGGCTCGAAGGCCAAGGGGGTCGGTACGATCGTCTCCTACAGCGACGGGGCGCCCGCCCTGCTGGAGCGTTCCGTGGGCAAGGGACGCACAATGGTGATGACCACGCCGGTCACCGACGACACGAACCGGAAGCCGTGGAACTACCTCCCGGTCGAGGACTCGTGGCCGTACCTGATCCTGGTCAACGAGATGCTGGCCTACCTGGTCGGCTCCAGCGACGAGCAGCTCAACTACTACGCCGGCCAGACCGTGATCCTCAAGCTCCAGCCGCAGCTCGCCCGGCGGTCGTTCTTCGTCACCGGGCCCGACGGGGTGACGTTCCCGGTCACGGCCGACCCGCGGGAGAGCGTGCTCGTGGTGAGCGATCCGGAGCAGCCGGGCAACTACCGCGTGCAGGCGGGCGGCGGCATCGCGGGCGCGGATCGGGGCTTCAGCGTCAATCTCCGGCCCGAGCAGACCGACATGACGCGAATCACCCGGGACGAACTGACCGAGCTCCTCGGGCCCGAGCAGTACCGGCTCGCCCGAAACAGGGAGGAGATCGACCGCGACGTGAGCCTGGGCCGGGTGGGGCAGGAGCTGTACCCCTACCTGATCGTGCTCGTCGCGCTGGTCCTCGCCGCCGAGCACGTGGTGGCCAACCGGTTCTATCGGGAGTGACCGGTTCTGTTCATGACTGGACTCCGGCCCGCTCGTCGGGCAGGTGAACGAGTCTGCGAAGCCAGCCCGAACACATTGAGAAAGCAGACCCCTGCCGGCTTGCCGGCAGGTGAATCAGTCTGGGAAGCCAGCACCCATCACCGCTTCCGCACTAGCACGACCCAGTCCTTGCCGGCATCGGCGGGCGGCTTGCCGACGGCGCGGCGGCCCGGGCCCGTGACGGCGCGGACCGGCCCGTCGAGCAGCTCGCCCCCGCCACGCGGGTCGTACCACTTCACTTCGAAGCGGCCTTCGGGCAGTAAGATCTCGGTGCCGCCCCCGTGGGGCAGGTAGATCGCATAGACCTCGCCCTTCGCGGCCAGGCAGAAGTCGTCCTTGGCTTCCGTCAGCTCGTCGGCCGGCACCATGCGCGGGAAGGGGAGGTGCTGCTGGAAGAACTCCAGGGCGTAGCGGGTCTGGTCCCACATGGCCTGGCGCGAGCGGAAGTCCTCGCAGTTCAAATCGTTGTGGGCGTACTTGTAGCCGAAGTACCATTCGCACCCCGCCCCGCCCGCCATCAGGTTGCCCCACAGGGCGTGGTGGCGGACCTCGTCGTGGCCGGGGTCGTCGGCGTCGGGCTTGACGCCCGTATGGGCCGGCCCGATCTCGTCCAGACACACCATCCACTTGCGGCCCGCCGCGGCCGAGCGCTCCACCCACTTGCGGGTCTCGGCGTGGGTGGCCTGCATGTTGCCCATCTGGAGCGAGGGGCCGTAGAAGGTCTTGTCGCCCAGTAGGGGCTTGTACACCTGGTCGTACTTGCCGGGGAAGGTGTGGACCACGACCGGGTGCCCGTACGCGTCCAGTGCGGCGAAGTAGCGGCAGAAGGCCTTGCGCTGGGCGTCGGTGTTCGTGTTCTCCTCGCCCAGGTTCCAGACCACGGCCGGATGGTGGGCGAACCGGGCGATCAGCTCGCGATAGTACAGCCGGCGCAGGGGACCCAGCTCGCCCCCGTCGAGGAGCTGGTCGTTCTCCTGCTCCTGGGTAATCACGTGGAGCTGGATGCCCTCGCGGTCCATGTGCGAGAAGACGATTTCCCACTGGTCGAGCTTGCTGCAGTCGAAGCGATCGCGCACGTCGGGCTCGATCCACGGCCACACGTCGCGCCCGTCGCCGCCCACGTTCATCGTCAGGAAATACACGCTGTTCATCCCTTGCGACGCCAGGTAGTTCACCGCGCCGACGATCCCCTTGCCCTTGCCGCCGCGCCAGGTCGGGTCGCCGGAGCGCCAGTCGCGCATGTGCGGCTTGTACTGATGCAGGCCGCGCGGGAGGGCCTCGCCCTTGCGGGCCTTCTTGGGGGCCGTCGAGCGGGTGCCGTCGAAGTCGGCGTAGCCGAGGAAGTTCTCCGGGCTGTCGGCCCCGCCCTTGATGAAGAACTCCTTCGACTCGGCGAACTGGAGGTAGTGCTCGCCCACGTAGCGCAAGGCGCCGCGGGCACGGAAGTCGCGGCCCTGCTTGTCGCTCGCGGCCACCTGGAGCGTGCCCTCGGCCCCGTCCGGGGCGACGGGCTTGCCCGCCCGGGGGTCTTCGCTGACGGCCACGTCGGCCCCCGCGCGGAACGAGGCCTTCCACTGCCACGTGCCCTCTGCGTCGGGTGTGAAGTGAACGCGCCAGCAGTTGCCGCTCTCCGCCCCGCTCTCGGCGGCATTCCCGTCGGCGGCGAAGAACCCCGGAATCGTGCAGCGGCGATCGCCCTGGGAGAACGTCACCCGGAGCCGGTAGTCGCGGAACGGGTTGGGCTCGGCGTTCTCGCTCGTCTCCGGCCCGGCCAGCGTGAGCGTCACGCGGTGCCATTTCTTCAGTTCGCCCGACACTGGAGCATCGGGGGTCTTCTGGGCGGGGGCGGCAAGCAGCAGGACGGCGAGCAGGGCGGGGGACGCGGCGATCATCGGGGTGGCTCCTGGAAGGACGGTCTCGCGGCACGCGCGGTGCGGATCATTCCGGGGCATTGTGGCGCGGCCGCGTGCCGGCGTCAACGGGCTGCGCTGCGGCGCGCCGCTCCGTCCCGCTCCCTCGCGGTCGCGGCTCCGCTTTGCGCGATCGAGCCGCAGGGGCAGGCCAAAACGGCGTCCGTGAGGGAGCGGCCGGCCTATCGCGACGCCTGATCGCCCCGGCTAGTCCGGAAACGGCGCCTCCACGCCGGCCGTGTCGTAGATCCGCATGTGACGGTAGGGCACCTCCAGGACCATCGTGGCCATCGAGGTGCAGTAGAGCCGGCCGCCCTGGCGCGATCCGTGATCGCCGCCGGGCATGAACCAGCTTCCCGTCTCGTGCCCTTGCCCGGCCTGCGACGCGATGAGCTGGTCGCGGAGCTTGCCGTTCCACGCCTCGCCGCTCTCGCCGCCGAAATGGTGCATCACCTGCGAGGCGTAGTAGTTGTAATACATGTCGCCGGGCGAGGGGCCCTGCCTGGCGATCCACGCCACGCCCCGGGCAAGGGACGGGTTGTCCCGCGACCAGCCCAGGTGCATGCGGCATAACAGGCCGATCGCCGTGGTGGCCTTGCCCGCACCGGGGTCGGTGTAGCCGTAGTTGGTTCCGCTGTTGGCCTGCACTGTATCGAGGAAGTGGAAGGCCTTCTTGACGGTCGCCGGGGGCACGAGCAGGTAGGCGAGGTGCCCGCTCTTCAGGGCCATGATCTGCCAGCCCACCACCGACGTGTCGCCCGGCTGGCGCACTTCGTAGCGCCATCCGCCGCCCACCGGGTCCTGGGCATAGGCGATGAACCGGAGGGCCTGCTGGGCCGGCTGGCAGAGCGACCTGTCGCGGGTCATGGCAAAGGCCTCGCACAGGGCGATGGCCGCGATGCCGTGCGAGTACATGCGCCCGCCCGGCTCGTGGAGCGATCCGCCGCGCTGGTCGATCCGCATCCGCGCCACGAGGAAGTACAGCCCGGCGCGGACCGTTCTCTTGTAGTCGCCCGTCTTGTGCGTGTGCCCTGCCCCGAGAAAGGGCAGAAGGGCCAGCCCCGTGGCGGCGACGCGGGCCTCGGCCATCGCACCCGCGTTGCGGCACTGGCCGCGGCACTTGGAGCAACTGGCGTGGTCGAACCCCCATCCGCCGTCGTGCCGCTGGTGCGCGGCGAGCCACTTCAAGGCGCGGGCCACGGCGGCCTCGCTCGGGCCGGTCACGCCGGGCAGGCCGCGGCGCGCGGGACCGGTGCGCAGGCCCAGGCCGCCGCCCTCGGGTCCGGTGGCCCGTGCGAGGATGTCCTCGGCGGCCCAGCCGTGTCTGGCGAGATCGACCAGGGCGACGTCGTCGCTCGGCTCTTCGGGCGGGAGCGCGTCGTTCGGATCGACGTCGTCCGGATCGACGACCGGCAGCGGGTCCGTCACCATGGCCACGATCGGGCCGGGCGGATCAATCTCTGGCGGGCCCGGGCAAGGAAGCTCCGGCTCAATCTCCACGGGCAGGATCGCCATGCCCATCGTGTCCTGCTCGGGCGCCGGCGGAACGATCCACAAGGCCAGCACGAGGAGGATCCCCATGTGCACCACCATGCTCACCAGCCAGCTCGGCGCGCCGCCGATCAAGGCAGCGAGCACGCCGGCATGGTGGATTGGCCCGTTGTCGCGATCGACGCGGGGAGGCAGGCCCCGTGCAGGGGCTGGCTTGGCGCGCGGTCTGGGCGCAGAGGGGGCGGCCATGGCAAGGACTCCTTGCAGAGAGGAAGAGGAACGGTCGTTGCGCCGCCGCCATACCATTCGCTCCGCTGACGATCGACTATTCGCGCCCAGAGCCGGGCGGAGAAACCGCGTCGCCGGGCTGGCAGCAGTCTGGTAGGATCGATTAGCGGAACAGCGGCGATGTCGACTCTCCGAACCCCATATAGGCGGGGATGGCTGACATGC
The DNA here is from genome assembly GCA_964434165.1 of uncultured Pirellulales bacterium. Classification (GTDB taxonomy): domain Bacteria; phylum Planctomycetota; class Planctomycetia; order Pirellulales; family Thermoguttaceae; genus CAYSUS01. The sequence goes on from CAYSUS010000063.1 coordinate 25,277, forward strand.
CGCTGGATGGGCCGCCAAGGGGTCCGCTCCCTCGCGGTCGCGGCTCCGTTCGTTATTCGTCCTTTCGCATTTTTCATTCCCGCGCATGTTCCGCTGGTCCCTCGACCCTGTCGCCGGAAGCTACCTGGTCGCGTTGATCTTCGCGCTGGCCCTGCTGGGGCTGCTTGCCCTGGGGCCGCCGCGGGGCAAGGTGTCGGGCAGGAGCCGGGCGGCGCTGCTCGCCCTTCGCGCGATCGCCGTGGTGATGGTCCTGCTGGCCATGCTGCGACCCACGCTGGTCTATACCGAGATGAAGAAGCAGGAGGCCACGCTGGTCGTGTTGGCCGACAAGTCGCGGAGCATGTCCGTGCCCGACGGCATTGGCGGCAAGACCCGTTACGCCACGCTGATCGAGACGCTCCAGGCGGCCCGGCCCGGCTTTCGTCAGGTGGCCGAGGATTTTGAGTTGAAGGCCTTCGCTTTCGACGCCCGGCTGCATCCGCTGGAGTTGGACGACGGCCAGGTGATCCTGCCCGAGACCCCCGACGGCGACCAGACGGCGATCGGCGCCAACCTCCAGGACGTGCTGGCCCGCGAGGCGGGCAAGCGACTGCTGGGCGTGCTGCTGATGAGCGACGGCTCGCAGCAGGCGCGGGCGCCGCGCGACGAGCCCGCGCAGACCGCGGCCGCGCGCCTGAAGGGGCTGGGCTTCCGGCTGTACACCCTGCCCTTCGGCACGTCGCGGGGGCTGGGCGAGGCCAAGGACGTGCGCCTGACCGATCTCCGCGTCAGTCCCACCGTGTTCGTCAAGACCGAGCTGACCGTCTCCGGCGACGTCCAGATCGACGGCTACGTGAACCGGCCGATCGCCGTGAAGCTGCTTTTCGAGTCGGAGCCGGGCAAGATGGAGGAGGTCGCCCGGCAGGAGATCGAGGCCACCGCCGACGGCCAGCGGATCCCCGTCGATCTGACCTACGAGCCCGAGGTGGCCGGGGAGTACAAGGTCGCCTTGCAGGTCGAGGGGCAGCGCGGCGAGCTGGTCACCACGAACAACGAGCTGAGCACGTTCGTGCACGTGCTCAAGGGCGGGCTGAACGTGCTCTACCTGGAGGGAACGCCCCGGCGTGAGATGAAATGGGTGCTCCGTGCCTTGGAGGCCTCGCCGAACATCAAGGTCGATTTCCACCTCATCCGCCGCGACGCCGCCGTGCCGATCGAGCAGGGGCCGCGGCAGGCGTTCCTGCGTCCGGCGGACCTGGATCTCGACGAGGCGTTTCGGCCCGGCAAGTACGAGGTCTACGTCTTGGGCGATCTCGACTCCGCGGCCTTCTCCCGCGAGGAGCTGAAGCGCCTGGCCGAGGCGGTCTCCAGGGGGGCGGGTCTGGTCATGCTGGGCGGGTTCCACAGCTTCGCGCCTGGCGGTTGGGGCCAGACGCCGCTGGCCAACGTCCTGCCTGTGGCCATGGACCGGTTCGCCCGGCAGCGGTTTGGCGAGAAGATCCGCGAGGACGTGCATCTCCGCGGTCCGCTCCGCATGCGCCCGACCGCCGTGGGACTGATCAGTTACACCCTGTCGCTGGCCGCGGGACGCGAGGCCAACGCCGCGGCCTGGGCGAACCTGCCGCCCCTGGACGGAGCGAACCAGTTGGGGCCTCCTTCGCCGGGCGCCCTCACGCTGGCGGCCGATGCCGAGGGCCGGCTGCTGCTTGTCTCGCACTACTTCGGGCGAGGTCGCGTGATGGCCTTCGCCGCCGACTCGACCTGGCGGTGGTGGATGCGGGGCTTCGAGGATCAGCACAAGCGCTTCTGGCGTCAGATGATGCTCTGGCTGGCGCGCAAGGACGAGTCGAGCGAGGGCAACGTCTGGGTCCGGCTCCAGCCGCGGCGTTATGCGCCCGGCGACCGTGTGGAGTTCACCGTGGGGGCCGAAGACGCCTCGGGCGAGCCGGTTGCCGAGGCGAAGTTCCAGGCCCAGGCCGTGCTGCCCGACAACACCCGCGAAGATGTGCAACTCGTGGCCGGCCAGTCGGGCCTCGCCGGCACGTTCTCCGCTACCGAGGAGCCTGGCGATTACACGATCGAGGTCACGGCCTCGGCCGCGGGGCAGCCCCTGGGCAACGCCCGGGCCCGGTTTCTCGTGTTCCGGCAGGACATGGAACTGGACAACGCGGCGGCCGACGTGGGCGTGATGGAGAACCTCGCCGCGCAGACCGGCGGCGAGTCGCTGGCCCCCGAGCAGTTGCCCGAGCTCCTTGAGCGGCTCCTTTCCGAGAGCGTCGCGCTCGAGGTGGAGCAGATGCGCAAGCTGACCTTCTGGGATACCTGGCCCTTCTTCCTGGCATTCGTCGCCGTCCTGGGGGTGGAGTGGTACCTGCGCAAGCGCTGGGGTCTGGTCTGAGACGCGGTTTCGGAGTCGGGCCGGGACGTGACGCCGCGTAAACCCTGCGCGCGGCGGCCAGATCGCGCAACCTGCCCGGCGTCGGCCAGCGACGGGCGGCGAAGAAGGCTCACGACCCTCCTTTCGCCGCATCGCGCCCGGACTGCTTCGCCTTGCGAAGCGCCGCGTCGGCCGCGGCGAGCACCTCGGAAGGAGAGGGCTGGGGAACCGCGGGCGCGTTGCCCGAGGTTGCCATGTCGCCCGCCACGGGGAGCTGCGGCAGCACGTGGCAGCCTGCGCTGGCCGTCGTGCTGGGCTGGCCCCGGCTCTGGAGCGCCGCTGGAATCGCCCGGCGCACGCGCTCCACCACTCGGGCCGCGGTCTCCTCGTCCGGCACCCATAGGAGCATCCCGAACTCGTCACCGCCCAGCCGGGCGACGAAGTCGTCGCCCCGCAGCCCGCCGCGAATCACCGCGCCGCTCTGGCGCAGCACGTCGTCGCCGGCCGGATGCCCGTGCTGATCGTTGATTTCCTTCAGCCGGTCCACGTCGAGCATGGCCGCGCACAGGCGCCGGGGCGAGCCACGGGCCTCGAGCAGTCGTGCATGAAGCGTCCGGTCCCACGCCCGGCGGTTCGGAAGCCCGGTCAGGGGATCGGTCAAGGCCTCGGCCCGTAGCCGCTCGACCAGACCTTGACCCTCGAATTGACGGCGGCGCAGCCGTGCGATCTGGGCCAGCAGGCTGCAAGCCAGTCGCAGTTCCCGGGCGGTGAAGTCCACTGGCAGGGTCGCGTCGCAGGCGGCCACGGAGCCGACGCGGAGCACGGCCGAGAGCTCCGCCGACCCGCGTGCCGAGGGCTCGCGCGACGGATCTTCCTGCCCGGAGGTCGGGTCCGAATCGGTCACGGTCACGTCGGGGAGCACGCCGTCGGGCAGGTCCGCGGAGTCGGTCCACACGCGGAACTCCTCGGGTCCGAGCATCGCCGCCCAATGGCTCGCTTGGCCAGGGTCGCGGGAGACGATCACAACGGCAATCGGGGGGGAGGCGGACATAAGCGATCCATGCAGGGAGTTGGGTAGTGCTTGCAGTATTCTAATCTCCGTCCTAGAATCTGCCCGAGGCCGCGAGGGTCGTGCGGGGAGGTCGGGCCCCCGGCCTGCGCTGAAGTCTCCTTCGCCCTCTGCCTCTCCGGGGGGCAGAGCTTTGCATCTCTCGCCGGACCGCGCCAGAACGGACCTCTTACGCCGATGTGCACCGACCCGATCCAGCGGCTGGGACCGCCCCCCGGCTGGTGGCACCGCGAGCATCTTCTGGGTCTGGAGGACCTTTCCGCCGAGGAGATCACCTGTATCCTCGATAAGGCGTTTCTCCTCAAGCAGTTGGTGAGCGAAGGTCAGAAGCGGATTCCCGTTCTGGCCGGCACCACCTGCTGCAACCTGTTCTTCGAGAACTCCACGCGCACGCGGACCAGCTTCGCGTTGGCCGCGCGCCGCCTGGGCGCCGATTCTGTGGACTTCTCGGCCACCACCAGCAGCCTCTCCAAGGGGGAGACGGTCATCGACACGGCCAAGAACATCGAGGCGATGGGCATCGACGCGGTGGTCGTGCGGCACCGCACGCCCGGCACGCCGCACCTGTTGGCCGACAACCTGGGATGCTGCGTGATCAACGCCGGCGACGGGCCGCACGAGCATCCCACGCAGGGCCTCCTGGACATCATGACCATCCGCCAGTTGCGGGGCCGGATCGAGGGACTGACCGTCGCTTTGGTCGGCGACATCGCGCACAGCCGCACCGCCCGGTCGAACATCTGGGGCTTGAAGACGCTCGGCGCCAACGTGATCGTGTGCGGCCCTTCGACCCTGGTCTCCACGCGGTGGCGCGAGCTGGGCGTGGAGGTCTCGTACAGCCTCGACGAGATCATCCCCCGCTGCGACGTGTTGAACCTGCTCCGCATCCAGTTCGAGCGCCAGTCGCGGCGTCCGTTTCCGTCGGTCCGCGAGTACGCCCATCTGTACGCCATGAACCGCGAGCGCATGGCCCGCACCAAGCCCGACATCCTGATCATGGCCCCCGGGCCGATCAACCGCGGCGTGGAGGTCACGGCCGAAGTGGCCGACGGACCGCAGTCCGGCATCCTCGACCAGGTGATCAACGGCGTGGCCGTGCGCATGGCCGTCCTGTGGCTGATGATGTCGAGAAGCTAGCGGAGGGAATCCGAAGCAAATCCGAATGGCGGAAATCGCACAAGCTTCTGCGCCGCTTCGAGCATTCGCGTTTCGGATTACTGCTTTGCTTCGACATTCGATATTCGACATTCGGGTTTCCTGTAAGAACCGGGTGTAATCTAACCTCCCAAACAGCCCTCCCGCACCATGTCTCGAGTCCTCATCCAGAACGGCCGCGTCATCGATCCCAGCCAGAGTATGGACCGCGTGGCCAGTCTGCTCATCGGGGACGGGCGGATCGCCGCCTTCGACGTCGCTCCGGACGCGGACATGCAGGTCCTCGACGCCGCGGGCAGGATCGTGGCCCCGGGCTTGATCGACATGCACGTCCATCTCCGCGAGCCGGGACGCGAGGAGGACGAGACCATCGAGACCGGCACGGCCGCCGCCCTGGCCGGAGGATTCACCTCCATCGCCTGCATCCCCAACACCGAGCCCCCGGTCGATACCCAGGGGACCGTGGCCTTCATCCGCCACCAGGCCTCCGTCGCCGACAACTGCAACTTGTTCGTCGTGGCCTGCGTGAGCCAGAACCGCGAGGGCAAGTACCTGGCCGAGATGGGCCAGTTGGTCGAGGCCGGCGCCGTGGCCTTCACCGACGACGGGGCTCCGATCTCCGATCCCGAGCTGATGCGACGGGCTTTCGAGTACTGCCTGATGTTCGATACGCCCGTGCTCAACCACGCCGAGATCCTCGAGCTGACCCAGGAAGCCGTGATGCACGAGGGGCTCGTGTCGATGGTCCTGGGCCTGACCGGCATGCCGGCGGCCAGCGAGGACGTGATGACCAGCCGCGATATCGCGCTGGCCGAGGCCACCGGCGGCCGGCTCCACGAGATGCACGTCTCCACGATGAACAGCGTGGAGGCCATCCGCCGTGCGAAGCGGCGGGGCGTGCGCGTCACGTGCGAGGTCACGCCCCATCATCTCACGCTCACCGACGAGTGCCTCCGCTCGTTCAACTCGAACTACAAGATGAACCCGCCCCTGCGCGGCCAGGAGCACGTCGACGCCTGCATCGCCGGCCTGAAGGACGGCACGATTGACGTCATCGCCAGCGACCACGCCCCGCACTCCCTGGAGAAGAAGCTCCGCGAGCTGGATCAGGCCCCGTTCGGCGTGGTCGGATTGGAGACGACCGTCGGCGTGGTCGCTACGAAGCTCATTCAGCCGGGCATCCTCGACTGGCCCACGGTGATCGAGAAGATGACGGTCAACCCGGCCCGGATTCTCGGCATCGCCAAGGGCACGCTCCAGATCGGAGCCGACGCCGACGTGACGATCATCGACCCCGACGCGGAGTGGACCGTGGACCCGGCCGAGTTCCGCTCCAAGAGCCGCAACACGGCCTTCGACGGCTGGAGGCTCAAAGGCCGCGCCGAGACGGTGATTGTGGGAGGGAAGGTCAAGTTCGCCCGCAGGGCTTAGAGCCAGTCGCGGGACTTCCGGAGTCTTGAAGACTTCGGAAGTCTGCGATGTTGTGAGGAAGCGGAAGGCTCTCGGAGAGAGCCTGATACAGAAGCGGACGGCTCTCGGAGAGAGGCTGCTACGGTCAGCCATGCCCACGCTCATCGACGGCTACAACCTCCTCCATGCACTCGGGTGGATCGATCCGTCGCGCGAGGCCGGGGACCTCCGGCGGGCCCGCGCCGCCCTGGTCCGCCGGGTGCGGCGGTCGCTGCCGGCCGAGGAGGTCGCCCAGACCACGATCGTGTTCGACGCGTCGGACGCCCCGCCTGGTGCGCCGCAGGAGTTCCGCGACCGCGGGCTGGCGGTCCGATTTGCGGCGGGCTACGAGGACGCCGACGCGATGATCGAGGAGTTGATCCGCGCGGCGCCCGACCCCCAGCGGCTGACGGTCGTGTCCAACGACCGCCGCATCCAGCGCGCGGCTCGCCGCCGCAAGGCCACGCCCCTGGGCTGCGAGGAGTGGCTCGACCGGATCGAGCGGGGAGGCCCCCGGCGGCCGCCCCGGAAGGCGGACGAGTCGCCCCCGTCCCAGGAGAAGCTGGCCGCGGAAGAAGTGGCCTACTGGCTGGCCGAGTTCGGCGATATAACGAGCGAGGTTTTCGAGCCCTCGAGAGAGGACGACACGGTGTGCGCCGAGGAACCCGCGGACGAGGACCCCTCGGGCGGCAAGCTGTCGGCGGACGAGCTCCACGAAATGGATGACCCGTTTCCGCCCGGATATGGCGAAGACCTGGACGAGAGGTAACTTACTATTTGGGTAAGACTTCCGAAGTATTCGCGACTTCGGAAGTCTGGGGGATTGTCCTCAAAACCGCGCTTGTGTCGAGGGTGCCCATGCGCCAATTCGCCCGAGCCGCCTTCTGGACCGTGTGCCGCTGGCTCGCCTGGTTCCGCTATCGCGTGCGCGTGATCGGTGGCGAGAAGCTCCGCGATCTGAGAGGGCCGATCCTGGTGATGCCCAATCACCCGGGCAACATCGATCCTCCCTTGGTGCTCAGCCATCTCCGCGTGCCCGGAGGGCTTCGCCCCACCGTCTATTCCGGCGCCTACCGGATGACCGTGCTCTACCCGATGATGCGCCTGGCCGATGCCCTGGAGGTGCCCGACCTGAGCGAGCACAGCCGCGATGCCCGGCAGCAGGTCCTGGAGGTGATCGATGCGATCGTGGCCGGGCTGAAGCGCGGGGAGAACTTTCTGCTGTACCCCTCCGGGAGGATTCAGCGCCGCGGGCTGGAGCTCATCGGCTCGAACCGCGCCGCCGCCGAGATTCTGCAGCGCTGCCCCGAGGCCACCGTCGTCCTGGTTCGCACGCGCGGCGTGTGGGGCAGCATCTTCACGTGCGCGCCGACCGGCAGGATCCCCGACCTGGGCAAGTGCGCCCTGCGAGGGCTGGGGTGGATGCTGGCCAACCTGATCTTCTTCGCGCCGCGCCGCAACGTGACCATGACCGTCGAGGTGGTGGACCGCGCGGACCTGCCTGGCCTGGAGCGGGAGAAGCTCAATCCGTGGCTCGAGGAGTGGTACAACCGCCAGGGTCAGGAGGAGCCGACCTTCGTTCCTTTCCATCACCTGTTCGGGCCCAGAGAGTTCCAGTTTCCCGACTACAACGCCCGCGAACAGGTCGATCCCAGCAAGATCCGCCCGGCCACGATCCGCACCGTGCGCGAGGTGATCGAGGAGCACCTCGGCCGGCCGCTCGACGAGGACGAGGCCCGGCCCGACACCCGCCTCGATCAGCTTGGGCTGGACAGCCTGGAGCGGATGGACATCGCGCTGGAGGTCGAAGACCGCTTCGGCTTCCGCTTCGATCGCGTGGCCGAGACCCTGGGCGAGGTCTGGGCCCTGGCCGACGGCCTGTTGGGCAGCGGCGACGCCGAGCCGCTCGAGGCCCCCAAGGCCTGGCAGAAGCCGCCCGGCAGGCTGGGCCCTACCGACGTTCTGGCCGATACCCTGGCCGAGGCCTTCGTGCGCCGCGTGCTCATGTACCCGAACGACGTGGCCGTGGCCGACCAGGTCTCCGGCGTGCTCACCTGCCGCCGGCTGCTGGTCGGCGCGCGGATCATGGCGCGGCGCCTGGGCAAGCTGCCCGGCGAGGCCGTCGGCGTGCTGCTCCCCTCGTCGGTGGCGGCCGACGTGACCTTCTTCGCCCTGCACCTGGCGGGCAAGCTCCCGGTCCTGCTCAACTGGACGACCGGGCCAGGGAACCTCGCCCACGCCGTCAAGACGCTTAACGTCCAGCGCGTGGTGACCTCGCGCCGCCTGATCGACCGGCTGGGGATCGAGGTGCCGGGCGCGGAGCTCGTCTTCCTGGAGGACGTCCGCGCCACGGTCGGCAAGATCGAGGCCGCACTTACCTTGGCGGGGACCTTCGTGCTGCCGCGGCGCCTGCTTCGGTCGCTTGGGCGGACCGACGCCGATCGGCCGGCCGTCGTCCTCTTCACCTCCGGGTCCGAGGCCGCGCCCAAGGCCGTCCCCCTGAGTCACCGCAACCTGATCACCAACGCCCGGGCAAGCCTCGAGCTGCTTGGGGCCACGCGCCGCGACGCGATCCTGGGCATGCTGCCGCCGTTCCACAGCTTCGGCCTGATGGGCAACATCATCGCTCCGATCCTCGCTGGCGTGCGCATGGTGCATCACCCCGATCCCACGGACGCAGGCGGATTGGTCCGCGCCATCGCGGCCTACCGGGCCACGATCATCGTCACCACGCCCAGCTTCCTCAGCTACATGCTCGCCATCGCCACGCCCGACGACTTCGGCTCGCTCCGCGTGATCGTTACCGGGGCGGAGAAGTGCCCCGAGGGGGTCTTCGCCAAATGCCACGAGCTGGCGCCCCAGGCCACGATCCTCGAGGGCTACGGCATCACCGAGTGTTCGCCGGTCGTGTCGGGCAATCCGCCCCACCGCGTCAAGCTGGGAACGGTCGGCCCGCCGATCCACCCGGTCGAGGTCTGCCTGGTCGATCCCGACACGCGCCAGCCGCTGGCCAACGGCGGCCCGGGCCTGCTGCTCGTGCGCGGTCCCACCGTGTTCGACGGCTACCTCAACTACGAGGGCCCCGATCCGTTCGTCGAAGTCGAGGGCAAGCGGTGGTACGTCACCGGCGACCTGGTGGACATCGACGAGGACGGCTACATCCATTTCCGCGGCCGTCTGAAGCGGTTCCTCAAGGTCGGCGGGGAGATGGTCTCGCTTCCGGCCCTGGAGGAGCCCCTCGCCCGTCAGTTCCCCGCCGACGAGGAAGGGCCCAAGGTGGCCGTCGAAGGGATCGAGACGCCGGACGGCCGTTGGATCGTGCTCTTCACCACGCGGGACATCGACCTCCGCCAGGCCAATGCTACCCTTTCCGAGGCCGGCTTCCGCGGCGTGATGCGACTCGACGAAGTGGTCCGCCTCGACGCCATCCCCGTCCTGGGCACCGGCAAGACCGACTACAAGGTCCTGCGCCGGATGGTCGCCGAGCGGGTGTCGGGGTAAGTGGTCAGTTCGTGGGGGATGTCGGTGAAGGCGTAGCCCTCAACTCGCGGGAGGTCGCTGGAGATTCCGCCGCATTGATACGCCCAACCGCGGGGGTCGAGGAACCGCTGGCCGCGGTTCACTCGCCGCCAGGAACTCCTCGGTTACCACATCCCAAGTGACCGATCGGCGCCGATCGCCGCTTCCGCGGCTGGATGCCGGCTTCTCGAGGTTTCGGGGTTGACGCCTCGCTCCGCATGCGCAGGGTTGTAAGAGAGGGCATGTCCGTGCGCCAAGCGGTCGCTGCACGGACCTCGGGAGGTTCCTGCGGCGGGCTGTCAGTCGACTGCTGGACTCCTCCGTTTCCAGGTCCCCTGATGCGCCGGTTTCCGTCTCCGCAGCTCGATCCGGCATCCAGTTTGCATGGAGGTACGCGATTGTTGTTTTCTTCCGAGTCAGAACGTGCCAAGGCCGTCCGATCGCGTCAGGTGGCCGACGAGGTCAGCGATCGCCTCCGCCAGCAGCCGCGTTTCAGCGGCAGGGACCTCTCGTGCGAGTGCGCGGACGGTGTGATTCGGCTGGTCGGGCGCCTTCCCAGCTTCTACGAGAAGCAGATCGCGCAGGAAGTCGTCCGGAGGCTGGAGGGCGTATCGGACATCATCAACGACATCGAGGTGACCGAGTGACGCGCCCCGCAAGCGAGGTCGGCGCGCAACGCCCACGCGCGGTCGGCGGGCCGCTGCCGACCGCGGCTCCTGTCGTTCCCACGCCGCCGAGGCCCTCGCCGGTTCCCGATCCCGACCCGGAGCCTGCCCCTTCGCCGCCCGATCCCGGGCCGCCCGCCTTCCCTGAGCCCGAGCCACCCCTTCAGCCCACGCCCGAGCCCGCGACTCCGCCGATCGAGGCAGGGCAGGGCGCGAGAGCCCGATGAACCGATGAGCAAGATCACCATCCCCAAGATCCGTCCGGCGTCGTGGAGAGTCTATGTCCAGGGCGAGCGTGGGGCACGATCCCTGCGCCGTGTTCTGAGTGAGGCGGGAATCGAAACCAGCGAGCCCGAGCGCGAACCGACGCTCGCCGATCCACCCCTGTACGCGATCGTTGCGACCCCCACGGCCGACGTCGCTTTGACGGAGGAGGAGCTGGTCGCGATTCTGGAGCACGAGGACGGGCTGGAGCTGGCGTTCGAGGCTTCCTGATGGCCCGCCGCGCCGCGGCGTTCCCGCCGAGATCGCGGCAAGCGGCCAGAGACTGCCGACGCGCCCCGCTTGAGCGAGGGGTGGATTGGGGGTGACTCGCGGCCGTTTGTCGCTAGGATAGCGGAAGAGGCAAAGGGGTCGGGGTCCTCTTCTCGCTGAGTTTCACGCTCAGGGCTGAGGCTTCGGCGAACGGGGATCCGTGATCACTTGGCCCGGACATGCATGGGCCCGCTCGCCCGCGGGCGCGCAGTCAGCCCACCGATCGACCTGATTCGCCGCTGGCAGACCCGGCGGTAAGTCGCAGAACCAGAGGAGCAGCCAAATGGCCCAGGTGCAGAACGGTAACGTCGTGAAGGTCCACTACACCGGCAAGCTGGACGATGGTTCGGTGTTCGTCTCCTCCGAGGGTCGCGATCCGCTGGAGTTCGAAGTCGGCGGGCAGCAGGTCCTGCCCGGCATCGAGAGGGCCGTCGTGGGAATGAACGTGGGGGAATCGAAGACGGCCGTGGTTCCGGCGGGCGAGGCGCACGGGCCTCACCGCCCGGAACTCGTCGTCCAGGTGAAGCGGACCGAGCTTCCGGACGAGCTCGATCCCGAAGTCGGCCAGCAGTTGCTGGTGCGGCAGCCGACGGGGCAGGAGCTGACGGTCACCGTGACCGGGGCGGACGAAGAGAGCGTGACCGTCGATGGCAACCACCCGCTGGCCGGAAAGGACCTGACGTTCGACCTCGAATTGGTGGAGATCGCGTGACGGTCTGCCGCGCAGGTGCAGCGGTGACGTGTACGACTGCCTGCTGGCACGATCGTCTCGGCACGGCCCTGCTGGTTCTCCTCGTCCTGACCGCGTCATCGGCCGCCGCGGCGAGTCGGGACCGCACCGACGCCGAGCGGACGCGGTTCGAGTCGAGCCTGGAAGGACTGGTCGCCAGGCTGAGATCGCTCGGGCTTCAGATCACCGCGGACGAGCGAACGATCGCCGCGGCGACGAGCGAGGCGGCGTACTTCATGTTCGCCGACCGGAAGGAGCACCGGCCGGAGTCTCGACCCCTGGAGTTGTCGGATGACGGCTCGTGGCTGCACGGCAAGCCGCTCTTTGCCAGAGCGGCGAAGAAGGAGGAGATCCGCCGGCTCTTCCGCAAGCTCGTGCGGGCGGCGGGCTACGATCGCGTCTGGGTGTACCACGCCGACGTCCACTACGGGGTCAGCAGCCACGCCCGGTTCACGCTCTACAGACTCGGCCACCGTGACGCCGAAAAGGGCGACGCGAAACGCGAGGTGCTGCTGGGCGATGCCCAGTACGTGCTTGAGCTGCCGTGAAATGGTGGCTAGCGGCTGATTTCCAGCGGGTGTTATCGCGCTCAGTACAAAGCACGGCAGCACGAAGTACGGATGCGCAACACCTCGACCCACTCTACGGGGTGGCTTCTACGGCCTCGCGCAGAATTAGCGGATCTAATTGCCGCTTGCCTCGCATTCAGGGCGCGCGGAGCCGCTGGCCCATGCAGCCCGCATGCTGGCCATCGCACGCTTTTCACCAAGGGATCCGTCGCGTCCCTGTTGTATTAGCAGAAGTGCAGTTATGTATTAGCGATTTTATCCTTCCTGATATCGCTGCCCGTCGTAAGATAAGGGGTTTGGGGCCACGGAAGTCTCGTTCGACCAGGGCCGCGCGAAGTGTCGTTTGCGGTGCTTTGGAGCTGCTCATCGAGCAGCCCCAAACCGACGTGCGCGGCCGCCCGGATCCTCCGCGGTGGTCCTCGTCCTCGCGGGGCCCGAGCGGGGCGGCCTTCCGACTCGCGATTCGAAGTTTCGTTCGTCCCGTCCATCCTCCCTCAGGGTCGCATCGCGTTGAGCGGCCCGGCGGGGGCGCGTTGGGTCAGGACCGTGCCAAGGAGAAATTGAGAATGCCGAACCTTCAACGACCCAACGGGAGCGACGTCACCGCGACCAAGAACCGTTCCCGCGACATCGCCCCCCAGTCGGGCCTCTGCTCGCGCTGCGTGGACGGCTGCATCGGCAATTGCGAGGTCTTTCAATCGACTTTTCGCGGCCGCGAGCTGATCTACCCGGGGCCTTTCGGCGACGTCACCGCCGGGGCGGACAAGGACTACCCGGTCGATTACTCGCACCTGAACATCCAGGGCTATGCGCTGGGCGGGAACGGCCTGCCGGACGGCGTCGAGGCCAACCCCGACACCTGCACCTTCCCGGCGGTCAGCGTGGAGACGGAGTACGGCTGGGATCGGAAGGTGAAGATGGCCGCGCCGGTGTTCACCGGAGCGCTGGGCTCCACGGAGATCGCGCGCAAGAACTGGGAGCACTTCGCCGTGGGCGCCGCGCTGGCCGGCGTGACGCTGGTCTGCGGCGAGAACGTCTGCGGCATCGATCCGCTGCTGGAGCTCAATCCGGCCGGCAAGATCCGCGCGGCCCCGGACATGGATCGCCGCATCCGCACGTACAAAAAGTACCACCGAGGGCTGGGCGAGATCCTCGTGCAGATGAACGTCGAGGACACCCGGCTCGGCGTGGCCGAGTACGTGATCGAGAATCACGGCCTGGACACCATCGAGCTGAAGTGGGGCCAGGGCGCCAAGTGCATCGGCGGCGAGATCAAGGTCGATTCGCTGGAGCGGGCCCTGGAGCTCCAGAAGCGCGGCTACATCGTCACACCTGACCCTTCGAATCGCGTGATCCAGGAGAGCTTCAAGGACGGGGCGATCAAGGAGTTCGAGCGGCACAGCCGGCTCGGCTTCGTCGATCGCGAGGGCTTCCTGGCCGAGTGCGAGCGGCTCCGCGGGCTGGGCTTCAAGCGGATCACGCTGAAGACCGGGGCCTACGGCCTCCGCGAGCTGGCCATGGCGATGCGGTGGAGCAGCGACGCCAAGATCGACCTTCTGACCATCGACGGCGCTCCCGGCGGCACGGGCATGAGCCCCTGGCGCATGATGCAGGAATGGGGCGTTCCGGCCATTTACCTCCACTCGGCGGCTGTGCAGTTCGCCGATAGGATGGCGGCCAAGGGGTTGCGCGTGCCCGACCTGGCTTTCGCCGGCGGATTCAGCACCGAGGACCACATCTTCAAGGCCCTGGCCCTGGGCGCACCCTACTGTCGGGCGATCTGCATGGGCCGGGCGTTGATGATCCCCGGCATGGTGGGCAAGAACGTCGCCACGTGGATGAACAACGGCGGACTGCCCAAGACCGTCAGCCAGTACGGCGAGAGCCTCGAAGAGATCTTCGTCTGCTGGGAACAGGTGGCCGAGATCGTCGGCAAAGACGAGATGGTGAAGATCCCGCTCGGCGCGATCGGCATCTTCTCCTACGCCCAGAAGCTCTCCGTGGGCCTCCAGCAGTTGATGGCCGGGGCCCGCTGCTTCAGCCTCCCGGCGATCACGCGCAAAGAGCTGATGAGCCTCACCCGCGAGTGCGCCGACGTGACCGGCATCCCGTACGTCATGGACGCCTACCGGGAGGAGGCCGAGGCGATCCTCGACGGTTAAGGGCGGGGAATGACGAATGTCGAATGACCAATGACGAAGGCATGCCGAAGGACGAAGCCAGAATGACGAACGACCGGCCCAGGAGCCGACCTACTCGTCCTTCGACCTTCGTCCTTTCTCCGTCCTTTGGTCTTCTTCATTCGACATTCTCCAAGTCATGGCCTTGTCCGCGATGTCCTTCCGGCACCACGCCCCGTCCCAGCGGATGCACTTGACGGCCTGGTAGGCGTTGCGCTTGGCCTGGGGGATCGTCTCGCCCAGGGCCGTCACGTTCAGCACGCGCCCGCCGGCGCTGAGCACCTTCCCGTCCTCGGCCGGGGCTGTGCCGGCGTGGAAGACCTTCACGTCCTCCAGCCTCGCCGCCTCCTCCAGCCCGCGGATGGGGAGGCCCTTGGTGTAGGGTCCCGGGTAGCCCTCGCTGGCCATGACCACGCACACGGCCGGTCGCGGGTCCCAATCGAGAGGATCGAGCTGATCCAAACGCCCCTCGACGGCCGCTTCGAGCAGATCGACCAGGTCGGTCCTCAGCCGTACGAGCAGCGGCTGGCACTCGGGATCGCCGAACCGCACGTTGTACTCCAGCACCTTGGGGCCCTGCCTGGTGACCATCAGCCCCGCGTACAAGACGCCGCGGAACGGCCGGCCCTCGCGGTTCATGGCGTGGACCGTGGGCACGAGCACGTGCTCCTCGATCCAGTGGAGCATCGCGTCGTCCACGAGCGGGGCAGGGCAGTAGGCCCCCATGCCGCCGGTGTTGGGGCCGCGGTCGCCGTCCATGGCCGGCTTGTGGTCCTGGGCAGGCTGGAGCGTGACGAGGGTCCGGCCGTCGGTCACGGCCAGCACGCTGGCCTCCTGGCCGTCGAGGCGCTCCTCGATCACCAGCCGGTCGCCGGCGGCCCCGAACTCCCGCTTGCCGGCGATCCGCTCCACGGCCGCCAGGGCTTGCTCGCGGTTGTCGCAGACGATCACCCCTTTGCCTGCGGCCAGCCCGTCGGCCTTGACCACGATGGGCATATCCTCGCGATCGTTGAGGAATCGGAGCGCCGCGACGGCGTCCTGGAACGTGTGGTACTCCGCGCTGGGCACGTCGGCGCTGCGCAGCAAGTGCTTGCAGAAGACCTTGCTGGCCTCCAGTTCGGCGGCCGCCTTGTGCGGGCCGAAGACCCGCAGCCGTTGGGCCTGGAAGGCATCGACGATGCCGGCGGCGAGCGGCGCTTCGGGCCCGACCACGGTCAGTCCGATGTCCTGCTCCTTGGCGAAGCGGACAAGGGCGGGGAAGTCGTCCGAGGCGATCGGCACGTTCTCCGCGTCGGCGGCGGTGCCGGCGTTGCCCGGGGCCACGAAGACCTTGTCCGCGCGGGGGCTCTGCGCGAGCTTCCAGGCCAGGGCATGCTCGCGCCCGCCGCTGCCGATGACGAGGATGTTCATCCAGGCTTCCTCCTTCGCTTCGATGGAAACCGGCGATTCTACGAGATCGTCGGGAGAGGCGATAGGAGGTGCCACGGCCCTGCTGCGGTGCTATAATCCCCACCTGTCTCCCTCGCGAAGCGCTCCGCAACTCCGCGAGAACGGACCGAGGATCGGGATGCCGCTGCACCTGTCCCGCAATGTCCATGCCTGGGGCGTGGTTCCCGCTGGATGGAAGCCCGTCGAGGGAGGTACAATCAAGTATCCAGTTCGCAACCGCAAGCTTCGCAAGTACCTCCAGGGTCTGCTGCCTGGGAAGTGGCAGAAGGTCATTGAGAAGGGCACCTCCGGCGAGGTGCACTACCTGGAGCACGCTTCCGGTCAGGTGGCCGGGGTCAAGTCCTTCCCAGACGATCCAAGCCTATGAGCAATCGAGTTGAGCTCCAGGGCCTGCTCGCCAGCGTCGACGGTGACGTGGCGCGCCGACGGGCGTTGTTCGCTTGGCTGAATATGGGGCTCATCGAGTCCCTGGCGAACGGGCTTCTCAGTGGCGACGACGCGATCAGGCTGTTCTGTCACGCCGACAACTGCCTCTTCGTGCGCAAGCGCTTGCGCGGCCGACTGGCCAACGAAGTCATGAGCCGCGGGGCCCAACTGCCGGACCTTCATGAGGCCCTCCCTCCCGACGAAGCCCGCCGCGAGTTCCTCCACGAGTTGGGCGAGATGCGCAGACTCTGCCTGAAACTCTTGGAAACGGAGCCTCTTGTCGTCTGAGCCCACGGTAAGCAGAGCCATGTCCCGAACTGACACCTCCGCACCCAGCCGGGCTCCCAATGCCGCAACCGGGCGTCCCAACCGCCGCCGCCGCGGCCTCCTCCGCGCGATGTTCGGCTCGGCGATGGGGCTGGGTTTCACCGCGCTGGGGGCCACGGCCGGGCTGTGGACCGCGGCCACCTGCCGCTTCATGATGCCCAACGCCCAAAGCGAGCGGGCGCGGCGGTTCAAGGTCGGCCGGCCCGAGCAGTACCCGCCGGGCCACGTCGAGACCCGCTTCAAGACCGAGTTCGGCGCATGGATCGTCCACGGCACGTTCCAGGGTCGGGCGCAGATCTATGCCCTGCGCACCGTGTGCACGCATCTGGGCTGCATCACGCTCTGGCAGGACAGCGAGCAGCGGTTCAAGTGCCCCTGCCACGGCAGCAGCTTCACCAAGGAGGGGATCAACTACGAGGGCCCGGCCCCGCGCCCGCTGGAGCGCTACGCGATCCGCATCGCCGACGACGGCCAGTTGGAGGTCGATCGCAGCCGCGTCTTTCGCGAGGAGCTCGGCGAGTGGGGGGATCCGGAGAGCTATGTACTAGTGTGAAATGATGAATGATGAATGGCGAATGCGGCAACGGGCCCCATTGGCGAATTCGTCATTCATCATCATTCGCCATTCATCAATCCGTATCCATGTCGCTCCTCGACCGCATCCGCCGCTCGCAGGTCTGGCGCAGCATCTTCCGCCATCCGGCGCCGGTCGATCGCCGCAACCGCGTGGCGGTGATCCTCACGAACCTGGTGCTCCACATCCACCCGGTGGCCGTGCAGAAGCACGCCCTGCGGTTTGGCTTCACCTGGTACATGGGGGCGATCTGCTTCTACCTGTTCCTGGTGGAGACGGTCACCGGCGTCCTGCTGATGTTCTACTACCGCCCGACCTTGGAGTGGGCCTACCACGACATGCTCGACCTCCGCGCCGTGGTCTCGCTGGGCATCCTCCGCGAGATCCACCGCTGGGGTGCCCACGCCATGGTGATCGCCGTGTGGCTGCACATGCTCCGCGTGTTTCTCACCGGCAGCTACAAGCGGCCGCGGGAGTTCAACTGGTGCGTGGGCGTGCTGCTGCTGGTGCTTACGCTGCTGCTCTCCTTCACCGGTTACCTGCTGCCGTGGGACCAGCTCTCCATGTGGGCGATCACCGTGGGCTCGAACATGGCGCGGGCCGTGCCGCTGGTGGGCCACGAGGGCCCGGGGCAACAGCTCCTGGTTCTCGGCAGCCTCGACATGATCACCAGCTCCAGCGACGCCCGGTTCTTCCTGTTGGGCGATTCGGAGGTGGGCGAGGAGACGCTGATCCGCTTCTACGTCCTGCACTGCGTGGCCCTGCCGCTCGTGGCCGCCTTCCTGATCGGCGTCCATTTCTGGCGGGTCCGCAAGGACGGCGGCCTCAGCGGTCCCGTGCCGGCGGAGGAGCCCGAATCCGCGCTGGAAGATGCATCTCCGTGAGAACGAACCACTACTAGCATCAGTTCATGCCGCCCTCACCCCGACCCTCTCCCAAAGGGAGAGGGAGCCACGAATACACCCCGACCCACCCTCGCCCCGACCCACCCTCACCCCGACCCACCCTCGCCCCGACCCACCCT
>CAYSUS010000064.1:0-43079 GCA_964434165.1 uncultured Pirellulales bacterium
GATGAAACCCCACAACCCTCCATAAGTTCCGCTAACTCTGAATCAGAACACTAGCAGTCCGCTTGACCATGTCCGATGTCGAGGAGTGGTCACCACGGATGAAGGGGCCACAAACACACACGAAGACTGTCGCGCCGCCGATCGACGTTCCCGTCTACGAAGACCTCTTGAACCGCGATCCGAGGCGGGCATTGAGCGAGGGAAGCCGGCGTTTCGAGGAAGAGAGCGCGGTCTTCAAGGCCCTCCACAACATCGCCTCTCGCCTCAACTCGCTCGGGATTCCCTATGCGGTCTTGGGCGGCATGGCGCTATTTCGGCACGGCCTGCGCCGGTTCACGGAGCACGTCGACCTCCTCGTCACGAAAGGGGACCTCAAGGTCATCCACGAGAAGCTGGAAGGTGTCGGCTACGTTCCGCCGTCTTCGGGAAGCAAGCGTCTCAGAGATGCGCAGGTCGGCGTCAGAATCGAATTCCTGAGGACGGGCGACTATCCGGGAGACGGCAAGCCGAAGCCGGTCTCGTTTCCCGACCCGCGGCACGTGAGCTTTGAGGCGGACGGGATCAGCTACATCAGTCTTCCAAATCTGGTGGAGCTCAAGCTCGCCTCCGGAATGACCAATCCGGGCAGGCTCAAAGACCTCGCCGACGTGCTGGAGCTCATCAAGATACTCGATCTCCCAGCTGACTTTGCCAGTCAGTTGGACCCTTTCGTACGAGGCAAGTTCAAGGAATTGTGGAAGGCAGGAAGGGATGCCTCATCACCGGGCGAAATAGACGGAAGACCGCGGATGCGAGATCGATCGACGACATGATCGACCTCTCGCGCTCCGCGGCCGATCGCCTCGATCGGATGCGGAAGGATGTAGTAGTCCTCGAAGGAGATGACGGAATCGGCGACGACTCCGCCCGTCTCGTGACCATGGATTCGAAGATCGCCGAGAAGTACGGTCTGATTGACGAGTCGGAGTACTGGGAGGGTGAAGACGACCGCCCTGACGGCAGCCCACCTTACGCCGATTCTCCCGGCATGTGATCGTGCAGGCTGCAATTGCGCGAGGCGGCGCGGCCAGGGGGCGGAATAGGGTTCTGCGCGTATAGAAGCCCCGGTCTTGATAAGGGAGGATGGAGGATGCGAACGCAAGGCGCTGTGAATTGCTGGACTTCGCTGATCGTCGCCGCACTGGCCTGTTCTGGGGCGGGCGCCGCCGACTGGCCCAACTTCCTCGGCGACGGCGACCGAACTCCGCCGAAGCAAGGCCAGGCCCTGGTAGATCACCTGGACGATGCCCCGGTCCTCTGGGAGCTTAAGCACCCTATGGGCGTGGGCAAGGGGCTCTATCCCGGACACATGAGGCTCGCGCGCGAACATGGCATCGAGCCGTTCTACGCCGGCGCGGCGAGCCCCGTGGTGGCCGGCGGCACGGTGTACGTCTCCTACTACAAGCCGGACGGAAAGGTCCGCGCGAAGGTCGAGCCCTGGCGCACGGTCAGCGAGCCGAAGGAGTTCCTGCCCGACTGGTTCTTCAGCGTCACGGCCGACGACATCCTCGTGGCCGTCGACGCCGAGACCGGCAAGATCAAGTGGGAGAAGAGCGAGAAGGGAAAGGGCCACAACCGGCTGGGCCACAAGCGCGGCCATTGGTGTGTTTCTCCCGTGGTGGCCGACGGCCGCGTGTTCAGCATGGGCACGGCCGGCCGGCTCTACGCCTACGACGCGGCAAGCGGCGAGAAGCTGTGGGAAACGATCGCCGTGCCGTCCCTGCAGGAGCAGCTCAGGGAGCACCTCCAGTCCAAGAAGCTCTGCTGGAAGGCGAGCGAGAAGTCCTCGCTGGTCGTGGTGGGTGATACGGTGATCGTCCCGCGCGAGGGGCTCTTTGCATTCGACGTGAAGACCGGCAAGGAGCGATGGAAGATCAGCGACCGAATCATCTCGCGCCACGCCACGCCCGTCCCCTGGTACCACGACGGCCGCGACTACTTCGTGGTCAACGACGGCCGCGGGACCGTGCGCCTTGTCGACCCGCGCGACGGGAGCGTGCTCTGGACCCACGAGGGTCTCGGCGAGCAGATTGGCTCGCTGAACGTGACCGGCGACGTGGTGACGCTCAACGCGCGGAGCAAGAAGTCGAGCGACAAGAAGAAGAACGGGCTGTTCGGGGCCTATCGCCTGACCACGTCGGGCCTGGAGCCGCTGTGGACTTTGCCGGATAGGCCCGAGTACCGTCACTCCTGGACCCTCGACCGGGGCGCCGAGCGAAGGGCCTCGATCCAGGACGGCCGCGTGTTCCTCGTCGTCGGGCTGGAGGAGGATCGCCTGATGGTGGCTGACCTCAAGAGCGGCAGGATCCTGTCGGAAGAGGTCGTCCACCGCGCGCACGCGCCGTATCTGATGGAAGACCGCCTGCTGCTGTTCCACGATCGGGCGCATACCGATCCCGTGGTGGCTTCGTGGTGGTCGATCGAGGGCGATCCCAAGCCGCTGCACGGGCCGGTCGGTTTCGGCCCGCGCACGATCACGGCCTACGAGGTGCCCATCGAGTGGCCTTACGTCGATGGCCGGCTCTACGCGCGGACGCTCAAGGGGCTGGCATGCTTCGACCTCCGCAAGCCGGCCGACACGCCGGAGAACCAGACCCTGCACCTGACGCTCCCGGCCAAGGTGATCGGTGGCGGTTCCGACGTCCACGTCACGCTCACTCAGCGAAACGGCAAGCTCACCCACGGGGGTTTCCGCGAAGCGCGACGCCTGCATGCGATCGATACATCGCAGGCCAAGTGGGACGGCGCGCGTCTGACCGGCACGCTGCGGATCGACGCGAACGCCTACCGGCGGTTCGGCGAGTACGAGGTGGACGCCACGTTGGGCGAAGACGGCCACCTGGAGGGCACGGTCACCGGCCGCGCGGCCGCCCTGCGCAAGCCGATCAAGCTCCGTGGGGACATCACCGCCATGCCTCGGCAGGCGCACTGGATGCCGCCCTGCACGCACGTGCTGGAGCTGGACCGCGCCGCCTTTCAGCAGGGAGGCAGGCCCGGGCGCCTGCTGTTGTTCCTCACGATCGACCAGGGCCGGCTGGAATGCGTGGACGGCTTCGCCGACCAGACCACGCAGGCCCGGCCCGTCGTGGACGCCGAGGAGCTCGCCCTCGACGACGGCCGCCTGACCGGCACGGTCAGGGTCCGCTATCGGGCCGACGAATGGGCCCAGCCGCTTTCCGAAGCGAGCGGCACGGCCGCGGGCGAGTACCGCCTCGAAGCCCGGACTATCGCCTCGGGCAGGGCCGGCTCGTACGAGGGCGTTTACGGGATCGCCTGGTCGGTGACCGCGCCGCTGGCTGCGCCGTGACGGCCCGCCACCGGCGTCCTTCCTCGCGGCTTCGGGCTACTCGTCCGTCGGCAGCTCCTTGATCCAGATGTTGCGGAAGTCGACTGGATCGCCGTGGTGCTGGAGCGTGATGCGACCCGGCGTCTTCGCCTCGGGCTTTTCGCGCCGCCTCTTCAGCGCGCCCTCGGAGCAGGGCAGCTCGACGTCCGTGTGGATCCGCCGGCCGTTGTGGTCCACGGTGATCCGGGGCTTGGCAACCAGGTTGCCATCGTCGTCGAACTTCGGGCCGTGATAGGTGATGTCGTAGCTCTGCCACTGCCCGGGCGGGGCGCACATGTTGACCTTAGGCGCCTCCTTGTTGTAGATCGCCCCGCACTCATCCCAGTAGCCGGGCAGGCCATAGCTGTCGAGGATCTGGACCTCATAGAACTCGAACTCCTCGATGATCACGCCGCTGTTCGCCCGGGTCTGCCCCTGGGCCGCCGCTAAGAGGGGCAGGCGGAACTCCAGGTGGAGGTGGAATGCGGGAAACGCCCGACGCGTGCGCATCGCCGCTCCGAAGCTGTGCTCCTCCAGCGGCGGCCAGACGCGAACGAAATCGTCGATCCGCTTCCAGGGAATATCCTTCACGCCACCGCGGCCGTCCGATTCCCACTTGTCGAGATCGCCTCCGTCGAAGAGCACCGTGGCTTCCGCAGGCGGCTTGGCCCCGAGATGCGGCGAGAGCCGCTCGGCCTTCTCGAGCGTGAAGGCCGTGGGCTTGCCGCGGAACCGCCCCGTGCCGGTGAATCCGTCGGGCTTGATCTGGCCGGACCAACCTTGCTCGTCGAATCGCAGCGAGCTTCCGTCCGACTTCGCAGACACCACCGCGAAGGCCGGGCAGCGGTGGTCGAACGCCGGCAGGAAGCGGATCGTGTACTTTGCCTGTCCGCGCGGGATCACCTGGGCCACGAGGTTCTGCGGCCAGCCCTTGGCCCAACGGCCCTGCCAGTCGCCCAGGAAGGGATCCTCGCGCGCCTTGTCGCCGGGGATCACCTTGACCGCCGCGGCCGACTCGGCTTGGGCCGTATCCGCCGCGTCGGCGCGACGCGACGCGGGTACGTGGAGAACCGCCGTTAGGATGCCGGCCAGCAGGATGGCGGGAACGGAATTTGCTTTCATGATGGATGTCGCTCCTATGCTGTAGCTTCGCGTGGCACAACACCTCTCTCGTAGGCGAGTCTCTCCGAGACTCGCGCCGTGTAGCGCCGGCCATGTGCCGGTAGCGGATACCATCATACCATCGCACGACACCGGCCTGGGACAGACTGGCCTACGAACACGCCGGATACTCCCACGGATCGCGGTACGCGCGCTTCAGCAGCATGTTGGCCTTCGCGTCGCCGGGGCACTCTTCCTTCTCGCCGTCCCAGACCACGCTGCGGCCGAGTTTCCAGGAGAGCATTCCGAGCAGGCTGAGCGTGGTCGAGTGGTGGCCGATCTCGATGTCGCACACCGGACGGCGTTTCTTCTGGATCGCATCGATGAAGTCGGCCCACAGCTCGGGCACGTTCTGCGCGCCGGGCTTGTGGAACTGCGGGTCTTCATGGATGACGGGATCGCTCTTTTCGCGCGGGTAGAAGGTCCAGCCTTCGCCCCAGCCCACGTGGCACACGCCCTTGCTGCCGAAGAAGTAGCAGCCGATTCTCGCCTTCTCCTGGTTGTTGCCGGCATACTGCCGGTGTTCCCAGGTGGCGATGCAGTCGTCGAACTCCCAGTGCACGTCGAGCGTGTCGGGGGCGTCGGGCACGGCCGTATCGGGCGGGGCGTTCTCGGGCGCAGGCTCGCGAAGATAGACCCCGCCGATCGCGCTGACGCTCTTGGGGTGTTTGTCATCGCCGAGGACCCACATGATCTGGTCGGTCCAGTGGACCCAGTCGCCGATCTGGCCGTTGGCATAGGCGAGGAACTGCCGCCACTTCTTCGGGTGGATCGCCGGGTTGTAGGGGCGATAGGGCGCGGGGCCGCACCACATGTCCCAGTCCAGACCGGCCGGCGGTTCCTCGTTGGGCGTGGGGTCTTCCGGCTGACCAGCGCCGGCCGCCCCGGCCACGAACGCGCGGACCATGCCGATCTTGCCCGCCCCGCCGGAGGTGAGGAACTTGTAGGCCGAGAGCCCGTGCGGCGTGACGCGGCGGTGCGTGCCCACCTGCACGACGCGGTTCGCCTCGCGCGCCGCGTTGACCATCGCCCGGCCTTCGAGGATCGTGTGCCCGACCGGCTTCTCCACGTACACGTGGGCCCCGGCCTCGCACGCCGCGATGCAGATCAGCGGGTGCCAGTGGTCGGGCGTGGCCACGATGCATATCTCCGGCTTCTCCTTGGCGAGCAGCTCCCGGTAGTCCTTGTACTGCTTGGGGGTGTTGCCGGCCTTAACCTGGACCAGCTTCACGGCCTCGTTGATCATCTGCTGATCGACGTCGCAGACGGCCACCATCTCGACCGAACCGTCGGCCATGGCCATCTCGGAGATGACTTTGCCCCACCAGCCCGAGCCGATCACCGCCGTGCGGTACTTCTTGTTCGGCTTCGGCTGGGCATGCACGGCGGGCGCGGCCATCGCGAAACCGGCCGCGGCAGACGCCTTGATGAACGAGCGTCGGGAGATGGTCATGGCGGTGCTCCTATGGGGAGGGGCTTTCGTCGATCGGGACGGTGGGTGGTTCGGCAGTGCCGTCATCGCACTTCGAAGGGGATGGTCCGCTTGCCACGTGGAGCAGCGACACGGGTGGAGAGGCCACGCGCGGCACCCAAACGCGAATCGCTCGCGTGCCTACCGGTACGTGTACTTCGGCTCGCGTCGCATCCCTTTCGCGCTCTTTGCATAGCGGTCGAGCAGCTTCTGGTATGTTCCACGAGCCTTTTCGGCGTCGGCCGTGCCCGTGCCGGGCTTGATGGGGCGCAGCTCCTCCAGATCCGCGTCCAGGTCGTAGAAGCGGCCGTCGCCGTAGAGCTTGTAGCGGGTGCCGCGCACGTAGCGGCAGATCCAGGGCTTCGGTTCTTCGTATTCCACAATCTCGCTGAGGATGCGCTTCCAGTGCACCGGGTGCGCCCCGCCGTGGAAGTAGATCCACTCGCGCGGGTTGCCCCTTTCTCCGCGAAGCTGCGGCAGGAAGCTGCGGCCGTCGAAGACCTCGCCCTCCGGCAGCGTCGCCCCGGCGGCCTCGGCGAATGTGGGCAGGAAGTCGGTGAAGTCCGTCAGGTCGTCGCACTGCGAGCCGGGCCGAACCACGGCGGGCCAGCTCACGATGCAGGGCACGCGCGTAGCGGCCTCCAGGGCCCCGCCCTTGCTGCCCGGCAGGAGCGACTGGCCCTCGGCCACCCGGCCTCGCACGCCGGGCCCGTTGTCGCTGGTGACCACCAGGAGCGTGTTCTCGCGAATCCCGTGTTTCTCAAGCGTGTCAACCACCCGGCCGATGAGCCGGTCGGCGTAGTGCATGTTGTCGGCCTCGTAGCGTTTGTCGCCGGTATTGTAGAAGTCGTCGCCCTGGCGCGTGGCGAACTCGCGGATGACCCGCTTCTTCTTCCCGCTCTCCGGCGAGAACGGCGTGGGCACGAGCGGCGCGTGGCCGAGCTTCATCGGGTAATAGACGAAGAACGGCTCGTCCTTGTGCCGCTCGATGAAGTCGCAGGCGAAGCGGCAGGCCACGTCCGGGGCGTATTCGCCCTCGAGCTTGACAGCGCCGGGCTGCGTGCCGTCGATGGGCCACTGGTAGTCGCTCTTGCGGCCCTCGAGCTTCTTCAGGTTGTGCTCCTTGAGATACCCGCCGCTGCCGTGGACCACCACGTGCGGCGACCAGAAGCGGAAACCGTTGACCTGCACGGCCCCCTCGTCGAAGCCCCGCTCCCAGGGCTCCATGCGGCCCATCATCCACTTGCCCGAAATGCAGGTGGCGTAGCCCGCCTCTTTGAGCACGTGGGCGACCGTGGGCCGAACCTCGTTGACGTGGCCGCGGCCCAGGTGCTTGCCCGTGGTGAGCACCTGGCGCGTGGGCGCGCACATCGCGCGGGAGTGGCACTGCGTGAAGACCATCCCGCCGGCGGCGAGCCTGTCGATGTGGGGCGTGTCGAACGCCACGCCGCCGTAGGGCGAGAAGGCGTTGTAGCCCACGTCGTCCAGGAGGATGAAGACGAGGTTGGGCCTGGGCGGCTTCGGTGGACCGGCCCCTGCACGGAGGGGCGCCGCGCCCGCCGCGATTGCGGCCAGGATCAGTGCCAGGGCCGCGAACTGCGCAGATCGTCCTTCGTCGGGGCCTCGTTTCATCTTGCGATGCCTCGGTTCTCAAGTGCGCTGGTTCGTCCGTCGCAGCCGGGGCTTCCGTGCGGCGAACCTCCTGTGGCGGACTCCTTCGACCAGACGTCGGATTCCCGCACCATCCCTTACCGCACGACCTCCCCCGCGGTGATCGCCAGCACGGCGAAGGCCCCGCGGTTGTCCGCGCGCTTCACGTCGATCGACTCGATCTCCACGTCGGGCCGCGGGTTGTCGGCCTGCATGCTGTAGATCACCGCGTGCCGGCCCTCCAGGCCCTCCAGCTTGCGCGACCAGCCGACCCGCGCTCCCAAGAGCGGCTTGGGCTCGTCCTGGACCCAGTGGTCGATGTGGCGCTCCAGGACCACGGGGATCTCGGCGGTCTGGCCGTCGGCGTAGTGAAGCACGTAGTGCATCACGGTCGGCAGCACGAAGGGCCGCTTGCGGTCGTTCATCCGCTCGCGTTCCCGCTCCGAGATGGGGTTGGTGATGTGCCCGGTGTGCAGGAAGTAGAGCTGGTCGGCCTTGCGCCCGACGGGGATGCCGCGGACCTCGCCGGGCATCTCCGACAGGTGACGCGGCAGGCGGCTCCGCTCGCCTCCGAGGAGGATGAAGTCGGGGATGGGAGCCGTGGTGTAATTCACCGTGGAGTAGGTCACGTCGGCCAGGACGTGCTCGCCGCGTGGCAGGACGTTGAGCCCTTCAGGCAGGTTGGGGCGATGCTGGAACCAGCCCTCGCGCCCCTCGCTGTCGGCCAGGTAGCCGTTGCACCGCTCCTGGATGACGACGGGGTGGAACCGGACGTTCACGCCCGGCACGGCCACCACCGAGGCCGCGCGCGTGCCGACCCCCATGTTCTGAAGAATCGTGCCCACCACCTTCAGCTTCTTCTCCTCGTTCTCCGGCTTGGGCTCCTCCTCCATGAACTTGATCTGGTTGAGGAAGACCCCGCCGCGCGGGCCGTGCGCGAAGGCGACCAGCCCACCCGCCGAGTCGAGGAACGCGCCCTTGGGCGCCGCGCTCTCCGGCCGCAGGAACTGCACGTTGTCGATCCCCACCAGGTCGCCGCCCTCGAACGCCCTGTGGGAGTCGTCGCGCCACGCAGCGATCCGCAGCGTGATCGTCTTGCGAACCTCGGCCGGCTTGGCGAGTTCGAGTGTCACCGGATCGTCGCTGGCCGGCACCTCGATGCGATGCGCGTTCTTCTCGTCGCCGTCGAGGATGACTTCGATCTGGGCGATCGTGTGGTAGGTCGTGTTGTTCCACAGCTTGACCGCGCCCAGCACGTCCGGGCGGCGGAGCCGGAACACCAGGTCGTGGTGGTCCTTGCCGTCATCGATCCAGATCTGCTGGATGTAGCGCCAGTCGTCGCGCTTGAGCATCCCGTTAACCAGATTGTACGGCGCGTGATCCGGATGATCCATCTCCCAGGGGAACTGGAACTCCATGGGATCGTCCGAAGCCCCCGGCGGAAGCGTGAACGGGGCGAAGTTGCGGTTGTCGATCACGCAGGAGAACGTGTGCGGGCTGACCCAGTACGTCGTGTGCATGATCTTCTTGGGACTGAACAGAGCCACGTCACGGTGGCCGAGCGTGGCGGCCAGCGCGTGGTCGGCCTCGTCGAGCGTCACCCGCTCCAGCCGGAACGGACGCAAGAGGTGATCGGCCTGAACCAGCCGGTTGAACCGGTCAATGGCGTCGGGGCCCAGCCCCATCAGCATGATCCAGGCGCCGGCCCTCTGGAAGGCCTCGACCTTGTCCTTAAGCTCGCCCAGCGTCTTGAGATTGGCCAACGAGGCCCCGATGACGGCCACCTGGAACCGTGAGGCGTCCAGCGCATCGGCCACGCTGGCGACGTCCTCTGTCAGCAGGCCGGTCTTGGCGATCTTGTCCCTGGTGAGGCGATCGCCCGGCAGATACACCGCCGCCACGCCCCGGGCCGGCTGGTATCGGCCGTACGCGCCGATCATGTTGCGCAGCAGCACGTCGGCCGCCGGATCGATGCCCAGCTTGGCGCCGACGCGGAGCTGGCAGAGCACGATCACGCCCTTGCCGCACGGCACCTCAACGAGCGGGCTGTATTGGAGCCGCTCGCCGGCGCTGGCCAGCGAGCGTGCCCCGCCCGAGGGCTTGCGATAGACCTGCTTGTAGGTCGGATGGTCGCCGCCCCAATCGATCAGGTCGTCGCCTCCCAGGTCGCGATAGATCGGCGTGCCCAGGGCCTCGGGATGGGCGTAGCCGCCGAACCGCGGGCTGGGCCACACCTCGACTGGCAGCGCGGCCCCGGCCGGAGGATGGTCCTGCTCCAGCGAGATCACCGATCCGCCGCGCGCGGCGAAGGCCAGGATCTCCGGCCCGAAAGCCTCCTCGGCCGTGAGCGTGTCGCGGCCGACGATCAAGAGGCCGCCCTTGCCCTTGGTTTCACTGAGCTTCTCCACGGGGCTGAACGCCACGCCCGTGCGCTTCAGCCACGCGGCGGTCTCGCCGTGCCGGTCGAACACGTGCACGTGCTTGGGAGCGCCGACCTCCTCGACCGCCGGCAGCGTGGGCACCGAGCGCTCATCGACGTAGTCCTTCGCGCCCTCCTGCGTGACCCTAAGGGTCAGCGTGCCGTCGAGGCGGCGGTCGGTCTTCGGCGCCTTGATGACGATCTCGTGCTCCCGGCCGAACCCGGGCTCGATGCGCAACGATTGCTTGTCCGAGGCGACCTCCCGGCCGTCGATCATGTACTCCCACGCCAGCGTAACGGGCTCGGCGCTGAGCGTGTCGTTCATCACCTTGAAGAGCAGGCGATTCTCGCGACCGCCGTAGAGCCGATGCGTCTGTCTGCGGGGGATGGCGGCCAGCGCCGAGAAGGCCTTTTGCGAATCGTCGAAGTCCCAGAGGTTGTCCCACGGGAAGAACCCGGCCACGCCGGCCCAGCGGTAGCCGCCGTAGAGCATGCGAAGGAACCGGGCCTTGCCCCGCCGGGCGAAGTCGTGGCCGCGGTAGACGTCGCCACCTGAGGCGATCGCCCCGAACTCCAGATGGTTCGCGAAGCAGCTCTCGCCCGAGATCCACGGCTTCTTGCGGTCCCAGGGCCACCGCTCGATCTTGGTGGAGTAGTGGTCGAGCGTGTAGGCGTTTTCGGGATAGTGGTCGAAGGCGGCGTGCGGGTAGTGCGGGCAGTTGATCTCCAGGCGGCCGCTCAGGTCGCCGCCCCCGCCCACGGTGTACGGGCGCGTGGGATCGTGCGCGCGGCCCGCCTCGCAGACCTCGCTCATCAGCTCCTCGACCCGGTCGAGGTAGCCGCCGTAGATGTTCATGCCGTTGATGTAAACCAGCTCGTTCTCGACCTGGTAGAAGATCACCGAGGGGTGGTTGCGGTAGGCCTTGGCCACCTGGGCCATGTGCCGGCGGAAGCCCTCCCAGACCGGCTCGTTGGGAATCAACCGCGGATTGCCGTCCTTGTCCTGGGTCCTCTCGCCCAGGTTGTAGCTGATGAACATCCCATCGATCATCGTGCACAGCCGTCCGGGGATGCCGTGGCGGTCGTAGAACTCCAGGCGCTCCTCGCGGCTGGGAAGCACGCGCGAGATCCGCCGATTCTGGCTGAACCGCGCGAAGCGGTTGCCGTCCTCGTAGAAGGCGCGGAGCCACTGTTCGGGCTTCTCGATCCAGTTGGCGTGGGCGTCGACCCAGCACCAGACGTTGCGCCGCACGCCGTTGATGTAGATGCCCGTATCGCGCACGGTAACCTCGCGAAAGCCGAACAGCTCCTCGTGGACGTCGACCGGGCGACCGCCTTCAGAAACGGTCGTGCGGAGCCGGTAGAGAGGGGGGTCCGGCTGCGGCCACCAAAGCTCAGGATCGGCCCAGGCGCCGGCGACCGTCACGGTCTTGGATTCTCCGGCCGGCACCGTCACCTCCACTGGGCCGAAGGACTTGGCGACTTGGCCGTCGGCGTCGCCCACCGCCTCGCACGCGACCCGGAGCTTGCGCGGACCGGCGGCCGTGTTGCGCACCGTAACCTCGGTCACGAGGCGCTTCTTCTCGACCGAGGGCTTGATGAATACGTCCTCGGTGTAGGCGTCACCCGTGGAGACGAGCGTCACCGGGTTGACGATGCCGTACGCGTAGCCGTCGCCGTCGCCCTTGGTGCTGGGGTAGATCGGGGCGATCCAGCGGGTCCAGTCCTTGCGGCCAAGCGGCCGGTTCTTGAGCTTCTCCAGGGTCTGGTCCTTGCCCATCGACTTGGCGTCGAAGGCGTAGTATGTCCCCTTCACCGCCACGGCGATCTCGTTGACCTTGCCCGGCTCGATCAGGCCCGAGACGTCCAGGTCCCAGGGGACCCACACCCCGCGATGCTCGCCGGCCAACTTGCCGTTAACGAAGACGCTGACGATCCAGTTGGTGCCCGAGAAGTGCAGCTTGAACCCTCGCCCGCGATGCTCGGCCGGCACGTCCACGCGCGTGCGGTAGATCAGTCGGTGCCCGAACACCAGCGGCGCATAGTCCCACGGCGAGCCAGGCACGTCAAACGCCATCCACCGCAGCGGATACGCCTCCTCCGAGGGCAGCTTGCGCACCGGGACGTAGGTGTCCTCGTCCATGTTCGGGTCGTCGTAGCGAGCGACCTGCCAGAGTCCGTTGAGCTTCACCTCGGCGCGGCCGGGCCCCTCGGGTACGGGCAGGGCGAACACTTGCTCGGCCGCCTGACGGTCGCGGGGATCGTCGTAGGTCTCACCCGGCTTCAGCGGCCCCTCGGGCACGAACCTGCCCTGCGTGAAGGCAAGGCAGTCGAGTGCGACCAGCATGCGCGGCTTCTCGCCGGTGGCCTTGGGGTAGCGGATCTCGAGTATATTGGCCCCCTTGCGGAGTTCGACGTCGCCCAGATCGGCCCAGGAGGCCTCGCAGAAGAAGCCCAGCTCCATGAGGTTCGTGGTGGGATGGGTCCGCGACAGGTCGTTCCAGGCACCTTCGCCGATCCGCCACTGGAAACTGGGCCGGGCGGTGAACCATCCGACCCGGGCCCAGAACCGGTACTTCCCGGCGCGCGGCACGTCGAAGCGGTACTTCAGCACAATGCCGTCGTCGGGCACCAGCTTGCGGACCTCGTCGGCGTCGAGTCCCTTCATGATCCACTCGCCGCCGGAGAGCAGTTGCGGCCTGCCCATCGACGACTTCTCGAAGTGGGAGAAGTTGCAGTGGTCGTACTTCTCGGCCTCGATCCAGACGTAGTCCGCGCCCCGCGCGGCCGTCGCGGCGAGCGTCGAGGACAGGACCAGAAGCAACGCTCGGAGGGCGGTTGCACAGCGCATAAAGGGCTCCCGGAGAGGTTTGAGGGGGGGTGGCGTGGGTGGAAAAACCGCCTGGGGCGCACTCGCAGGGACGGTGTTCCCGCCGCGGGACGGCGCCCCTCGAGTGTAGCCAGCCCCTAGCCGCGGTTCAATCGTCGATCCAAAACGGGGTCAGTTGCGCCGCACCAGGCAGACCCAGTCCGAATCGGCCTCCGAGGGCGGGCTGCCCAGCTCTCGCACTGCGTCGCCGTCAACCGACTTGACCGAACCGTCCCTCAGCGGGCCGCCACGGCGAGGGTCGAACCACTCCACCTCGAAGCGGCCGCCTGCCCCGCGCAGGTCGAGGCGCAGCCCTCGGCCCGTCTGGTCATTGTACAGAAGATAAGCCGAGCCCGGCTTGGCCAGCACGAACGTGTTGCCGCGGTCCGCGGAGCCGAGCGTGTGATCGGGT
The DNA here is from genome assembly GCA_964434165.1 of uncultured Pirellulales bacterium. Lineage (GTDB taxonomy): Bacteria > Planctomycetota > Planctomycetia > Pirellulales > Thermoguttaceae > CAYSUS01. The sequence continues at coordinate 13,347 of CAYSUS010000064.1, forward strand.
GCCATCTCCAAGAGGGGAAGCGTCTGGAGCAGCGCGACGGCATGGCCTGCCCATCGCAGGGCGGGCTCCATCTCGCGGAAGTCGTCCAGGCGATGATCGAGCCCGTGGCCTCCGCCATCGGCCTGGACATACCACTCAAAGCCCGCCCCGCCGGACGCATAGACGGGCCACATCTTGTCGCGCCGGCCGTGCGCGTAGCCGTTTTTCTCGTCCTTCTGGTCGTTCTCGATCTTCTGCGGTTCGTCAAAGCTGATCGCCAGCTTCACTCCAGACCTGGCCGATCGCTTGCGCCACTCGGCGATCAAGTCGCCCATTGCCTTGCCGGATGTGCCACCCTGGAAGGCCGTGATGTCGAAGTTCTTGTCTCCGAGAAGCGGTCCGTACGTGGCGTCGTACTTGTTGCTGTGTGTGTGCGTTGTGAGCGGGTGGTCGTAGGGGTCGACCGCCTTGAGGTACGCCGCGAACGCCTTGCGCCGCTCGGTGCCGTAGTCGTTCTCCTCGCCGAGATCGAGCTCCAGGCCGGGGTGGTGCCCGAACCGGGCGATCAGCTCCCGATAGAAAAGCTTGCGCTGGGGCCCCAGCTCGCCGCCGTCGTGGTAGCCCTCATTGTCCCGCTCGGTCTCCGCGAGCTGGAAGTGAAGGAAGATCCCTTTTGCCTGGGCGTGGGCGAAGACGATCTCCCACTGCTCAAGTTTGGAGTTGTCGTAGCGGGTCTTCTCATACTCGCCGATCGTGGGGAACGTGTCCTTGCCGTCGCCGCCGATGTTCATGGGCAGGAAGTAGATGCAGTTCGCCCCGCATCCGGCGATGTAGTTCAGGGCCCCAATGATCCGCTTGCCGCGCCCGCCGCCCCAGTCGGGATCGCCGGGTTGCCAGTCCCGCTCGTGGGCCGCGTAGCGGTGGCGGGGCTTCGGCGTGTTGTCGAAGCCATCGTAGCCGAGGAAGTTCTCGGGGATGTCCGGGCCGCCCTTGACCCACGGCTTGCCGCTGCCGGCGAACGTGAGGTAGTGGTGGCCGCGGTTGGCGAGGAGCCCTCGGTCCGGGCTGCGAAAGTCGCGGCCCGTCTTGTCCGAGGCCGCCACGGTCAGCGTGCCCTTGGCGCCGTCGAAGGCGGTAGCCTTTCCGGCGTTGGGATCGAGGCTGACATTCACCAGGTATCCCGCCCGGAAGGAAGCCTCGTAGCTCCACTCGCCCGTCGCGGGCGGCGCGAAGTGGACGCGCCACTTGTGCCCTTCCGCACCGCCCTTCCCGTCGCCCGCGTAGTAGCCCGGCACGACGAACTTCAGATCGCCCTGGGTGAAAGCGACGTTCAGTCGATAGTGCAGAAACGGATTGGGCTTGCCGTTCTCGCTGGCCTCAGGGCCGTCGAAAGCGACCGTGACCTTGTGCCACTGCTTGAGCTCGCCGGAGACCGCGCCGCTTCCGCCCGTGGGGGCGGGGACGCGGCCTAGCTCCTCGTCGCCGGCGATGTCCGAATAGGTACTCTTCGGCTGCCGCGGGGGCCCGCCAGGGCGCCGGGCGGGTGCCTTGCCGACGACGGTAAACGACACCGTGAGAGCCGTACCCGGCCGCCCTCGCGCGCTGCGCTCGGGAAAGGGCGTTGCGGTCAGGCGGTGCTTGCCGGAGGTGGGTGTCCAGCTTCGGTAGTCGCCCTCGCGATCGCCGAACAGGGCGAACGGGGCCACGCTCTCCGTGGTGCGCTCTTTTCCGTCGAGCTCGAAGCGCACGCTCTCGACCTTGCCCTCGGTGTCCGCGCGGACGTTCAAGTCCGCGCCGACCTGGGCCAGGTCGATCTTGTCCCCCTCGGCAAGCGACCGGATCGGTCGATCGGTCCGCGCGTCAATGAGCGTCAGGCCGGTCACCTCCTGGGCGGAGGCGGCGGACGCGCAAGCGCCAAGCAACAGAACAGCTAGTGGGATTCGGCGGGGCATGGGTGGATCCTCGATGAACGGAAGGCCTGGAACCATCGGCCAGTCTAACTCGTCGCCCGGCCAAGTCCAGAAGGCGGGAGACGCTTTCCGTCGCCCGCGGCATTCTCACGTACGGTACGCGCGGACCTTTTCCATGCACCGGTTGGCCGTGTCCACGTCGGGCACTCCGGTGACCTGATAGAGCACCCCGCCGGGCAGCGCGTGCCGGCCCAGGCGCTCGACGAACGCGGGGTAAGGCGCCAGGCAGCTCAGCGGCACGTCGCCGGTCTGCGCCTGGACGTCCCCGAGCACGTCCAGCGCCGGCGCGATTCCCACGTCGTCCAAGAGCAGGATGGCCCTGAGGCCCGAGAGCGTGGAGGCCGCGGGCAACAGGTGCCGGCCGTTGCCGTGGATGTGGATCACGCCGCCGTCGAACCGGCCCATGATCCGCTCGGCTGGCTCGCGTCCCCAGCGCTCGAAGTAATCGACCGAGGTCATGTGGAAGGGGTCGAGACTTTCGGAGACGATCCGCCCGGGAATCCACTGGCCGAAGTTGCTCAGCGTGCCGCCGCCGACGGTCCCGGCAGCGGCGAAGAAGGCCACTTGCACGCGGACGTTCAAGTCGAAGCCGAGGTCGATCGCGCGGCGGACGGTCTCCGGGTCGCTCTCGACGCTCAGATATGTCTGGGTGCCGCCGACCAGCTCGAAGACGAAGTTCAACCCGTCGATGAGGATGAAGTGGCTCATGCCCCACCGCCCGGCGCCGCGGCGGGCGAAGACGTCCATCTGCGCGAGGTACCGCTTCCACCAGCGATGCGCTTCGTCCAGCGCCAGCGCGTCGAGCTGCGACCAGTCGGACAGAAGCGGCGGGACCATCGACGAGATCCAGCCGGTCTCCGGGTGCGGCATGAAGCGCACCTCACCGCCGAGCAGCCCGCCGTAAAGGCCCTGGTCAAGCTCGCTCAGGTAGGCGGCGGGCATGGAGTCGTCCTCGACCGCCGCCCGCTCGGCGAAAAGCGAGTCCCAGAACCCGGCCCGCTCGCGAGGATCGGGGTCTTCGCACTCAGCCTCGGGGTACCGTCGCGCGAAGTCGGCGATCGCCGCGTTGGGCACGGCCATCGTGGCGAAGATGCGGTCGGCGGCCTGCCTCTGGTAGAAGGGGCGCAGCCGCTCGACCACATGCGGTGCGTTGGGCTTGCAGGCGAACTGGACGGGACGGTCGATCATGGCGTCCGGCGGCACGCAGCTCTCCCGCAGGGCCGATTGGAGTCCGGCTTCCTCAGTCGCCCCTATTCGCCGAAGGCCATCACTTCGACGAGGTGCCGGCCCGTGTTCGCCGAATTATGCGCCGGGGTGACGCGGAGGTAGCGCACGGAGCGCGGCTCGAATCGGCAGACGTAGCCCGCCCGCGTGGAAGGATCGCGGTTGTCGCGGCGGTCGGCCGCGATGTCCCACTTCTCTCCGTCGAGCGACGTCTCGACCGTGAAGCCGTAGTGGCGCAGATCACCGTAGTAGCCGACGACCACGACGCGGCCGACGCGGGTGGGTTTCTCCAGATCGACCTGCCACCAGGCCTCGCCTTGGTGCTTATTGACGTCCGTCGCCCAGAACCGCTCCGTGTTGCCGGCGAACCCGTCGTTGGCCAGGCGGGCCGGGTAAGGCGGCAGGGCGCTGGAGCACTTAGCCGGCTTGCCGGTGGTCAGGCTGGGCGAGTCGGGCTGGAAGGCGTCGCCGTATTTCTTCCACAGCGCGGCCGCCGCTTCGGCGCCGTCGCCGCGGGGCTCGGCCGCGTATGTCTCGCGCCCGCTCGACCAGTCGCGCGTCCACTGCCGCAGGTCGGCGTTGAAGACCTGCTCGTCAAAGGTCTCGCCGGACTCGAGCGATGCGGCCAGGGCGTCGAAGTACTTGCGCCAGCGCTCGCGGTAGTAGCCGCGGATCATGCCGGCCCATTCCTTGCGCGCGTAGTCGTCGATGGCCGTGCCTTCGCCCCACAGGGTCAGCACGCGGCGGGCGTTCCACTCGAACTTCGCCCGGACCTCGTCGTCCTCGCCCCACCGCTTGGCGTCTTCCAGCCAGCGGCCCAGCAGAAGCTCCTCGCGCGTGGCCAGGAGGTCGTCCACGTCGGCAAGCAGGTCCAGGAATCGCTTCGAGGCGGCTTCAAAGGCCTTTCGGTCCTTGGCCCGATAGGCCTCGGCCGCCTTCTGCCGCAGCGTCTCGGCGTGGGTGACGAGCACCTGCCGGCCCACGTTCACCAGGTCAAAGCGGAGGGTGTCGGGCAGGGGCGATCCGGACGCGGCCAGCTCCTCGGCCGCGAGCAGCAGGTGGCGCCAGGCCTGGGCCAGGATTTCGTTCCCGTACGGCGGCATGCCGCGGCAGGGCCCCAGCGTGGGCACCTGATCGATGATCGACCGTGTGCGGTGCGGTGCGGTGTAAACGGTCTCGGCGAGGATCGCCCAGGCGGCTTCGGCCTGGTGGCTCTCAGCGCCGTAGCGGTGGCGGCTGTAGTCGCGGACGAACGTGGCGAGATCGACCGGCCCATCGCGCCAGGCCATCTCGTACATCAGGTCATAAACGATCGGGTTGCAGCCCAGCCCCTCGTTGACCAGGCCCAGCCCCACGAGCTTGCCGCGCGCTGGATCGCGGCGCGCGGCCGAGAGGCCGTGGTTGTTCCGGTCCAGCGGCCCGCCGAGATGCACGGTGCCGCCGAAGTTCTGCACGTTGCACCACAGCCAGGGCTTGCCGCAGAAGGCCTCGGTCTGGCTCCACATGGGTCGCGACTCGCAGAACAGGTCGAGCACCATCATGCGGTCGTCGGGCACCCCGCCGAGGAATGCTTCGATTCGCTCCTGGGTCCAGAACGAGCGTTTGAACATGAACGTCCAGCCCTGGAGGACCCAGACCGCGTCGGGGTCGCTTCTGGCCATGCCGTCGTAGATCGCCCGGCCCAGGCCGGCCAGGTACTTCAGCTCGCCGCTCGGCGGGGTCATCTCGATGAAGGTGTCGGCCGCGTAGAGATGATCGGTGCCGAACCGCCGGGCCTGCTCCTCCAGATACATCGCCGCGACCTGAGTGAACAGCGGATCGACCGGGTCGAGCAGGTGGGTCTCCCATTCGATCCAGCGGATGCGATGCAGCCGGGCGTTGGGGTGTTTCTTGGCGAGCGCCGCCGGCACGTGGCCCGTGAACCCCTGGAGCACGGGAGTCATGCCCAGCTCGCGCTGGCGCGCGAGGATCTGCTTCTGGAGATCCTCGTGGCGGTCGATCCACAACGGCGGTAGCGGACCGCCCCAGCCGTCCAGGCAGCCCATCCACTGGAACGGCAGATACGGCGGGCCGGCGAGCAGCTCGGCGATCTCCTCGTCGGTCATCCCCAGGCGCCGGCACACGGCCCTCCACACCGCCTCCTGCCCGGTGACCGCCAGGGGCGCGTTCACTCCATTGAGGGCCATCCAGTCGATGAGCCGCTCCCACTGGCTCCAGTCGTACCAGGGAAGCGAGTACCCGAAGCAGCAGTAGTTGAGGAAGTACCGGTACCGGGCCCAGCTCACCCGCCGCACCTTCCGCTCCACGGCGGACAGCGGGTCGGGCAGGCTCAGATGGCTGCCGCACCAGGAGACGTGGCAGCGGCAGAAGTGCTTCAAATACCAGTTCAGCCCCATCGCCATCGACACGCCGCTGTTGCCGCGGATCACGGTCCTGCCGTCGCGGGTCTCGATCTCGAACACGTCGCGGCCCCGCACGGCCGGGATCGACTCGAACGCGAAGCGGTCGGCGCCATCGCCCAACAGCCGCCGCGCCAGAGCCTGCGCCGCCGCCGATCCGCCCGACTGCGGCTCGGCAGGCACCGGGAACAAGGGATCGCCGACCGGCCGGTAGTTCACCCCCATCACATCGAGCCGCAGAAAGTGCCGCTCCAGACGCCGGCAGAACCGCTTGTAATCGCGACCCTCCTTCGGGGACCAGAGGACCTCGATCAATGCGCAGGCCCGGGGGTAGGCCATGAACTCCCGCCGCCGCTCATCCGGGATCAACTCGCCCCAGAGCTGCCCCTGGCCGCCGAGCACGTGGCGGGCGTCTTCGGGCTTCAGGGCCTCCGGGACGGGCTCGAAGGCGTGGACCTTTTCCAGCGGCAGCACGCTCCGCCCCAGTCCGAGTTCGTCCGGATGCTGGCGATAGTCGAAGTAGGTGTGCGAGGTGGGGGCCATGATCACGTCGTGGCCGGCCTGGGCCGCGGTGATCCCGCCCCCCATGCCGCGCCACGACATGACGGTCGCCCCCGAGGCCAAGCCGCCCTGGAGGATCTCGTCCCAGCCGACCATGCGACGGCCGAGCCGGGCGAGGTGGGCGTCCATCTGCTTGACTAACCAACTGTGCAGCGCGTGGGCGTCCTTGCAGCCAAGCAGCTTCATGCGGGCCTGCATCTCGGGGTCGTTCTCCCACAGGCTCAGGTTGGCCTCGTCGCCGCCGATGTGGACGAACCGGCCTGGAAACAACTCCACGATCTCGCTGAGCACATCCTTCAGGAAGACGACCGTTTCCTCCCGCGGCGCGACCAGCCCGCCGAGCTTGCCCCAGCGCTCGTCGAGCGACAGGCCGTCGACGCGACTGGGATTGATGCCCAGGTGAGGATACGCGTTGATGGCCGCGCCGGCGTGGTAGGGCATCTCGATCTCGGGGACGAGCGTCACGTGGCGGTCCGCCGCGTAGCGGACCAGGTCGCGGATGTCGTCCTGCTTGTAGAAGCCGCCCTCACCGCCGCTGCGATCACGGCCTGATGCGAGCCGGGTAAGGTCAGGATGCCCTTTGATTTCGACGCGCCAGCCGATGTTGTCGGTCAGGTGGAGCTGCAGGTGGTTGAGCTTGTGCAGGGCCATCAGGTCGATGAACCGCTTGACGTCCTCGACCGGGATGAAGTGCCGGGCCGGATCGATCAGCAGCCCGCGCCAAGCGAAGCGGGGCCGGTCTTCGATCTCCACGGACGGCACGACCCAGTCCACGCCCTCGGCCTGCCTCGCGGAAAACACCTGCGGCGGCAGGAGTTGGCGCAACGTCTGCCCCCCGTAGAACAGGCCTGCCGGGGCGGCCGCGCGGAGATCGATCCGCTGCGGCGTCACGCGAAGCGCGTAGCCTTCCTTGCCGAGCCGGTCTTCCAGCGACGGATCGAGCGATAGCACGACCGCCCGGGCCCCCTCCGGCGCAGCCTCGACCACCTTCAGACGGAAACCCATGGCCGGGGCCAGAGCGTCGATCAGCTTGACGGCCTCGGCTCTGGCCTGCGTGCCCGCCACAACGGGGAGGTCCTTGTCGACTTGGAAGACGCCCTCGCCCTCGATCAACTGCGCGGGCCGGGGCACGATCGCGATCTCTCGCTGCGCGCGGGCGGCGCCCTCGGCCAGGGCCGAACAGGGCATCAGAAGCGCCGGCAGGAGGACGGCGGCAAGCAAAGCCGTCCGTCGGGAAGAACGAGCGGGCAGCATCTCCGGTCTCCCATGCGGATCACCAGGTGCGAAGACAACGGGCGAGAACGCGGGAACGATCGCGGGATCCCAAGGAGTGGATTCTCGGGCGATGACTCATCGGCGCACCGGCCGAAAAGACCGCCGAACGAGCCGCCCGCGGCAAGCTTCGCGCATTGACCCCAACGTGGCTGGCGATGCCCGAAGCGGGGCCTACTTCCACTTGCACTTGCGCTTGCCGAGGCGATGCTCGCCGTGGCAGTCGGTGCAGTGCTTCTCCTCGGTCTTGCCGGCGAAGAACTCCTCGTGCGCGTCGGCGTCCATTTTGCGCTTGCTGTGGCACTTCATGCAGGCGGCGTTGACTTCGTCGCGGCGATACATGATCTCCGGCGGCGTCCCGTTTCCGCCCGAGGCCCACGACTCGTCGGCGATATGCTCGTCGCAATCGCCGTGGCAGTCCGCGCAGCTGATGTCGGCCTTGGCGTGGACCAGGGCGATCTCTTCCTTCTTGTAATTCAGGTGGCAGACGAAGCAGCGGGCGTTGTCCACCATGGCCTCGGTCGGCTTCTCCTCCTCGCCCTCGTCATCGAGGAGCAGCGGGGGCTCGTCGTCCAACAGCAGCAGGGGCTCTTCCTTGCCCCCCGGCTTGCCATTGTCCCCCGACTTTCCCTTCTCGGGCGCCGTTTTGTCCTTGGCCGGCTGATCGGCCACAGCCTCCAGGGCGAAGTGACACCCCGGTGGCAATCCCAAGAAACACGCCGAGGCGCAGAAGGCGGCGACGGCCGCCGCCAGGACGATCACCCCAGCAAGCGAGAACGGTCTCATCTTCCCCTCGAAGCAAGCGCTCTAATGCGGCCCGGAAACTCAGACGTACTCCCAATCCTTCAGCCACTGGTAGCCCTTCGGCAGGTTGGCCCACATGTGCCGGCTGGCGCGATCCAATTCGGCCCGCTCCTTCAGATCGAGCTCCAATCGCTCCTTGGCGGCCTTGGCCGCGTTGTCCACATGCTCCACGGCATTGACGCCGGGGATCGGGATCACGGTGTTCGAGTGGAGGATGTAGCGGAGGGCGAGCCGGCCGCGGCGGTTGTTCTCCTCCTCGTCGCCGCGGAACAGCGAGCCGGCCCCGTACGGCTTGATGCCGAATGCCCCCACGTCGCACTTCTTCAGGGAGTCGAAGAGGCTGTCCTTGGGGGCAGCCTTGCTCATGGTCGTGAACGGGAAGCAGACGCAATCGACCTGCGGAAAGTACTCGATCATGAACTTGATCCAGCGGCGGTCGTGCGAGGAGAAGCCGATGCAGCGGGCCTTGCCCTGCTTCTTGGCCTTCTCAAGCGCCTCGACGAGCTCGCAGGCGGTGTCGAACGAGTGGCGTCCGCCCGGCTCGAAGCAGGTGACCCGCCACAGGTCGGTGTATTCCTGATTCGAGAGTTGCAGCAGCTCATCAAGCGAGGCGAGCAGCTTCTTGGCCGTGCGATACTCCTCGTGGCGGATCTCCTTGCCGCAGTAGGACAGGGCCAGGTACATCTTGTCGCGGCGGCCTTCGAGGGCCTTGGCGTCGCGCACGACCTCATGCCGGCAGCAGGCGTCGATGTAGTTGATGCCCAGGTCGATCGCCCGGCTGACGCACTCGTTGCGCTCCTTCTGATCGCTGCGGGAGTGCCCGCCCAAGGAGACGGCCGAGACCATCCACTCGGTGGAGCCCTGCCGGCGATACTCCATGTTCTCGTTGTAGTTGAGGATCTTGGACGTATCGACCTTGGCGGCGGCCCGAGCCGTCGGTGCGGCCGTCGCGCCCAGCCCCGCGGCCACGCCCACGGCGGCTTTCGTCCCCTCGCCGATGAAATCCCGCCGGGTGACCTGTTTACTGTCCATCGTTCGTCTCCGTGCGATTATGGCCTGCCCCTCATGGGGCAGGCGCCCCCCAAGAAGAAAACCGTTACCTGCTATCTGCTATCCGATCACGGAAAGCGCTGAGCCCGCGTGGTGCGTAGCACGTGTGAGGCCGACGCTCCGTAGTTCTCACCTGGCCTTGAACAGGGCCTTGATCTCATCGACCGAGAGGGCTCGATCGTAGAGGCGCACCTCGTCGATCCGTCCCTGGAATCCCCGCCCGATGGTCACGTCCAACTCGTCGCCCGTATCGAGCGGCCAGAGGTCCAACAGCCCGATGTCGTGGATCTCGGCCGGCGCGCCGTCCACGTAGAGCTTGACGTGGTCATGAAGATTGGGTGAATCGGCCTTCTCGACGACGGCCGCCACGTGGTGCCACTCGTCGTCGGCCAGGTCCTCGTTGACATACAGGTAGCCGCCGCTGGGATCGACCCCGACCCGACCGCGGATGAATCCGAACCGAAAGATCTTGCCGGCATCGTCCGCGCCCCAGCGGATCACGTCGCCGCGGCGTTGGGAGGTCTTGATCCAGGCAGCGACCGTGCGCGGCGCGGTGCCAGCTATTCCCTTGTATCCGGCGACCTCGACGAGCCCCCGCTTGCCTTGAAGCTGGAGGGCCTTTCCGACGCGGCCGTCCTCAGAATGCTTGTCGAACGAGAGGCCGTCCTTGAGCGTAGCCTTGTGGTCGTGCCTCGAGGAATCGGCAGCCGTCTCGCCCGACTCCTCGTCCAGCTTCCACCAGCCGACCAGGCCCTTTTCCGAGTCGGCCGGGTCCTCGGCCGCGCGAGCCGAGGAGATGCTTGCCATCCACGAGATCAGGACGACCGAGAAGAGGCGTAACCCGAGAGTGCTCATGGCGCTGCTCCGTATCCCGCGTGGCCGGCTCGTCCCCTCGGCAGGCTGCCGATGGCGCCACTTTACCAGCCCCTCGTGCCCCCAGCAAGGATTTTCTGTGTTTCGGCGGGCAGCGGTGGTCGACGCCCCTCGCGCGTCCGCGGCAATCCTCCCGGAGAAAGCGGTTCCGCCCAGCCGCACGCTGGGGGCACGCTCCCATCCGATCACGAGAGCGGCACGCCTATACCCAGCCGGCGGGCACCCTCCAGGGCCGCCGCACCGGCATGAAGATCCTGAATCGCCACGCCCACCGACTTGAACAGCGTCACCTCCTCGGGGCTGCGCCGACCGGGCTTTCGATCCAGCAAAACCTCCCCCAGCTCCGTGCCGAGGTCCCCCTCGTGGATCAGGCCTCGACGCAGCGGGCCGATCAGATCGCCGGCCTCCTCCAGCGCCGCCGCGCGATGGTCGACCACCACCCGGGCTCGGCAAACCGTCTCGCTCGGCACCTCCGCCACCTCGGGACGGAAGGAGCCGACGGCGTTGACGTGCACGCCCGGCCCCAGGTCGATGTCCTCAAACACGGGCGTGGTCGACGTCGTCGCGGCGCAGACCACGTCGGCCCCGTCGAGGGCTGCGCCCGGCGTGGCCGCACGCTCGACAGGCAAGCCCAGCTTCGCGGTCATCTCCGCGGCAAACCGCTCCGCGGCAGCGGAGTGAAGATCGTAGACCGCCGCGCGACAAATCGCGCGCACGCAGCAGACAGCCTCCAACTGCGTGCGGGCCTGCACCCCGGCGCCGAATACAGCGGCCGCCGCGGAGTCGGCTCGCGCCAGGACATCGGTCGCCGCGCCGGAGGCCGCCCCGGTGCGGATCGCCGTGAGCGACGCGCCGTCCAACACCGCGAGGGGCGTGCCCGTGGCCGCATCGGTCAAGGTGACCAGCGACTGGATCAGCGGGAGTCCGCGCCGCGGGTTTTCCCCGAACACGGTGACGAGCTTCACGGAGAACAGCTTGCGGGCCGCTGAGTGGCACGGCATCACCAGGGCCACCCCCTGATGCTCAGGGGCCTCGAGGCTCTCGCGCAAGGGCAGCGCCACCGCGGCGCCCGAGAGCTCGCGGAAGGCCTCCCGCATCGCCTCGATGGCGGCAGGCATGGGCAGGGCCCGGCGGACGTCGTCCGCCGCGAGATAGAGGAGTTGCGGCTTCATGGGAGGGAGGAGCAACCGGGCGAGGCGGTGCGGGGATTGAGCGCCCGGGCCGAGGGGCACACGGCCAGGCCCCCCTTCGACGTGCAGCGCAATTCAGCGGGCATGGCCCGGCCCACGGCATAAACCGCGTCGATCGTTTCGTCCAGCGGAATGAGGTTGGTGTATCCGCCCAGCATAAGGTCGGCGTTGACCAGCGCGCTGGCGGCCGCGACGGCGTTGCGCGTGTGGCAGGGGATTTCCACGGTCCCGCGCACGAGATCGCACACCGAGCCCATCGTGTTCTGAAAGGAGATCGCCGCGGCATCGCAGGCCTGGCCGGCCGTGCCGCCGACCGCCTCCACCACGGCCGCGGCGGCCATGGCCCCTGAGGCGCCGATCTCGACCTGGCAGCCGGCGACTTCGGCCGCGAACGTGGCCCGTCCGGCCACGATCGCGCCAATCGCGCCGGCCGCGAGCAGCGCCAGGCCGATCTGCTCGCGGCTGAGGCGCCGCTCCTCGGCCAGGCTCACCAGGGTCCCGGGAATCACGCCAGCCGATCCGCCGGTCGGCGCCGCACACACGACTCCCATGGCCCCGTCCACGTGCATCACGGCCAGGGCCCGGGCCGCGGCGCGCGTGTGCAGGCTGCGCGTGGAGAGCTCGCCGGCCGCTTCCTTCCCGAAGATCGCTCCGGCGCAGGCGGGCAAGAACTGAAGCCCCTCGAAGTCCGCCGCAAGTCCGCGCTCAACCGCCGCGATCATGATCTCGTAGCGGCGGAGCACCTCGTCCATCACTTCCGCTTCGCCCAGCCCCAGAAGCTGCGACTCGGAGGCCAGCGCAAGCCGGCCCAAGGACAAGCCGCGGCTTTCACAGAGCTCAACCGCGTCGACCGCGGTGTGGAACAACGGCCGGCCGGTCTGCACGAAAAAGACCGGGGCGGATTCCCAGATCCTCGCGGCCGGGTCGATTGCATGGAGGTCTCTTTGGAGCCTGCCCGGCAGCGGCGCCGCGCGCCGGCCCGACCACCGGACCGCGTTACCCTCGACGCTCGTAGCGGGGTCTTCAAGCCATCCGCCGTCCGTTGCCAGCAAGGCCTGCACCACGGAGGCCCGGTCCGCGGAAGCCTCGACCAGCACCTCGTGCGCGGCGCCGCGGAAGAGCACGGGGCGGCCGTCCATCCGCGTGATCTCCACCTCGCCGCCGCCGATGGAACGGGCGACCAGGCGCAGCTCGGTGTCGGCGACGGCGATTAGGTCGATTTCTACCATGTTGGGATGGTCGGGGTTGGCCAGCTTTCGAACGCGGAACTGGAGATCCATACCCGCGTTTGAGGCATCGCGCAAGGCCGTGAAGAACGTGTCGTCCGTCAGTGGCCTGCCCAGCAGCCCCATGGCGAAACCGCGATCCGCGCCCTGGGCCGCGTAAGTGGCCGCGTAGGAACCCTCCAGGTCGAAAGCCAGCTCAGCCCTGCGTGGCGTGCCTCCTAAGAGCGAGCGGGCCATGCTGCCGATGTGGAAGGCCCCGGCCGTGTGCGAGCTGGACGGCCCGCGCATCACCGGGCCGAGCACGTGGTTGAGGATGCTCACGGTCTTCATGGCTCGGAACCGGTCCCGTCGCATGCCTGGGGCAAAGCATCGCCCACGCGCCACAGGCTCTCGATATGGGCGCTCCCTGGCGGGGCCCAGAAACCAACGGCGCGCTCGATCGTGCCGATGTGATGCACCCGGTGGCGGCGGTGCCGTCCGGGCCTTCGCCGCTCGACGCGGTCGATTGTACCGGGCCGGCCGGTCGAGCGACAGGTCGCCGCGCGGCAGCCCTGCTTTCGCCGCAGGCCAGGCAACTCCCAGTCCGCCGCCGCGCGAACGACACGACATTGTGCTCGCATGAACCGGCCGCTTCCACGAGCGGAAGCGGCCCGGATCCCCACGCCGGACCGCGACGCCCAGGCGCGGGCGCGGCGAGGGCGCCGCGCCGTGGAAGTCGCTCCGGCTGCCCGGCGCGCGGATTCGTGGTACACTCGGACTGTCGAATCCCAGCCTTTGCTCGGGCAGGCGGCGGCTTGCGCACGGCAGCTTCGCCGCTCGCTGCGTTTTTCTCCACGGAGTCGTGCGCGAGGACAAATCGATGCCCCCGACGAGACCTTTGCGGAGCGGCCGCCTCCCAGCCCGCCGCGCAAGCGCCGTGATCGCTTCCCTGGTGGCCGTGCTGGGGATCGCAGCGCTTGCGCACGGTGCATCCAGGGACGATCGGCCCAACGTCATCTTGATTCTGGCCGACGACCTGGGCTCCGAGTGCCTGGGCTGTTACGGCGGCACGAGTTACCGAACGCCGTGCCTGGACCGGCTCGCCGCGCGGGGTGCCCGCTTCGCGCGGTGCTACGCCACGCCGCTCTGCAGCCCATCGCGCGCCGAGCTACTCACGGGCCGCTACTGCTTTCGAACGGGGATCACGGGCACGACGCACATGGGTCGCACGCGCGCCGACAAGCTCGACGTCCAGAAGCATCGCACGATCGCGCAGCTCCTTCGCGAGGCCGGCTACGCCACCTGCATCGCGGGCAAGTGGCACTTGTGCAACGACTTCGCCGACAACCCCGCGCACGTGGCCGACGCGGGGTTCGAGGACCGCCTGCTGTGGCGGCTGCTGCGCGGAAAGCAGGTCGTGCGCCACTTCTGGAACCCCGAATTGTGGGTGGATGGCAAGCCGAACCTCGAAATGGGGAAGGGCAAGTTCGGCGACGACCTGTTCACCGACCACGTAATCCAGTTCATGCGCCGGCATCGCGAGAAGCCGTTCTTCGCCTATTACCCGATGACGCTCGTTCATTCGCAGACGGCCACGGGCAGGAACTACCCGGCCTCGCCCGACACGCTTCCGGCCGGCGTTGATCCCGACCAGGGCGTCGAGCCCAAGCAGAAAGGGTTCGCCGGACTGGTCGCCTACATGGACAAGCTTGTGGGCCGGATCGTGGACGAAGTGGAACGGCTCGGGCTGGCCCATAAGACCCTGGTGCTGTTCGTGGGCGACAACGGGACCGACCGCGTGATCACCTCGCGCATCGGCGACCGCAAGATCCCCGGCGGCAAGACTCGCCTCGACGAGGCCGGCACGCGCGTGCCGCTGATCGCCTGGTGGCAGGGCGTCACGCCGGCCGGCGCGGAGATCGACGACCTCGTGGACCTGACCGACTTCATGGCTACGATCCTCCAGGCGGCCGGCGTCGCGCTCCCGGAGGGCCATGCGATCGACGGCCGCAGCTTCCTGCCGCAGCTCCGCGGCCAGAAGGGCGAGCCGCGTTCGTGGGTGTATCGCCATTTGCGCGATCGCTGGTTCATTCGCGACGCACATTGGCGGCTCGACAGCTCGGGCAAGCTGTGGGACGTCTCCGACGATCCGTACTCCCCCAAGCCGGCGGGCGAAGGTGAAGCGGCGGCAGCCGCGCGCCGCCGCCTCCGTGCGACCGTCACCCGATTGCACAAGGACCCCCGCTTCCCAGAGGCCGCGAAATGAGACCGCCGAAGGCATCGACCGTCTATGCAGCCTGCCTCGCCCTTCTTCTGGGACTGGGCGCTTGGTGCACCGGGCCGCGCATCGCTTCAGCGGCACAAGGGCGGCCCGAGCAGAAGCCCCTGCCCAACGTGGTGCTTTTTCTCATCGACGATCTCGGCTGGACCGACCTGGGCTGCTACGGCAGCCGCTACTACGAAACGCCCAACATCGACCGGCTTGCGGGCGCGGGGATGCGGTTCACCGACGCCTACGCGGCCTGCTGCGTCTGTTCGCCCACTCGGGCCGCGATCCTCACCGGCAAGTACCCGGGGCGCCTGCACATCACCGCGGCCATCCCCATCGACGGCCATCTTCGCTTGCCGAAGCCGCCGCCGCTGGTGCCGCCTGCGTACTGCAAGAACCTGCCGCTGGCGGAGCTCACCCTGGCCGAGGCTTTTTCCGAGGCCGGCTATGCCTGCGGCTTCGTCGGCAAGTGGCACGTCTGCTGGGAGAAGGAGTATTTTCCTCAGCACCAGGGCTTCGACGTGAACATCGGCGGCAACGGGATGGGCAATCCCGGCAACTACTTCCACCCGTACAACGGCCGGTGGCGAATGACGCCCAAGCATCCTTGGGTGAAGTGGCGGACTCTCGAAGGCGGTTGGCCGGGCGAATACCTCACCGACCGGCTGACCGACGAGTCGATCCGATTCATCAAGGACTGCCACGCGAAGAGGCAGCCGTTCCTGCTCTTTCTCAGCCACTACGCGGTCCACACGCCGCTCCAGGCCAAGAAGGAGCTGATCGACAATTACGCCCGGAAGCCGAAGACCGCGGAGCACGGCAACGCGAAGTACGCCGCGATGATCCACAGCGTGGACCAGAGCGTGGGTCGTGTCATGCAGACGCTCGCGGAGATGGACGTTGCCGACCGCACGATCGTGCTGTTCACTTCGGATAACGGCGGCCTGGAGAGGGTCTCTTCCCAACGCCCGTTGCGGGCAGGCAAGGCCACGATGTACGAGGGCGGGCATCGCGTGCCGCTGATCGTCCGCGCCCCGGGCGTGCGTGCAGGGAGCCTCTGTCGCGAGGCCGTGACGAGCACCGACCTCTACCCCACGCTGCTGGAGATGACGGGGCTGCCGCCGCGGCCCGAGCAACACCTCGACGGCCTGAGCCTGGTACCGCTGCTCGAGGAGAAGGGCTCGATCAAGCGGGACGCGATCTATTGGCACTTTCCGCACTACGTGGGCACGGGCGTACCCAGCGCCGCCACGCCCTCCAGCGCCGTCCGCGCGGGCGATTGGAAGCTGATCGAGTTCTTCGAGGACGACCGCCTGGAGCTGTACAACCTCAAACAGGACCTCAGCGAAACGCGAAACCTGGCCGCCGAGATGCCGGAGAAGGCCGCCGAACTGCGCAAGCGGCTGGCCGACTGGCGCCGCGCGGCTGGGGTCCAGATGCCGAAGCGCCGGGCCGAGTAGCTTCGCGGCTGGCACCTCGATCGCTCCCTCACGGTCGCGGCTCGGGTTGGCGCGCTTGCGCCGCGGCGGTCGCTTTGCGCGAGATCTCACGAACGCTGAAGAGGAACCCTAGCGCGCCGGAGCCGAAGGCGTAGACCGTCGCCAACAGCGCGGCCCAGAACCAGGGCGTCTTCGTCGCCTGAATGCCCCGCTTGATTCGATCCGGAGAGATCGTGAGGTCGGCGTAGACGAGGGTCTTGCTCTTCATGAGCCGTTTGTGCCAGGCACGGGTCTTGGCGTCGGCCTTCTCGGAGTCGGCGTCCTTGACCGAGTCGGCGATCCTCTGCTTCATCTCCTTCACGTATCGCTCCAGGCTGAAGCCCATGTTCATCTGGGGCAATAGCGTCAACGTTGCCACCAGGCACATCCCGGTCGTGACCGCGTACTTGCGGCAGCGGTTGCCCATCGCCAGCGCGCACACAAGGGAGCTGAAGACAAGGGCGAAGAAGAGAAACGTCAGGTAGGAGGCGTCGAATCGATTCTGGCCCAGCGGGATCTTCGTGCCCGAATTGGACAACTGCATTTGGGAGGAACACTCGCCCATCATGGCGTGAAATCCCGACTGTTCCCAGAAGACCTCGCCGTAATGCTGGTGGTCGCGGTCGTCGGGGTAGAGCCGCACCTCGACCCAGGGTAGTGCGAACAGAACCGGCAGAGCGAGCAGGCTGATGCGTTGCCCGAAGTGCATGACACCACCTCCCCCAGCGATCCCTCTCGGCCGGCGCACCGGTTCGCGGCGCCCGCGCCGACCGCGGACGAACTCCGGCAGGACGCGAAACAGCCAGCGTCGATCACCGTCCTTCAGCGGTCCGGCGTGCGTCAGCGTCTCTTGGCGGCCACGGACTCGGCCCGGCGCCCCTCGGCGAGGAACAAGAGGGCGAAGCTGGTGGCGATGACCGGGTCGTCCTCGGCATGGCCGGTGCTTCGCCAGAAGCCGGAGGCGGAATCCTGTTGTCCGAGCAGATAGGCCCGGCCCGCCTTCTCCCAGTCGTGTTCGCCGATCTTCTCCTTGCCCGTCAGGTGGCCCGCCTCCTTCATCGCGTGCAGGTAATAGAGGACCCACAGGCGGCGCTTCGGACCCGGGTTGGTGCGGACCGTGAAACGCTTGGAAAGCCAGGCCGTGGCCCGGTCGCGGGCCTTCTTCGCCGTGTCCGCGGCCTGGCGATCGTCGCCGAGCGCTTGCGCCGCCGCGGCCACGCTGGCAATGCCCGCACAGGTCATCGTGCCCATGCCTGGCATGCCCCGGTAGTATCCCCACGAGCCATCGTCGTTCTGGCAGCCGACCCAGTAGTCGAGCACGCGGCGCCAGGTCCCGTCCTGCACCTCGGCCCCCACAGCCGCGGCGTCGTGGAGAGCCATCGCGGCGAAGTGCGTGTTGGAGTTGTCGCCGCTCCCCACGCCCTCGCGGTAGCCCCAGGCCCCGGCGCGGTCGCCCTTGTTGAGCTGCCGCTCCTCGAGCCACTGGACGTTGTGCTGGATCCGCTCGCGATCCTTCTTAGCGCCAGCGCCGGCAAGCACCATGGTTTGCAGCGAGACCACGTAGGTCGTGTCGGGCCACAATCCCCGCAAGTGCTCCAGCGACTTGCGCACGGCCGGGTCGTCGGCCGGCGTGCCCGACTCGAGCAGGGCCAGCGTGGCCAGTGCCGTCACGCCGCCGGGCATGTGCTTCCATTCTTTCCACGTGCCGGACGCCTCGTCCTGGCGGCTCTTGAGGAATTCCGTCCCGTCGGCAATCGCCTCGCGGAGCTCAGCGTCCTCCGCGGCGACCGACGTCGCCCAGGCTGCGGCACACAACATCGCGACCACGATCGCGCATGTCCAGGTTTGCCCTCGCATCGGGTCTCCCTCCTTATCGACTGGTTGTCCCGCCGGGCGCTGCGCGGATCAACGCCTGGTTGACTCCGCCAGCGACTCCAGTTTCGTGTCGAACCTCAAACTGACAAGTCGCCACTCCGCGTCCTCCACGGCCAGCTCGGCCGGCGGAGGACGATAAAACGTGAAATGCCACGCCACCGGCAGATCGTCACAATGGTAAAGGTACTTCAAGAGGACGACGTTCTTGCCCACGCGCCGGGCATCGACCCGCTCGAAGCTCCGGTAGTCGCCGAAGCGCGAGGGGATCTGGCCGGTGCTCTCCTTGAGCTTCTCCAAGTCCTTGATCCTGTCAATCAGGAGCGGGCTGCCTCGAAGCAGGTTGTCGTAACCGATCTGGGTCGCCCCCTGGGAAAGCGACTCGAAGAACGAGCGGACCCGGGCATCCAGCGGGGCGATCACTTCCTCGCCGGCGTCCGGCGTCTCCTGACCGGTCACCAGCTGCATGGCCGTCACCGCCGCGGCGGCGCCGATTCCAAGCAAGATCAACCGCGATCCCCGCATCTTCGGCCCTCCTCCCATCGCGTTGGTGCAAATCTTCGCGGCGCCTGCATTGTCGGCCAGAGCAAGGATTCCCGCAAGCCCGGGAGGCGGGACCGGGCCCTTGCGGTCCGAGGGGGATCAGGCGCTTTCGCGACGGTCGCGTTCCGGCCCGGAGGCCGCAGGGCGGGCGGCGATCTCCCGGCGCATCTCGGCGGCGATGAAGAACGAGCCCGTCACGCAGATCAGGTCCTCGGGCGCGGCCCGCTGGCGCACTGCGTCCCAGGCCTCGCCGGGACGCACGCACACGTCGAAGCTCCGGCCGGTGAGCTGCCGACCGATGCGACGCAGCCTCCCCGGAGGCACCCCGCGGGGATTGCTCTGATAGCGTGTGAACACCACGTCGTCGAATTGCGGCAGCAGGCGCGACAGCATGGCACGCACGTCCTTCTCGAGGGTCGTCGCGAAGACCAGAAGACGGCGCTGCACCGAAAACGACTCGTCGAGCACCCCCGCAAGCGCCTCGACCGAGGCCCCGTTGTGGGCGGCGTCCACGACGATGGTCGGCTGCCGGGAGACGACCTCGCACCGCGCGGGCCACTCCAGCCGGGCAAGGGCGCGGCGGCACGCGTCCTCGGGCACCGCCCAGCCCGCCCGACGCAGCTCCTCCACGGTCGCCAGCGCCACGGCCGCGTTGGCCGCCTGGTGGCGTCCGGGCAGCGACAGCTCGACGACCCGGCTCGCGCCAGGGGACTCGCCCCGGATATCGCGGAACGTCATGCGGCCGAGGGCCGGGGCGGTCTCCAGCCCGCGAGGCGGGTCGTAGTCGAAGGCGAAGTCGCGGTCCAGCTCCACCAGCCGGCTGGCGCTCGCCCGGCAAACCCCCCGGATCACGTCCCTCGGACCTGGGGCGGTGACGCCGCTGACCAACGGCACGCCCGGCTTGACGATGCCGGCCTTTTCGCGGGCGATGGCCTCCAGCGTGCTGCCGAGCTGGCGCGTGTGGTCGAGACTAATGCTGGTGATCACGCAGGCCACGGGCCGGCACACGTTGGTCGAATCGAGCCGCCCTCCAAGCCCCACCTCGAGCACGGCAGCCTCGACCTTGCTCCGCGCGAAGTGCAGCAAGGCCATGGCCGTGGTGATCTCGAAATAGGTGGGGGCCAGGGCTTCGGGGTCCGCCGCGGCCTCGCGGTCCATCTCGGCCACGGCCGGGCGCACGGCCTCGACCAGCTCGACCGTGTCGAGCGGGGAGCACGGCTGGCCGTCGATCCGCATCCGCTCTTCGAGCTGGTCCAGGTGCGGCGAGGTGAACAGGCCGGTGCGCATGCCCGATTCGGTGAGGACGGCCGCGAGCATGGCCGCGGCGGACCCCTTTCCCTTGGAGCCGGCCACGTGCACGATGGGCGTCCAGCGCTCGGGATGGCCCAGCCGGCCGAGCAGATCCCGCATCCGGTCGAGCTTGAACTGCTGCAATCGGTAGGGGACGTTGCGGGCCCGCTCGTAATCGATGCGGCCAAACAGAAAACCCAGCGCGGCCTCGCGTCGGGCGAGCAGGATTTGGGGATCGGTCGCGACGCCGCGGATCGAAACGGACATGGAAGCAGGGCCTCGGAGTGGCGAAAGGCGATCGTCCTCGACGCAAGCCCCGTTCCAGTGCCCAATCCGCGGCGCAGTCCCCACGGGAAGTCCACAGGACCCGAGGCCGGGGGCATCCGCCGGCGGCGGGGCGCCTGCGAGTTGGCGGTGTACTCAAGCTGGCAACGGCACGGTGGCCCCCCGGAGCAGACGGGTCATTATAGGGGATGCCTGCGGGGCGATCCTAGGGCACTGCCGGTTTCAGGGGGGCCTTCCAGTGGCCTCAATGCCGGCGTCAGGACCGTGGGGAGCCTGCCGGTTGACCCACCGATCGCGGGGTGCGGCGCCGCCCGGCAATGCTGCTTCGGCCGCCCCCTGGATTTCTTGCCTTTGGCGGAATCCGGGCGAACCGGGGGGCCTTCCGCCTCGTATCAACGCTGTCTTGAGGTGCGCCAACACGGGAGACGGTATGCAATCCGACGTCGTCATTGAAACGCGAAACCTGACCAAGGTCTATCGCGACTTCTGGGGCCGCCAGAAGGTTCGGGCCCTGAAGGCCCTCGACCTGGAGATCCGCCGCGGTGAGATCTTCGGCCTCCTCGGCCCGAACGGATCGGGCAAGACAACCACCATGAAGCTCCTCCTGGGGCTGCTCTTCCCCACCAGCGGCCAGGCCCTCGTGTTCGACGAGGACGCCACCGAAGTGACCAAGAACGAGCGGCTGGGATACCTGCCCGAGGAGTCCTACCTCTACAAGTTCCTCAACGCCGAGGAGACGCTCGACTTCTACGGGCGGCTGTTCAACATCTCGCCGATGGTCCGCCGCCAGCGGGCCGCCGAGCTGATCGAGATGGTCGATCTGGGCTGGGCCAAGCGGCGTCAGCTCAAGGAGTACTCCAAGGGTATGACCCGCCGCATCGGGCTGGCCCAGGCCCTGATCAACGACCCCGAGCTGATCCTGCTCGACGAGCCGACCACGGGTCTCGACCCCATGGGCACGCGCTGGATGAAGGACCTGATCCTCAAGCTCCGCGATCAGGGCAAAACGATCGTCATGTGCAGCCACCAGCTCGACGACGTGCAGGACGTTTGCGACCGCATCGGCATCCTGCACCAGGGCGAGCTCAAAGAGCTGGGCCGGGTAAGCGACCTGCTCAAGGTCCGCGAGATGACCGAGTTGCAGTGCTCGGGCCTTTCCGAGGAGGCCGAGAAGGAGGTCTGCGCCACGATCGAACGGCTCGGCGGCACGGTCCATTTCGTGGGCAATCCGACCACGACCCTCGAGAAGCTGTTTGTACGTATCATCCGCGAGAGCGAGGCCCACCCGGGACGCCGCGTTCGAGGCGTTCAAGACAACTAACCGCCCCATGCCCGCGGCTCTGCGGGCCGGCGCCGCCTCGTCCTCCCTTCCAGCCCTTTCGAGATCGCCGTTACCGCATGGTCGTCGAAAACTACATTCCCAGCTTCGCCGCGTGGCTCCTGGGGCCGAACTGGCACGACGGGTTCCTCTTCCATTGGATCGTGGCCTGCGTGGTGGCCTTGCTCGTGCTGGGCGCTCTGGGGGCGCTGGTCACCGTGGCGCGATTCGGCCACCGCTGGCCTGCGCGCCTGATCGGCTACCTGGTAGTGACCGGGTCGCTTGGCGTGCTGTTGATATTCGGCCTTCTGGTGTGGGGCAGTTCGCTGGCCGACAACGCCCGCCCCGTCGAGGTGGACGGGGCGCGCCAGTACGTCGACAAGCTCGGCGATCCGATCCCGGCCACCGACGCGGCCGTGCTCACCGCGTATGAGGGAGTCGTGGCCGGCCTGTCGCGGTTGCTGGGCGACGAGTGGTACGACGGAGCCCTGTACTTGTGGCTGGCCGTCGTGTCGCTGATGGTACTGGCCACACTGCTGGTCGGCTGGATCGCGGCCATGCTCCGTCGCGGCCCCGTGGCGGGGGCGCAGAGCGTCGATCGCACGCTGAGCGACATCGTCGTCGAGTTGATGCGGATCTCGCCCTTCCGGGTCCTGGCCCTGACCTGGCTGGCCGTGAAAGAGGCGATCCGGCGGCGAATCGTGGCCGCGTTCGCCGTGTTCCTCGTGATTCTGCTCTTCGCCGGCTGGTTTCTCGATCCGGGCAGTGTCAACCCCTCGCGCCTGTACCTCGACTTCGTGCTGACGACCACGAGCTATCTGGTGCTGCTTCTGGCCCTGTTCCTCAGCGTGTTCAGTCTCCCGGCCGACCTCCGCAGCAAGACGCTCCACACCGTGGTCACCAAGCCGGTCCGCTCCAGCGAGATCGTGCTGGGGCGGATGCTGGGTTTCACCGCGTTCGGCACGCTGCTGCTGGCCGTGATGGCCCTGATCAGCTACGTCTTCGTCGTGCGGGGTCTAGCGCACGCGCACACGCTGGATCCCAAGGCCGTGGAGGAGGCCCGGCTGGTCGCGGGAGAGGACGATCCCGAGTTCCTCGTCCAAACCAGCAAAGTCCACAACCACCGGCACATGGTGGTGATCGAAAGCGACGGCACCGCCTCGCTGGAGACGGAGAACGGCCACTGGCACGAAATCGAGGCCCGCGACGACGGCAGTTACGCGATCGGCCCGCAGGAGGGCGCGCTGGTGGCCCGGGTCCCCGTGTACGGCAAACTCCGTTTCCTCGACCGCCAGGGGCGGCCCGACGAGAAGGGCATCAACGTGGGCGACGAGTGGACCTACCGCAGCAACATTGAGGGCGCGACGTCGTGCGCTGCGATCTGGACGTTCGAAGGAGTCACGCCCGAGCGATACCCCAACGGCATCCCCGTCGAGATGACCCTGGCCGTGTTCCGCACCCATAAAGGGGATATCGAGAAAGGCATCCTCGGCAGCCTCGCGGTCCGCAACCCCGAGACCGGCCTGACCAAGGAGGTCACGCTGTTCACGGCCAAGGAGTTCGAGATCGACAACCACTTCATCCCCCTGGAGGTCAAGGGGGCGAGCCTGTTCGACGACCTCGTGGCCGACGGAAAAACGGAGATCATCCTCAAGTGCCTGATGCCGGCCCAGTTCTTCGGAGTCGCGCAGGCCGATCTCTACATCCGCGCACGGG
Source organism: uncultured Pirellulales bacterium (assembly GCA_964434165.1). Taxonomy (GTDB): domain Bacteria; phylum Planctomycetota; class Planctomycetia; order Pirellulales; family Thermoguttaceae; genus CAYSUS01. The sequence goes on from CAYSUS010000064.1 coordinate 36,645, forward strand.
ACGCCTGGTTCGAGCTGAACTTCCTTAAGGGATATGCGGGCATCTGGCTTCAGATGGTGCTGGTGATCGGGCTGGGCGTCACGTTCAGCACGTTCCTCAGCGGGCCGGTGGCGATGATCGCCACGGCCGGGGCCCTGGTCGGCGGGTTCTTCAGCGGCTTCATGTATCGTCTGGCCACCGGGCAGACCTACGGCGGGGGACCCGTGGAGTCGCTGATCCGCCTCGTCACGCAGATGAACGTGATCACCGAGCTGGAAGCCAGTCCCCGGACCACGGCCGCGAAGATGATCGACGTGCTCCTCAGCGGCCCGTTGTGGGCGATGTCCAAGATTCTCCCGCCGTTTCCGGAGTTCAGTTGCTCGAAGTACGTAGCGTACGGCTTCGACTTCTCGTGGCAGATGATGGCGGCCAACGCCTTCTGGGCCCTGGGCTTCCTGATTCCGGTCTTCGTCGCCGGGTACCTGTTCCTCAAGACGCGGGAGGTGGCGCGATGAACAGCCGCCAACGCTCCTTCTACTGGAAGATCGGCTACGTGGCGGGCATCTGCGTGCTGGTGCTCGTGCTTCACTGGCTGGGGCGCCCGGCCACGATCGGCTCGACCGAGGGCAAGGGCTCGCCCGGCGGCGTTCTCGCCCGGCTTCGCGCCGAGCACGGCCTGAGCGAGGCCGCCCTTGGCGAGATCGACCCCGCCAGCGAGACCATGAAGCTCGCCACCCTGGGGATGCGCGGCGTGGCCGTGAACATCCTCTGGACCAAGGCCCACGAATTCAAGATGAAGAAGGACTGGACCAACCTCTCGGCGACGCTCGAGCAGATCGCCAAGCTCCAGCCGCACTTCATCTCGGTCTGGAAGTTCCAGGGCTGGAACCTCTCGTACAACTGCTCCGTGGAGTTCGACGACTACCGCGACCGCTACCGCTGGGTCATCAAGGGGATCAACTTCCTCCGCGACGGAATCAGCTACAACCAGTTCGAGCCACGCCTGTACTGGGACCAGGGCTGGTTCACCTCGAACAAGATCGGCAAGGCCGACGAGAAGGTCCAGTACCGCCGCCTGTTCCGCGAGGACGACGACTACCACGCATCGCTCCCGCTGGAGCTGCGCGATCCGACGCGCGACAACTGGCTCTGCGGCAAGCAGTGCTTCCTCAAGGCCATCCGCCTCGACACGGAGGGGCACGAGATGAAGGGGATGGGGGACCTGATCTTCCTCTCCGACCCCGGCATGTGCCAGATCAACTACGCCAAGGCGCTGGCCTCCGACGGCATCTTCGGCGAGGTCGCCCAGCAGGCCTGGGCGCGGGCCGCGCGGGAGTGGCACGCCAGCGAGGGCTCGTTCGGCTCCAGCGAGGTCGAGACGACGTTCCGCGATCCGCGCACCGGCGAGACGCTGGTGATCCGCTTGAACGACAAGGAGTCGTTCATCGAGGAGGCCGAGAGCCTGGAGGCCGAGCTCGACGCGCTCGCCCCGGGGCTCCGCGATAAGCTCCGCGAGGAGAAGCGGGCCACGCTCTCCGACGAGGAGCGCGCGGCCCTCGACGTGCCGGAGGCCCAGCGGACGACCGACGAGGTGGCGGCCGCCCTGGCCGCGCGGAGGAAGCTGGAGGTCTCGGTGGACGAGGTGGCGCAGCGCGTCACCGGCAAGGACCGCCCCAAGGCCCTCAAGCTGGCCCGCGACGCCCGCCTGGCGCGGCAGATGGCCTCCTACATCAACCGGTATCGCGACATCGTCAACTTCGAGTACTGGCGACTGCGCTGCGAGACGGAACAGACCGACATGGCCCTGGCCGCCAGGGAGTACATCTACGAGGCCGACCAGGCCGCCCACCTCGACCTCATCGCAGCCAAGGAGAACTACGAAAAGGGGCTCGCCGAGTACCGCAAGCTGCTCGACGCTTTCCCCGAGCTCCTCGAGGACGAGGTCACCGGCGAGGAGCTGGTCGAGGTCATCGACAACTACAAGCGCCACCTCCGCCGGCTGGAGGAGTACCTGCCGGCCGACTTCATCCTCCAGGATGTGCTCGACAAGCACGCCAAGGAAGAGCAGTAGGCACCGGGCCAGCGCGTTGCGTGCCGCTGCGGGCCGGACGTAGAATGGGGGGGTGATCGGAACGCGCCCGAGCGACCCCAACCCGCAGCGAGGCTCTTCATGCACGCGCCCCTTCCCCGATGGACGCGCCGCGACTGGCTCAAGGCGAGCGCCGCGACCCTGGCCGGCGGTCTTGGAACGGCTGCGCTCGGCCCCCCGGTCGCGGCCGAAGACAGCCACGCTCGACCGCAGCTTCCGCCCGTCCGTCAGATCACGCGCGGCCCCAGGTTCCACTGGTTCGGCTACTACGACAAGCTCCAGTTCGATCCCAACTGCCGGTACGTGCTGGGGATGGAGGTCGATTTCGAGCACCGCTCCCCCAGGCCCGACGACGTCATCCGCATCGGCATGGTGGACCTGGAGGACGGCGATCGCTGGATCGAGCTGGGCACGAGCCGCGCCTGGTGCTGGCAGCAGGGGTGCATGCTTCAGTGGGTCCCCGGCTCCGCCAGCGAGATCCTCTGGAACGACCGCCAGGACGAACGCTTCGTCTGCCACATCCTGGACGTCAAGACCGGCGCGAAGCGGACGATCCCCCACGCCATCTACGCGCTCAGCCCGGACGGGACCTGGGCCGCTTCGCTCGACTTCCGCCGCGTCAACGATACGCGCCCGGGCTACGGCTACGCGGGCCTCGCCGATCCCAACGCCAAGGTCTCGGCCCCGGCCGACTCGGGCCTGGTGCACGTCGATTTGAAGACCGGCGCGTCGAAACTGCTGTTCTCCCTGGCCGACGCGGCCAGGATCCCCTTTGCCGAGGGCGACCTCTCCCAGGCGAAGCACTGGTTCAACCACCTCCTCGTCAACACGGACGGCACGCGCGTGGAACTGCTCCACCGCTGGGTCGGCCCCGGCGGGCGCGGTTTCACGACGCGGATGCTCACCGCCGCGCCCGACGGCTCGGACGTGCGCGTCATCGACCCCTCGGGCAGGACTTCGCACTTCATCTGGCGCGACCCGCGCCACATCCTCGCCTGGAGCTGGCACAAGTCGCACGGCAGCGGGTTCTACCTGTTCGAGGACAAGGAAGGGGGCACGGTCGAGATCGTGGGCAACGGCGTGATGACCGTCAACGGCCACTGCACCTATCTGCCCGGAAACGCATGGATCCTCAACGACACCTACCCGCAGGGCAAGGAGCGCCTCCAGAACCCCTACCTCTACCACGTGTCGACGAACCGGCGCTACCCGCTGGGCCATTTCCACCTGCCCAAGCAGTACGCCGGCGAGTGGCGGTGCGACACCCATCCCCGCTTCAGCCCGGACGGCAAGCTGGTGTGCATCGATTCGCCCCACACGGGCCAGGGCCGGCAGCTTCACCTGATCGACGTCAGCGGGATCGTCGGGGCGTGAGGGGCCTGCAATCGCTCTCGTCCAGGCCGAGTGCCCCGCGGATGCGGTCTGTTTCCGCCGGGCAGCGTGGGTTTCGAGTCGGGAGAACGGTTCCTGGCCCCCTGCGAGCGCGACGCGACACGGAGGGGGACAGGCACCTTTTTGCCCACGCCCTGATCAGCTTGGAGTCCGGCGTCGGCCGCCCGCCAGTCGTTTGCGAGCTTCGGCCCCGGTTCGAAAACGGTGCCAGTTCCCGCGGCGATTACGGCCAGTCGCGGACCTTCATCTTGCGGAGCCGCTCCGGCCAGGCGAACGTCGGTGCGCCCGTCCGGTCGTATCCCTTCAGGTGTCCCGGGTCCTTACGGCTTGCCACGGGGACGTAGCGCCAAGGGTTGTCGCACAGCGTCTTCTCAGTCAAGGCGGGCAGGTTGGGGGCGTACCGCTCGAGCTCCGCCCGCGTGCTGACGTGGTTATGCTCGTGGTCGTTCTCGCGGTTGGTGTCGAACCAGCTCTGCACGCCCTCGGCCCAGTACTCGACCACCCGTTTGCCCGCGTACGTGCCCTCCCGAAGCTTCCTTTTCTTACAGAACGGGTCGAGCCCCAGCGACGCGCGCGGGGCGCGCCGCTGCCTTCGAGGTGCGAGGCGGGATCGCTTGCATGCGCCGCGCCGCCGGCGGCGAACAGGATCAACGCGACTGAAGACGGCTTCCTCGTCGGCTGCTATCTCCCCATGCCGTGCCGGCAGATCACTCCAGCGACCAACCCTTCCGGTATTCCGTATGGAGGTACCGATTGGCCTCGTCGTGGTCGAACTGCATCTTCTCCGGGTCCCAGTTCAGCCTCACGCCCGGCACGCGCTGGGCCGCGACGCCCAGAAGCACCATCTCGGTCAGTTGACCGCCGTAGTCGGCGATGTTCGAGCTGGCGGGCTTGCCGTCCTTGCAGGCGCGGAGCCAGTCGCCCACGTGTCCGTCCTTGACCCGAGGAATCGTCTTCTCGGGCATCTTGAACTCCTTCATCCGCTCTTCCGGAATGATTCTCGCTCCGCCCGCGCCGTGCGAGCCGTGGAGAATCGTCTCCTTTTCACCAAAGATCACGGCGCCGCTCGCAGGCAGCTTGCGGCCTTCTTCGAGCATCTCGGGCCTTGGCATCTCGAAGTCGCCATCATACCAGACGAGCTTCATGGGGCAGAGCTTGCCGCGCTGGGGGAACTCGTACGTCACCTTCGCCGCGATGGGAAAGGCCACTGGCGCCAACTCGGGCTTGTGATGCCTGACCTCCGCGATGATGCTGCTTGGGTGCACGAGGTCGAGGGCCCAGCAGGCGGGATCGAGGATGTGGCAGCCCATGTCGCCAAGGGCCCCGGTGCCGAAGTCGAGCCACGCGCGCCATTTGAAGGGGTGATAAGCCGGGCTGTACTTGCGATCCTGGGCCGGGCCGAGCCAAAGGTCCCAGCTCAAGTGGTCCGGCACGGGAGGAAACTCCGCGGGCAGGTCCCGGGCGGCGAAGTTGGCGAACCAGGGGCCCTTGTCGGGGCGGTCCGTCCAGGCGTGCACCTCCTTCACGTCGCCGATCGAGCCCGACTGCACCCATTCGCGGACCAGGCGGATATGCTCGCTCGAGTGCCCCTGGTTGCCCAACTGGGTCTGGACCTGGGACTTCCTGGCCGCCTCCGTGATCTTGCGGGCCTCATAGACCGTGTGGGTCAGCGGCTTCTGGCAGAAGACGTGCAGCCCGCACTGGATGGCGGCCATCGTGATCACGGCGTGCGTGTGATCGGGCGTGGCGATGACCACCGCGTCCAGGTCCTTCTGCTTGTCGAGCATCACACGGTAGTCGGCGTACTGCCGGGCGCCAGGGTACTTCTTGAACGTGCCCCCGGCGTACTTGCTGTCCACGTCGCAGAGGGCGACGATGTTCTCATTCCTGCACGCGGAGAGGTTGCCCTTGCCCATCCCGCCCACGCCGATGCCGGCGATATTGAGCTTCTCGCTCGGCGGGGTCTGACCCTCGGCCCCGATCACGTGGCTCGGGACGATCGAGAACGCGGCCGCCGCCCGGGCGCTTGCGCCCAGGAAGCCCCTGCGAGACAGCCCCCGGCGGCGGTTCCTGTTACTCGAAGCGCTTCTCCTGGTCATGGGATTCTCCTTGGTTGACTGGGATCGCGGCGGTGGGGCATGCAGGACTGGAGGTCGGGTGGGCGCCGTCCCGCACCGCAAGACAGCGGGTAAGCTCCGCATTCGGGCGAAGCGAAACGAATCCTAGTCCGCGGCCGTGCTCCCCGCAATGGCGCGATCGAATCGGCGTTTGACCATCCCGAAGCCGACGAATAGATTAGAAGGTCGCTCCACGCGGCTCGATGCCCATGCACACCGGTCTGATCTTCAACGTCCAGCGATACTCCCTCCAGGACGGCCCCGGCATTCGCACGACGGTCTTCCTCAAGGGGTGCCCCCTGCGGTGCTGGTGGTGCCACAACCCGGAGAGCCAGGCCCCGGAGCCGGAGATGGCGTTTCTCCGGGGCCGCTGCTCGCAGTGCGGGGCCTGCCGAATCGTCTGCCCTGCGGGGCACGCGGGCGGTAACGGGTCGGCCTCTTCGTCCACCCGATGCGTCCGCTGCGGCGCGTGCGTGGAGGCCTGCCCCAGCGACGCCCGGCAGATGATCGGCCGCCGCGCGAGCGTGGCCGAGGTGATGGACGAGGTGCTCCGCGATCGCATCTTCTACGACGATTCCGGGGGCGGCGTGACCTTCTCCGGAGGCGAGCCGCTGGCGCAGCCCGAGTTCGTTCTGGCTCTGCTCGCCGCGTGCCGCAAGCACGGCGTTCACACGGCGGTGGACACGTCGGGCTACTGCCCGCAGGAGCACCTGCTGGCCGCGGCCGAGCTGACCGACCTGTTCCTTTACGACCTGAAGACGCTCGACGACGAGGCGCACCGCGGGGCGACCGGCGTATCCAATGCGCTGATCCTCGACAACCTCTGCCGGCTGGGGCGCAAGGGTGCGGCTCTGTGGA
>CAYSUS010000065.1:0-42679 GCA_964434165.1 uncultured Pirellulales bacterium
TCGTGCCGCTGTTGCGCGACGAGGATGGCCTGGCCTGGCAGCTCCGCGGCGCCAGCGTGAAGACCATGAGCGAGGAGGACTTCCTCACGGCCGCCGGCAGCCGGCAGCACACCGGCAAGGCCAACCCGCTGGCGCAGAAGTGGGCCGACAACATGACCGCCCAGTACGAAAAGCTCGCCAAGGCCGAGCCGATCTTCGGCGAGCTGCGCAATTGCATGGAGCTGGCCATCGTCTCGGCCCTGATCGTCAAGGAGAATCTCACCGAGAAGGCCGGGCACAGCCTGCCCACGCTGATGAGCTCCGACGCGGTGGCCGTGGAGGAGTTCTTCGCGCCCAAGCACGTCGCCTCCAAGGCCACGGCCATGAAGAAGCGGAAGAACTGGGTGATCACCGCTTCGGGCGGCGTCCAGGTCAACTCGTGGCAGGTCGCGGACAAGACCGAGAAGAACGATTCGGTCGCGCCGGTTCGTGTCAAGGCCGCCGCCGAGAAGAGGGCCGCCTGGTGGTGGAACTGAGCCGCTCGGCCGATAGCCGGCGCGGAGCATCTCGGAGCGGCCGGGCGGCGCACTCGCCCGGCCGCTCATGCTTCTTGCCTTGACCCGCGGCCCGGCGCCGTCAGCCGCACGCACCTCGCTCCGGACGACCCCGGGGCGCCGCGAGGTTGTGCCAGGACCCCTCCGGCATGTCCGGATCGCGGAGGTTCACCGCGCGCACCGCAGGCAGCCGGCCGGCCGCGCATGGGAAGTGCCGGTCCACGAAACCGGCGGCCGCCCACACGTGCAGGCAAGTCCTCTCGGGGGCCGAGGTTGACTTGAGCAGGACGACCTCGGCCGCGCCGAGGTGATCGGCCAGCCGGGCGGCGATCGAGTCGCTCGTCACGTCCCAGGTGTGCGGCAGCGGAGCGCCGCTTCGGCCCGGCTCGACCTCCCGAAGGTACTGCTCGGGATCGAAGACGACCAGTTCTTTCCGCTCGCGCGTCGCGCGCAGCGCCGCGAAATCCCGCACCAGCACCGAGCCGGGAAAGAGCCTCGCCAGAAGCTCGGCCGTGACGCCCAGGACGCGGATGCACAGCCAGTGGGCGTGCTCCTCCGCGAGGTCGAAGCGGCCGAAAGCGTCGCGTACCGCATCGGCCATGCGCCCGCCTCCACCGAGCACGACGTTGACTGCTTCCGGCTCCCGGCTGAGCCACGCGCGCAGGCGCGGAACGAGCTCGTCGAAGTCGAGCAGGCTGCCGCCGACCTTGATGACGCGAACCGGCCCGGTCATGACACGGCGCCCTCCTCCCGGGCGAGCACGGCCAGGGCGTGGGCAGGCGCGGCGCGCGAAACCGCCACGCCCAGCCTGGCGTCCAGGGAGACGACCTCCGGCTGTATCGACAGTCGTGTTAGTGCGCGCCGGGCGAGGAACTCCCCCTCCCCGGAGACGATCACGGTGCGCGGCTGGCCTTCCAGGCGCTGAGCCACGCGACTGACCGCTGCCGAGACCAGACGGAGCTGGGCCTCGGCAGCGGCACGCGCGATCGCCCGCAGGTCTCGGCCATCCAGCATGCTCCGGTCCGCGCAAATCGATCGCGCCAGGCGAGCGGCAGCGTCGTGGCGCGTGGCCGGGCGTCCGTCCGCGGTGTGAAGATCGTCAGGCCGCTCCGGGAGATCGCCCGTCACAAGGTACGCGTCCTGCATCGTGGCGAAGACCTCCTGCGCCACCGGACAACGGGCACCACGCCACGGGACCTCCCGGACCACGGCGCAGACCGGACTCCGCGCCACGCCCGAATAGACGAGCTCGCCCGAGGCCAGGCGCTCGGGGTCGGTCCGGCACGACGTCGCGGGCTCTCCGTCGAGGATCGGGACGACGTCGGTGGTCGTGGAGCCCACGTCGAGCAGCAGGGCCCGCGCATCGGACGCGAAGCGTGAGGCGAATCGGGCCAGCGCGTGCCAGTTCGAGGCGGCCGCCTCCAACGGACGAAGCGCCGCCTCGTCGCGGCTCGCCAGGCGCCCGTCCGTGAGGTACACGCGCACCGCACGCCTCCCGGACACCGCGCGCACCGCGCCGAGAATCGCCGCGACCCCCTCGGCCTTGCTGGCGAAGCAATCGGCCAGCTCGCCCGTCATGGTCACGGCCAGGGCGTCGGCCGCCGGGCAGGCGGCGAGCAAATCGCCCAGGGCCTCGGGTAGTTTGTCGGGCCGCTGCCAGAGCGCGAAGGGACGTGAAACGGCGAACCCGAGGCCGTCGGCCGCCTTGAGATTCGCTCCGCCAATGTCGAGACCCAGCCACGTCACCGCGTCGATTCCCAATAGCCGTGCACGATCCTCGGAGGACAAGGCGTCGGGACCCTTTTCCATACGAAGCACCCTTCGGGCCGCTTGGGAAGAAGGGTCCTGCCCTCTTCTCGCGGAATCACGCAAGGCGATCCCCGGTGGTCCCGTCCGGCCGGAATTCTATCGCCATGGCGCGAAACCGCAACTCGGGCTCCCGGCCTTCGACCACGGCGAGCATCGCCTCGGCGAGGTTCACACCAGGTCCGGCGGCGGCGCGCAAGCCAACGTAGGAGGTCGTCAGCCGCGGGTTGACCTCGAGCACCACGTCCTGGCTGCCGTCCTCGGCCGGGCCGAGGACGAGATCGACGCCCAGGTAGCCCCGCGGCTCGGGTAGCGCCGCGACCGCCCGCATGGCAAGGGCGACCGCGCGCTTGGCAAGGAGCTCGGGCAGAGGAAGCGACCCGCCGCAATAGGCGAAGTCTCGGTCCCCGCGCACGTGCTGCCAGCACGGCGGCAGGGACCGAAGAGCCCGCACCCCGCAAAGAAACGACACGCTGGCGGGCCGGCCCGGGCGCAATCGTTCCAGCCTGGCCGGGAAAGCGACGGATGTACCGGCGAGATCCTCGGGGCGGTCGATTCGCCGCACATCGACCGAACCGGCCCCGTCGCGCGGCTTGAGCACCGCCGGGCACGGGAAGTCACCCGGCAGGCCCGCCCCAGCCTCCACGGCGCATCCCTCGGGAACCGGCACTCCCTTGCCCGCCAGGCGCTCGGCCGTGGCGTGCTTGTCCGCGGCCAGGCGCACCAGCTCCAATCCCGGACCAAGCAGGCGGCCCTGGCACGCGATGACCTTCTCACAGCGGTCCGCAAGACACCCGGCGGTCTCCGGGGCGATGACCAAGGTCCAGTCCGACTCGGCGGCAAGCCGCGCGAAGGCCGCGTCGTGCTCCTCGGGGGAACGCACCTGGACGGACGCGACGTCGGCGCTGGGCCGGCCGGCAAGCCGGGCGTCCTCCAGCGTCACCGCGCGGACCCCAGCGGCGCGCGCAAAATCCGCCGCTACGGCCTTGCGCATGGCCGAGCCCTCGATCAGCAGTCCGAGCGGGGGTCCTTTCGTGAGCAAGAGACGGCCCCCGCCGGAAACGAACTCGTAGATGAAGACTTGCACCGTGCCGCCCGATGGCGCCCGCTGCGGTTGGGAATGAGCGGAGAGACCCCTCGGGCACCACCCCGACGCGACCACCCCCCTGAGCGCGGCTTGTCCGCCCAACTGCGGTGTGATAGGTTAGTTGTTTGAGGGGGATGATGGGACTCTCGGCGAGGCTACCAGCGTATCGACAATCCTGACGTTACGGGAGTGGGGCCATGACAGAAATCCCTCATGGCGGTTCGGGAACACCGGCGACTTCGTCGCATGGACACGGCAAGCCACCGGTCCGCAAGCCGGCTCCGCGACCCGTACCCGTGGGGTCGCAGGGCTCCTCGAACCCGGTCCCGGCCGGTGCGGCTCCGGCGGGTCAGTTCGACTTCGCTCCCGCGTCCTCGAATCGCAGCGCGGTTGCCCGCTTGCACCGCAAGCGATCGGGCATCAATCCGGGTTTGGTGATCGGCGGCATCGTCGGCGCGCTGCTCGTGGTCTCGGCGATCGTCTTCTATCAGATGTCCGAGACCGGCCTCAGCCTGGCGATCAAGGCGATCCCGCTTCAGGAGGTGGAGGAGATGTCCGCGCTGCGGGTCGATGTGTCGGTTGAGAACGCCGACCTCGCTTCCGGCGCCCTGGCCTACTCCCTGCCCAAGGCGCCGGACGGAGCGCAGATCGACCCCGAGACCGGGCAGATCACCTGGACTCCGACCGAGGAGCAGGGTCCCGGGGAGTACAAGGTCGTGGTCCGCGTGGAAACGGGCGACGAGAAGCCGCAGCACGCGCAGCGCGAGTTCGTCGTCCAGGTTCACGAGAAGAACCAGGCCCCCGAGATCGAGCCGATCGCGGAGCAGACGGTGCGGCGAGGCGCGAGCCTGAAGTTGACGGTCGTGGGGCGCGACCCCGACGTCCCTCCGCGCAACCTGCAATACCGCCTCGTCGAAGGCGAGGACGCCGGCGCGAAGATCGACCCCCGGACCGGCGAGTTCACCTGGACCGCCGCGGAGGCACGGCCGGGCGGCGTCCAACGGTTCGTGGTCCAGGTCGAGGAAGTGCATCGCGATCTGACGAGCGCCCAGGCCGAGTTCTCCGTGCGGGTCGAAGGTCGCGCCACGCCCACGGAGCAGCTCGTGGCCGACCTGCGCGTGCGCGGGCTGGAGGTGCAGCCGGCCGAGGGATCGCTACCCGGACCGCTCGCCGCCGAGTGTCAACTGCTTTCGGTCGACGGGGAACAGATCGGCGTGTATGAGTACGGCGAGCCGGCCGCCGCAGAGGCCGACGCCCGCGTGGTCACGACCGTCGTGATGGAGCGGCTGACCAAGTCGGCCGGGGCTGCGGGGCCGGGCCGCCTGTACCAGAGCGGCCGCCTGCTGGTTCTCTACCTGGGCGGCAAGCCGGGGGTGAACGAGTACCTCGACGCCTGTTGCGGCGGCGCCGTGCCCCTGGCCGCCGTGACGCCCGCCACGGTCCCCGACGAGCCGCCGACCGAGCCGACCGAGCCCGGCACGAAGCCGGAGGCCGCGCCCGAGGACCAGTTCGACGCGCGGGTCCTCGCCCTGCACGAGGAGGGCAAGCTGTTCTCCATGAAAGAGTACCCCACGCTTCGCAAGATCTTCGCGGACCGGTTCGAGTCGTCGCGCGCGGAGGAGCTTCGGCAGGCTTTCGGCGAGGATCGCGAGGCCATGATGCAGTGGTTCGGGGGGCACGTGGACATCAAGGAGGAGCTGTTCACCGCGATCGATCCCGAGAAGGACAACGTACTCCAGGCGCTGACGATCTTCCGGGATTTGTGGAAGCAGTTCCCCGACAAGATCGAACCCTTTGCCGAGGCGGCCATTGCCGTGGCCATCGTGTGGGACATGGGCGGCCGCGGCGTGTACGACTACGGCGGCCATCAGCGGCGCTGCAAGAGCACCCTGCCCGAGGAGCCGATGCTGGGTGCCGCGGAGAGCTTCCAGTACCTGATCACGGCCGACAGGACGACGCAGGCGTACGCGCAGTTCCTCCCTTGGGAGTTCCTCAAGCACGTGGTCAATCACAAGACGCCGGCGCGCGAGCGCCAGTGGGCGGCTTCAACCTACGCCGCCCGGCGCATGCGCTTCGGCAAGTGCTACCACGACGTGCCGTACGACAACAAGATGCTGGAGACCGGCAGCAAGGAGGCCGCGCTGAACGACAAGCAGTACACGCTGCCCAACATCCGCCAGTACGGCGGCGTTTGCGCCATGCAGGCCGACTTCGCGGCGAGGGTCGGCAAGAGCATGGGCATTCCTGCGGAGTACGTGGGCGGGGCTTCGTCGTTCGGCGAAGGGCACGCCTGGGTGATGTGGGTCGAGCTGAAGGCGGTGCCCAGCAAGGCGGGCATCAGCTTCACCCTGGAATCGCACGGCCGCTACCGCGGCGACCACTACTACGTGGGACATCTCACCGACCCGCACACGGGCGAGCGGATTACGGATCGCCAGATGGAGCTCCGCCTGCAAACGGTGGGCATGAACTCCGAGGCCAAACGCCACGCCGAGCGCGTGATGGCCGTGTATCCCATGATCCGTGAGCGCATGGACCTGCCCATCCCGGAGCAGATCATCTTCCTCAACAAGGTCATCGAGCTGTGCCCCGGCAACGAGTCGGCCTGGCGCACGCTCGCCGCCATGTCCCGCGACGGCGTGCTCACCAAGGAGCACAACAAGGCAATGCAGGCGATCCTCCGCAAGGTGTTCACGGTGTTCGCCCGGGCGCCCGACTTCACCTGGGAGATCTTCGACGACCTGGTCGCCTACATGGACATTCCGAAGCAGCGCAACAAGCTGTACGGCGAGCTGATCGCGCTCTACGTCAATGCCAAGCGCCCCGACCTGGCCTGCGAGGCGATCCTCAAGTACACCGACTACCTCGTGGAGGACAAGCAGGACGAGGAGGCGATCGGCGTGCTCCAAAATACGATCCTCGCGTTCGCGCACGAGGGACGCTACGTGCCCCGCATGCTCGACAAGATGGAGCAGATCTACGGCGACACCGAGGGGGCACCGCGGGCGATCGCCATGTTCTACCAGCAGCTCCTGCCCCAAATCCCCGAGAAGCGCGGCGACCGGGCCAGCCCTTACTGCCTGCAGATGTACGAGCGCGGCATCCAGCGGCTGGCCGCCGCGGGGTTCGCACCACAGGCCGCGGCGCTGAAGGCCCGGCTCGATCGACTCCAGGGCGGCAAGAAGTAAGCCGAAGTGGCGCGCGGGAATCCCGGGGGTCGATCCGCGAATAGGCGTCGCCCGCAAGGAAGGGCGCGTTCTCCCAGAAAGTCCCCGGCCACCTCCCTCACCCCTTGCCTCAATAGAACCCCAGCTCGTCTCGGGCTTCCTCGGTCATCCGGTCGGGCGTCCAGGGAGGGCTCATGACGACCTCGATCTTCACGTCGCCGACCTCCTCGCCGAGGCTCTCCAGCGCGTCCCTGGCATCGGCAATGATCTCCGGCGCGGCCGGGCAGGCCGGGCTGGTCATCGTCATCTGCACGTGAACGTCCGAGGCGTCGCCGGCCGGGGTGAGCCGAACCTCGTAGATCAGGCCCAGGTCCACGATGTTGACCATTAACTCGGGGTCCTGGACCTGACGCAGCGCGGCCAGCACCGAGTCTTCGCGGAGGGGCATGTTCTCGTCTCTCCGATGGACGCCATGAAGGGCGTTCGGCTCTGTCTTGCCGTCACTCGGCCAAACGCACCAGCACCTGGTCGCCTTCGACCCTCACCTCATGCGAGGCCGTGTCCTGCGTGGCCGGCATGGAGAGGACCTTGCCGGTGCGGATGTCGAACCTCGCGCCGTGCCGGGGACAGGCGATCACGTGATCGTCCAGATCGCCGTCGGCCAGGGTGCCGCCGTCGTGCGTGCAAACGTCATCGAGCGCGAACAGCTCGCCGCCGATGCGAAAAAGGGCCACGAGGCGATCCTCGACTTCGACGACCATGCGTCCGCCCTCGGGCAGGTCGCCGACGACGCAAACAGGGGTGAATTCGGACATGGCTCCCCTCCCGGCTCGAGACTTTCGAAGTCTTCGAGACTTCGGAAGTCGGCAAATGAAACGCCTCACAGGTACTCGCGCACGCGGCGGCCGATGGCCTCGCCGAGCGTCTCCCGCACGCTCTCGATCGTGATGCGGTCGAAGACCTGCTGGAAGAAACCCGCCACGATCATGCGCACGGCCTCCTTGCGCGTGAGGCCGCGGGTGCGGGCGTAGTAGATCACTTCGTCGTCCACCCTGCCCGCCGTGGCCCCGTGGCTGCACTTCACGTCGTCGGCTTCGATCTCCAGGCCTGGGATGGAGTCGGCCCGGGCCCCGTCGGAGAGCACCAGGCTGTCGTTGCGCTGGTAACCGTCGGTCTTCTGGGCGTCGGGATCCACCTTGATCATCCCCCGCCAGACCAGGTGCGAGCGGTCTTGCAGCGCGCCCTTGTAAAGGAGATCGCTGCGGCAGCGCGGGACGAGGTGATGCTGAAGCGTGTGGTACGAGAGATGCTGCCTGCCCTCGGTGAACATCACGCCGTTGACCTGGGCGTGCGCCCTTTGACCGGCCAGGGCCACGTGCTGGTTGGTCTTCGCCACGCGCGCCCCCAGGGCGCCGACGGTCCACTGCAGGTTTCCGTCCTGCTCCACCCGGGCCTTCTGGTGGGCGAAGTGCCACGTGCCGGTCGGCCAGTTCTGGAGATTCACATAGCGTAGTCTGGCTCCGCGACCGACGACGATCTCCACGGCCCCGCAGTGCAGGCCACCGCCGTTGGGGGTCGTGCCGCCGGTCTCGGCGATCACGGTGGCCTCGGCCCCCTCGTCCAGCACGATCAGGCTGTGCGCGAGATCGACGCCGCCGTCGGAGATCACCGAGTGGAAATGCAGGGGGCGATCGATCTTCACGCCCGGCGGCACGTACAGGAAGGTCCCGCCCGACCAGAACGCCGCGTGCATGGCGGCGAGCTTGTCGTAGTGGGGATCGACGACCTGCATCAGCCACTGGCAAACGAGGTCTCCGTGCTCGGCGGCGATCTGGTCGAGCGCGCCGAACAGGACACCCTGCGACGAGTACTCCAGATCGAGCTTGCGGACCAGGGCCGACGTGTCGAGCGACACGGCCTGCCCCCCGTCCTCCACGCCCAGGCTCAGCAGGGCCGAGGGGAACGGCACCGTCTCGTCCGGCGGGACGGGAAGGCCGAAACGCTCCAGCCGAAACAGCCGCAGATCGGTCCTGCGCCATTCCTCGTGGCTCCGCTCGGGCATGGGCAGTCGCTCGAACGCCTCCCAGGCCCGCCGGCGCATGGCGACCAGCCAGCTCGGGTCGCGCCGCCCGGCGAGAAAGGCCTTGAAGCCTCGTTCCGTGAAGCCCTCGCGCTTCACTTCGGGGGTTGCTGCGGTGAGGTTCATGATCGTGGCCGAAATCGGGTCTCTTGGTCCTCTCAAAATCGCGCGCGGCGCGCGATCAACCCACGGTCCCTTCCATCTGGAGCTGGATGAGGCGGTTCATCTCCACGGCGTACTCCATGGGCAGTTCCTTGACGAGCGGCTCGACGAAACCGCTGACGATCATCGTGCTTGCTTCGGCCTCGGTCAGGCCGCGGCTCATCAGGTAGTAGAGCTGCTCCTCGCCGATCCGCGAGACGCTCGCCTCGTGGCCGACCATCACGTCCTGTTCCTCCAGCTCGATGTACGGGTAGGTGTCGCTGCGGCTCTGCGGATCGAGGATCAGCGCGTCGCAGACCACGTTCGACCTGCACCGGCGCGCGCCGCGCTCGACCTTGACCAGCCCGCGGTAGCTCGACCGGCCGCCGCCCTTGGAGATCGACTTGGAGACGATCCGGCTCGACGTGTGCGGCGCGCAGTGGACGACCTTGGCGCCCGCGTCCTGGTGCTGGCCTTTGGAGGCGAAGGCCACGGAGAGGATCTCCGCCCTGGCGCCCGGCTCCTTCATGTACACGGCGGGATACTTCATGGTCAGGCGGCTGCCGAGGTTGCCGTCCACCCACTCCACGAGCGAGTCGGCGTAGCCCACCGCGCGCTTGGTGACCAGGTTGTAGATGTTGTTGGCCCAGTTCTGGATGGTGGTGTAACGCACACGCGCGCCGCGCTTGCCGATCACCTCGACCACCGCGGAGTGGAGGCTCTCCGTGCTGTACATGGGCGCGGTGCAGCCCTCGACGTAGTGGCAGCTGGCCCCCTCGTCCACGATGATCAACGTGCGCTCGAACTGCCCCATGTTGGCCGCGTTGATGCGGAAATACGCCTGCAAGGGGAAGTCGATATGGACCCCGGGGGGCACGTAGATGAACGAACCGCCCGACCACACGGCCGAGTTCAGCGCCGCGAACTTATTGTCTGTGGACGGGATCACCGTCGCGAAATACTCGCGGACCAGCTCCTCGTGCTCGCGCAGCCCCGAGTCCATGTCGGTGAAGATCACCCCCTTCTCGGACAGCTCGTCGCGGAGCGAGCCGTACACCACCTCGCTCTCATACTGGGCCTTCACGCCGGCGAGGAACTTCTTCTCCGCCTCGGGAATGCCGAGCTTGTCGAACGTCCGCTTGATGTCTTCGGGCACGTCGTCCCAGGAGCGGCCCTGGCGGTCCGTCGGCTTCAGGTAGTAATAGACGTCCTGGAAATCGATCCCGATCCTGCCGCCCCACCGGGGCAGCGGCTTGGACTCGAACGTCGCCAGCGCCCCGAGCCGGAAGTCGCGCATCCAGCCGGGCTCGCCTTTCATCTCCGAGATCTCGGCCACCACGTCCCGGTTGAGCCCCTTGCGGGCCTTGAAGACGTAACGCTCCTCGTCGCGGAAATCGTACTTGTTGATCTCGCCGACCGGGTCGAGAGGCGGGGTCTGCACTTCAGTCGCCATGATGAACCTACGGGGTCGTAGAGGTACTAACCGAGTTCTTGCCGCTTTCCGCCATGAAGACCATAGGACGGAGCGACGCACGGGGCATCGGGGAGTCGGGCTACGCTCAGGCGACCGGCTCGGCCGCTTCGTTGTCCGTGGCGGCTCTGGGATAGCGGGCGCGAATCCGCTCGTACCCGTGGCGGTGCAGTTCTTCCGCGAGCTCCGCTCCCCCGCTCTCGACGATCCGACCGCCGAGGATCACGTGCGTCACGTCCGGCGGATTGTGCTCCAGCAGCTTATCGTGATGGGTGATGATCAGCAGGCCCATTTCGCGCCGGCCGATCTCAGCGATGCTCTGGCTGGCCAGGCGTACGGCGTCCACGTCGAGCCCGCTGTCGGTCTCGTCCAGGATCGCGAACTTCGGCCGCAGCATGGCCAGCTGGAGAATCTCCGCCCGCTTCATCTCGCCGCCCGAAAAACCGTCGTTCACGTACCGGCGCGCGAACTCCGAATCCATGCGGAGCTGCTCCATCTTGCCCCGCAGCTCCTTGCGGAACTCGCGCATGGGTATCAGGTCCTCGCCCTCTCTGCGCTCAGGGCGACGGATGTTCGAGGTGGCATGGCGAAGGAAGTCGGCCATCTTCACTCCCGGGATCGCCATGGGTCGCTGAAACGCCATGAAGATGCCCGCCCGCGCCCGTTCGTGGGGCTCCAGCTCGAGCAGGTCCACGTCGCCCAGCTCGATCCGCCCGCCGGTCACTTCGTAGCCTGGATGACCCATGATCGCATGCCCCAGCGTGCTCTTGCCCGAGCCGTTGGGCCCCATTAGCGCATGGGTCTGGCCGCGGACGATCTCCAGATCGACCCCGCGAAGAATTGGTTTGCCCTCCACGCTCACGCGCAGGTCGGTGATTCTCAGGGTTTCTCTCATGGCGTTGCTCAGATTGAACCGACTTTCGAGGTCTCGAGACTTCGGACGTCTTAGCATTAGGAGTATCGGCTACGCGTCTTTCTTCTTCGCCTTAGGCTTGTGCTTCTGATGGTCGAAAACCAGGGACAGCTCCGCCGCTTGGACGAAGCCCGAGTGATGTGGAATCGGCAATTCGTCGTTCACCCGGGCTCCACGGCCAAAGAGCCGCTGCCACCAGCTTCGGTCCTGGTCGGAGGGCCGTCTGGCGATCCGCCGACCGCGGATCTTGTCCTGCAGCCGCATCACACCCTCCAGGAGGGCCTCGGGCCGCGGCGGGCAGCCAGGAACGTACACGTCCACGGGCACGACCAAGTCGACTCCTTTGACCACGTGGTATCCGTATTCGAAGTAGGGCCCGCCGCCGACCGTGCACGCCCCCATGGCGATCACGTACTTCGGTTCGGGCATCTGCTCGTAGAGCCGCCTGACGCGGCTGGCCATCTTGTAGGTCACCGTGCCGGCGACGATCATCAGGTCCGACTGCCGCGGCGACGGCCGGAAGGCCCCCGCGCCGAACCGGTCCAGGTCGAAGCGGCTGGCCCCCGTGGCCATCATCTCGATCGCGCAGCAGGCCAGGCCGAAGGTCATTGGCCAGATGCTCGCTTGGCGCGACCAGTTCAACACGTCCTGAACCGTCGTCAGGGCGACGCCTTCCTCGAATCTAGCCTCTATCCATGCCTCGCTCATTGGTCGAAAGTTCCTGGGTCCGAGGGGAGTAGCCGGCCTCCAGGGGCCCGCCGCGTCACGCTTACGCGTCAAGGGCAGGCAAGACCGGTCCATCGAACCCTTCACTATACTGCTCGCTCAGGTGGGATGGAACTGGCAGCTCGATCCCCCCTGGAGACGGCATTGTGATAGCTCGATCTCCTCGCCGAGCAGCTGCGAGAAGAGCATCGTTTCCACTTCGCAGATGGTCGAGTCCTTCTCGGCCAGGTCAGGGTAGGGGCATGCATGCGCGGTAAGCACCGGCAAGCCGTCCTCGGGCGCGACCGAAAACGGCACGCGCCGTTCGCTCAAGAGCTCGCTGAGCGACTGCATCCTCTCGACCGTGGTCATTCCCTCGATCCGGCTGCCATACGTCTCGGCCATCGCCCGGGCTATCTGGCGCAGCAGGTCACGCCGCGTCTGGGGGTTCTCGATCGACTGAAGCGCCCGCCACAGGGCCAGGGCCAGGTCGGTGAAGTTCGACCCCGTCATGCGAAGCCCCTTGGAGCTTAGCCGGTACCGGTGCCGGGGCCGGCCGCGTCCCGACCGCACCGCCTCGCGCTCGATGAGCCCCTGGGCCAGCAGCCGGCCCAGTCGCTGCCGGACCGCGGTGGGGGTGACCTCCAACACACGCGCCAGCTCGGAGACCTCCATCGCGCCGAAACTGCGTAGCAGGTCGAGCAGGTCGGCATCGGTGGTGGGGGCGGCTGTGGTCATCGCAAACCTCACATGGTCGGATCAAGTTCCCGACTACAGGAATGCTAGGGGGATATCGCATTTTTGACAACTGGAACTTTCAAAAATATGCCCGGGCCGCCAGCGGTACTCCTAAGCCTTTCCCCAATAAAGGGTTAGGGGATCGGAGCAACGGGCCGTGCCCGATTGCCACCGGGAAAACGGCGGAAGATCATGCCGATCGGGCAAATGGCGCGGTCCACCGCGCGGCTTGGCGCCGGCCGCGGCGGCCGGAACCCAAGGTCCGCCGTCTGGCCAAACCGATGGGTGGCGTGTTATGCTGCTGCCCTGGCCCGCAGCGGGGGCCCGCTGGCGAGTTGTCGTGGAACGGGGATGCCCATTGGAACATCTTGCGAGGCGCGGCGACGCGCAGAAGCAATAGGGACCGACCGGGGTTGCCGATGAGTCAAGCGAAGGGGACCAGGGAGACTTGGGGGACCAGGATCGGCGTGATCCTGGCCGTCACGGGAAGCGCGGTCGGACTGGGCAACTTCCTGCGCTTTCCGGGCTTGGCCGCGGAGTACGAAGGCGGCGCCTTCATGATCCCGTACTTCGTCGCCCTCATCGTGCTGGGACTGCCCCTGGCTTGGGGCGAGTGGGCGATGGGACGCTTCGGCGGGCGACACGGCTACAACTCCTCGCCGGGCATCTACCGGGCGATCTGCGGCCACAAGGCCGCCGCCTACTTCGGTGTCCTGGGCATGATCGTGCCCGTGGCGATTTACATGTACTACGTGCTCATCGAGTCGTGGTGCCTGGGCTACGCGTGGTACTACGCCACCGGCGTGATGCGAAACATCGGGATCACCGCCCGCGAGAACATGGAGGCGGGGCTGGTGAACAACGAGCCCTACGTCGATCTCTTCAATCGTTTCGTGGGCGAGGCCGACCACGGGGCCGCCTTCTCGGGCCCGGCCATCGTGTTCCTGGCCATCTGCTTCGTGCTGAATTTCGTGCTCATCTACCGTGGCTTGAGCCGGGGCATCGAACGGTTCTGCCTGGTGGCCATGCCCGCGTTGATCGTCTGTGCGCTGCTCGTGCTTCTGAGAGTTATGACGCTGCCGGGCATCCTCGACGGCCTGGGCTTCATGTGGAATCTCCGCACCGAGGAGAAAGGCTTCCTGGAGGCTTTGGAGAACGCCGATATGTGGCTGGCAGCGACGAGCCAGATCTTCTTCTCCCTCTCGGTCGGATTCGGGATCATCATCACGTACTCCAGTTACCTCAAGGCCGACGACGACATCGCGCTTTCTTCCCTCACCAGCGCCTCGGGGAATGAGTTCTGCGAGGTCGCCTTGGGTGGGATGATCACGATCCCGGCCGCGTTCATCTTCCTGGGCGCGGTAGCGGTCACCGACGCAGCCAAGGGGTCGCCGTACGACCTCGGCTTCATAACGCTTCCCATGGTCTTCGAGTCCATGCCACTGGGCTACTCGGTGGGCTTCCTGTTCTTCTTCCTCCTCTTCCTGGCCGCGGTGACCAGCTCGCTCTCGATGCTTCAGCCGGCCATCGCGCTGCTGGAGGAGGGGCTCGGCCTGAACCGCAAGGCCTCGGTCTCGTTCCTCGGCTTCATCACGCTCTGCGGCGCGATGTTCGCGCTTTACTTCTCCAAAGGCCGGGTGGCCCTGGGCACGATGGACAATTGGGTGGGAACGTTCTTCATTTTCCTTTTGGCCATGTTCCAGACGGTGATGTTCGGATGGATCCTGGGCCCCAGACGCGGCGTGGAGGAGCTCCGCCGCGGGGCCGAGATCCACGTGCCGGCGATCGTCGGGTGGAACCTCCGCTACATCGCCCCGGTGTACCTGGGCGTGGTGTTCGTGGCTTTTATCTACAAGCAGATCGTCACCGAGGGCGGGGGGATGTTCCTCCAGGTGTTCACCACTCCGGTCGTGGGGGCCACAGTCGGGTTCATCGTCCTGGTGATGATCCTGTTCCTGTTGATTATCATCCAGGCGGTCAAGCGGTGGGAGCGGGCCGAGCAGGCCGAGCATGAGGTGCAAGTATGACGCTAGGCGGCTGGATCGTCATGGCTCTCTCGGTCGGGGGCGTCACCTCCCTCCTGGGATGGTGCATCTACAAGGTGCTCTCCACGCCGGGGGCAGAAAAGCACCTGCACACCCAGGCCGACATCGAGACGCCGGATATCCGGCAGGATTGAAGCGAGGCGCCGTCAGGTCGCCTCTCCTCCGCCCGGGAAGAACTCCGCCACCACGCGCAGGAACTCCTCGGGCGTACTCACTCCGGCCGCGTGCGTGCGGAAGAGCCGCGCCCCGGGCATGCCGTGGGCGTAGCAGCAGGCATAGCGCCGCATGAGGATCGTGCCTTTGTGGTCGCCGAAACGCTCCACGACCAGGTGGAAATGGTGCAGAAGCATCGTGCGCTGCTCGTCGAGCGAGGGGTCGGGCGGAATCGGCTCTGCGGCCAGCGCGGCGCGGGCCTGGCCGAAGAGCCACGGCCTGCCCAGCCCCGCGCGGCCGATCATCACCCCGTCCACCGGCCAGCGACGAAAGGCCTCGACCACGGCCTGGGCGGTCTTCAGGTCGCCGTTGCCGATCAAGGGAATTCGCTCCAGATGCGGCTTGACCTGGGCGATGCGGTCCCAGTCGGCCGAGCCACGGTAGAGATCCTGGGCCGTGCGCCCGTGGACGGTCACGGCCGCCCCGCCCGCCCCCTCGACCGCCTGAGCCACGTCGATCGCGTTAATCGTGTCGCGCGTGCAGCCGAGCCTGATCTTGGCGGTCACCGGCACCGGGGCGCAGGCCTCGGCCACTCGGGCGACGATCGCCCCCACGCGATCCGGCCACCGCAACAGGTACGAGCCGCTGCGGGCCTTCTCCGTCACCTTCCTCACCGGGCAGCCGAAGTTGATATCGACCATGCTCACGCCGAAGTCCCGCGCCAGGCGCCGTCCCACCTCGGCCATCCGGCCCGGGTCGTTCTCCCAGATCTGCACGGCCAGAGGGCGCGGCTCCTCGCGCACGCCCCAGAGGCGATCGGGAAAGCCCTCCTCCCGGGCTTCGATCTCTAGGAACCCCCGCGCGCTGACCATCTCCGTGGCCACGAGGCCCACCCCGCCCAGTTCCCGCAGAATCTGCCGGTATGCGTAGTTCGTGTAGCCCGCCATCGGCGCCTGGAGCACCGGTGGATCAACCACGACCCGGCCGATGCGTAAGGGGGCGATCCTGGCGGGGGCGAGGGGCATGGGGAGGCAAGGGGGGCAGGGGTCAGGCGTCAGGCGTCAGGCGTCAGGAGGCCGCCGATTGTGGGGATGAGAACCGCCGCCAGCATCACCCGCCACCCGTGGAACCGCCGGTTGCGCAAGACCCAGATGGTGGTCAGCACGGCTACCGGGACCGCTAGCAGAGCGCCCAAGGTCAGACCGGACGCGAGACACCAGACCATCCCGGACGCTCCGGCCCAGATCCGTCGTTTGACGAATCCGGTCCCCAGCGGCGCAAGCCCCGCCAGGAAGCCCGCGCCGAAGCCGCCGACGAACACTGAGAGCATGCACTGCACGAAGGTCTGGAGAGGCTGGCTCATGTTCGCATCCTAGACGGGCAAACGCACCTTGCATGCCCATTGTAGCCGAACGCCGCGACTTGCGATATGGTAGAAGGCTGCCCTTGAGAAGGAGCCTGCGAGTGAAGACCTCCCTCATCCCTGGCGTCACCGGCGAGGCCCGGCACCGCGTGGTGACCGAGAACCTGGTGAGCTTTCGCAAGCCCGAGGCCCCGGCCGTGCTAGCCACGCCGTGGCTGCTGTACGTCATGGAGACGGCGGCGTACAACGCGATCAAGCCGCACCTGGACCAGGGCGAGGCCTCGGTGGGTACGGGCTTCGACTTCGAGCACCTCGCCCCCACCCCGGCCGGCGACGTGGTCGTGGCCACGGCCAAGGTGACCGCCGTGGACGGCCGCCGCGTGACGCTCGACTTCGAGGCCCGTGACAGCCGCGAGCTGATCGCCCGGGGCACGCACGTGCGGTTCGTCGTCGATATCGCCCGGTTCCGCGAGCGGATGAAGAGGAAGACCCCTTCGCATTGACCGCGGCGGCCCCGGCTGCGAATATGGGTTTACGTCCGTTGATCCCCGCCGTGCAGCCCCCGGGAGCCCGCCGATGCTACGTTCTTCCGCGTTTCCTCCGCTCATCGCGTCGTTCGCGGTCGCGCTCGCCTGGGCATCGGGTCTGGCCTGTGCCGCACCCCAGCGGCCCAACGTCGTGCTGGTGATGACCGACGACCAGGGCTACGGCGACCTGGGCTGCCACGGCAACAAGCTCCTGAAAACGCCGAACCTCGATCGGCTGCACGCCGAGAGCATCCGCCTGACGAGCTTCCATGTCGATCCGACGTGCTCGCCCACGCGCGCCGCGCTTCTGACCGGGCGCTATTCGTGCCGGACGGGCGTGTGGCACACGATCATGGGCAGGTCGATCCTCCGCCGCGACGAGCGGACCATTGCCGACATGCTCTCGGCGGCCGGATACCGCACGGGCATCTTCGGCAAGTGGCACCTGGGCGACAACTACCCGTATCGGGCCATGGACCGGGGCTTCGACGAGTCGCTCGTGCACGGCGGCGGCGGGATCGGCCAGACGCCCGACTACTGGGGCAACACCTACTTCAGCCCCGTGCTGATGCACAACGGCAAGCCGGCGAGGACCGAAGGCTACTGCACCGACGTGTTCTTCGCCGCGGCCTTGCGGTTCATCGACGAAGATCGCTCGCGGCCCTTTTTCGTCTATCTGCCGCTGAACGTGGCCCACTCGCCGTACCAGGTGGAGGAGAAGTACTGGAAGCCGTTCCGCGAGGCCGGCGTGCCCGAGGCCACCGCGCGGTTCTACGGCATGATCAAGAACTTCGACGAGAATCTCGGGCGCCTGCTCCAGAGGCTCGACGAGACGAAACTGGCCGAGAACACGATCCTGATCTTCATGACGGACAACGGCACGTCGGGCGGCGGATTCAACTCCGAAATGCGGGGCCGCAAGGGCTCGCAGTACGACGGCGGCCACCGCGTGCCTTTCTTCATCCGCTGGCCCGCGCGCCTCAAGGCCGGCCGCGACATCGACCGCATCACCGCGCACATCGACGTGCTGCCCACGCTTCTAGACCTCTGCGACCTTGAGCCTCCCAAGGACCTGAAGCTTGACGGCATGAGCCTGCGCCCGCTCCTGGTGAGCAAAGGCGAGGCCTGGCCGCGGCGCACGCTGTTCGTCCAGGTCAACCGCATGGAGCAGCCCAAGCCGTGGGTCCGGTCGGCGGCGATGACCGACCGCTGGCGCCTGGTGGACGGCAAGGAACTGTACGACATGCAGGCCGATCCGGGCCAGACCCACGACCTGGCCGCGGACCACCCGACCGAGGTTGCCATCCTCCGCCAGCAGCAGAAGGAGTGGTACGCGGACGTGTCCGAGCGGTTCGACGAGTACTGCCGGCTCGTCCTCGGTGCCGAGCAGGAGAATCCCACGACCCTCACCTGCCACGACTGGCACGGGCCCAACGTGCCCTGGGACCAGTCGCACGTGCGCAATCGCCTGGCGGCCAACGGCCACTGGATGGTCGAGGTGGCCAGGCCCGGGCGGTACGAACTGACGCTCCGCGAGCGCCCCGCCGTGGCCCGGCACCCGCTTCCGGCCGGCGTGGCGCGGATCAAGATCGGCGAGCAGGAGCATCTGAAGGCCGTCGAGGCCGGCGCGACCGGCGTGACGCTCGCCGTGGACCTGGAGGCCGGCAAGACCATGCTCCAGACCTGGCTCGCCGAGAAGGGGGGCGTCGTGCGCGGGGCGTACTTCGTGGACGTGAAGTACGTGGGCAAGTAGGGATGCGACTTCCGAAGTCTCGCAGACTTCGGAAGTCTCAAGCCTGGATCATGAAACACCTCGACCTATCTCGCGACGAGCTCGACCGCTACGCCCGGCAGATCGGCCCCGGCGTGATGTCGCCCGAGGGGCAGACGCGGCTGAAGCGGTCGGCGGCCCTGGTGACGCGGGTCGGGGGGATGGGCGGGCCGGCGTCGCTGTGCCTGACCATGGCGGGGGTGGGTCGGGTGATCGTGGCCCACGGAGGCAAGCTGATCTCGCCGGACCTCAACCGCCAGGTCCTGGGCAGCGAGGCCGGGCTCGACCGGCCGCGGATCCCGGCGTTCTGCGAGTACCTCAGGAGCATGAACCATTTCGTGGAGGTCGAGGGGATCGACCACGAGCCGGACGACGCCGAGGCCCGCGACCTGGCGCGCCGCGTGCAAGTGATCCTCTCCTGCGCTCCGACGTTTGAGGAACGACTGCGCCTGAACCGGGCGGCCGTGGCGTCGGGCGTGCCGCTGATCGACGCGGCCCAATGGGGCATGGGCGGAACCTTGATCGTCGTCGATCCGCGGCGCACGGCGTGCCTTGAGTGCATCTATCCTACTTCGCCGGAATTCGAGGACCTGTTCCCGGTGGTCGGGGCGATCTCCTCGGCGATCGGCGCCCTGGCCGCGCTGGAGGCGATCAAGATCCTCTCCGGCACCGGCAGGCCGATGTTCGGGCGGATGTGGATGATCGACGGCCACCAGGGCCGCAACAGCGTGGTGGAGCTGGCACGCAACCCGGCCTGCCCGGTTTGCGGCGATCCGAGTCAATAGACTTCCGGAGTCCTCGAGACTTCGTAGGTCTTGTCGCGAAATCTGGGAGCCAGCGCGATGCGCATCAGCGTGGTGATGTCAGGCCGGAACTACGATCGGGCGGAGGCATTGCCCGACTCGTTGGAGCTCGACGACGGATGCGACGTGGAGGAGGCGCTCCGCCGGCTAGGCGAGCTGCTGCCCCGCGGCGCGGACCTGGCGCCGACTTGCCTAGTGGCCGTATGCGGCAGGCACCTGGGGACCGTTGCGGCCTGTGCGCCCTGCGAGCTGAAGGACGGCGACGAACTCGTGGTGATCGCTCCGGTGGCGGGCGGCTGACGGGGAGTGCCCCGCGCGCCGTCGCACGGCGCTGGCACGCACGCGCTAGCTTGCCCGAATACGCGACTGTCCCCAGCGCGCCGTGCGGGGGCGCGAAGACGTGCGCCTCCCAAATCGTCGGTAACGCTTCTCGGCCTCCCCCGTGTGCTCCCAGAGAGCTTGCCCTGAGTTCCGCGCATCGCGACGCCTCTTTTCGGCCTGCTCGAGGAGGCCCGTCTGCAGCGGACCCCGCGCGAACTCGGAGGGCGCGTGGACATCTGCGAGCCGCGCCTCGAAGGACCGGCGCCGCTCGTGCTGGGCCTTGGACCATTCGGACCGCATCAGGGGGCGTCGAGGAATTCCCGTCCCGAGCCGGGCTTTGGTATCATGGTTCAAGCTGGACGGCGGCCCAGCGGAGCGGTCTGCGAGCGCCCCGGCGCGGCCGGCCGTCGCAGCTCGGATTCCTCGACGACTTCAGGCAACACGAATGGTCCAGCGCGACCCCATCCCGGAAGCGATCGACGAGGCGGCCGTGTCGCGGCTTCGCGCATCGTGGGGCTCGGAGCGTCCCGAGGCCATCGAAGGCCTGCTGCCCGACGCGGCCGACTCGCGCTACCTGGCCTCGCTCGAAGCCCTTGTGGCGGCGGAGATGGAATGCGCCTGGGACGTCTGGGCGGGGGCCTCGGCCCCGGCGGAAGAGACGGTCGCGCCGCCGCCCTCGCTGGAGGACTACCTGAAGCGCTTTCCCGCACTGCGGGAGAGCGGGGTGCTCGCGCGCCTGGTGGAGCACGAGTGCTCGCTTCGACGCGGACACGGGCAGACGGCCTCGGCCGACGACTACCGCCGCCGCTTTCCGGACGTCTTTCCGTGTGATTCTGAGGCGGAAACCCCTGGAGGCGGGGTTGCCGACTCGTCGCCTGCCGGAGCCGAGGGGCCGGCCGCGTTCGAGATGTCGGCCACCGGGGCGTTCCGCGAGCCGTCCGAAAAGACGGGACGCGCGGCGCCGTCGCGAACGCTCGGGCTGGGCCGTTTCGGGGCCTACGAGATCCTGGAGGAGCTGGGGCGCGGCGGGATGGGCGTGGTCTATAAGGCCCGGCAGTTGACGGCCGACCGGCTCGTCGCCCTGAAGGTGATCCGCCGCGACAAACTGGAGACGCTCCCCCGCGATTCGCAGACCAGCGCGCTGGACCGGTTCCGCCACGAGGCCCAGGCCGCCGCCCGACTGGAGCACGACAACATCGTCACCGTGTACGAGGTGGGCGAGATCGGAGGCGAGCAGTTCTTCTCCATGCGCTACGTCGAGGGGCGCAGCCTGTCGGAGCTGCTCCGCGAGGGTCCCATGGAGGGCCGCCGCTGCGCCGGTTTGCTGGAGCCTGTTGCGCGGGCGCTCCACGAGGCGCATCAGCTTGGCATCCTGCACCGCGATCTGAAGCCGGCGAACGTCCTCATCGACACGAAGGGCGACCGGGCCCTGGTGGCCGACTTCGGTCTGGCCAAGCTCTCAGAGGGGGCCGAGGAGCTGACGCGGGCCGGGGAGGTGATGGGCACGCCGCCGTACATGTCGCCCGAGCAGGCCAGGGACTCGGCCAGCGTGACCGCCCTTTCCGACGTGTACTCGCTGGGGGCGACGCTCTACCACATGCTCACGGGCCGGCCACCGTTCCAGGCGGCCACGCCGATCGAGACGCTGCGCCAGGTCATGGACGAGGATCCGGCCCCGCCGCGCCAACTCAATCCGGCGATCGACCTCGACCTGGAGACGATCTGCCTGAAGTGTCTGCTGAAGGAGCCGCCGCGGCGGTACGGTTCGTGCCAGGACCTGGCCGACGACCTGAAGCGATACCTGAGCCACGAGCCGATCCTCGCCCGCCCGATCGGCACCTTCGGCCGCCTGGCCCGCTGGTGCCGGCGCAACCCGCTGGCCGCGGGGCTGAGCGGGGCGGCCGCGGTGCTCTTCGTGGCCCTGTTCGTGGCGATTCTGGTCGGATACTTCCAGACCTCCGCCGCCCTCCGCGTGGCCGAAGACCGCTATCGTCAGGCCCGCGAGGTCGTCAACCAGTTCTTCACCCGGGTGAGCGAGGACACGCTGCTGAATCAGCCGGGCATGCAGCCGCTGCGCCGGGACTTGCTGGAGATGGCGCTGGACTCGTACAAGCAGTTCCTCCAGGAGCGGGCGGACGATCCCACGGTCCGCGACGAGCTCGGATCGACCTACTATCGCGTGGGCAGGATCACCGAGGCCATCGACTCGCCCGAAGCCGCGCTCGGCTACTACCGCCGCGCGCGGGAGATCCAGGAGGAGCTGGTGGCCGAGCGGCCCGACGCCGAGCGCCTCAAGGCCCTGGGTCTGACACTCAACGCCACGGGCCGGGCGCTGACGCGACAGCGCGCGATCGACAAGGCCCGCGAGGTGCATGGGCAGGCTGCGGCGGTGCGCGAGCGGCTGGTCCGCGACTTCCCCGACTTGGGCGAGCCCAAGCGGCTTCTGGCCAACAGCCTGATGAATCTGGGAATCCTCGACCACGAGGCCCGGCGGCCCGACGACGCCCGACCCTTGTTCCAGCGGGCCCAGACCCTGCGCCGGGAGGCCGTCGCAGGGGGTTACGACACGCCCCAGTTGCAGCGCGACCTGGGGATGGGCCACTACTACCTGGCGCTGGCTGCCTGGGCCGAGGGCGCGAAGAAGGAGGCGGAAGCCAGCTTCCGCGAAGCGATCGCCGTGTTCGAGGAGCTTCTCGAAGGCGAGCCCCACGACCTGGCGAACCAGAACAGCCTGGTCGCCTGCTATCGGATGCTGGCCGATCTCATCTGGGCGGACGACTGGGACTCGGCGTCGCGCCTCTACCAGGAGGCGATCCGCAGGATGGAGCGGCTGGCGTGGGCGAACCCCGACGTCCCGGAATACCAGGTCGATCTGGCGGGACTCTACTCGAACTTCGGCGAGTCGCACCGGCAGCGCAATGAGCTCAGCGCGGCGCTTCGCGCGTACCAGCAGGCCCGCGACATCCTCCAGGGACTCGTGGAGAAGTACCCCGACTCCTCGCGGTATCGGTGGGACCTGGCCAAGACCCTGCACCAGGCCGGTGTCGTGCAGTGGCTTCTCGATCAGCGCGACGACGCGCGCCACGACTTTCAATCCGCCGCCGACCACCTGGATCTGCTGATCGGGCAGTCGCCCGAGGCGCCCAAGTACGCGGCCGAACTGGGCGAGATCTGCGGCAAGCTAGGCGCGCTGAGCGCTCAACTGGAGGATCGCGACGCCGCCCGCGGTTTCTACGGCCGTGCAAGGGAGATCCTCGAAGACCTCGTGGAGGAGCACCCGGAGACGATGCCCTATCGGCAGGTCTGCGTACGGGCTCTTCTGGGGCTGGCAGCTTTGGAAGCCGGCGAGTCCGTCACCACCGAGCACCTCAAAGCAGCCCGCGAACATCTTCTGGTTCTGCTGGAGCAGACGCCGCAGGGCACTGCGAGGGATCGGATCGAGCAGACCCTGCGGGAGGTGAAGAGGACGCTCGAAGGCCCCACGAAGCCTCCCTTGCCCTCGGAGACCGGGCCGCGGTAATGGCCACTGCCTTCGCGAACGGTCGAGCCGGGTGCGAGCCTCATTGGCGCGCAGCCTCTGGTCGGCCCGCAAAGTCCCCCCAGCCTGCCTTGTTTCAAGGTGTCCGCTTGGCTCGCCGATTCCGCTGAACTCCCCGTGCAGGCAGGCCCGATAAGAACGATGGCGCCGAGCCGCTTCGGCCATCGCTCGGCGCTTGGGCATCCACACAAACGGCCTCGCATCACGTTGGGGCAGCGGATCGATCTTCTAGCGGGGGGAAAAGAATGAGGGGAACAAGCAGACTGCGACGCATTGCGGCCCTTGCCCTGGCGGGGCTCTTCGTTGCCAGCCTGGCCACGGCCTCTTTTGGGCAGGCCACGTGGCATCCGGGCAACGCGGCGGTGGAGGGGGATGAGTACGCCGAGGGGTACATGGTCGCCCAGCAGCCCAAGCCTCCCTCGCCGGCCCCGGCCCCGAAGCCCAAACCGCAGCCCGCCCCGCAGCCTCAGCCGCCGCAGGATTTCCCCCAGATGGACCCGTTCGGCCCGTCCGCGCGCATGGCCGCGGCCGATCCGACGGTCCGCCTGGCAAGCGTCCCCTACATGTTCGGCGACAGCCCCTTCGGCATCGGCGGCCAGGTGTTCCCGAGCTCCCACCTCGACTCGCATCACACCACCTTCTCGGACATCCCCGGCTCGGGCGCCGCGCGTCGCGTGAAGATCGCCGAGAACAACCGGGCCCTGCCCACCGACCGCGTGTTCTTCGCCTACAACCACTTCCAGAACGCCATCCAGGGCTCGCAGTTCGACGTCGGAACGCAGACCCAGGTTGCTCGGGACTTCTCCATCGACCAGTACACCGTCGGCATCGAAAAGACCTTCTTCGACAAGCGATGGTCCCTCGAGATGCGCATGCCCTTCACCGGGGCCTATCAGGCCAACGGCCAGGGCTTCACCGCCAGCACCAGCCACTACGGCGACCTCGCCCTGGTGCTCAAGAGAGCTCTTTATACCAGCGACACGTGCCTGATCGCCGCGGGCATGGGCATCGACCTGCCCACCGGAAGCGACGCGCGCGGCTGGGTCAACGACACGCCCTACTCCATCAGGAACGAGGCCACCAATCTCCTGCCGTTCGTCGGTTTCCTGTCCCAGCCGAACGACAGCCTGTTCTTCCACGGCTTCATGCAGGTGGACGTGCCGCTCTACGGCGACCCGGTCGATCTGGGCGACACGCGCCTGGGCCGTCTGAACGATCAGACCTTGATGTATCTCGACTTCGCGATGGGGTACTGGCTGTATCGCAACCGGCACTCGGCCATCATCACCGGCATGGCCGGGGTGCTCGAGTTCCACTACACGACCACCCTGCAGGACGCCGACCTCGTCCAGGGCTCCGACCCCGGCACGTTCACGTATCTCTCGGCGGGCAACACCTACAATCGCGTCGACGTCGTCAACATGACGATGGGTGTCCACGCTCAGGTCTGCCAGCTAACCACGATCGGCGTCGGCGGCGTGGTACCGCTCGACGACCGGCCCGACCGGCAGTTCGACGCCGAGGTGCAGTTCTTCTGGAACCAGCGCTATTGAGCGAGCCGCCTCGGCGGTCCGCTCGCCCGCGTACTTGCCCGCACCCTCACCCCTGTTGCGCATCCGGAATGCGGAGGAGGGGTGTATTTAGACGGTGTCGGCCAGGCCCAGCGTGGCGTCGCCCAAAGGTCCGAGCACCAGATACGGACGGATCGGCTCCTGCTTGCCGCGCAGCCGGGCGTCGCCGAGCGGGCTACACTCGAACGCCTCGCGCACGAGCTCGTACGTGCTGGGGCCGATGACCACCTGGCCGGCCTGGGCCACCGACGATTCGAGCCGGCTGGCGACGTTGACGACATCGCCGATCACGGTGTAGCCTTTCTGCACCTGCGAGCCGATGTCGCCGCACACGGCCGTGCCCGAGTTGATGCCCACCCGGATCCGCAGGCGCTCCGAGGCCGGGCGCGCGGCGTTGAACTCGTCGAGCAGTTCCTGCATGCGCAGGGCCGCACGAATCGCCCGCTCCGCGTGGTTCGGCTGTACAAGGGGAGCGCCGAAGATGGCCATGACCGCGTCGCCCACATACTTGTCGAGCGTGCCGCCATAGAGGAAGATCGCGTGCGTGAGCTGTTCGAAGACGGCGTTGAGCAGGCCGGCCAGGTCGGGCGGGCTCATCGTCGAGGCCAGAGGCGTGAAGCCGCACAGGTCGCCGAACAGCACGCTCACTTCGCACTGCTCGGCCGCCATCTCCCCTTCGGGGCCCACGGCCCGGGCGGCGATCTGCTCGACCACGGCCGGCGAGTGGTAGCGCGATAGACGATCGCGGACGGCACGCTCTCTTGTCACCGCTTCGCGAAGCCGGGCCTGCTGGATGCCCACCGCGGTCATCGCGCCCGTCGCCGTGAGCAGCTCAAGGTCGCCAGCGGTGAAAGCGACCCCGGGCTGGTCCGTATCGACGTAGATCAGCCCCTGGACCTTGCCCGCGTGATAGAGCGGCGCGCACATCGCCCCGCGAATGGCCAGCGAGCGAATGCTCTCCGAGTCGCTGAACCGCGCATCGGCGGCGGCGTCGGTCACCAGGACGGCCTGGCGCGACTGAATCGCCGCGCCCACGATGCTGCGACTGAGAGTCAGGTGCTTCCCCCCGGAGGCGCCGTGGGGACCTGCCGCCACCAGTCGCAGGTTCTCTCCCGAAGGGTCGCAGAGGCAAACCAGGGCGCGGCTGACGGGCAGGTGCGCCAGGACCAGATCGACCACGCGGTCGAGCATCTCCTCCAGGCTGCGACTGAGGAGCAGGGCCTCCCCCAACTGCTTGAACAGGCGGATGACCGGGGGCCCCGGGCGGCGGCCGCGCGCCGCGTCGCCGATGGCCGCCAGCGTGCCGGCCTGGTCGTCCGCAAGCCGGGCGTAGTCCTCCACGTTGATCGTCAGGCCGATCGTCCCTCCGTCCGCGCGGTCTTCCACGACCACGAGGTCCTTGTCCGAGGAGCCGGCCCCTTCGCTGCGGAACGTGAGGGTGACAGGGAACTGGTTCTCGGGCCCCGGGCTGATCCGGTCGCCGTCGGACAGGGGGCACTGCTCAACCCGGCGGTCGTTAACGAAGGTTCCGTTCCGGCTTTGGAGATCCACCAGGCGCCAGCCCGCCGTCTCCCGGCGGATCGCCGCGTGCTGCCGCGACACGCCGGGCACGGCCAGCACGACGTCGCACTCGCTGGCCCGCCCGATCGTCACCTCCGCTTGATCGAAGTGCCGCGATGCGGGCCGCTCGCCGATCTGCCAGGAGAGCCGAAATCCGGAAGTCGCTTTCGAGTCCAACGGAGCCCCCGCGCAAGGAGAGTGCCGCAGCTTCCGTCCTGCGAGGCATCGAGCCTCCGGCCGCCCTGCGGCTCAGAAGGCCTTCACCTCGCTCGGCGAGTTCCTCCAATTGTACCTCTTGGAGAACTCGTCGGGAGTGAGGGTCTCCTGGCCGGCATCGGTCCACACCACGCAGACCAGCTCCCGCTTGGCGTTGCGCGACCCGCGCCAGTGGCCCTCGGGCGAAAGGACGGCGTACTGCTGGCCCGCCAGGGAGAGTATCGTGCAGCGCGCCCGGCCGTCTTCAACGGCCCGCAGATGCAGCGTACTCCGTCCGCGGCGGGCCACGATCTTCCCGTCCGGCGAGAAGACGTCTCCTCCTCCGGCGATGGTCCTCAGGGGCTTGCCGGTGCCCGCCTCCCACACGCAGGTCTCGCGCTCCGCACCGGTCAGCAGCGTTTTTCCGTCGTCGAGCCAGAGCAGCCCACGCACCGGCGACGTATGTCCTCCCTCCAGCCGCACGAGCACCGTGGCCCGGTCCACGTCGCAGATGCAGGCCCCGCTGTCGCCGAAGCCGCAAGCGAGCTTCTCCCCGTCGGGCGACCACGCCAAGGCCCCATCGCGCCCGTGCGACTTCGGCGTCTTGATTACCTGGACCTGACGGCCGGACGCAGGATCGTAAATACACACCTCATCCTTGCCCCCGCCCCGGGTGGCGATCCTCTGACCGTCAGGCGACCAGGCCACGGAGATCGATTCGGTCTCCAACTCGCTGATCCGCTTACCGTCGATCGGGTTGATCAACTGCGTCTTGCCGCCGGCATACGCGATCGCCTTGCCCGAGCGGTGCCAGGCGATCGCGGTTCGTTGGCGGAAGCCGACGCTGATCTTGTTCCGGACCGCCCCCGACCGCACGTCCCAAAGATAGAGACGCGAGTCGGTGTTGCCAAACTCGCCGGCATCGACCCAAGCCGTCAGCACGCCGCCGTCGGGCGACCAGGCCACGTAGCGGACGAACCCGTTCGCCCCCCAGTCGGGATCAAGCTGCGCCTCAAGCCGACCCGTGGCCACGTCCCACACCTGGGCGGCGCGGCGTCGGCCGGCCGACGCCAGGAACCGGCCGTTGGGGGCGAACTCGGCCCACTCGATCGGCCCT
This sequence comes from uncultured Pirellulales bacterium, assembly GCA_964434165.1. Lineage (GTDB taxonomy): Bacteria > Planctomycetota > Planctomycetia > Pirellulales > Thermoguttaceae > CAYSUS01. The sequence goes on from CAYSUS010000065.1 coordinate 27,606, forward strand.
GGGTGCTGCGCAAGCGACTGGGGTGCTGCCGCGCGGTCCGCGTGAGTCCACTGCACGCCGCCAAGCGACGAGAGCGCCAGAATCCTGCCGTCGGCCGAGGCGGCCAACTCAACTGGATGGGAAGTCGCTTTGGGTCGGTCCTGCTGCTTCACCAGATCGCCAGACGCGATGTCCCAGGTGAACACCTCGGGCGCCTTGTCGCGATTGACGGCCGTCACCGCGCGGCTGTCGGGCGAAACGACCCAGTTCCAGACGGCCGATCCTACCTTGCGCCGCAACTTCCCCTCTCCCGGATCGAAGAAACACAGCACGCCGTTGTGCCTGACGATGAGCGTCTTGCTGTCCGGCGTCCAACCCACGGCGGACCAGTCCCCCCCTTCGTCAAGGCTTATGGTGCGCACGTGCCGGTAGGTCTTGCCGTCCCAGAGCGAAACACGACGGTTCGAGCCGCCCGAGGCGATCCAGCGGCCGTCGGGCGACCAGGCCACGTGGTAATGGTCTCCGCAGTCGTCCCGGGCAATCCCGGCGGCGAGGCGCCCCGTTGCCGCGTCGTAGAAATGGAGCCCCTCGCTGCGACCCGCCGTGGCAAGCGTGCTTCCGTCGGGCGACCACGCCACGGCCGAAACCCAATGGTCCCGGTCCGCCAAAGCGAGCCGCGTCTCGCCGGTCGCCACGTCCCACACCCGCACGGTCCCGTCGTCGCCGGCGGAGGCCAGCGACTCGCCGTCGGGCGACCACGCCAGGTCGTTGATCCGCCTGGCGTGCCCGAGTAGGGCCTTGACGAGCTTGCCGGAGGAGAGGTCCCAGATGCGGATCACGGCATCGCTGCTGCCGGTCGCCAGGAGGTCGCTGTTGCTCGGATGGAAGCAGAGCGAGCGGGCCTCGCCGCGCAATCCGATCGTCTCGATCGTCCACGACCGCACTCCGGGAATGGCCGCCGGCTCCGTCACGATCGCCACGGGGCTCAGCGCGTTGCCATCGGCGAGATGCGGCGTCTCGGCAGTGGATCGCTCCGGCATGATCGGCGGGACCGGCCGCGAAGGCGAAGCGGCGAGCGTGGCCGTGCCCTGGACCAGGCGAAAGCGAAAGCCCTCGAACCGCGTCTGGCACTCCCGGACAGCCAGCCCCAGGCGCCCCCGCTCCGGCATGCGGAACTGCGGCGAAACGTCGAGGAGGTCGGGGGTTCCGGACCACTGCAAATGGGGCTCGCCGTCGAGGGAGACGCGAATCTCCAGCCGTTCCTTGCTCAAACGGACCTGAACCGAAACGCGGTACGTGCGCTCGGCCTCGAGGAGCGTGGAGACCATCGTGCCGGCCTCCTTCGAACTTTTTCCCTCGATCCGCTCCAGCCCGCTCGCGTTTCCCTGCCAGCCCATGAGAATCGCGGCGCAGTGGCGGTCGGCCACGGGAAGCACGAGGGCCACCGGGGTGTCGCCGCCGCGCCCTGCGGAGAACCCGAGATCAAGGTCGTAACTGCCTTCGACGATGACCGGCAGAACGATCCGCGTTCGCGAGTCGGTATCGGTGTCGCCCGGCGGAGACGTCCCCACGAGCCGGCCTTCCTCGAAACGCCACTCCCCCTCAAGGGCGTCGCGGTCGGTGTTGACGAACTCCAGGAGATCTACCCACTTGCACGGCGCGATCCGCTGCCCCAGGCGCGGGGCGGACGAGCCGGCGCTGCCCAGCGGGGGCTCGATCTTGTCGATCGTCGCCAGTCGCTGGCTGGCCTTCTCTTGGATGACCGTGGACGACGTGCCCGCCCGGGCTTGACGGTACCAGTGCCCCGCGCGCAGCATCAGCGCGCTGCGCTGGTCCCCTTTGCGCTGCTCGGCGAGGTCCCACCAGGCGTCGGCCAGGGCGATCTGCTCCGCGGCCTCGCGCGGCGGGGAGTCCCGTTCGCGCCGGGCCATGCGTCGCAAGGGCTCGTCGGTCCCTTGCGCGAGATACACCAGGCCGCTCTCCCAGTCTCCGCGGCGAAGGCAATACCACGCGCCGACGACCTGGTTGGCCCCGACATCGTCCGGCTTCTTCTCAAGCGCTGCAAGGGCGCTCTCCAACTCCTTGTGCTCCTGGATCACATCCTGCAATCGGGCGCGCCAATCGTAGGCTTCCTTCCGGTACGCGCGGCCCTGCGACCTGGAGCAGGCCTGGTACACCCGGTCGGCCAATTCAGATGCCAGGTCGTATTCCTCCTCGGCCAGGGCCTGCGAGGTGACGCCTCTGGCCGTCTCGCAAAGCCCCTTGAACTGGTTGGACGTGGAAGCCGTCTCCACGAGCGCCTCGACCGCGGCGGCCTTCAAGCGCAAGGCGTCCACGTCGTAATCCGCGGCGATCATGTCGCACGCTTCCAGGGCCAGGTCCGGTTCGCCCCCCTGCGCCGCCAGGCTCATGGCCCGCTTCAACAACACGTACCGCTCGTGCGGGTTGGAGCGGTACTTGCGCTCGGCCGCCAGCATCATGCGCGCGGTCGCCGCCTTGGCCGACTCGGTCGTGGCCTCGCCCGTACGGAAGACGTCGTCCAACTGGCCTGCGATCCGCTCCTCATCGGCTCTCTCGGGAACGGTCCACGTGTCGGAGCCGACCTCGGGGTCGCCCGTCAAGGTCGGATCGCCCTTCGACCCGTCGTCCGGCACGGTGGGCATCAGGTCGGACAGCGAGCGCTCGTCGTCGTCCGAGCCCTCGCCCTCGCCCTCGCCGAGTCCCGCGCCGGCCACCTGCTTGAACTCGGGGCGGAGGGTCCGAGTGTCGGCCTCCAGCACCTGGACCTCCTGCTCGTAGGATTCGTATCCCGGCCGCTCGATGCGAATCCGATGGGCCCCGGCGTCCACGGCCAGGCGGACTTCGTCGCTGTCGGTCCGGACCAGGGAGGACCGCAACGAGACCCGGTCTCCGTCGAGTGTCAGCCGCGCGCCGCGGCGATCCGCCGAAGGCCACCGGAGGCTCACGTAGGAATAAGACTCCCACGCGGCCGAGACCGTGTGCCGCTCGCCCGGCTTGACCTCCACCGTGGTCTCCAACGGCTTATACCCCTCGCGGACGGCAACCACGCGGTGCGTGCCCGCCTTGCACTCGCACACCAACGGGCCCGTCTTCTTGACCTCCACCGGTCGATCGTCCACATGGAGCGTAAGCCCCTTCCTTTCCTGCGGGGGCCAGTCGAACACCAGGGCGGCCGTGGCCGCGTCGGCCGGTCCGCTCCCCGAGGAGGAGCGCACGATCCATGCGACGCCGATGGCGACAAGCAGCAACGCGGCCGTGGCCGAGATCGCGTAGATGGCCAGCTTCAGCCGCTGCTCGTCGCGGCTCGGATGCGGGCGCGCGGCGCACGCCGCGGAGCTGCCCGGATGCGCGCGTGTGCCTCGCCGTCCGATGCCGGACTGATGCGGCAACAAGTGCTTCTCGGCTCCGACCAGGTCGAGAAAGCTCCCCAGCGCCGTGGAGACCTCGGCGCTCGCTTCACCCTGGCTCGACTCGGCCTCGAGCTTCTCGCGCAAGGCCGCGTCGTACACGGCCCTCTTCTTGGGGTTCAACAGTACGATCCGCGCGGCCGCCACTTCGTTGAGCAGCCGCTGCGCCAGATCGACGTGCTTGCCCGCCCGGATCGCACGAAGGTGTGCCATCCGCTGGTCGGCGGCGTGCTCGATCACCTCCGCGTTGTCCTCGAACGGGCGGACGCCAAGAACGCGGTACGGAGTCGGCGGCTGATCCTCCGGCGGAATGGCCAGCCACGTGTAGTAGGGGTCGAAGCCCGCTGCCACGTCTCCCCCCCCTAGAGAAGCGTTACTCTCTGGGAATCCATCAGCCCTCGGAAGTATGGTAATACCCAAGCGAGTATGCCGTGTCAAGCAATTCCCCCCGCGCAGCGTCCGCCCCCCAGGGCAGGTGCCGGCCCGGAGCGAATCGCCGCCGGCAGGATGCCGAACGCCTCTGCGGCGAGCGCCGCCATGCGAAAAGACGACCGACCACATGTGCCGTTTGAGAGATGCCGCCCGCTGCTACTTCGCCGGAACCGTGCGCAGATCGTCGAACGACGTGACCGCGTCGGCCTTCGTCCAAAGGCCGATCTTGCCGGCCTTGGTAATGGTGCCGTCGTCGGCTTCCAGCAGCGGCTTGCCGTTGAGATAGCAGCGGATCTTCTCTCCCCGGTGCACGACGCGGATTGTGTGCCATTTGCCCGTCAGGTCCTCCGGCTCCTCGTCGTCGTCCAGGGGCACACGTGCACTGTCCAACTGAATCCGCTTGCCGTCCACGACCTTGTAGACGCGGTAGTTGACCTCCAGCGGATTCATGCGGCAGGTGTAGTAGTTGTTCTCGTCCTGGTAGCGCCAGACTGGCCCACCGCCCTGGTCGATCTTGCCGCGCACGGCCTTGAAGGCCACGCTCAGATCGACGTCCTTGAGCCTCGATCGCTCGTCCACGCAGAGATTGAAGACCGGCTTCGGGCCGTCGAGGGAGACCTGGGCTAGGACCTTGGCTCCCTTGGGGGCCGACGCGTCCTCGATCACCTTCCACTCGGATCCCTGCCCGGTCCCGGTCTTGGCCGCCACCCAGCCCTCCGGCAAGGAACCGGTCCTGGCCTTCTCGAAATCGCATGCGGCCGCTCCCGCGGCAAGTGCCCCCAGCAGCACGGCCGCCCCGCCTACCAGAAGTGAGACAGCTCTCATCGGTGCATCTCCTTTCGATCGAATCACAGGTTTCCGAGACAGCGTCCGGATCAGTGTAACTCGCGTGGTGACTCGGCACCATCGTCGACGAGCCTGCCTTGACCTTCCGGCTTCGGCGCGGCGATCAGGGCATGGGGCAGGGGATCGCCCGATCCACAAGCAACCGGCGGCACACGCGCCGCGCCTTGCGCGGGGAGATCGCCGCCTGCATCTCGCCCGGGTTGCGGCGGAACCAGGAGGCGACCAGGAGCAGGCCATCGAGATCCTCGGCGCGGAGCTCCGCGGTGGCGGCGGTCCGCCGGCCGTACACTTCGCCAAGCAGACCGAGGCCTTGCGCGGCCAATTCGCGATCGCGGGGCGCAGGGTGAACCGCGACGATCTGGCCCTCGCGCACCAGGTACCACAGCGACCGCCCCTCGCCGCACGCCGCGGGGTATACGAAGGTGTAGCGCTGCCGGGCCTCGTGGAGACGGGCCAGGTGGTCGGCCAGTCCGGCCAGAGCCTTCCAGCGGTCGCGCAGATAGGCGGCCTGCTCGAAGCGCCGCTGGCGTGCGGCCCGGTGCATGGCCGACTCCATCTCCGTCACGATGCCGACGTCCCTCCCGTCCAGGAAACGGCCGGCCGCCTCGACCGCCCGGTGGTACTCCGTCCCCGTGCACGCCGCCGCACATGGGGCCATGCACGCGCCCAACTCGTGGCGGAGGCATCGCGGCTGGCGTGCGGCGGGGAACAGTTCGGCCTGATCCGAGAATACGATCTGCGCGCGGCCCCGGCAGCCGCGGAGGCGGAAGCACTCGTTCACTACGCGCGCGGCCCGCTGCACGCGGCGTCCGGCCCGAAACGGTCCGAAGACCCGCTCCGCACTCGCCGGCGTCCGTACGGAGAAGTAGGCGTGCGGCGCGGGACCGCGCCCCAGACAGAGCCAGCCCAAGCCGCGCCGCCCCGGCTGCCCCTGCACGTTCAGTCGCGGCTGGAACCGCCGGATCAACTCCAGCTCGCGCACCAGCGCGGCCAATTCGTGCGCGTGCGGCTCCCAGACCAAGCGCACCGCGCGCCGCGCGATCCGCCGCGCCTTGGTGTTGTCCGCGCCCGCGGAGAAGTAGGTCACAAGCCGACTGCGAAGCGACTTGGACTTGCCCACATAGACCAGCTCGCCCTCGATGTCGATCATCCCGTACACGCCGGGCGAGGGCGGTGCGTGGCGGCGAATGCGCGCCCGCGTCTCTTTGGGCGAGGAGTCCACCTCAACCTCGAACGAGACTGCCCCCGTGCGCTCGAGTAGCCGCGACGGCCCGAAGCCGCAGAACCTGACCGTATCACCAAACCCGAACACCGATCACGCCTCCCTCCGTGGCGCTTGGTTCCCGCGAGGCGGCCTGCGCCCCGCTCCCCGCGGATCCGTCATACATCGAGCAGCTCGCCCACCTGGTAGCGATCGGCCACCACGAGCGGCAGATCGTCGCCCAGCAAGTCGCGATGTGCGCGCAAGGCGAGGTCCGGGCAGTTGTTCTGCTCCGAAAGATGCCCCAGGCACGCCCACGCGAGCCGCTCCCTCGCGGCCGATCGCAGGAGACGGGCGGCCTCGCGGTTGGACAGATGCCCCCCGGGCCCACGAATCCGCCGCTTCAGCCAATCCGGATACGGGCCGCAGGTTAGCAGCTCCGGATCGTAGTTGCTCTCCAGCAGCACGGCGTCCAGGGAGCAGATCAGTCGCTCCAGGCCGTCGAAGGCGTGGCCCAAATCGGTCAGAACGCCCAGCCGCTTCTCCCCGTCGTCGAGCACGAAGGCCACGCCCTCTTCTCCGTCGTGCGGGGTCGCAATCGACTCGACCGTCAACCCGCCGAAGCGCAGCGCGGTGCCCGGCGTGAAGAACCGGACCTCGCCGAGCGTGCCGAGGCGATGCCACCGAGAGGCGGCCGCGAGCGTCCGCTCGGTGAGGAAAGCGGCCATGCCGAACTTGCGCTGGAAGATGCCCAGCGAGCGCACGTGGTCGCTGTGGTCGTGGGAGATCAGCACGGCATCGACCTGGCGGATGTCGCGGCCCCGCGCGGCCAGGCGCGTCTCGGCCTGCACCCCCGAGATGCCCGCGTCCAACAGGACCTTCGCGCCGCCGCCTTCCACGTAGATGCAGTTTCCGTTGCTGCCGGACTGAAGACTGAGGATTCTCATTTGTCCCCGTGTCTACCGGGGGTATTGACGTTCCCGGACTGGCCTGACAGGGCCGATATTACACCCGCTCTACACCTGCCCAACAAAGAACCCCGCCGGACGTGGTGCTCCGCGGGGCGATGGGCGACACCTGAATGGGAGGCGTCACCGTGAGAGATTCTACCAAGCGGCGCTCTGCCGCAAAGCCGTGAAAATCGCGGCCCGATTTCCCACTTTGGAAGCACCCGTCCGGGTACTGGTGCAAGAAAGCCCGCGGCCGGCATCGTTACTTCGGCCGGATTGTCGATGACCCCCATGGGGAGGCGGCGCTCGAAATGTGGTTGGACCATCGAGACGAACTGCTGGCAGGCCAGGACCCGGGTGGCGACCATTTGGCAGGCGTACACGTGCTCCACGGGCACGGGGGCGACCGGCTCGGTCTCCCGGGCCAGCGTCTTGCCCGCGCGGAGCGGCTCCAGGGCTTGGAGGCCGGTCAAGACCGCCGCCGAAACCACTTCCTGCGAAACCCCCCATTTGAACATGCGGCGAATCCGGTTGACTTGCCGGTTGGTGTGCATCCGGCTCCACGCCCGGTAACGCTCGCCTGGCCGGATCCAGCTTCCGGTGATGGCGGCCTCGCGGATTCGGGCAAGCCGCTGGGGGCCAAACTCCTCGACCGGGCAGTCTCCCGCCTCGCGCAGCAGGATCGCGGCCAGGCTGCGGAAGTGATCGTACTCCTGGCCCGCTCCGTAGTAGCTCAGGGCGTGGTCGAGGTAGGCCCGGACAAGGACCGCTATCGTGGGCACGGGGCCCGCAGACGATACGACAGGGGCCTTCTGATTGAGATTCTGGCGGCAGAAGTCATGGTAGGCCTTCAGGGACTCCGGAGAGCCGTAACGGCCGGGGAAGTGGTACCGCCGGCCACGCCACTCGACAAAGCCGGTGTTCCGGTCAGGGCGGCGACGGTACTTAGGAGATCGCATACTCCGGTACCAGGCGATCGCCGTAAGTCAGTACACCCCACAGGGCTCGAACCTGTAACCTCCGGTTCCGTAGACCGGTGCTCTATCCAATTGAGCTAGGGGTGCTAGGCTCGGGATGCTCCTCTCCGAACCCCTTGATGCCGTTGAGGTTCGGGAATCAGGACCGACGTGGACAGCACGCGGTCCGGGGACTGACAGGGTGGAGCCCAACGCATCCGCACCGCCGGGCACCGCGGCTACTCCATTCGGCCGGGTCGAAGCGGGTACGTGAGAAAAAACGGGCCACCACTGCTAATCCGCATCCCTCGTAGGGAATCATATCACACGCCCGCAACCGCCAAAAGGGGCGAGCCGATCGTACGGAGCGTGCCTGTCCAGATTCCACCGCGGCGCCGTCGTGCGGAGTGGCGGTTGGGTTGGCGGCACAGTGTCGCGGCGAGCGCGGCGAGGGAGGTGTTCGTGGCCGCTCCCATTCCGTGGGCTCACGCCCACGGCCTTACGTTTTGGCCGCCCAGCCCCCCCCTCAAGCCGCGCCAGCGGCGCAATGGAATCCGGCCGCACGGTATCGAACTCGGGCGCTGCCCGACGCTTGCTGCGCGTGCCGGCTCAACGTACCCTGGCACGGGTCCGTTCCACGACATCCATCTACGGGAGGCATCCTTGTGAAACACGGCAGACCCGCGTTGCGCGGCTCGCGACGTTGCCACGGCCTTCCCCCTCTCCTAGACGCGGTGCTTGGCGCGGTCATCGCGTTCCTTGTGCCTCATATAGCCCAAGCCGACAACGGAAACGACGACGCCAAGGTCCGCCTGGCCACCGAGGCGCGGGAGATGGCCAACAAAGAGGGCTGGATCGAAGGGATGCGCAGCGTGGAGCTGATCCGCCCGGACATGCTCTCCGTGACGCTCGACGGCGGCGTTACGGGCGCCCTCGACCCGGGCAACGAGCCGGCGGTGCGCGCGCTGGGCGGGCCGGGCGATTTCCAGAAGCCCGAGGCGTTTCGCATCACCAGCCCCACCGATCCGACGTACCGTGACGGCCTCCATCCCCAGCGCGTGGGCCGGTTGAGCTACGAGGGCCGCAACTGCATGAACGCCAGGACCATGTGGGCCCTGTTCGTCAACACGATCCACTGGCACGACTACTTCCTCGTCCTGCCGCAGCCACTCAAGTCGGGCCACACCTACAAGGTCGAAGCCGTCACGGCCGGGGACAGGGACTCGCGATTCAAGTACGAGCTGACGCTCGACTACGACGAGAAGAAGACCACCACCAAGGTCATCAAGATCAACCAGGTGGCCTACTCGGCCATGGCCGCGCGGCGTTACGCGTATCTCGGCTGGTGGGCCGGCGACCTCGGCACGGTCGAGTACCGCGGACTTGCGCGGTTCGAGGTCATCGACGAGAAGTCGGGCCAAGAGGTCCTGTCCGGGAAGATCACCCTGCGCCGGGCCGGCGACAAGAACAGCGGTGAGGACGTGCATGCGATGGACATCTCGGCCTTGAAGCCGGGGGCCTACCACATTCGCATCCCCGGGCTCGCACGGTCCGAGACGTTGCGCGTGGGCGGGGCGGGCATCCACGCGCTCTATTACCACACCATGCGGGCGTTCTTCCATCAGCGGTGCGGTCAGGAGCTCGGGGAGCCGTGGACCTGGGTGAAGAAACCGCCGTGTCACACGGAGATCTGGGAGAGCGGCAACTTCCTGGCCGGGCCCGGCGCGATCCACCACAGCCCGGGCAACCGCGACGAGCACGCCCACTACGTACCCAAGCGGAGCGAGAGGAAGCGCTCGTTCCGTGGCGGCTACCACGACGCGGCCGACTTCGACACCTTCACGTATCACCTCCCGGCCACGGCCCAGATTCTGGCGGCCTACGAGATGCACCCCCAGGCGTTCGCCGACGGCGACCTCGACCTGCCCGAGAGCGGCAACGGCGTGCCCGACCTGCTCGACGAGGCCGCGTGGGGGCTGTCGTTCTACCTGGAGCATCAATACGAGAGCGGAGCGGTCCCGCTAGGGCGGATCAACCACTGCGACGCGCGCACGCAGAACATCGAGGGCGAGAAGCAAGCCCCGATGCCGCCGTACGGCCTCTTGCCGCCGGCGCGGGAATCGACGCCCACCTTCGCCGCCGTGGCCGCGCAGTTCTCGCGCCTGATCCGCAAGTACGACGCGGCCAAGGCCGATCGCTACCTGGCCGCGGCCAAGAAGTCCTTCGACTACGCCAGGGACCGCAGCCCCGAGGACGTGTGGAAGGAACACACCACGACCGCGGTCCCACTCCAGAAGCACCAGAAGCGGTGGCACTTGTGGAAGCCGGCCGTGACCTGGGCCGCGGCCGAGCTGCTCCGGGCCACGGGCGACCGGCGGTACAACGAGTTCCTTCTTGAGAACCGCCGCGAGCTGTTGCACTGGAGCAGGCAGGAAATGCGGTGGTGGCCGTATCTGATGTGCGACGACGCGCTGGTCGATGCGGAGCTACGGGCCGAGCTCCGCCGGCGTCTGCTCCAGCAGGCCGACAAGAAGGTCGCCGCCACCGAGGAGGCGGCCTACCGAATGGGCAACGGCCAGGGCACCGCCTGCGGGTGGGGCGCGTGCCAGGCGGTCAACCACGGCGACCTCCTCTTGCGGGCGCATGCCCTCACTGGCGCGCAGAAGTACCTCGACGCGGCGTGCCTGAACGCCGACTGGCACCTGGGCGCCAACCCGCTCTCCAAGACGCTGATCACCGGCATGGGCTACCGCCCTCCGCGGCGGCCCGAGATAAGCTGGTTCCTCTACGAGCAGCCGGAGCGGGACATGTCAGGCAGGACGGTCAAGGGCATCGCCATTTACGGGATCGGCCCGCCCTTGCGGCTGCACACTGGCGAGCGTTGGCCCCTGTGGCGAAGCTGGCGCGACGTCTGGGACCGTTTCGCGGAGATCTACAGCGAGTTCACCGTGCCGCAGACCTGCGGACCGGCGGCCATGCTCTACGCCACGCAGTACGGCCTGGAGAAGCAGGCCGGACTCATCCCCGAAGGCAGCAAGCCCGATCCGCTGGCGCGGTAGGCGGTCGCCGATGACGGAGATTGTAAATCTGTACACGTAGGCCCGCCTCCGCCGGTGGGGGATCGGCTGCAGCAAGTCGTTTTGAAGATTGAGCTTGCGGGGCGGGCCGCCTTCTTCGCGGCATTTCGGCACGCCGTCTGCTTCGCTTCCTCCGCGGATGGGGCAACGGACGCAGGGGGAACAGAAAGGAGCACGGCATGCTCGTCGTAACCAGGAAGACGAACCAAGGAGTGCGGATCGGCGACTCGATCACGGTGACGGTCCTCCGTGTGCGCGGCAGCCAAGTGCGAATCGGCATTCAGGCCCCAAAAGGCGTGAAGATCCTTCGCGGCGAGCTAGTGGAAGAGCCCGACGACGCCGCGGCGCCCGATGCGGAGCCTCCCCGGACTCAGCGCGCGGCCTGCGAGAGCCCAGGTGCCGAGGCGCCGGACGACGAGGCTCCCTCGCATCGGGTCTTCTTTGCGCGGATTGAATTGCCGGGCTGGCAGGACGCCCCGGCGGGAGTCCAGTCTTAGCTGGGGTGATCCGCAATCCGATCCCGGCTGACAGGCCGGCACTCCCCAGCCCCGATGAAATTGGACGAGGGCCCAGGAGGGTGGGACTGCCGGGGCCGGGAGCCGGGGCGGCATCCGGCTCCCGGCTGCTCGGTTCTGGGGCGAGTCTCCTCAAGGCCGGTGGATGCCGCCGTCCCGCTCGGGGCTGGCCTTCAAGAAAGCGAAAGGGCCGCGGTTGCGGCCCTCACTTCGCAGGACGAAATCCGTTTCGCCCGGAATCGTGCTTGCTAGATTGCCTTGCGTGCCGGGATCGCGCTCCGGTGTTCAGTTGGCTTGCCGATCGACGAGGAACACCGAGTTGTCGGCCACGCCGAAGACGGGACGGAACGGATAGCCTCGCGATGCCCGGGCGGTACGGCCCGGGTACCACACGACCTGGGTCATCACGCTCCACGCCTGCTCGCGCTGCCGCGCTTCGCCGGTCTCCCTGGGGATGAGCACGTTGGCGCTGGTCTCGATGGCCCAGTGGGTGGCCAGCGGCAGCCAAACGTCGCCGCCGAAGACGAAGTCGCTGTTGCCCGTGAAGCCCGCCCACATCCGCCCTTCTCCGCCGGTCTGGAAGTACTGCCGGTAGAAGAAGTTGAACTGATCGGTCGGCTCCAGGGTGAAGTCCATGTCGACGGACTGGTCCCCGCCCCCGACCACGCGGTAGGTGAAGGTCTCGGTGACCCGCTCGCTGCCGACCCCGAAGGCTCCCCAGAAGCCGATCTCGCGCCAGCCGGGCCAGACCGCGCTAAGCTCCGCGCGCATCTGCTTGACGTCGGCCGTGTAGTAGTAGGAGTCGTGCATCATGTCGAAGGCGATACCCCACTGGAGCCCGCCCATCGGCGCGCGGCGATACAGCCCGGCCGTGAAAAACGTCTGGTCGCGGTCGCCCTTGGGCACGACGATGGTCTGCGTTTCCACCCCGCCGGCCGGCATCTCCAGGGGGTTGAGGTCTTGAAGGCGCAACGAGTAGCCCTGGAAGTTGCTGTGCACCGCCTGGAAGCCGATCTGGAAGCCCACCCCCCAGGGATCGCCGAGCGGACTGCTCCAGTTGACCCCTTCATGAATGCCGAAGTTGCCGTTCTGGCCGCCGTCCACGGGGCCCTTGAACCCGTGTGCCCCGGCGAACAGCGAGAGATCGCGGAGCCAGCCGATCGGCGGGTGATGGCCCCAGAAGGCCCCCGGCGCCCATTGGCACGGGTTGCCGCAGGGATCGCCGTACGGGCCGCAGGCGCCGTAAGGATCGCACATGCCGTCGAAGGACGTTCCGGCCATCACGCTGCCGCCGGGATACCCCGGCGCCACCTCGTACGGGTAGCCGTTACTTGCGACTGGCGCCTCGGGCGGGTAGCCGGTGCCCGGCATCATGGTGGCGTCGGCCGGGGCCTGGACCATCGGCTGCGGCGCGGACTGGGCAGGCGGAGCTCCGCTGCTCAGGTCCGGGTACTCGTCGAGTCCCGTGTCAGGGCCGTTCGGCGGGGCAGGCGGGCCCGAACGGCCAGCGGCCGGGTTCTGCTGCGCAACGCGAACGCCGTCCGTCGGCCAGGCCGACATCGGCTGCGGTGCGGCCGGCCAGGGCGTGGGCTGGGTGGGTTGGGCCGCGGCCGTCGTCCGGCTCGCTCCCTTGGCGTGCCATCCGCCTGTGCCCGCAGTTGCCGGGGAGACACCGGCCTGGACGCTGGCCCAGGGGGTGGCAGGATGGGTCTGGGCCGCCAAGTCGCCGGCCAGAGCCAGCACGGCCCAGGCGCCGAACAACATGCCTGACACGGTGCGAATCAGGGGTTTCATCGTGATTCACCTCGACACGAAAGGAAAGGCTGTCGGACCGCGCCGAATGGCTTGGGTCCGGCACGAAGTATCGGACTTGCCCGACCAGAACTTCCGTCAAAGTCGGTTTTTTCCGAAAAGTCTTCCTAGATTGCCGAGAGTGCGAGACGGCCCCCTCTTGTGGTCCAGGAGAATGGGGGCGGTCCTAGTGGGTGTGAGAAGATTGAAGAGAGCGGGCGGGGGAAAACGCCGAACTGGCCCGCCCGGGTCCAAAGGTCACACGCCCACCCTGCTCCGGGCCGACACGGTCGGGCTCGGCGACCGGGGGTTTCCCACGGTGGAGCGCCACTGGCGCGACGATCCCTTTCAGCGGGCCAAGGCCTGGCGCAGGTCCTCGATGAGGTCCTCCGCGTTCTCGATGCCGCAAGCCAGGCGAATCATGTTGTCGTGGATGCCGACGGCGCGCCGGGCCTCGGGCGTGAAGTCGTGGTAACTCATGTGGGTCGGCTGCTCAATGAGCGACTCCACCCCGCCCAAGCTTGGCCCGATCCGCGGGATGCGCACGGCATCCACTACGGCCGAGGTCTCGACATCGCCCGCGTCCTTGACCTGAAACGTGACCAGCCCCCCGAAGCCCCGCATCGTGGCCCGGGCGATCTCGTAGTACGGATGGCTGGGGAGTCCGGGGTAATAGACGCGCTCGACGCGAGGATGACCGTCGAGGAACTCGGCCACGGCCTGGCCGTTCTCGTTGTGCCGCTGCATGCGGAGCTCGAAGGTCTTCAGGCCACGCAGCAGGAGGTAGATGTTGTGCGGGCCATTGATCATGCCGGTCACGCCACGGAGCTTGCGCACCGGTTCCAGCTTCTCCGCCGAGCCAACAATCACGCCGCCCAGCATGTCGTTGTGGCCAGCCAGGTACTTGGTGCAGGAGTGGAGCACGTAGTCCACGCCGTACTCGATCGGGCGGAGGTTGTAGGGCGTGGCCAGCGTGGCGTCGATCAGGGTCTCGACGTCGTGGCGTTGGCCGATGTCTACGAACCGCTCCAGATCGACCACGCTCAAGTGCGGGTTGGTCGGCGACTCGCTGATCAGCAGCCTGGTGCGCTCGTTGACCCGTGCTTCCATCTGCTCGTAGTCGCCGGCCGGCACCTGGTGCGTGACCACGCCGAATCGACCCAGGACCTTGGTGCAGAACTCGCGCGAGCGGTGGTAGCACTCGTCGAACAGCACCACCTCGTCGCCGGACTCGAGCAGTGCCATCAGCAGCCCGGCCACGGCCGACATGCCGGTGGAGTAGAGCACGGCGGCCTCGCCGCCGTCCAGGGCCGCGAGCTTGGCCTCGGCCACCTTCTCGCCCGGGTTGCCGTAGCGCCCGTATTCCTCGCGCGGCAGCCTCTTCTCGACATACTCGATCACCGACTCCGTGTCGGGGAACGTGTAGGTGGCCGCGCAGTAGATCGCGTCGGTGATGGCGTTGCAGGGCTTCTGCCGCTGCTCGCCCGCGTGGACCGCGAGGGTGGAGAAGCCGCGGGGGATGGAGGCTGCGCTGGGCTGGCCCTCCCGCTTCAATTCAGTGCTCATAAGTCGTGCGGAGGTCGGAGGTCGGAGGTGGCGGGACCGCGTCGGGATCGGAGCAATCTCAAGAACGAAAAAACCGCGACGGGCGCCCGAGGGCGGTCGCGGCATGCTTGGTTCAAGTTGGATCGCCGCCCGTCGCTGGAGGAGGCACGTCCTCAGGACCGAGGGAAGCGATGGCACTTTAGCAGGTCCGGGCTGCAAGCGGCCGCAAATCCCCTTCGGCCCTCATTTTACTTGCTCCGCGTTCGATGGCAAGAGTCGCGGCGGCTCCCGCAGCCGAGCCGCACGCGTTGTGCGCTTGGGGTTGGTGTTTCGTGACCTTGGCGGAGTTTGCCA
>CAYSUS010000066.1:0-40205 GCA_964434165.1 uncultured Pirellulales bacterium
GATGAAACCCCACAACCCTCCATAGGTTCCGCTAACTCTGAATCAGAACACTAGGTCCTTGGGTTGTCGGTTTTTGGGTTACCGGCAACCGGGCGCCGAGCGCCGCAGCACCCGATGTCCCAATAACTGATAACCCAAGAACCCAACAACCCAATAACCCCACCCCCCATGCCCCGCCTCCTCACCGACTACGGCATGATCGTCGTCCTCATCGCCCTGTGCGTCCTGTTCAGCTTGCTGACGGTCAAGCGGCAGACGCCCGGCGGCGAGGCGGCCGCCGAGCAACTGCTGCGGCGGATCGCCCGGGGCTATGACGAAGACGACGTGATCCTGGTCGTCGGCGCGGAGAGGACACCGTCGGCCGACCTGGCCGAGCTGTTGGGGCCGAAGCTGGCCGACGCCGGATTCGCCGGCGCACGGATCGTCGTGGGCACGCCGGCGGACCTGCGCGCCGCCCTGGACGGTCTGGCCGCCGGGGACCGGGGGCTCGCTGCCGTCGTCGCCTCCGGCGACGCGGTCCCGTGGCGCGTGCTGGAGCGGATCCCCGAGACCCACCCTGCCCTGTCGGGCTACGACCTGCTCGTGCCGCAGCCGTATCTGTGGCCCGACTTCCTCAAGCAGTCGAACCTGCTGGCGATCGTCGATCGGATCGTGGTCATCGCCGTGATCGCCATCGGCATGACGATGGTGATCGTCACCGCAGGCATCGACCTCTCGGTGGGCAGCCTGATCGCCCTCTCCGCGGTCATCGGCACGGTGGTGATGAAACACCTGGGCGGGCTGGAGGCGCCCGGGTGGGTCGTGCTCGCGGGGTTCCTCGCGGGCACCGCGGCCTGCGGGCTGGTGGGCGCGCTGGGCGGCCTGCTGGTCGCCTGCTTCAAGGTCCCGCCGTTCATCACCACGCTGGCCGTCATGATGATGGCCCGGGGCCTGGCCTTCATGATCACCGGCGGCTTCTCGATCTACCAGGTGCCCGAGGCCATGTCGTGGCTGGGGCAGGGCCGCTCGCTGGGCGTCCCCAACACGGTGCTGCTCCTGGCCGTGCTCTACGCGGTTGCCCACGTGTTCATGTCGCACACCCGCATGGGGCGCTATATCTATGCGGTGGGCGGCAACGAGCAGGCGGCGCGGCTCTCCGGCGTGCCCGTGGCCCTGGTCATCGTGTTCGTGTATGCGGTCAGCGGCCTGGCGGCCGGGCTGGGAGGATGCATCCAGGCCTCGCAGCTCAACGCCGGCACGCCGAACATGGGCGTGATGTTCGAGCTCTACGTGATCGCGGCCGTGGTGGTCGGCGGCACCAGCCTGGCCGGCGGGTCGGGCCGCATCCTCGGCACCCTGATCGGGGCCTTCATCATCTCCGTGATCCAGAACGGGATGAACCTCCTGGGCATGGAGAGTTACACGCAGCAGGTCGTGCTGGGCGGCGTCATCCTTCTCGCCGTCCTCCTGGACAAGCTTCGCAGCAGTGCCACGCTCGGCGCGTGGCTGGCAAGACAGCGCAACGCCCGTGAACGGGCCAACCCCAGAAGGGAGAAACGATGAAACGCAATGCACGGCTCAGCGCGGCCCTGGCCGCGCTTCTGGCGGCGGCCTCCTGTTCCCAGTCTCCGGACGGCGGCGGCGAGGCCGGCTCGAAGAAGCCCGAGGTGAAGGGCAAGATCGGCGTCACCTGCATGGACCTGACCAACCCCTTCTTCAAGCTCATCTCCAACGTGATGACCGAGGAGGCGGCCAGGTACGGCTACGAGGTCGTCAGCCTCGACGGCAACCTCGACCCGGCCAAGCAGAACAGCCAGCTCGCCGACTTCGTCGCCCAGGACTTCGACGCCGTCTTCCTCAACCCGGTCGATTCCCGCGCGGCGGGCGAGGGCGTCAAGAAGGCTCACGCGGCCGGCATCCCCGTGTTCACCTACGACGTGCAGGTCACCGACCCCGAGGCCCGGGAGATGATCGTCTCGCACATCGGCAGCGACAACTTCCAGGGCGGCACGCTGGCGGCCGAGAGCATGATGAAGGCCACCGGCGACGAGGGGGAGATCGCCATCATCTCCTATCCCGAGGTCACCTCGTGCATCCTCCGCGTGGACGGGTTCAAGGAGCACCTGAAGAAACACGACAGCAAGCTTCGGATCGTGACCGAGCTTTCCGGCAAGGGCAACCGCAACGACGGCTACGCCGTGGCCACCGACATCCTCCAGGCCCACCCGGACATCGTCGGCATCTTCGCCATCAACGACCCCTCGGGGCTGGGCGCGCACGCGGCGGTGAAAAAGGCGGGCAAGGCCGACCAGATCACCATCGTGGCCTTCGACGCCTCGCCGGCCGGCAAGCAGGCCGTGTTCGAGAAGAAGCTCTACGACTCGCCCCAGCAGTTCCCCCGCAAGATGGCCAAGGGCACGGTCGAGGCCTTCATCAAGTACCTCGACGGCGAGAAGGTCGAGAAGAAGATCTTCATCCCGTGCAGCCACTACTACTACGAGACCTCGGTCGAGGATGAAACCCGGATCGCGGAGCAGTGGTGAGGAGGAAACACCCGCGGCCCCGGACACGACGCCCGGCGGCCCGTGGGCAGCCCCTCGCGGCGACCCGGCGTTCAGTCCAGGGCCTTCAGATCGCGGCGCGGCCGCCGCATGGCCCTGGCGACCGCCGCCTCGATCGCCCCCAGCGCGGCCCGGTACTGCGGGTCGTCGCGCGTGGCGTACACGGCCTGGCCGCACTTCTCGGTTCCCCCGGCCGACCTGGCCAGCGGGGCGACGAGCATCAGGCTCTGCTCGGGCTCCAGCACGCTGATCCAGTCGAGGCGCACGGCCTGTTCGACCCGGTGGCAGCCGCCGCAACGCGGGGAGTGCACCTGGAGGAGCCGCTCCCGCAGGGCCCCATCCCCGGCCAGGTCGTAGGGCGGCTCCTGCGGCCGCTTGTTGGCGAAGCCGTCGTGGTACGGCGCGTTGGCGTCGATCCACGCGACCAGCCGGTACCACTCTTCCTCGCTGAGCCTGGCCCTGCGGCCGCACGCGCCCTGGCGAAGCACCTCGACCAGCTTGCTCCGGTGCGAGCCGAACTGGAGCGGCCGGGTGACCGCGGCGTCGCCCTGCACGGGCGACCACGCGACGAGCCGGCGCGCGATGAGGCTGTCGAACGCGACGTTGCGCCCGTAGTCGGTGGTGCGGCCGCCGGACGTCAGGCCGCCGAACAGGTCGAGCCCCGCGGCCGGCTTCATCCCGCTGTGGCACTCGACGCAGTGCGCATCGAGGATCGGCTGGACTTCGCGCAGGAAGCTGATCGGGCGCGTGCCCCAGGGCGGCGGCGCGGGCACGACCGGCTCGCGGCGCATGGCCAGGGCGAAGTGCTCGTCGGTCGGCGCCGTGGCCTGGGTCTCGTGGCAGCCCACGCAGCCGCGGCGCTCACCCGGCTGGAAGCTGATGAAGCTTCGCATCCGCCGCAGCTCCATCCGGTTCTCGTCGAGCAACTGGAAGTACACCGCCTCGTCGGCCGGGACCTGGAACTGCGCGCTGCCGTCGGCCTCCAGCGACACCTCGCCCAGGATCCGCACCGGCGTCCAGTTGTTCGGACTGGCTTTCTCGGCGTAGCGCTGCCCTCCGTGGTTGTTGTCGTACGGCCACGCCAGCCGCTGCGCGATGCGGAGGTACCTCGCCTGCCCCGGCTCGATCCCCTCGCATCCCCGCGTGGCGTCGGCCAGCGCGCACACCGCGTAGTCCCCCGCCGGATCGGTCACGTCGGGCAGGATCGGCGGCTGGGGCCTCGGCCGCAGCGGAATGGGGATGAAGCAGGAGATCGACGGGTCGCGGTAGATGAGCTCCTTGGTGCCCAGCACGTCGATCAGGTAGATGCCGAACCCGGTCGCGTCGGTCTGCCGGTTCGAATAGCCGTAGGCGACGAGGAAGTGCTTCGCGGAAAGGGGCCAGGGCGTCGAGTACAGCCCGCCGCGGTCGGCCACGCCTCCCTCGGCGACCGGCGTGCCCGACATGCCGCCCTCCGGCGGCCGCACGCCGGGAGTGACGACGCGGATGGAGAGCGGCGTGTTCATGCCGTGGCTGGGCGTGACGATCACCACCGGCCCCATGGCCAGCGTGTGGTGGCCCGTGGCGATGCATACCAGGCGCGAGTTGTCGGTGCCGGGGATCGACCGGACGTCCTCCAGGGCCCACGGGTCGTTCAGGTGCTGTTTGAACAGCGCGTCCGCCCCGGTGCCGTCGGGCCGGACGTACCAGATCGACTGGATGTGGGCCCAGCCCCGCTCCTGGTACTCCCAGCGCGTGTAGCCGATCGTGCCGTCTTCGAGGCAGTGGGGGAGGTAGTCGCCGTCCTTGCTGGCGCTGAGGCGGCGGATGCCGCTTCCGTCGGGCTTCATCACGTAGAGGTTGCAGGAAGTCTCGTCCTTGTCCCACTCGTTGCACTGGAGCGAGCATCCGCACCGCTCGGACACGAAGGCCACCTCGCCGCTGGGAAGGTACGTCGGGTCGAGGTCGCTCCAGTCGTCGCTGTCGGTCAGTTGCCTGAGATTCCCGCCGTCGATGCCGACTTCGAACAGGTGCGTAGGCTCCACGGTGCGGCGGAGGCGGAAGTTGTTCGGCCGGCCGCGGTCGCGCGGCCCCTCGGCCGTCTTCTTCCGGGCGTAGCCGAACACGACGCGGTCGGCGTCGAACCACAGGTCCATGCCGTGGACGTGTCCGGGCCCGAGCCGGCCGTCGAGCACGTTGCGGACCTGCGGCTCGCCCTCCGGCCCGGCCAGCGTGACCACGCACAGGTCGCCGCCCGGCCTGGACACCCAGGGCATGTGGTTCAGGCACACGTCGGGGTAGGTGTCCTGGGTGAACCGCTTGCACACGAGAAGCTTGTCGAAGTCCAGAAGCGGGTTGGCAAACGCCAGGCCGCGGATCGTCCAGCGCACGCGGAGGTAGAGATCGCGGCGAGCCTTCGCGGGTGCGTCGGCCGCGAGCGACTGGAGCGCGGCCTCGGCGGCGTCGAGCTTCCGCTCCGCCGCGGCGGTGTCGATGCCCGCTCTCTTCAGATCGGCCGCCAGCAGGCGCCCTCGGCGGAGGAAGTCCGCGGTGGGATAGCTTTCCGCGGCGTGCTGCGGCTCCGGCTCAGGCAGCTTGGACGTGGACCACCGGCTCACGCTGCTCTGGTCGGCCGGCCGCTTCAGGGCGAGGTTCCTCTTCGGATCGTCGAACCCGAAGACCTCGACCTCGTCGAGGTGGAAGTAGATCGGGTCGGGGCTGGGGATCTGCAAGCGCACGAAGCGCGCGCGGACCTTCCCCTCTTCAAGCCGGACCTCCAGCGGCGGGGCCCCGGAGACCCCGCCGAAGTGCTTCTGGTTACGGTGCCGCTCGGTCCACTTCTTTCCGTCGTCGGAGGTGAGGATCGCCAGGTGGTCGGCGTTGTGCAGGCCCGGCTTGTAGTCGAGGCGGTTATGGACCACGATCCGCGCGACGTCGGTCGGCCGGCCCAGATCGACCTGCCACCAGGGATTGGGCTCCTGGGCGGTGTGGAACGCGTACTTGCCGTTCCGCACCCCGTCCACGGCCCCGGCCGCGTCCTGGAAGGTCCTGACCTGGCCGGGCGCATCTCCGGACGGGCGCCTGGAGGAGAGGACCTCGGCCTGCTTGAGGTAGTCGGCCTCGATCAGGGCCCGCATCGAAGGCGGTGGCGCGGCACCGCAAGGGATCGAAAGGCCCAGCGCGACGGCGCACGAGGGGACGAGCATGACGGCAATGCGTCGCGACATGGTTCGGTCTCCGAGCGTACCGGCTCCGCGCAGCCCCGCCCCGATCGTCTCCGGTGCGCACGATAACGCGCCCAGCGCGCGGCTGCAACGGCGGCGGGCGCGCGACCCGACTCCGGCGTGCTTCCCCGCGGTCCGCGTCCTATAATGGCAGCTCCCCCACGGCCCGTCCCAGCGACGCGCGGCCGCAGGCCCTCCCGCTGACCCGACAACCCAGCCTTCGCAAGGGAACCCAACCATGACGCGATCACCGAGCCGGCTGAGCCTGGCGGCACTGGCCCTTCTTATGGCCTCTTCCCTTTCCGCAGCAGGAGCGGCCGAGCCGCCGCGCGCCGCGGAGCGCGTGCTGCGCTACACGGCGCCGGCCGACAAATGGGAGACCCGGGCCCTGCCGGTCGGCAACGGCCGACTGGGCGGGATGGTCTTCGGCGGCGTCGAGCAGGAGCACGTCCAGTTCAACGAAGACAGCCTGTGGATCGGCGACGAGAGCGACACCGGCGCGTACCAGGCGTTCGGCGATCTGTTCGTCGAGCTGGGCGAGGGGGCCGAGGCCAAGTCGTACGAGCGAAAGCTCGACCTCGGCCGCGCGGTCCACGAGGTCCGCTACGTGCGCGACGGCACCGCGTACCGGCGCACGTGCTTCTCCAGCCATCCCGCCCAGGTCCTGGTCCTGCGCCTGGCGGCCGACAAGCCGGCGGCCTGCTCCGGCCGGGTCCGCCTTGCCGACGCCCACCAGGGCGAGGTCACGGCCGAGGGCAACCGGATCACCGCGTCCGGATCGCTTGCGGGCTACGTCTATCGCGGAGGCAGCACCCGCGGAAGGACCGAGCCGTACGAGCTCGCCCTGGACTACGAGGCCCAGGTCCTGGTGCTCCACGAGGGCGGCTCGGTCGAAGCGCGCGAGGGATGCATCACCTTCAAGGACTGCGACGCCTTGACGGTCCTCCTGGCCGCGGACACGAACTACCTCAACCGCCGCGACCGCGGATGGAAGGGAGAGCATCCGCACGAGCGCCTGTCCGAGCAACTGGCCGCGGCCGCGCAGAAACCGTTTGCAGCGCTGCTTGACGAGCACGTCCGCGACTACCGGGCCCTGTTCGATCGCTTCGCCCTCGACCTGGGCCGGACGCCGGAGGCCACGCGCGGCCTGCCCACCGACGAGCGCCTGGCCGCGTACCGCCAGGGCGGCGCCGATCCCGACCTGGAGGAGCTCGTCCTGCAGTACGCGCGGTACCTGATGATCAGCGCGTCGCGGCCGCCCGGGCTGCCGGCCAATCTCCAGGGCCTGTGGAACAAGAGCAACCGACCGCCGTGGCGGAGCGACTATCACACCGACGTCAACATCCAGATGAACTACTGGTTCGTCGATGCGGCGAACCTGGCCGAGTGCTTCGAGCCGCTGGCCGAGTGGCTGTACTCGATCCGCGAAGTGCGCCGCGACGAGACCAGGGAGGCCTTCAAGACGCGGGGGTGGATCACCCACGCGGAGAACGGCATCTTCGGCGGCTCCACGTGGAAATGGTCCAAGGGCGACGCCGCCTGGGTGGCCCAGAACCTGTGGGACCACTACGCCTTCACCCGCGATGAGGAGTATCTGCGCACCCGGGCCTACCCGATCATGAAGGATTTGTGCGAGTTCTGGGAGGACCACCTCAAGGAGCTTCCCGACGGGACGCTCGTCTCGCCCGACGGCTTCTCGCCCGAGCACGGGCCGCACGAAGACGGCGTGTCGTTCGACCAGCAACTGGTCTGGGACCTCTTCACCAACACGATCGAGGCCTCTGAGGCGCTGGGCGTGGACGCGCCGCGGCGCAAAAAGCTCGCCTCCATGCGCGAGCGGCTCCTGGGGCCGAAGATCGGGCGCTGGGGCCAGCTCCAGGAGTGGATGGTCGATCGCGACGACCCCAAGGACCGCCACCGCCACCTTTCGCACATGATCGCCGTGCATCCGGGCAGGCAGATCTCGCCCTGGACCACGCCCGAGCTGGCCGAGGCGGCCCGGGTGTCGATGAACGCCCGCGGCGACGAGTCCACCGGGTGGAGCCGGGCGTGGAAGATCTCCATCTGGGCCCGCCTGTACGACGGCGACCGTGCCTACCGCATCCTCCGCGGCATGCTCCAGAAGATGATCCACGACAACCTGTTCAACACGCACCCGCCGTTCCAGATCGACGGCAACTTCGGCTACGCGGCCGGGGTGTGCGAGATGCTCATCCAGTCGCACATGGGCGTGGTGCACCTGCTGCCGGCCCTGCCCGACGCCTGGCACACCGGCAGCGTGCGGGGCATCCGCGCGCGGGGCGGCCTGGAGATCGACCTGGACTGGACGCAGGGTCGTGCGACCGCGGCGACGCTCCGGGCCGCGGCGGACGGCCGCTTCGTCCTCCGCGCGCCGGCCGGCCAACAGATCGACGGCCCGACGACCATCGAGCTCAAGGCCGGCCAGACCCACGAGGTCCGCTTCCGGTAAAGCTCGCCCGAGATGCGCGCGGCGCGAAGTCGGCTCAGCCTTCCACGAGGAGCTTCAGGCCCATCAGGTCGGCCAGGTGCTGGACGCTCTCGATGTGGTCGCCGTACACGACCACGCGGTGCAAGAGCGTCATGGCGTCCTCGGTCTCCAGGGCGCTGCTCCAGTTGCGCGCCATGGCGGCCGCGTCGCGGACCTCGGTGACGATCTGTGTGCGGCAGCCGTGGACGGCCTTCTCGGGCACCTCGATGATCTTGCCCGTCGAGGCCAGGATCGTCTCGAGGTTGATCAGCTTGCTCCGCGTGACGACCTGCCCCACGTCGTACTGCACCTCGGGCACGCAGCCGCTCCCCTGGACCTCGGAATGCCCGCGGAGCAGATAGGGCGACGCCTTGCCGCTGGGACCTTCCATTTTCAGCGGGGCCGTGCAGTGCGCGGTCCACAGGGCGTTGCGCGAGGTGTCGAAGGTGGCGTTGCCCTGGAAGCCCGGCCGCTCCACCGCGTACTGGAACAGGAGCATCGTCAGGAGCGAATCCATGTCGCCCTCGCAGGCGGCGGGCACGCCGCGGTCGCGCAGCCGCGTGAAGCCCAGGCAGGGGAAGCCCCGGGCCAGCCAGCCCATGCAGGTGCCGATGGCCAGGCCGTCGGCCTGCTGCTCGCGGACGAGGTCGTCCAGCGCGACGCTGATGAGGGCCGCCTTGGCGATGTCCTCCTTGTTCGGCTCGATGATCTCCTTGGCGCCCTTGGTCCACGCCTCGATCTCGGCCTTGACCGCCTTCTCGTCCACGGAATCCAGCCGCTCGTCCAGCTCCTTGTCCTGGATGGCCACGACCTCCGCGCCCAAGCGCTCCTTGACCTGCTCCGGCGAGCGCGCGGCCTCGGTGCCCCGGGCCGGCGGGAACAGGAGGATCCGGGTCCGCCGCATCATCGGCACCACGCGCAATAGCGACAGCGCCCGCTCCAGCTCGTCGAGGTCGCGGCTGGCCAGAAGCGCCACGCGCTGCCCTGCGCGGCGCCATCGCGGGGCGTACATCCAGTCGTGACCGCTGGCCGGCAGTGAGAAGACCGCCAGGGACCGCCCCGCCTCGAGGACGGGCTTGATGACGCGGGTCATGGCGAAGTTCTGCACGTTGATCGCCAGGACCGGCGCGTCCGGACCGGCCTTCTCCAGCAGGGCCGCCGTTTCCTCGGCGCTGCGCGAGTGCCCCACGACGAGCTCGATGTTGCCGAGCTTCTTCTCGGCCTCAGCGAGCCGGGTCTTCATCGCCTCGATCTGCCCCGCGTCGGCGCCCCAGTCCCGATCGGCCGGCACGGGCGTGCCCGTGAAGAGGACGCCGATCCGCGACTTCGGCCGCGGCGGCGGGGGCGGCGCGTCGGAGGCCCAGGCGTGCGTCCATCCAGCTCCTGCCAGCAGCATTCCGCCTGCCGCACCAGCCCCCAGAAAGTCCCTTCGCGTGCATTGCTCACACATGGCCGGCTCCCTTCGAAATCGATGAGGTTCACGGGTCGTTGGCAGCCTTTCGAGGCACCTGGCGCCCGGCAAGCCGCCGCAGCGCCGGATATTGTCTTCCGCGGCTCGCCGGATTGTCAACAACGGACCGCACGGACATCGATCCCCGCGAGCGGCCGGTCCGAATCTCGGCCGGCCGGGACATATTCCTCGCGGAGATCGACCGCCCGCCGGTTGCACCGTCCGTCCGACCGTCCATAGACTGGCGCATCGCCCCGCGCCGGGCCCCCCGCCGACCCGCCCCAGGAGAACCCGCGATGAAAGCCCCCAGGATCGCCGCGATTTCGGCCGTGACGTGGACCGCCGTCCTGCTCCTCGCCGGAAGCGCCCAAGCCGAGGAGGTCCAGCAGCTTCGGACGTTCTACTTCGGCAACAGCTTCACGGGCAACACGATGCCCGGGCTGCATCCGCTGCTCGGCCAGAGCGTCGGCAAGACGTGGAAGGTCGATGCCCTGATCCATCCCGGCGTGCCCATCTGGCTTCACATGTACAAGCAGATGGACCCCCAGAGCGTCAATTACCGCAAGTTCCACGAGGCGGGTCCGAAGACCGACGCCATCGTGATGCTGCTGTTCGGCGGTTCGGGCCTTTCCTCGACGGTCACCGAGGTCTGGCAGGGCAAGGTGAAGTTTGAGAAGCCCACCGACATCGGCGACGTCGCCGCCTGCGCGTACCTGATCGACGCGTACCTCGCCCTGAACCCCGAGGGACGCGCCTACGTCTATACCGCCTGGCCCGGCATCCCCGGCGTGAGAGAACTCCGCGACCGGATTCGGGAGGAAGCCCTCGAGTCGGCCCTCGACCGAGGCGGCGATCGCCAGGAGATCATGAAAGAGATCAAGAAGATCAAGCCCAGCCACGACCAGATGGAGCCGCTCCGCAAGTCGTTCGACTACTCGTCGCGGTGGCTGAACAAGGGCTACGTGCCCAACCTGCCCCGCGAGACGCGGACCCGTCTGAACAGCTATCGCGGGCTGCTCAATCGGTCGCACAGGCCACGGGCGCCCAAGGTCACGCTCGCCAGCCTCGCCGAGGCTGGAGGCACGGACGAAGCGACGGTGAAGGCCGACCTGAAGCAGGTCGGCTGGAACGCCGGGCCGATCGAGCCCAAAGAGCTCTCCGAGGCGATCAAGGCCTTCCTCGACTCCGCCACGATGAGCCACTGCCGCGAGCATATGTGGGCGGTCATGGACGCGCTGATCCAGAAATTCCCGCAGCTCTGGCAACAGCGGCGCCTGGGCATGGTGCCGGTCGGCGACGTGTTTCTCGAGCTGGACAGGAAGATGCGCGCCGGCCAGGTGCCGGGGCTGGTCAACATCGGCGAGTACTCCGCCGACGGCGGGCACCTCCGCAGCGGACTGCCGCGCTACACCCTGGCGGCCACCTACTACGCGGTGCTCTTCCGCGAGCATCCCGGCAGCGTCGATTGGCGGGTCTTCCAGGACCGGTCCAACTACGACAGCGGCAAGCACGGGTTCTACGTCCATCAGCCCGACCTGGCCGTGCACGTGGACATCACGCCGGAGCGAGCCAAGGCGGTCAACGACACGATCTGGGACGTGGTCGTCAAGCATCCCTACACGGCGGTGCGGGCCGAGCGGCCGAAGTAGCCCCGCTCCTCCCGCGGACTTGCCCAACACGTGGCCCCTGGCAGCGCACCTGCGGCAAGCAAGCGAGCTGCATCCGCTGTCGGGCGCGACTTCGATTCTGGTGTCGGCCGCCTCATGCGCCCCTCCATTCTGGCCGGATCGCCGAGCCGGCAGGTGGCTTTTCACGCGACGCGCCCTCGCGGCTTTCCGCGCTGGCCGCCCGTAAAACGCTTGCAATGCCCCCGGTCATTGCTAGACTCAAGCGACAGACAGCCGCCTCGATCCGCGGTCGCGGGCCGAGACGACGACCCAGCGACACGATCCACCCGGAGGCGACGCCATGCGGGGGAAGGCGTGTTTCGGTCTGTCCGTGCTGCTTGCGGTGGCCGCCGCGTCCTCGGCCCGAGCCCAAGTGGTCTCTTTCGACTTCACCGGAGCGGACCCAGGGCTCAATCTTCCCTGGACGGCCGCCTCCCAGATCGCCGACCACGTGCGCATTCTGCGCGGTGTGCAGCGGGCCCTTCAGCCGGGCACGACGTTCAATCCCCAGGGCGGCAGCGACGAGCTCCGCTTCCAGGTGAGCGCGCCGGGCGGCACCGACAGCGATCTCGACTTCGCGCTGACCAACGATACGTACTTCTGGATGGTCCTCCAGGCCGAGGCCGGCTATGCGTTGGACCTCCGCAGCGCCGCCGTTTCGGCCGACCTCATCCACCTGGACGGCCACGGGCCGCGATCGCTGGCCGTATTCACCAGCCTCGACGGCTTTGCGCCCGGCTCCGAGGTCGCCACCGGCGGACCCACACCCAAATGGTCCACGCCCGCCACCGCCACGGCGACGGGCAGCTTCGGCGGCACGGACGACTACGCCAAGGTCACCCTGCCCGTCGAGCTCCGCTACTACCCCTACGGCAGCCAGTGGGGGCACAAGCCCGGCGCACTGGACAACTTCTCCGTGGGCGGCTCGGTGGTCGAGCTTGGACCCGACGACCACCTTCCGCAGACGCTCGTCGCGTTCGACTTCGCAGGCACGGACCCCGGGCAGAACCTGCCCTGGACCGCCCCGTCGGAGCTTGCCGACCACGTGAAGCTCGTGCGCGGCGTGGAGCGGGCCGTCCATCCCGGCACGCTGTTCAACCCGGCCGCCGGCGACGACCAGTTGGGCTTCACGATCAACGGGCCCGGGACCGAGAGCGACTTGCAGTGGGCCCTGGACAACGACACCTACTACTCGACGATCATCCAGCCCGAGACCGGCTACGCCATGGACCTCCGCGGGGCGCCGCTCTGGGCCGACGTGCTCCACACCGACGGCAACGGCCCCCGCTCGGTCGCCGTGTTCAGCAGCCTGGAGGGGTTCGTGGCCGGGGCGGAGCTGGCCGCCGGCGACCCCGCGGCCAAGTCGGCTCCCTCGACCGGCATCGCGACGGGGACCTTCCCGGATACGGAGACGTACGCCAACGTCACCGTCCCGGTCGAGCTCCGTTACTACGTGTACGGCAATCAGTTCGCGGGCAAGCCGGGCGCCCTCGACAATCTGTTTGTGGTCGGCACGCTCGTCGAGGTCGGCGAGGACGACCTCCTTCCGCGCACGCTCGTGTCGTTCGACTTCGCCGGGATGAGTCCCGGCCAGAACCTGCCCTGGACCGACACGGTCGAGCAGGCCGATCACGTGGCGCTCGTCTCGGGATTCAGCCTCGCGCCTTCGCCGGGCGTGGCGTTCACCGGGCAGCCGGGGGACGATCGGGTCCAGTTCCAGATCAGCGGCCCGGGCGGCACGGACAGCGACCTGCGGTGGGCCCTGGACAACGACGCCTACTTCTCCGTCGTGCTGGAGCCCGAGGACGGCTACGCCCTGGACCTCCGCGGCGGCGCGGTGATGGCCGACGTACTCCACCTGGACGGTCACGGCCCGCGCTCGGTGGCCGTCCTGACCGACATCGAGGGGTTCGACGACGAGGCGCTGGCGCTCATGATGGCCGGCCCCACGCCCAAGTGGTCCACGCCCACCACGGCGACGCTGCTGGGGTATTTCCCGGATACCGCCCCCTACGCGCTAATCACCGACCCGGTCGAGCTCCGCTTCTACCTGTACGGCAACCAGCACGGGTTCAAGCCGGGCGCCATGGACAACGTCTCGATCTTCGGCACGCTCGTACCCCTCGACGCGGAGCCGATCCCCGAGCCTGCCACCGCGGTCGGTGCGCTGGTCGGCCTGGGTGCCCTGTTGCTGGTGGCTCGGCACGGGCTTCGGGGCGGGCGGAACCGGTGAGGCGGCTTCCTTCCGATCGGGCACGGCCGGTCGTCCGCGCCGCGGCGGAGACCCTTCCGGCAGCGCCGGCCGTGGACTGAAGGCGCCCAACAACGTCTTCCCGCGACGCCATGCAGTCGGGCCGCGCGCCTCGGCCCCTCGGGCTTCGGTTTGCGGGTCGCGGCGAGGGCCACTACACTGAGTGTTCGTCCCCACCCTCACCGCGCCTCCCTGCCTGGCCCCGCGTCCTGCGTGCCGCGCCCGAGCGATCCCCATGCAGCCGGCCTTCGACAGGAGCAAGTCATGAGTGCCGATTCCACGGAACGCGCCGTTGCGGCGCCTCGCTGGCCGCTGGCCGCCCTGCTGGCAGTCGTCGTGCTGCGGATCGCCATCGGGTGGCACTTCCTCTACGAGGGGCTCGTCAAGCTGCTCGATCCCGGGTGGACGGCCGAGGGGTATCTCCGGTCGTCGAGCTGGGTGCTCTCCGATCTGTTCCACTGGATGGCCGGGACGCCCGGCGTGCTGGCGGTGGTCGATTCGCTGAACGTGTGGGGGCAGATCCTCGTCGGCGCGGCGCTGATGCTCGGGGTCCTGGTGCGCCCGGCGAGCGTGGCGGGGGCCCTCCTCATGGCGCTTTACTACGCCGCCCACCCGCCGCTGGTGGGGATGGAGCAGCCGATCGCCGAGGGAAGCTACCTGATCGTCAACAAGAACCTGGTCGAGATGCTCGCGCTGGTGCTGCTCGCGCTGGCGCCGCAGAGCGGCTACGCCGGGCTGGGGCGATATCTCGTCGCCCTGTTCCGGGGTCTCGTCGGGACCGCCGGTCGCGCGGCCTCCGGCGGCCAGACGCCGCGGCACATCGACCCCGAGGGGCTCAGCCGCCGCGAGATCGTGGCGAGTCTCGCCACGCTGCCCGTGCTGGGCGGGTTCGTCTATGCGGTGTTGAGCAAGCGGGCCGCGGCCAGCGCGGAGGAGAGGGCCCTGAAGGCCGAGCTGGCCTCGGCCGGGCCCGACGCGGTCTCCAAGCCGAGCATCACGATCCCCCAGGCCCAATCGCTGGACGACCTCAAGGGCAAGGTCCCCCGCGCCAAGCTCGGTCCCTTGGAGGTCTCGCGGATCATCCCCGGCGGGAACCTGATGAACGGCTTCGCCCATGCCCGCGACCTGATCTACGTCTCGCCGCTGGTCAAGGCTTACCATAGCGTGGACAAGGTCCTGGAGACGCTCTGGCTGGCCGAGCAGTGCGGGATGAACACGCTGATCATCAACACGGAGGCGGGCGGGCGGTTCGTCGAGGCGTATCACCAGCGCGGCGTGGGCGACATGCAGTTCATCGCCCAGTGCAGCAACCGGAACATCGACGATCGCATCCGCCGGGCGATCGACCTGGGTGCCAGCGGCGCGTATTTGCAGATGGTCGGCACCTTCACGCGCCAGGGGGAGTTCGACGCGGTCGCGGAGAAGCTCGACTACCTGCGGCGGAACGGGCTGGTGGCCGGCATCGGCGACCACGCCATCGCGCCGATCAAGGAGTGCGTCGCGCGGGGCATCGATCCCGACTTCGTGATGAAGACCTTCCATCACGACAACTACTGGTCGGCCCGCCCCGGCGAGAGGCAGAAGGACAACCGCTACTGCGACGACCACGACGAGACCGTCGAGTTCATGAAGTCCTTTGAGAAGCCGTGGATCGCCTTCAAGACGCTCGCCGCCGGATCGATTCACCCGAAGGACGGTTTCCGCCACGCCTTCGAGCACGGGGCCGACTTCATCTGCGTGGGCGTGTACGACTTCCAGGTGGTCGAGGACGCGAACATCGCCCACGACATCCTGCGGGCCGACCTGAAGCGCGAGCGGCCCTGGCGGGCCGGGGCCTGACCTTCGCCGCGCGGCCGCGCCCCTCCGCCCGCTACGGGATCTCCCCGCAGGCCTCCAGCGCCATCACGGCGTAGGCGGTTCCCACGTAGCTGCTCAACGCGTCCCTGTTCTTGGGCGAGCGCGTGTACCAGGCGCCCCCGGCGCGCTGATGCGACTTCAGCCACGCCGCCGCGCGCCGGATCCTCGGGTCGTCCGTGGGAACCCCGCCGGCGGTCCGCAGCACGTACACGGCCAGGCCCGTGCCGTAGCCGTCGCTGGTCGTGACGTCCTGGGGCGTGCGGTCCTTGCGCTTCCACGACGGGTCCCCCAGGCTGGCCAGGGCCCAGCCGCCGTCGGGCCGCTGCAGCGCGAGGAGGTCCTCGACCGTCCTGCGCCGCGAGGGGCCTTCCATCAACGCGCCGAGGAAGTGGTCGGCCAGAAGCAGCATCGCGCGCTGGTGCATGTGCCTGGGTGGATGCCCGGCCAGGTAGCGGCGCAGCTTCTTGAGTCCCTCGCGCGCGGCCGGGGTTTCCGCGTACGCCCCCGGCGCGACTCCGGCGCCGATCGCGGCCATCGTGGCGCCGAAATGGTCGTCGATCGCCGACGGGGGCTCCTTGTTGGGCTTCAGCCAGTCGTAGCCTCCCTGGGGAAGCTGCACCTTCCACATCAGGTCCAGGGCCTTCCGGGTGACGGGGTGCAGCCTGCCGGTGGTGGCCGCGTCGTGCTGGGCGAGCACGGCGCCGCTCATCACGGCTTCGGCCCGGCGCCGCGGATCGCTCCGGTGGTTGACTTCGGTCTCTTCGAGGTGCGCGACCCACTTCTCCAAATCGGCCCGCACCTGGAGATGTCGCGCGGTCTTGATCGGCAGCTTCGGCCGCGCCATCAGGTAGGCGAACGAGGCGTGGCAGTTGACGCAC
The DNA here is from genome assembly GCA_964434165.1 of uncultured Pirellulales bacterium. Lineage (GTDB taxonomy): Bacteria > Planctomycetota > Planctomycetia > Pirellulales > Thermoguttaceae > CAYSUS01. The sequence continues at coordinate 16,335 of CAYSUS010000066.1, forward strand.
TTGCCTTCGTGGGCCTGCGCGCCGGCGTCGAGGTACTCGGCCGCCTTCTCCGCCGACCACTGAGGCAAGAGCGGCTCGTCGGCCAGCCGCGAATCGGCCGGATCGCGACCGCCGGGCTCCGCGGCGCGCAGGACACACGGCGCGAGACACGCCGCCGACAAGAGGACGCACGGCAATCGCCTCATGGTTCGCTCCTCGTACGAGTCAGTCGGCAGCCTTGGGCCGCCCGGACGGCCCCACTTGCGCGGCCTCTCATCGCCCGGCTCGACGGAAGTCCCAGGTTCGCCCCCCGCGGCTCTCGCCGGCCAGCTCGAGGGACTGGATCTCGACCGGCGCCTGGTCGGCCGGCAGATAGAGCCGCACGATCGCGGCCCTGCCCTCGACCGGCACCTCGAGCTTCAGCTCGTGCCACGCCTCGCCCGCAGGCAGCGAGAACTCGACGGTCTGGCCCTGGGCGGGGAAATCCTTCTGGTCGGCCGTCTTCCACTGTATTTTGCCGCGGCCGCCCGCCGCGGTGCGGGCGCGGAGCTTGAGCGTGATCGGGCCCGGCTGCCTCACCTGTGCCGTGCCGAGAAACGGGTTCTTGCCGTCGGCCTCCACGCGCAGCGTCCCTTCGACCACGGCGATCCTGCACCTTCTGGGCACAAGCCCGGCCGTGGGACCGGGCTCGACCCAGGCCGGGTTGGGCCGGGGCGCCAGCGCGCCGGTCTCGCGGATGAAGCCGTCGATCAGCGCGTCCAGCTCCTTCACCTTCTCCGGCATCTGGTCGGCGAGATTCGTGGTCTCGCCGAGGTCGTCCTTCAGGTTGTACAGCGCGCGCACCGCGGGGTATTCGGGATGCGGCTCGAAGCGGCGGATCAGCTTCCAGTCGCCGCGTCGGACCGAGACGGCCGGGATGAGATGCGGAAACCACGTGAAGTAGGCTTCGCGATCGAGCGTGCCGGTCTGACGGAGCACCGGCAGGAGGGAGACGCCGTCCACGACGTGGCCCCGGGGTGCGTCCAGCCCGAGCGCCGCGAGGATCGTGGAGTACAGGTCGATCGCCCCGACCACGGCGTCGCTGGTCGTGCCCGGCTCGATCTTGCCCGGCCATCGGACCAGGAGCGGCACGCGCTGGCCCCCCTCGTAGATCCGTCCCTTGCCCTCGCGCAGCGGCGCGTTGTTGGTCGGCGGCTCGGGGCCCGCCCACTTCCGGTAGCTCTGAACGGTCTCGTAGAGCCGATGGCCGGGGGCGATCCTTCGCAGCTTGGGGTCGCCCGCCCGCCAACTGTGGCAATTCCCCCCGTTATCCGAGAAGAAGATGAACAGCGTGTTGTCGGCCAGTCCCAGCTCGTCGAGCTTCGCGACGAGGCGGCCCAGGCTTTCATCGACGCACCGGAGCATCGAGGCCATCACCGGGTTGCACTGCTTGCCGCGGGGGTCGGTCTTGCCGGCGAACGCGGCCGTGTACTCCTCCTTGTGCTGCCAGGGGCCATGCACCGAGTAGTGCCACAGGTTCAGGTAGAACGGCTCGTCCCGGTGCGCCTCGATGAACTCCAGCGCCTCGTTGGTGAGGCGGTCGGCGATGTGCTCGCCCGGCGGGCCGTCGGTGATGTTGCCCACCTTATGCTGGCCCGACGGCCGGCCCGTCGCGTGCACGCCGTAGGGCGAGAAGTAGCTGGGCGGCCCCGGGTCGGGCGCGCAGTGCCAGACGGTCTGGAAGCCCTGCTTGTCCGGCCAGTGCTCGGGCATCAGGCCGAGGTGCCACTTGCCGAAGTGCCCGGTCCGGTAGCCCGCGTCGCGGAGCACCTCCGCCAGCGTCACCAGGTCGGGGTCGAGGTAGTTCTTGCTCCGGGCATAGACCAGACGCCGGCCGGCCGGGCCCTTCTCGGGATAGGGCGACGCATCGGCCGGAGCCGCCGGAAGGTGGCCGGACGCGCTGGTGACGCGGTGCCGCGCCGAGTACTGCCCCGTGAGGATGGAGGCCCGGGTGGGCGAGCAGAGCGGCACGGCGTAGGCCTGGGTGAAGCGCATCGCCTGGCCGGCGAAGCGATCGATGTGCGGCGTCTCGTAATACTGCGACCCGTAGGCCCCGCTGTCCATCCAGCCCATGTCGTCCACCAGGAACAGGACGACGTTGGGCTTCGGCTCTGCCGCCCGGGCCGGCAGAAAAGCCATCGACCACGACGCCACGACGGCGCCGAGCAGGACGCGAGACTTCATGATGGATGCTCCCAGGGGACCGGTGGCATGCCCGGCCAGCGGGCGAGAGATGGCACGCTCCAGTGTAACCCGGACGCGCGCCCCCGGCGACCCGCGGAGGAGACGGCTCGCGCTGCGGTTCGCGGGACCAGAGACGTCCGTCACGCGGCTCCAGCCCGCCGCCCGTCGGGCCGGGGAGGAAGTCCGCGCAGCCCGCAGCCTGGGCCTACTTCCGCGCTCGCCGCACGGTGGCGATCTCCCCGCGCTCGTCCCGCGGCTTGCCGCGTTGGCCGCGCCGGGCTTTCTCGTGCTGCGGCCTGCCTCGGGCGGCCTTCTTCTTGCGGGGCTCCTTGCCCGTCCCCGCCGCATGCTGGGCCGGCCCAGTCGGGGCTCCCGGCTCGCGGCGCGCGGCCTCGGCCAGCGCGTCGTCCACGGCCTGTTCGATCTCGTCGGCGATGGGCGTAATCTCGCTGAGCACCTCGCTGCGATCGATCGCCTCCAGGAGCTTCGGATGCCCCAACAGCCGGGCGATATCTCCGCCCGTCAGCCCCTTGTCCGAGTCGATGATCTCATTGATCTGCGGGTCCTCGGCCAGTACCCGCAGCACCTCCTTGACGGCCGGACGCTCGTGGATCCGCCGGACGGCCGGATGCCGGTTGAACGTCCGCAGGGCCGCCGGATCGCTGAGCAGGGCCATGCACTTGTTGGGCAGCGTCACCACGCGGGCCGCGGCCAGCGGGTTGGCCGCCTCGGCCACGCGCCCCAGCAGGCTCCCGTGGACCATCTCGGCCAGGCCCAGGATCCGCACGGCCGTGGGGTCGGGCGGCGTCTCCTCCTCGGCCCGGGCCTCGTGCATGGCGACGCGCGTGGCCGCCACTGGCTCCAGGGCAAGAACGCCCCACAGGGCTATAAACACCAGAAGCAGACCCTGCGCCGCGCCCAGTCCCGTGCCGACCCACGGATCGCACCGGGCGACCGCGGGACGCGCGCGGAGCCGCCGGGCCACGTGGCGATCCAACAGCCAGGCGGCCAGCACGGCCAGGCCCGCGCCCCAGACCACGATGCTCACCACGCGCCCCGTCAGGCCCGAAAACCCCGCCAGCCCGACAAGCCCTTCCAGGAAACAGCCCACCGGCACGCCCAGCAAGGCTCCCACCGCCAGCCCCAGCAGCCCGGCCGTTACCTTCAGGCCCCCTACCCGGTAGCCGTTCAGCGCCGCTAAAGCCACCAGCGGCACGGCCAGACGGGTGACCCCGTTGCCGAACAGAAGCGCGGCCAGCGACACCGCCCCGCATGCGGCGAGGAGGATCAGGAAGGATCGTGACCACGACCGGTGAAGCTCGGACGCCGCAGGTCGGCGAGGACGCTGCACGGGCGGCGCGACCGGCGCGGGAAAGCCCGCGTGCCGGGATGCCTGGGGGGATTGGACGGGCGGGGCCGCGACGGACGCCGCCGCCTGGGCCGCACCGATGTAGCCGCAGGCCGGGCACTGGACCACGCCCCCGCCTCGCACGGCGGCGGCGTCCAGTGCGCGCGAGCAGCGCATGCACACAAGCGATGCCATCGCGTACCTCCTCTCTGCTGTTCCGGAAGCGGCGGAGGGACGACTTGGCAAGCGGCCGCGTTGCACGGCCTGGGGGAGTTGGGCCGTCCACCCGCACGGTTTCATTGTACCCAGCCCGCGTCGAGCGGAGCAAGCCGCCCTCGGCGCAGCGATCTGGGGATTGACACCCCCCGGGCATTACGCCCGCGCCGCCTCGTGGCGGCTGGGGCCCGTCGCATGGCGTTCCGGGCAGCAAGGCGGCCAGGCGCCAAGCCGTGGGCGCGAGCCCGTGGTATCGGAGCGCCCGCCGACGTCTCCGCAGCCGCGCGAGCGCCGCTGGAGCGCTTCGCACCCAACCATCAAGCCGCACGCGGGGCCCTGCCACGAAGTCTGGCCCGACGACAACACGCACGGGGCAACCGCGACGCCATCAGACAACGGCTCTAGCGCCAAGGTCCGGGGTAATCCGTGCGACCGGCGAGGGCGGGCGGATCGTGCGCCCCTCCTCCGCCTGCCTCGTGCGCGGTTTGGCACAGTTCCTCGCTTGAAGTCCGGGGGCCTTCCGGTCCAATGCAGGATGGCCCGCTCCGCGGGCACCCGGCGCAGAGGCTGCTGACGCCCGAAAGGCCAATGCCATGAGGGCGACCCACGAGAGCCCGGCTTCCTGCGTGGAACCCTTGGCGTGCGCCGGCCAGCTGTGAATATGGAATGACTGAATAGCCTGACGGGATTCGGAAGTATGGGGTGCCGCACTTCTTCGGTCATGGCCCAGTGCCTGCGGCGTGCCGGGTCGGTGCTCCGGCGGCGGGGTGTGGCAGCGCATATCCGCTGCCGACGAACCCACCCGAGGGGCCCGCGGTGGAAAAACTCACGTCGGTTGACCAACACCTCCGCAGCGGGCTGCGCGCCCGCGCCCGGCGCTTCGCCGCAAGATGCTGCCAGCTTGTCGCTTGCAGGGATTCCATCGAACCGATTGCGCAATCTCCGTCGCGCGCAGGAGGTGCGCGGTGACCCCACCCTCAGCGTGGCGATTTCGGCTCGGATTGGCCTGAGACCGTTCGTCGGCTTTTCGTCTTGCTGCGGCTGGCAGCCCCCGGTATGCTCCCTCGCCCCAGACGGAAGACCCGCCCGGGACTTCCCCAGGTCTCCCATCCCCCGCACGCGAGGCGAGCCGATGATCGACGCCAGCCAGATCACCAAGATGCACCAGGCCACGGTCAAGCGGTGGCACGACCGCGAGATCGACAACCCGTACGAAGGGTTTCTCGCCCTGGCCTGCCAGCAGCACGAGCAGAACTACCGCCTCTGGCACGAGGAGGACGTCGCGCGCAGCCCCACGGCAGGCGACACGGAGATCGCCGAGGTGAAGCGGCGGATCGACAAGCTCAACCAGCAGCGCAACGACCTGATCGAGAAGCTCGACGACGTCATCCTTGCCGAGCTGGCCGAGCGGCGGATCGAGCCAGCCGACGACGCCCGCCGCAACAGCGAGACGCCGGGCAGCGTCATCGACCGTCTCTCGATCCTGGCCCTGCGGATTTACCACATGGAGGAGCAGGCCGAGCGCCAGGAGGCCGGACGCGAGCATCGCCGCAAGGTCGTGCAGCGTCTGGCCGTGCTTTACGAGCAGCTCGACGACCTGGCCGCTTCGCTGGCCGAGCTGGTGGACGACCTCTTCGCGGGGCGCGCGCGTGTGAAGGTCTATCGTCAGTTCAAGATGTACAACGACCCCACGCTCAACCCCTACCTGTACAAGGCCGCCAGCCGCGCGGCTTGAGCCGCGGCGCGGTCACCACTTCAGCGCCTCCAGATCGGGCCGCAGGATCGTCGTAGTCTTGGGCACGCTGACCACGACGCCGTAGCGGGCGACGTAGGCCATCTGGCCGTAGGGGCCGACCAGCTCGGGCTTCTCGCCCACCAGGGGAAGCTCGACCCAGGAGTTGTGCTCCAGCGAATACACCCACTGCTCGAAGGTGCGCTCGGCCCGGCGCACCACGGCCAGTAGCGCGTCGTGCCCCTGGAGGTACGCGACGACCGTGCATACGCCCATCGACGGCCTGCGCCGCGGCTTCAGCTCGGTGAAACGGTTGGACGCGATGTCGTACCTCCAGAACCGCTGGCGCTCCGGCCGGCCGCCGGCCGGCCGGCGGTACTCGTAGAAGAACACCTGCTGCCGGTCGGGCAACAGGCAGAAGCCCCGCGACTCGCCCACCCGCCCCGGCCACGGCGGCGGGATCTTCTTCACCGTCAGCTCGTTGGCGTACACGTCGTACGAGCAGAAGTAGGCCTCGGCGATCTCGTCGGCGTACTTGTAGGGCGGCACGAGCTCGAGCGCGACGAGCCTGCCCGACGGGTCGGGCATGTGCGGACGGCCGAAGGGCCGCTCGACGCCCTCGCGCAGCTTGAGCTTCACGCGCTTCTGCCGCCACACGCCGCCGCGGTCCACGTCGTAGAACCAGGCGAGGCCGAGCCGGCGGTCGTCGGGCTTGCCGTCGGTGCGCTCCCGCCCGCCCACGTCCACGTACATGCGCCCGTCCAGGGCCTGGTACTCGTTGCGCTGGTGATGGGCGTGGCGCCCGCCGCGAAAGCCCATGGTAATTCCGCCCCAACCGACCGGCGGAACGAAGTCGTTGTGGTCGCCGGCCGCGTGGACCCAGCGATTGGCCCCCACGGCGTAGATGGCCACGTCGTTGACCTGGTAGGTCGAGTGCCCGCCGCCGAAGTAATACACGTGCCCCCGCACGGGATCGACCCCCACGTTGCCCCAGTCGCGGCGCGTGGCCCCGTAGGGCCGAGGCTCGGCCGCCACCCACGTGTTGGCCGGCAGCGACTTGAGCCTGGCCACCCAGGCGGGATCGTCGGGAGGAAGCTCCTGGGGCGCGATCGGCGGCTCGGGCTCGCGCGCCGGGGCCGGCTTGCTCGGAAGCGCCGCCAGGTCCAGACGCATGGCGAAGGTCTCCTGGCGGATGACCTTGTCGTCGCGGGCGTTTTGGACGAGCACGAGCACGTCGCGCTCGTGATCGAGACCCACGCTATACACGGGCGTCCGGGCGGCATAGGTCCGCTCGCAGGCCAGCTCCGCGGGAAACGTCTGCTCGCCGCGCCAGAGCCACTGCCCTGCCCCGAGGTCCAGCGTCCACAGCGTCGATCTGGCCGGGACCTCCTTACGGCGGTCGCCTCGCTCGAAGGTCACCAGCAGCATCGAGCGGCTGGGCTCGTGCCAGAAGAGATTCGGGATGCGCGTCCTCGGCGGGCGCCGGTCGGTCTTCAGCTCGCGCCACTGCCGGGTCTTCACGTCGTAGAGCCAGGTGTCGTCCAGGGCCCCGGGCCGGTCGCCCAGATGAACCTGCCGGTGGCAATCGCTTCGCACCAGGCCGCTGTGGCCGCCGAACAGCACGATGACCTGGTTCTGCGGGTCGTACACCATCGGGGCGGCGCAGCGGGCTGGTGGCTCGACGCGCAAGGGGCCGTCCAGCTCGGCGCGAAGCTGGCGCAGCCGGGCGGTCCTCTGCGGATCGGCCCCGCGCCGGGCGGCGTAGGCCTCGTCGATCGCCGCACTGAGCCGCCCGAGGTCATCCAGAACCTGCTTGCGCCTGGCCCGCACTTCCTCGCAGCCGAACGTGTGCCCCACGCGCCGCCAGGTGTTGTCGGCATGGCGGAAACGGAGCGTGCCCAGGTGGCCGGAGACCTCGCCGGTCACGTTCATGAGGTCCCGGTTCTTCGGGTCGCCCGCTCCGCTGAAGTGCGGGAACATGATGATCTCGTCGTTGACCGGATCGACACAGATGCCGGCCGCATAGACGGGCGGTCCCCCGGAGTACTCTTCGCCGTCGATCACGGTCTTGGCCCCCAGGTCGCGCCACGTCGTGCGCTCCGGATCGTACGCGGCCAAGAGACCCTTGAGCACCGCGACGACCTGCTTTCGCCGCGCGTCGTAGGCGATGGCATGGCCCACCGCGGCCGGCAGGGGCTTGCCGTCCTCGCCCAGCGCACCGGAGCCCATGTAGTACACGCCCTCGCCCGTGTTGTGGATGTCGGGCGCCCCCTTGAGGTCCTCACTGCTCGCGTAGTCGCTCGACCACGCGCCGCGCGCCAGGTCGAGCGCCCGCACGTCGTTGCGCGCCACGTGAGGAACCTGGTAGATGCGGCGCGTCACGCCCCAGTGCAATAGCTGCCCACGTGGCGGGACGAACACCGGCCGGCCGTACTCGTACCCGCGAAGGGACTGGCGCGCGGGCAGCTTCGCCCACTGGTTGGCCGGCAGCCTGTCGACGTCCGCCGCTTGCGCTTTCGGGGCGGCGACCCAGCAGCAAGCCGCGACGACCGCGGCGATCATCCTCGGGCCAAGGCGGATCGTGCTCATGGCTCGGCTCCTGCGCTAGATGCCTCGGCCGGCTTGACGGCGTCGGGAGCCCCTTTCCGACTATCGCCTGCCCCTTGCCCGGGTCGTCCCGCAGACGAAGACCCCCTGCCCCTTCCGGCCCGTTCACTCGGCGAGCTTCACGATGCGGAAGTCGTCGAAGCGGATCCAGTGCTCGGCGTCCTCGGGCCCGTTGTAGCACTGGATGCTCACCTGGTCGTTCTCGCCGCGGGCGATCTTGCCTTGGGCGGCGGTCTGGAAGTCGCCCTTCGCGTCGGGCCGGTACTGGGCCGTGTACTTCTCGCCGTCGAGCACCAGGCGGAGTTGGATCGTCTTCGTCTCGGTCGGCTTGCGGCCCGGGATGATGTACGTCTTGCCGTCGATCTGTTCGTGGACCAGCTTGAAGACAGGTTTCTTGTCGTGATACCAGGTGATGCCGGCCTGCTCGTACTGGCGCGTGGGCGCGGTGAGGAAGGTGATCGTCACCTCGGCCGCCACCTTGCCGGCGTCCTGGGCCGGGGCCGCGCGGAGCAGGGCATTCCTGACCGTCCGGGCCACGCCGGGCTGGACGCGGATCTCCAGGGCCCCGTCTTTGATCCGCCAGGCGTCGGCATCCTCCCGGAGCCAGGACCAGCCCTCCCCGAGCTTCTCCTCGAAGCCGTCGTGGAAGCGCACCTCGGGCTCGGCGGCCGAAAGCATGCCGCAAGCAAACAGCGAAACCAGCGTCGTGCAGACCAGGCGAGTCATGGCAGGGCTCCGGCAGGTCAGGGGGTGGGAAGCGTCGGACGAAGCGATCTTAGCTTAGTCGGCGTCCGGTCGCGCGGCCAGGGCCCCGCCCGCGGAAGCCAGCCCCTCACTCGGCCAGCCCCAGCGGCGTGACCAGGGGCCGGCCGTCGGACCCGGGGCGCACGTCCGCGGCCACGCGGTACACCGAGGCGATCATCGACTCGGTGAGGACCTCGCCCGGCGGCCCGGAACAGTGCACGGCCCCGTCCTTGAGCACGACCACCACGTCGGCGAATCGCGCGGCCACGTTCAGATCGTGCAGGGCCATGGCCGTGCTCATGCCCCGCGACGCCGTCAGCCGCCCCAGCAGCGAACAGATCTCGAACTGGTGCTCCAGATCGAGGTTCGAGGTGGGCTCGTCCAACAGCAGCACGGCCGACTCGCGGACCAGCGCCTGGGCGATGGCCACCATCTGCTGCTGGCCCCCGCTGAGCTCCGTGACGTAGCGCCCGCTCAGATCGGAGAGATCCATCTCCTCAAGCAGCGACTCCACCGCGCGCACGTCCTCCTCGCTCACGCGCCAGCCGAGGTCGTGGACGCGGCCCAGCAGCACCATCTCGAACACGGTCAGCACGGGCCCGCCCGACAGGTCCTGCGGCAGATAGCTGACCAGGCGCGAGCGACGGGCCGCCGAGATGCTCGCCAGATCGCGGCCGTCGAGGCGGACCTGGCCGCGCGGCTTGAGCAGTCCGCACAGGCACCGAAGCAGCGTCGATTTGCCGGCCGCGTTGGGCCCGATGATCGCCGTCACGCCGGGGCCGATGCGGGCATCGACGCGGTCGAGCACGGGGAGCACGCCGTACGAGAAGCACAAGTCGCGGCACTGGAGGATCACCAGTAGGTCCTCCTCCGCGAGAGGATCATGGCGGCGAAGAAGGGCACGCCGAACAGCGCCGTGGCGATGCCGATCGGGAATACGGCGCCCGGCGCGACGAGCTTGCTGGCGATCGAAGCCACCGAGAGCAACAGGGCGCCGCCCAGCGCAGCCAGCGGCACGAAGAACCGCTGGTCCTCGCCGACCAGCGACCGGGCAAGATGCGGGGCCACCAGGCCGATGAACCCGATCGTGCCCACGAAGCATACCGCGGTCGCCGTGAGGATCGACACCACGACGAGTGTCCCCAGGCGGAGGCGCTCGACGTCGATCCCCAGGCTGCGGGCGCGATCGTCTCCCATGCGCAGCGAGGTCAGCTTCCAGGCGTGGGCGGCCAGCAGCGGGGCCGCGATCGCCAGCACCGACGCGACCACCGCCAGCTTGGGCCACGTGGCCTTCTGAAGACTGCCGAAGGTCCAGAACACGATCGCCGCGAGCTGCTCTTCGGAGGCCACGTACTGCATGCAGGCGATGCCCGCGTTGAACAGGAACAAGAGGGCCACGCCGGCCAGGACGATGCTCTCGGTCGAGGCCCCGCGGAGCCGGGCCGCACCGTACACCGCCAGGGAGCAGAGCATGGCGAACGCGAACGCGCACAAGGGGACGACCGTCGCCTCGGCGACCGGCACCGCGGCCGCCCCGCCGACCAGGGCCAGGGCGGCCCCGAAGCTGGCCCCCGACGCCACGCCCACCGTGTATGGGCTGGCGAGTGGATTGTTGAGGATCGTCTGCATCTCGGCCCCGGCAATCCCCAGTGCGCAGCCCACCACCAGCGCCAGAAGTGCCGGCGGCAGGCGCAGCGTCCACACGATCGTGCGATCGGTAGCGCTGACCGCATCGGGCGAGACCACCGCGCGGGCCACGCGAGGCACCGAGAGCATGGCCGGGCCGGTCAGCACGTCGGCCACCAGCGACGATGCGACCAGGAAAGCGGCCAGTCCGATCAGCGTCAGCCGGCGACGCGCGAGCCGGCGGTAGGCGTCGCCGGGGGCCGCGGGCGGGTCCGAAGGGAGGCGAAGCGCAAGGCCGGAGGCCAGGTCGCCCGTGCCCCCAGCAGAGGCACTGGCGGACGAGCTGCCCGCGGCACCCGACGGTGGAGGGTCTGCTCCGTCCGGTGCGAAGCCCTTCCGATCGCTCATGGGACCGCCGAGGTCAACAGGGTTTCCAGGTCGCTCGTGGTCGCGCCGAGCCGGCCGAGCTCGGCCAGGACCTGGCCGAGGTGCTCCTGCGTGCCGCTGTTGCCGTAGCCGCGGGCGCCGAGCACGCCCACGTCGGGCAGCAGGCACACCTTCTGCCCCGCGGCCAGAAGGCCCCGCGCCGCGCACGCCACGCAGGCGTCGAAGGCGTTGCCGAACACGATCCACTGCTCCACGCCGAGCAGCGCGACCAGGCGCGCGGCGTTGCCGTTGTCCTGGAACATGTCGAACGCGCGAAGCCGGAAGTTCTGCTGCGGATCGCCGTAGGCGTTCTTCTGGAGGTAAAACACGCGGTGTTCGTCCAGCCGGTCCTCCCACGCGCGCGAGGAGGCGTCCAGCGGAACGAACAGCACGCCGGCCAGATCGCCGGGTCCCGGCATCCGGCCCGAGCAGCAGGTCGTCATCACCAGCGGCAGGCCGTGCTTCTCGGCCCAGGCATACAGCCGGCCGAGGCGCTCGGCCAAGGGCTCCACGCGCGGGCGAAGGCTCAGGCCGTCGCCCGCGGCGCTCAGCTCGCGGCAGTCCACGTCGAACAGTCCGTAGCGATGCTTCACGGCGCGGGCTCCAGGCCGATCGTCCAGACGCCGCCGTACTCGACCGGCATGAACCTCTCGTGGAAGTCCCGGTGGGCCGACTGGGGATCGAGATCGTCGAACCTGCCGGGGTACAGCCACCTGGCCAACTGCTGCACCGCGACGAAGTCGGTCATCTGCATGGAGAAGTTGTGGTACAGGCCGTAAACCCGGCCGGACCGCACGGCCGAGAGCTCCTTCCAGCCGGGCCGCGCGGTGAAGGCCGCGAGGCGCCTCCGCGCCTCGCCCGCCTCGGTATAGTAGCCCAGGCGCGTCGCGTCGGAAGGCGAGGACCAGCAGGCCCCGGTGATCACGATCACGTCGGGGTCGGTCTTGAACAGATGCTCCGGATGGATCGGGCCGCGATGGGGCACCACGCCGCCGGCGATGTTCTTTGCGCCCAGCCGGTCGAGGACCGCGCCCCAGCCGGTCATGCGACCCTGGGCGTCGCAGGCGTATCCGTAGGTGGGCCCGTACTCCGCCGCTCCCTGGTATCCGGCCTCGACGTAGATCGACGGGGCCGAATCGTCATCCCGCTCGGGCAGTCGCGCGAGGACCTTGTCCAGCTCCGCGTCGATGAAGGCGTTGATCTTGCGTGCGCGGTCCTCCTTGCCCAGCGCCCGCCCCAGCACCTCCAGACTCCGCTGGGGATTGCTCAACGGATCGCGCGAGAAGTCGAGGAATACCAGGGGCAGGCCGGCCTGCTTCATGCGCTCGACGCACCGGTACCCGCGGTCGGCCATGAAGAGATCGACGATGACCAGGTCCGGCCCCAGGGCGAGCACGGCCTCGGGGCTGAGGGCGTCCTGATACACCGAGCCGAGCTTGGGCACCTCGGCCAGGCGCGGGTGCGAGGCCAGGAATCGGCGGTAGGCGTCGTTGTCGCAAGACTCCAGGTCCGGGCCCCAGGCGACGAGCTTGCCCTCGATCTCGCCTCCCAGCAAGAGGCCCAGGGCGTAGATGTCGCGGCCCCGCACCAGCACGATCCGCTCGATCGGCGTGTTGAGCGTGACGCGCCGGCCGGCCAGGTCGGTGACCGTGACCGTCCGCTGCGCCTGCGCTTCCCGCGCGCCGCACGAGAGCCCGCGGTGCACGAGCAGGCCGGTCGCGCAGGCAAGAAGCACCAGGACGGCGGGGACGAGGATCTTGGACATGACGGTTACTGAAGCACGAACTCGCTCTGGTCCCCGCGCGGAGCGTGGGAACGAGGATCCCATCCTAACGTGCCCCCTGCCCCGACACGAGCTCGAAGTCCGCCTCGTCGGTCCCCTCGGGCGGGACCGTGAACCGCAGCGTGCCGTCGCGCGCCGCGCGGGGAAGCGGCGTCCGCGCCGCGGCCTGCGGCAGGGCAAGCCCGTCGCCGCCTGCCTGACCGCGCGGCGCTTCGGCCATCGACATCCGCACCACGTGCTCGGCGGGGACCGCGCCCCGGTCGCCCTCGACGGTCTTGAGCGAAAAGCGGCCCTCGGCGTCGGTCCTGCCCAGCGAGCCCGGCCCGACTCGGGGGTCCTTCCGGTCCTTGGCCAGGGGCACGAACGTGATGCCCACGTCGGCCAGCGGCCTGCCGTCGAGCGTGACGCGGCCGGAGACGGGAGCCGTCCGGTAGTCCTTGCCGCCACAGCCGGTCAGCAGGGGCGCCAGCACGAAGGCGACGGCGGCCAGTCGCGCGAAGGGGAAGCGGTCGCAGGTCATGGCATGGCTCATGGTCGCAAGGGGCCCGCCGGTCACGGCATCTGGAACAGCTCACCGCCGCCGATCGTGCTGGCGTCGCACAGGACCGTCAGATCGACGTTCGTGCTGATCCCGCGGACCGATCCGTCGGCCAGGGCGAACTGGATCACCCCGGGGTGGAAGCTACCCCAGCTCCGCGCGCAGGGGGCCGCCCACACGCCGGCCTCGTCGGCCAGCTCGAAGCACTCGTCCATGTCGTTGGAGATCGAGAGCGGGTGCTCCACCGAGTGCCCCATCGTGTAGTAGATGTAAGGATATGCCCAGAAGCTCGTCCAGGTCCGCCCGGTCGAGGTGCTCTTCTCGCCGATCATCAGGGTGTTGGAGGTCCCGTCCGTCACGTCGCGGATGCGCTCGCAGGTCCAGTCGAGCACGCCCGTCATGTGCATCACGCCGCGTCGGTGGTAGTCGGGCAGGGGCCAGCTTGCGAAGTACATGTCCCACCAGCCCTGCTCGCGCAGCGGCATGTCGTCGGTGACGGCCCCAGCCACGCACTTGTAGGACCCGGTGCGATACTCCAGCCCCGCCCCGCCCCGCGCCGGGTCGCCGCCGGGCCCCGTGCCGGGCACCTGCAAGTCGCCGCCGTGGGGCTCCGAGGGGCAGACGTAGGTCGCGACCAGCGCCTGGCGCACGAGCTCGTTGCCGTTGCTCTTTCCCGGGTCCTGGTTGTAGGCCGAGTGGTCGTACCGATCGTAGAGCGTCTGCTGCTCCATGTAGGGAAGGAGGGCGATCGCCCAGTTGATGCGCGTCTTCTGGCTGGAGGTCGATTCGCCCTCGGTGATGCCGCCCGGCGGGAAGCAGCCGTGCGCCGTGTGGTAATTGTGCACGGCCAGCCCCATCTGCTTGAGGTTGTTGCTGCACTGCATCCGTCGGGCGGCCTCGCGTGCCGACTGCACCGCCGGCAGCAGCAGCGCGATCAGCGTGCCGATGATCGCAATCACCACCAGCAACTCGACGAGCGTGAAACCGCGTCTTCTCTGGTTCATCACCGTCTCCGGAAAACGGGTGTGGCCGAGCCGCGCAGCGAGGGGGCGGCCACGGCGCAGCGCCACCCCGCGGCGACGACTCCCTCTACGCTATACCGTAGCTCGCCGCGTCCGTGGACCGGAGAAACGCCAGCCAGCCCCGCGGCGACGCAAACGCCCTCGCGGTCAACAGTTGCGCCGGCACCATGCACTTGACCGCCGGCCGCCTCCACGCGCGCGGGGCCGACGACCTGGACTCTCCCTGCCCGCGAGCTGGAGCGCCGGCCGCCTCCACGCGCGCGGGGCCGACGGCTCCCCCAGTTGCCCCCGGGCCTCACCTTGCCACGTCTCCATGCTGGTACGCCGCGGGGTCGATCCGGCCGGCCTCGGCGAATCCGCGGAGGCGCAAGAGGCACGCGTCGCAGCGGGCGCAGGCAAGGCCTTGCGCGTCGGGGTCGTAGCAGGAATGCGTCAGGCCGTAGTCCACGCCCAACTCCGTGCCGCGGCGGATGATCTGGGCCTTGGTCCAGCGGATCAGCGGCGTGTGGATGGCGAACCGCAGGCGGCCTTCCACCCCGGCCTTGGTCGCCAGGTTGGCCAGGCGCTCGAACTGCTCGATGTACTCCGGCCGGCAGTCGGGGTAGCCGCTGTAGTCCACGGCGTTGACCCCAAGGAAGATGTCGGCCGCGCCGACCACCTCGGCGCAGCCCAGGGCCAGCGAGAGCATCACCGTGTTGCGGGCCGGTACGTAGGTGACAGGGATCTCCCGCTCCATGTCGGCGGCCGGCCGGTCCTTGGGCACGGCCATCGCGGTCGTCAGCGCGCTGCCGCCGATGGCCGCCAAATCGACCCGCATCACGGTGTGCCGGCTGGCGCCCAGGGCCTCGGCCACGCGCCGCGCGGCCCGCAGCTCGAACCGGTGTCGCTGGCCGTAGTCCACGCTCAGGGCGAAAAGGTCAAAGCCGTCGGCCCGGGCGATCGCCGCCGCGGTGGCCGAATCCAGCCCGCCCGAAAGCAGAACCACCGCCTTCTTCTCGACCGACATGCGTTACCTCGCGTACGACCCTTTTCCCAAACCTCCCATCATGCCAGAATAGGAGTAATCTGCAAAGGAGCGAGGCCGAATGCACGACGACTTCCGCCAGACGCTGGAGACGTTCGAGAATCAGTATCCGGGCAGGGATTACACGATCCGCATCGTGTGCCCGGAGTTCACGTCGGTGTGTCCGAAGACGGGCCAGCCGGACTTCGGCACGCTGACGATCACCTACACGCCCGAGCTGCGGTGCGTGGAGCTGAAGAGCCTGAAGCTGTACCTGCAGCGCTTCCGCAACGAGGGCATCTTCTACGAGAACGTAACGAACCGGATTCTCGACGACCTGGTGTCGGTGCTCCAGCCGCGGCGGCTGACGCTGGAGGCCTCGTTCACGCCCCGCGGCGGCATCTCGACGACCGTCACCGCCCGGCACGAGGCGGGAACGTAACTCGGGGGCTGCCTTTGCCGTCCGCCGTAGCAGGGGCATCCTGTGTGCCGCCCGCCGATTCGCGTTCCCGGCCTGCAGCTCGCTCTGCAATCAGAGCCCAACGGCGCAGAGGCGAACGGCACGCACTCCGTGTGCCGACCGCTTCGTCATCCGTTTCCTCGTTACCTGCGCCGTCTGTTGCTCCTGCGCACGGCAGGCGGAGTGTGCCTGCTACGTTGGCCTGCTCACGGCTCACGGAGTGAGGGAAAAGATAAGGAAGCGGACGGCACACGGAGAGGAGGCTGCTACAGATGTGCCTGCGTTTTGCACCTCTGAGGAGGGAAGCTCCGTGCGCACTTCGTGGCGGGCTTCAACTCGGTGTCCTCTCCATAACTTATTGCATTGCTTCAGGTTACTCCTCACTTATCCGCGCGGCCCATCGGGTGTTGGTCAACGGAAGTGAGTTTTTCCAGGACCAGGCCCTTGCCCCCCCCCTTCTTGTAGGTTTGGGGCATGGAAGCGCAGACCCCCGTTGAGCCGGCGGGCCACCGAATCCAGCCAGCGAGCTTGCTCGCCGCTGACTGGATTCCCCGACGTTAAATTGCGCGGGGGATCACAGTGCCTGCGAAACGGTCTTCCCGCGAGCAAACCTCCGATCCCCCTAGCCGCGAGAGCCAGCCAGGGCCGGCGTGGTCAGGGGAGGTGCAAGACCTCTCGGCCGCCGATCGATCGGCGGCGCCTCAGTGAGGGGAATCGCTCGGGGCCCTACGAGGACCCCTCATCCTCTCCCTCGGGGGGAAGAAGGCCGGGTAGAGGGTGAGCGGTGAACGCGGGACAGCGCGACAAGGTGACGGGAGGACGCCGTTTCCTCCCCATGACCGTAGCGCGTCGCGATCCCTCCCTCAAGCCTCGTCCCGTCATCCTCACGAGCCTCCACGCCAAATAAGTGCGACGGCCGACGTGGCCATCGCATGCCCGTGAGTATACCAGACGGCTGGCCGGCTCCTGGCCCGGTTTTTGAACACCCGCGGCCGAAGCAGCAGGCGCACGGCGTGTGACGTCCGCCGCAGCGAGCAGGCGGGGGACCAAGGGGACGGCAGGCGGAGTGAGGGAACGGATTGGGTGAGGAAGCGGACGGCACACGGTGTGTGCCTGCTACCGGTCCTCGCTGACGCTTCGGGCTGTGATGCTTCCGCCCCGGTCGGCGAAAAGGACTATGGAACGCTGCGCGGCGAATGGCCCCCTCTCCTCCGCCGGGACTAGCCGAACAACGGGCTCCCGTTGGTCGCCCGGGTCGCATTGGCCGCGCAGGCGTCAATAATTCCCCTGCCGGACAAGCCGGCAGGGGCCGGCAGGTGCCGGGCCGGTCGCTCGCGTGCCACGGTGCGCCGTGAACCTTCTCCGAACGTCTTAAGGCTCCGAAGCCCGAAGGGCTAGCCCGCCGCAGGCTGTCTCCAAAGGGTCCACGGCGTGAGGCGCCACCATTCCATGAAATCCAGATTCGCAGTGCCGAAGGCGACAACCGGCACCCCGCTACAGCATATCCACCGGATCGACGTCCACGATCCACTGCACGTCCTCGGGCGGCTTCAGGCCCTGGCGCGCCGCCACGACCGCCTCGCGCAGCGCGTCGCCGTCGGGGCCCTGGAGCTGGATCTGGAACCGGAATCGCCCGCGGAGCCTGGCGAACGGCGCCGGGGCCGGCCCCAGCACGCGGGCGCGGGGGACGCGGTCGCCCAGGGCCTGCGTCACCCGCTCGGCCAGGTGCGCGGCGAACTCCGCGGTGGGCTGCTCCTTGGGCCCGCGGATCACCAGGCGGACCATGCGGCCGAACGGCGGATATCCGAACATCTTGCGGACAGGCAGCTCGCCCGCCGCAAACGCCGCGTAGTCGTGCCGCGCCGCGGCGCGGATCGCCGGGCTGTCGGGATTGAACGTTTGCACCAGCACGCGTCCCCCGCGCTCGCCCCGGCCCGTGCGCCCCGCGACCTGGGTGACCAGGTGGAAGGTCCGCTCGGCGGCGCGGAAGTCGGGCAGGTGCAGGGCCATGTCGGCGTTGACCACCCCGACCAGCGTCACGTTGGGAAAGTCGAGGCCTTTGGCGATCATCTGGGTGCCCAGAAGGATTCGCACCTTGCCCGAGCGGAACGCTTCCAGAGCCCGATCGTGGGCTCCCCGGCCCTGCATCGAGTCGGTGTCCATGCGCAGGCAGGGGGCGTCGCGAAAGCGGGCGCGGACCTCGGCCTCCAGGCGCTGCGTGCCCAGCCCCCGGTAGGAGATGCCCTGGAAGCGGCAGTCGGGACACTGGGTGGGGGCAGGCACCTGGTGGTCGCAGTAGTGGCACAGGGCGATCTCCTCGGTGCGGTGGTGCGTCAGGGCGATGTCGCAGTCGGGGCACTTCAGCACGAAGCCGCAGGCCGGGCATTGGATGTGGGTCGAGAACCCGCGGCGGTTGAGCAGGAGGATCACCTGCCCGCCCTCCTGCAAGCACTGGCGCATGGCCAGGTGCAACTGCCGGCTGATGGCCCCGCGGCTGGCGGCGGTGTGGGAGGGGTCGCGGAGATCGACCGTCCCCACCGCGGGAAGCGGCCGGCCCAGCACGCGGCGCGGCAGCTCCACCAGCGCATACTCGCCCGACTGCGCCCGGTGCCACGACTCGAGCGACGGCGTGGCCGAGCCCAGCACGAGCGGGATCGACTCGGCCCGGGCCCGCTGGAGGGCCACGTCCCGGGCATGGTACCGCGGGGCCGTCTCCTGCTTGAACGACGATTCGTGCTCCTCGTCGAGCACGATTAGCCCCAGGTGGGGCACGGGGGCGAAGACCGCGCTGCGGGCGCCGACGACCACCTGGACGCGGCCCTCGACGATCCGCTGCCATTGCCAGTGGCGCTCCGCGTCGGTCAAGTGGCTGTGCAACACGGCCACCGTGTCGAACCGCGAGCGGAACCGCTCGACCGTCTGCGGGGTCAGGCTGATCTCCGGCACCAGGACGATCGCCTGGCGCCCGAACCGGATCACCTCCTGGATCGCCTGGATGTACACCTCGGTCTTGCCGCTGCCCGTGACGCCGTGCACCAGGATGGTGCGAGCCTCCCCGGCGCGCAAGACCGCGAGGATGGCGTCGAGGGCCTTCTGCTGATCGGCATTCAGCGCCAGGTCTTCTTGGCGCAGGCGGGCGGGCTCGGCCACCTCGCTCCGCCCGATCCGCATGTTGCGTGCTCGAATCAACCCCTTGCGCCGCAGGGCGGCGACGGGGGCGTCGGAGCAGCGGGCGATGCGCTTCAGCTGCGCGGGGGTAAGTGGCTCGCTCGCCTCGCGGAGGGCGTTGACCACCGCGACTTGCTTGCGCGCAAGCTTGAGGTCCTTAAGCTTCGCCGCGGCGTCAGGCTCCAGTTCCAGGAACGTGGTCAAGCGCGTGCCGGCCTGGGCGCGCACGCCCGCCGGCAGCACGGTCTCCAGCACCGTGGCCCATTCGCAGAGGTAGTAGCCGGCGATCCACTGCGTCAGTCGCAGCATGGCCGGAGAGAGGAGCTCGCGGGAATCGACCGTCTCGCGGACCGCCTTGAGTCGGCGCTGGCCGAGGCGACGGCTCTGGAGCTTCACGCAGTAGCCGACCAGCAGCCGGTCGGCCTTGCCCAACGGGACCCGCACGCGCTGGCCCACGGCAACCCGGCCGCACAGCGGGTCGGGAACGAGGTAGTCGAAGTCGCCCGGCGGCCCGCCAGGAAACACGACGCTCGCCACCAGGCCTTCGGCCTGTTCGTCCTCCTCCCACGGGGCCGGGTCCTCGCCGAACAGGTCTCGCTGGACGTGGGGCATGGGAGTGGTGAGCAGGTAGGTGCGTTCGCTGCTTTCGTACTTCGTACGCAGTACGGGATTGCCAAGTGTAGATGCGAGGACAGTCTGCCCCCTGACTGCTGACTCCTGCCCCCTGCCTCCTGCCCCTGACTCCGCACCCCCTGCCCGCGGCGGAGCGGTCGGGCTACGATAGTCCATGATTCCCGTTTCGTGCCACCCCCGCAAGGCAGGACAAGACGAATGCGACTGGGCGTGTTCGGAGGCTCGTTCGATCCGGTCCACTACGGCCATCTCCTCCTGGCCGAGTGTGCGCGGGAACAATGCCGGCTCGATCGGATCCTGTTCGTGCCCGCGGCCGTCCCGCCCCACAAGCAGGATCGGCGGCCCGCGCCCGGTCCGGATCGGGCGGCCATGCTCGACCTGGCCGCGGGCGGACACGGGGCTTTCGCCGTGAGCCGCTACGAGATCGACCGGGGCGGCGTGAACTACACGGTGGACACGCTTCGCCACTTCCACGCGGCGGAGCCCGCGGCGGAGCTGTTCTTTCTGGCCGGGGCGGACATGCTGCACGACATGCCGCACTGGCGCGAAGCCGGCCGCGTGCTGGAGCTGGCCACGCCGGTGGTGGTCCGCCGGCCCGGAGCGGGGGAGCTGGATTTCGGCTGTCTGGCCGGCGTGGCCTCAACCGAGCAGGTCGAGGCCGCGCGCAGGCACGTGGTCGAGATGCCCTTGATCGGGCTGAGCAGCACGGAGATCCGGCGGCGCGTGGGGGCCGGTCTGAGCATTCGCTATCAGACGCCCCGCGCGGTGGAGAAGTACATCGAAGCCCAAGCGCTCTATGCACCCGGCAGCGCGTCGACCGAGGGAACCGGTCCGGGGCGGTAGGTTGCGTCCCGCCACGGCACCTGATGCGGCGCGGTGGGCGCGCCTAGGCGCTCTTGCGGACCTTGAGCCGTTCCCGCAAGGCGTAGGGCATGGGAAAGCGCGGGGCTTCCGACTCGCTGCGCAGGGCTTCGACCGCCCGATCGAGCTGTTCCTCGGGACTCAGGGCGAGGTCCACGAAGAACCACTTCTTGCCGCGGACCTGGCAGGCCCCGCTCCCGCCCCCGTCGAGCCATTCGTGGCGGACCGAGTAGCCGCATCGCTCGAGCAGCGCGATCGCCTCGCGGAGAACCTCAATCGTGTGCATCCCAGCTTCTCCAGATCGCCCGAGTCCTTGGACCGATCACCTGGCGGCGGGGATTGTACTTCGAACGGCTACAGTTGCCCAGCCGAGTACGACGATAGGTTGTGTATAATTAACCTGTTGGCCCGCTTGAAGTTAAGTAGCGGGTTTGCGGAAAGCCAGCGAGGACATTCCCGACCAGGTAAAGCGGCGAAGCTGGATTTCTGAGAGGGGCTCTGACGGTCAACCAAGCAGGCGAGTTCGATCGCCCGGAGTCCCCGAATCCGCGTCCACTCCCCCGTATTGCATGCCGAACGCCACACGCCCGCCGCCCGTGCCCGCTTGTTCACCCGCGCCCGGGGATTCGCAGGAGCCCTCCATGTCAACGGACGAAAACGCCGAACTGGAATCGCTTCAGCAGCAGGTTCGGCAGCTCTCCGAGCGACTGTGCCAAGCGCAGACGCTCACTGCCCTGGGCGAGCTGGTCAGCACCACCACGCACGAGTTCAACAACGTGTTGATGACGATCATCAACTACGCCAAGCTGGGGCTCCGCCACCGCGACCAGGAGACGCGCCAGAAGTCGTTCGAGAAGATCCTCAACTCGGCCAACCGGGCCGCGCGGATCACCAACAGCGTGCTGGGCATTGCCAGGAACCGTTCCACCGGCCGGGAGCCGACCGACCTGGCCAAGCTGCTGGACGATACGCTCCTGCTGCTGGAGCGGGAGCTCAACAAGTACCGCATCGCGGTGGACAAGCACTTCCAGGCCGTGCCCGAAGCCCTGGTCAACGGCAATCAGATCCAACAGGTGCTGCTGAACCTGATCATCAATGCCCGGCAGGCGATGAACGGCGGCGGTCGCCTGATCATCAAGCTCTGGCACGAGCCGCAGACGAACATGGTGCACCTGATGCTCCGCGATTCGGGCTGCGGGATCGCGCCGGAGAGCCTTCCGCGGATCTTCGAGCCCTACTTCTCGACCAAGAGCGGCCCCGATGCCAGCGGCAAGGGCGGCACCGGACTGGGGCTGGCGATGTGCCGCGACATCATCGAGGCGCACCAGGGTCGGATCCGCGTGGACAGCACCGTGGGACGCGGCACGGCGTTCACGCTCATGCTGCCCGTGGCCGCCAGGAGCACGGAGGATGCGCCCGCGCCGTCCGCTCCACTCGCCGTCGCGCCGGAGGTGGCTTCGCAACCGCACGCCGGCTCGGCGTGACGGCAGCGTCGGCAGAACGGATTGCCGAGGGTGTCGTTCATCGTGGCAGGCAGGGCTCGTAGGCTGCGGGGACGTAGTGGCACTGCGTTCTACGGGGATGCGGCAACCTTCACCCCCCTCCCGAACTCGATTCGCACAAGGGGATGGGCGAGGGACCTGCGCCGGAAACACGGGCCTGTACCGTGGCCAGGATCTGCTGTTCCAGGGCCGTGTCGCGCCCCAGCGCGATCCAGCCCTGCGTGAGCGGCTGTTCGAGGACCGGGTTCTCCACGCGGTTGAGCGAGCTCTCGTAACGGAACACGCCCGAGCCGGTCTGCGCGCCGATCGGCTTGGACGCGTCCTCCAGCTCCTTGAACACGACGACCTCGACCCACTGGCCCGCACTGGACGGCGTGACACGAACCACGGCGCGGCGCCGGATCGACTGGAGCGTGCCTTCCAGCTTCTCGTAGGCGTTGGCCGCGTCGTTGCGCCAGGGCTCCAGCAGCGTGGACCCGACCAGCCAGAAGGTGTCGAGCCGGCCCTCGGTCAGCACGTCTCCCATCTGCCGCACGGGCACCTCGCGCTCCACGCGAAACTCGTCGTCCACCACGTCCACGATGGTCTCCCACACCCTCGCGTAGTCCGTGGCGGGGATGAGCAGGGGGTTCTCATAGATCACCGCGGTGGGCAGCTCGGGCGAGCCGGGCAGCGGCTGGTCCCAAGCGCAGCCGGAGACCGAGGCCAGCAAGGCGATCGAGGCGATTCGGCGCATGACGAGCCGGGAAAAGGAACGCTTGTTGGACGAGCCCGATCGCGACCGCGCACGCAACATCACCACGGCGCGGCGGGCGCGCTCCGCGCCTGCGCCCGGACCGGGAGCGGGAGTTTCGCACGATCCGACCCAGCCCGCAAGAGCAACTTGGATCCCGAAGGATGAGCAAAACAGACAGAAGGCGGGGAATGGAGAACGAATCTCCGGCCCCCGCCGGGACGTGGCGGGATCAGCGGGCGTGCGCCGGGCGGCGGCCGGGCTGCCGGGTCCGCTTCTGCGAGGCGCCGTTCTCGCTGAGCACGCGCTGCGCCTTGGCCAGGTTGTTCAACTTGAACACGGCCATCACGCCGCCCTTGGCCTTGCCCGCCATCGAGAAAGAGCAGTAAGCGTAGTCGATGTTCAGGTGGTCGGCGGCGAGGCGCTCGCAGATGTTGCGAAAGCCGCCGGTCTGGGAGGGGACCTCGACCAGCAGGACGTTGGTGCTGTCGTAGTCGATGCTGTGGTCTCGAAGCACCTTGGTGGCCGCGCTGAAATCGTCCGGCACGAATCGAATCGTCCCCCGCTCGCCGGAATCCATCACCGACAGGGCGCGGAAATTGACCTTGCCTTTGTTCAGCGCCGCGAGCATCGATGCGAGGCGACCGGGCTTGTTGACGAGCGACACCGAAAGCTGCTTGGCCGTTTCCATAGGCTCCTCCTTTGTGTGTCGAGACACGCAATAAAACGGCTCGTCGGAATCGACGGTCTGGAGAGGGGCAGATTCCTTCCACCTGGGATCATAACAGGCTTCTCAGGGCCGTGAAGCCTCTGACGGTGCATTGGCGCTCAAACGACCGGGCAGGGCGGGGCGGAGCCGGCGG
Organism: uncultured Pirellulales bacterium; assembly: GCA_964434165.1. Taxonomy (GTDB): domain Bacteria; phylum Planctomycetota; class Planctomycetia; order Pirellulales; family Thermoguttaceae; genus CAYSUS01. The sequence goes on from CAYSUS010000066.1 coordinate 39,802, forward strand.
TGCCGCGCGGTGCACCGGGCACCCCCCATCTGGTCGGGTCACGGCGGGAACTTCTTGCCCCCATGCCCCGTCTTGTAGTAGAGAGCCGGTCCGCGCCGCCGGTTCGTGCACCAGCGATCTTGCCGCGAGGTGTCGCCCGGACGGCCGCCCCCCAAGAAGGGCGTCCGAGGGGCATTGCGAGCGTACGTTCAACCGCAGTTTCTAGGAGGCACCGATCATGAACCGCGTTTTTCTCGGAGCCACGGCCCTGGTCGCGCTGATCCTGATTCCCGCCCTGTGCCGGGGCCAGGGCGTGCTGGTAGTCGTCGATCCGCACCAGACCGTGCGGCTTCCGCGCTCGCGGATCATCTGGCCGCCCCACCCTCCCCACCCACCGCATCCACCCCGCCCCCGCCCGGTGCCCG
>CAYSUS010000067.1:0-40003 GCA_964434165.1 uncultured Pirellulales bacterium
TCATCCAGCAGTACCTACGATACGACGTCGATCTCGTGTTTTGAGACAAAGCCTAATGCCGTCGCTCACGTCGGTGTTCACCGGGGTGTTGCCCGGCGCCGACACCGGGTCGAGCACGCCGTCGATGTAGAACTGCACGTCGGCGATGTTGGGCGATCCGTCATCGGCGAACACGGCGGCCACGTGATGCCACTGACCGTCGGCCACGTTCGTCGTGGCGTTGCTGCCGCTTCCTTGGACTTCGACGCGAAGCACGCCCGCGCTGGTCGTCTTGAAGATCCACTTCTCCGCCGTCGCCGCCTGCCCCCACGAGACGATGTCGTCGTCCTTGGCCGTAGTGCGGATCCAGGCCATCACCGTGCGATCGCTCGACCCGCCGATGCCCTTCCAGTTCGGCGTCTCCACGAAGTCGTTCGTCCCGTCGAAGCGGAGCGCCGCGAGGTTACCACCCGGGCCCGGCGGCAGGTCGTCGGTCACCCAGTCGCCGGTGACCGGCGTATCGTGCTGGAGGGCCCCGTCGGCAACCGACCCCAGCGATCCGGAGTTGACCGCGGTGGTCGCGGCGTCGTCGGCGGCCCCGTCGTCGAGCGTCCAGTGGGCCACCAGCCCCGCGCGGACCGGAACAACCAGCAGACCAAGGCCCAGCCAGGCCCCGGCGACCGACAAGAGAAGACGTCGAGGTCTCATGAGCATCCCCCTCGGGTTGAGGTCATTTGTGGACTCACGAGCTTCCAGTCTATTCCGACGTCTCGGCGCTGTCCATCTGCGGATCGCGACGGCGTGTGAACAGGTGCCGTCGCGCACGACGATGCTGGCGGGCGCCTCCAGTCCACGGCCGACGCCGGCTTAGGCCATGCGCGCAAGCGCCGCCAGAGATCGGGCCACGCGCGGCCGCGATGAACCGTCGGCCTGTAGCGGTTCTTCGAGCTAGGCTTGCGCCAGAAGCGCGCCGTCAGACGCTTGTTCCCGACCGTTCGGAGGCCCACCATGCTTGCCGCAACCGCGGGCCCACGGAATGCCCGCCCCCACCGAAATCGCCTCGGCCGCGTGCTGTGGGGTGCAGCCGCCGCGGTGCTGCTGGCCCCCTTCTGCCGGTCGGCGTCGGGGGCGGCCCTGGACTACCGCATGACGCCCGGCCGCGTGTTCGGTTACCTGGTCTCGGTCGCCGAGCAGGAGGGAGGGACAATCCGCTACCATGTGGGGTTCCCGATCTTCGCCGTGGCGAGTGCCGAGGGGCGCGCCGCCTTCGTGGCGACGGCGGCGCGCGTCGAGAAGACGACCTCGCCCAACGTCGCGCCTCCCTCCTCCGTGGAGCGCTACACCGAGTCGATCTCGCTGCGAGGCGGCAGCCTCAGCCTCAACAAGAAGATGCGGTCCGTCTCCCGGTTCCCGGGGTCGCTGACGGACGTCATCTTCGTACGCCTCCCCGTCGATCCCGACATGAAGACATGGGGCGGACGCGTCAAGCTGGATGATCTCCTCAGCGACGACCGCGGCATCAAGGAGCATCGTTGCGAGAGGGCAAACTCGTCCTTGATTCGCGAGGAGTTCCTTCTCCGCATCGAGAGCGGCACGGGCAAGCCCAAGGAGCAGTGGGCCGGCTCGGGCGAGACCGTCTTCGACGTGCGGCGAGGCCTCGTCGAGAAGCGCGACCTGACCATGGTTCACACTTCCTGGGCCGGCGGCAGCCAGAAAGACGTCCCGATGCGAGTCACCGTGCGACTGCTCGACGACGAGGCCCTGGCCAAGGTCGCCCGCGCGGCCAAGATCCGGCTGCCGGGCGAGGAGGCCACCGCCGAGGAACGGGCTGCGTACCCGACCACCAAACCGACCGGGCGATGGGTCCACGCCGACACGCCGTTCCACGACGGTCAGGAGCTGCTGCTCCCTTACGGCGGCAGGGCCTTCTACGCCCAGGTCATTGGAAGGCCCCAGAACGGCAACCTCCGCTTCCGCATCCGCGGCTCCCGGGCGTTCTGGGACGGCCATCTGCCGCCGGACAAGTTCCAGTTCCCCGAGGGCACCGTCAATCCCAAAGGACTCAACATCGAAGTGGCCACGGCCAATGCCCTCGATCGTCTGCTCGCGGACCTCGACCGCGGCAGCCAGGCCGAGGCAACCCGGGCCATCCAAGAGCTGGCCGGGATGCGGCCCCAACAGCCCGACGACAAGATCGCCGCCGCACTGGTCCGGTGGATCGGGCGCGTCGAGCGGCGCCATGCCTCGCGGTTCAGCGAGGCCATGCAGGCCTGGGCCACGCCGGCCGTGGCCGCCGACCTGGTCGAGGCCTTCGCGGACGAGGACGGGGTGAAGCGTCGCATCGGGCGGTCGGGGCTCCTCGGGGTGGGCGCCCCGGCCGAGGGCCACGTGGCGCAGCTCCTCCGCCACAGCGATCCGGATGTGCGCCGCGACGCCTGTAGCCTGCTCGGCCGTATCGGCACTGCGCGGAGCCTGGCCGCCCTGAACTGGCTGGCGAAGAACGCCCCCTACGTCAAGGTCCGCCAGTCGGCCAGCCTGGCCGCGCGCGCGATCCAGGGCCGCGCCGGCGGCGGCCCGTGACCGGCCGCCGCGCGGCACGCGGCGCGCGGGAATCGGCGCCCCACTGGTGTCTCCCGCCGCCGCTTCGTATCCCCCCTTGAGGTTCTGCCGCCGTTGACGCGCCTGCGGAGGAGGTGTTCGCGGGCGCTCTCATACTACGGGCTCGGGCCCACGGCCGTTCCACCTGCTTCCGCTTGCCCCTGCGCTCGGATAGACTGTGCGGGGGGCCTCGCGACGCGGGCAGGCTGCCGGCGCCGGGGCTGTTCAGGTGCATCAAGGCGGGTCCAACAACGGGAGGCTACCCATGCTGGAGGACAACAAGAAGCTCGTGCGTCGATACTACGAGCTGGTGGTGGGCGATCTGGACGGGATCGAGGAGGTGGTGACCGCCGATTTCGTGGATCATCACTTCCCGCCCGACACGCCGCCGGGGCCCGAGGGCGTGCGCTATTTCTTCAAGCAGGTAATCCCCGCGTTCTTCAGCGACCTGAGGATCGACATCGCGTTCCTGCTGGCCGAGGGCGATAAGGTGGACTGTCACTTCGCCGCCCTGTTCAAGCACACTGGGGAGTTTGCGGGCGTGGCGCCCAAGGGCAACCAGCTCCGCGTGCCCGCGGTCAGCACGTTCCGCATCGCCGACGGCAAGCTGGCCGAGGCCTGGGAGATCTTCGACAGCGGCGACATGCTGCGGCAGATGCAGGCGTAGTCGCGGTGACCGTGGGTGGACGGTGCGGGACGCCCGCTTTCGGCGAGCGGGAGCATGCCCTCCCCTCTCCCGCCTGCGGGAGAGGGTGGCCGCAAAGCGGCCGGGGGAGGGCGATGTGGGGCCGCGCTGCTTGTGCCGTCGGCGGATGCAGGTATGTTCGCATTTGCTAGTGCCAATGCCCTCACCCCCGGGCCCCTCTCCCGCAAGCGGGAGAGGGGAGGTTGATACTTGCCACTCACGTCACGTCTCACCACCGGACCCCGACATGCCAGCCCAACTTCATCGCCGCCGCTTCCTGAAGGCCGCTGGGGCAGCCGGCGCCGCGGCCCTCGTGCTCAACGACAGCCGCGCAGCACGCGCGTATTACGCCAATGAGAAGCTCGACGTGGCCCTCGTGGGCGTGGGCGGTCGGGGCCGGTGGTTCGTGGACACCATGCCCCGGATCGGCGAAAACGTCGTGGCCATGTGCGACGTGAATGGGCATCGCGCGGCCGAGTCGTTCAAGAAGCTGCCCCGTGTGCCCAAGTATCGCGACTTCCGCCAGCTCCTGGACGAGAAGGACAAGCAGCTCGATGCCGTGGTCATCGCCACGCCGGACAACACGCACGCGGTGATTGCAGCCGCGGCCATGCGGCGCGGCAAGCACGTGTATTGCGAGAAGCCGCTCACGCACGACGTGGCCGAGGCCCGGGCGCTGCGCGAGATCGCGAAGCAAGAGGGCGTGGTCACGCAGATGGGCAACCAGGGCACGGCCACCGAGGCATTCCGCCGAGCCGTGGAGCTGATCCAGGCGGAGTCGATCGGCCCGATCCAGGAGGTCCATGTGTGGAACACGGGCGGGGGCGGACCGCGCCCGCTGCCCAAGGGATCGGAGCCCGTCCCTGACTGGCTCGCGTGGGACCTCTGGCTGGGCCCGGCCGCTGAGCGTCCGTTTCACCCCGCGTGGCTCAAGTGGCACACGTGGCGCGATTTCGCCACGGGCAAACTCGGCAACTGGGGCTCGCATAGTGCGAACCTGGCGTTCAAAGGCCTCAAGGTCGATACGCTGTGGTACGCCGACGCCGGCTCGGCACCGCGACTGAAGTTCAGGGCCAAGGTGGCTGAGCCGTGCCCCCACACGTTCCCCAAGTGGGAGCTGATCGAGTACAAGATCCCTGCCCGGGCCGGGCTGCGGCCGATCACGATCACCTGGTGCAACGGCTCGCCGGAGGGGCGAAAGCGGATCGAAGCGCATCTGGGCCGGCGCCTCGACTGGGGCGACGCGGGCGAGAAGCGATGGAAGGAGCACGGCGGCTGCCTCGTGGTGGGCAGCGAAGGCATGATCAAGTCGACGGAGCACAACTCGTCGTTCACGCTTCTTCCCGAGGACAAGTACCGCGACTTCGAGGGGCCAGCCAAGACCCTGCCGCGATCGGGCAGCCACGAGCGGGAATGGGTCCGGGCGTGCAAGGGGGGAGCCCCGACCATGTCCAACTTCGACTACGCCGGCCCCCTGGCCGAGTTCCTCCTCCTGGGCAACGTGGCCACGCAATTCGACGCGGAGCTGGAGTTCGACCCGCGAGCATGCAAGATCGTCAATCATGCGCGGGCCGACGCCGCGCTGCGTCGGGAGTACCGCAAGGGCTGGTCGCTGTGACAACAAGGAGCCATCCGATGAGATCCTTCCTCCGAGTTGCGTTGAGCGCGGCGGTCCTCGTCGCGTTCTACGTTCTGAGTTCCGCTTCGGCGATCGGCGCGGACCCGGAGATCCCCAAGCACCGGGCGGAGCAGATCGAGAGGGCGGCGCCGGACAAGCCCCAGGTGGAACCGAAGGAGCCGCGGACCGTGCTCGTCTGGAATACGCCGCCGGCGTTTATGGCGAAGGACCCGCACCGCGGCTACTGCATCCCCTACGGCCAGCACGCGATGCGAACGCTGGGCGAGAAGACAGGGGCGTTCACGCCCGTGATGAGCGACGACATCGCCATGTACCTGCCCGAGAACCTCAAGCGGTTCGACGCGATCGTGATGAACAACAGCTCGGGTCCCTGGATCCGCCCCACCGAGGCCGACATGGAGCGGCTCAAGAAGCACGGGCCCGACGCCGACGCGGTCGAGAAGCTACTGCGCAAGAGCCTGTTGGACTTCGTCTCCGGCGGCGGGGGAATCGTGGCCTACCACTACGCCCTGGGAGCGAACCGCCAGTGGCCCGAGTTCCACGAGTTGATCGGGGCCCGGGTGGCCGGCCATCCGTGGAATGAAGAGGTGGGCATCCGGCTGGAGGAGCCCGACCATCCGCTGCTGGCCGCGTTCGGCGGGAAGGACTTCCGCCTGGCCGAAGAGACCTTCAACTTCCGCGAGCCGTACGACCGCAAGAAGCTCCGCGTGCTCCTCTCGCTGGATACGAAGAAGACCAACATGAACGTGAAGTGGATCCACCGCAAGGACGGCGACTTCGCCCTGGCCTGGGTCAAGACGCACGGCAAGGGACGGATCTTCTACACGGCCATCGGCCACCGCACGGAGATCTACTGGAACCCCACCATCCTGCGTTTCTACCTGGACGGGATTCAGTTCGCCTGCGGGGATTTGGAGGCGCCGGCGGAACCGAGATAGGAAATGCGGACTCTCTCCCTACGTCGCCGCCGTCGCCCCGCCCCGCGCCAGAAGCCGCTCCCGGACCCACGCGAGCCACTCGGCCGACGGGATCGCGTAGGGGCGGAACTTCTCCAGGTAGCCCATGCCTTCGTTGTAGAGCAGCGCGCGGTGCACGCCGAGTTGGGCGGCGGCCGTGGAGTCGACCAGGTTGCTCGAGTCCGTGGCGTTCATGGGGAACAGCACGCGCATCTCGACTTCGCGCAGGCCCTGGCGGTCGAGCGTGTTGCTCACGGCGTTGTAGGTGTCGCACCAGAGGATGGTGTGAACGCCTAGCGGCGGGCCCTCGCGAAGGATCGTGGCCAGTTGCTGGGCGGGGCTCGCCGGCCGGTCCTCGTCGAACCGCGAGAAGCCGTAGTCGTCGTCCGAGCGCCGCAGGTCGCGGAAGCGGTTGGCGTTGTGGATCATGAGGTAGATCGGCGGGGCGTCCTCCGTGCCCGACTCCTGCCGCCGGGCGACTTCTCCGGCGATTTCATGGACGGCTGCGCCCGCGTCCCGCGGCGCGACCACGCGCACGTCATGCGGCACGGCGTGGGCCAGCCGGTCGAAGAACCCGGCCTCGGACGAATCGGGACGCAGACCGTCGAGCACGTAGAACCGCGCGCCGGGCGAACCGTCTTTGCCGGCCTCCGGGGCGTGCTGCGCGGCCACGCACACGAGGCTGCTGGCCATCATGCCCAGGGCGAGGTCCTCGCGGTGGCCCACGATCAGCAGGTTGGCGCCGCTCTGGCGCGCGAAGGCGGCCTCGGTGGGCGGCTTGATGGCCACGGCCGACCCCAGCCACGCCCGGGTCTGGGGCGAGACCTCGGGCCATGTGGGGGCGGAGAGCAGCTCGACCAGGCTCGCGTTCCCGCTCAGCTCGGCTGGCTCGTTCCCCTCGAACACGATGGCCGGCGGAGCGTCGCAGCCGCGCTGAACGGCCAGATCGCCGATCTGCTTGAGGTACTCCGTGCGCTCGTCGTCCGGCAGCCACACGACCTGGAAGGGGTGATTGCCCTCATAGAGCCCGTTGGCGTCGTTGTAGATCGCCTCGCCCGGCCGGGTGAGCAGGCGCGCGGCCGTGTTCTCCTCGCTGAGGATCAGGTGCGCGTCCGACTCGCTGCACTGCAGGGCGACGCGCACCGCCATCTGGCCAATCGTGCTCCGCGGCAGGGAATAAGCGCCCGCCAAGGTCTGCGAACCCAGCAGCACGTGGATGCCGAACGCGCGGCCTTGGCGCACGAGCCTGTCTAGAAGCAGGGCCGCGCCCTGGGCCACGCGGTCGTCCTCGACAAACAGCTCCTGGAATTCGTCGATCACCAGCAGGACTCGCGGCATGCGCTGCTCGGGTCGGGCGGCGCGGTAGCCCTGCACGTCCTGCACGCCCAGGCTGCGGAACAGGTCGCCCCGCTCGCGGAGCTCGGCGTCGAGCCGCTCCAGCACGGAGAGCCCGAACTCGCGCTCGCTTTCGATGGCCACCACCCGGGCGTGCGGCAGGCGGCTGGTGGCGTAGGCCTTGAATTCCACGCCCTTCTTGAAGTCCACCAGGTACAGCTCCACTTCGTCGGGGCTGTAGCGGATGGCCGTGTTGGTGATCAAGGCGTGCCACAGCGTGGACTTTCCAGAGCCCGTCTTGCCGGCCACGAGCACGTGCTGCGAGGTGCCCTTGCCTAGCTGGAGATGCTGGAGCTTCTTGGCGCCAGCGCGGCCTAAGGGCACGTCCAGCCCATCACGGCTCGGGGCGGTCCACCAACGATCCTCTTCCGGAACGGCGCAGGAGAAAGGCACCTCGACGCGCCCGGCACGCAGCACTTCCTCGCCCACCGCGCGCACGATCCGGGTGAACCGTTCGGCCGGCGGCGGGACGTCGGAGGCAAGCGGCAAGTCGCCCACCGCGGCGTGCTCCCAGACGAAGCGGTCCTCCTTCCACTGGAGCGGAAACGCGTGCGGCTCCAGGTCCGACATGTGGAAGTCGCGGGGCAGGCGCAATTTCTCGTCCACGCTCATTAGCGTGAAGACCCCGCAGCGGGCCCCGCTCGCCACGATGCTCCGCAGGCGCTTGGCCGCGTTCTCCGAGAACCCGGCCGGGAAGTTGGCGACGACCAGCACGCGGTACGGTTCGGCCAGCTCGCCGGCAAAGGCGTTGTACTCCTGGATCGAGTCGAACTCGTTGCGCAGGTACACCTGGAGCACGGTCTCCATGTGCTCGGTGAGGTCGCCGAGGCGCTGGTCGATGTGGGCCTGCTCGGTCCAGATGCGGCTGGCCACGAGCTTCTCGTCGTAGTCGGCCAGGTGCATGAACGCCGAGAAGTTCTCGCCGAGCCCCACCGGGTCAACGATCGTGAAGCGGACCTTCGACGCGGGGATCGCCGTGAGCATGCGGAGCATGGTCGCCTGGAGCATGCGCACGGCCTCGGTCAGCCCTGCGCCGCCTGCACGGAGCATCAGCAGCGAGCGCTCGGGGAACGGCAACAGGGCCGGGAGCGTGAACTCCGTGCGCTCAGGCACGAGCCGGTCGTCGGATGGAATGCCGTGCTCGATCTGGTCCAGGCGCAGTGCATAGGTGCCGAAGCGAATGGCGGGAGGATTGTCCTGCGGCGGCGTCCAACGCTTCCAGTCCTCGCCGCTCCAATCCGGCAGTAGTCCGTCGCAGGTGGCCTGGGCCGCGTCGATCGAGCGGCAGAAGTGGTCCGTCCCAGCCCGCCACTGGTCGGATAGTGCGTTCCACTCATCGCGATAGCGCTGGTCGCTGTCGGACATCTGGCGCGTGAAGCTCTCCAGCAGTTTGCCGGCCTCGGTCTCGAAACGGCGGTCGTTGTCCTCGGTTTGCCGGGCGTGCCGGGCGTCGAGGCTCTCCAGGTCGCGGTCGCGTCGGGCGGCGATCTCGGCGAGCTGAGCGGGGTACCTTTCGTCGGCCGCAGCAAGCTGCCGCTGCTTCTCGGCGCTAAGATCGACCATAGCCTTTTCGAAGGCGTCGTCGGCCCGCTTCATCTCGGCCTGCAGGCGCTGGAGGATGGCCGCCCGCTCCGTTTCGCACTGCCGCCTGGCATTCTCCAGGGCCTTGCTCCTGGCCACGTCGGCGTCGGCCAAGGTCTGGCGCAGGGCCGTGAATCGATCGCCGCACTCGCGCCGCGCGGTCCGGTAGATCCACGTCGTCAGTCCGAATCCCAGCAAGGCCGCCGAGCCAAAGCTGGCTGCCAGCCAGTGCCAACTCGACCATCCGAGGGAGGTGCCACACGGATACACGGTGAGGAGCCAGATCCCGAAGAACATCCAGACGGGCCGGGCCCCTTCGAGCAGGCTTGCCGTGGGGTGTTTGCTGAGGGCGTGGAGCTGCTTGCGCGCGTCGGTGACGGCCTCGACAAACCGCCGCGTTGCGTCTTCCTCGGCACCGAGCTCGGTCGGCTGCGGTTCGGGATACTCTCGCCACAGCCATCGGTGGCGGAGGAGCTCGATGGCGCTGCGGTGGATGGACTGAAGTTCCTGCCAGCGGGCCTCGATCTGCGCGGTGACCTCGCGGAGCTTGAGCAGGGGGCCGTTCTTGGTGGCCTCGAAGACCGTTTGCGCCTCCCATTGGGCCTCGCGAAGGCGCTGGCGCGCCGCGCCTTCGGCGGCCTCCGCACGGGAAAGGGCTTCGCGCCGGACCTGGTCGTACTGACGCTGCGTGGCCGCGTGGTCGGACTCGAATCGAGAGACGGCCGCGCGCCGCGACGCGGTGTGCTCTTCGTCCAGCGCGGTCTTCTGCGACTCGTGCCGCTGGGTGATTTCCTGCTGCTGCGCCTGGTAGCGCTGCTCGGCCTCGCGGTTGCGCTCGCGATACGCGGCCGGGACCTCTTCTTCGGCCGGGGCCCGCTGCTCGACGAGCTGGCGCAGCCTGTCGAGGAGCGCGCTCTGTCGTCCCACGGAGAGCGAATCGGTCATGATGGTGCCTCTTCCCTTGCCCCGGTCGTGTTCCGCCTCACTCAGATCGGCAGTCCTGCTCTGCGCGGGACAGCACCTCCTCCAGTCGCTTGATGGCCTCCAGGGCCCGCATCAGGCGCGGTTCCAGCGGGGCCACGTAGTTGTCCTGTATCGCTTGAAACGCCGGATCGTTCCACTGTTCCGCGATTTCGGCAATGCTCTTGGTGAGCGTGTCCCACGCCAGGTCGAGCCGGGCTGCGCCGCCGCTTAGGTCCCATTGTCTCATCGGGCGTCCTCCGAGTTGACGGACGTTTCATGGTCCGGCGCGGCTTGGTCGTCGCGAGGCTCTTCCTGGTCTTCTTCGTCCGTCTCGTCCGGACCGGGCGAGACGCGGGCTGCCGACTTGGCCGCCTCGGGCAGGCCGTCGGTGCTCAGTGGCGGCAGGGACGACTTGAGCATGGTGTACGCCTCGAGCGAGCCGGCCATCCGCTTCAGCACGGCGATCAGCTTGGGGTAGTCGCTGACCAGCCACTGGGCGAGCTGGCCGATCTGGCCGCGGTACTCGTCCGACTCCTTGGCCGCGATGTGCGACCAGCGGCGCACCGCCTCCACCTTTTCCATGGCCACCTCCAGGCGCCGCTTGGCGAGCTGGAGGGCCTTCTTCTCCTCGATACAGCTCGGCTCGCGCCCGCCCACCTTGCCGCTCAGCCGGCGGCGCTCGAGCTCCTGGCGCGCCGAGGCCACGCGGTCCCAGCCGAGGCGGACCTGCGTCTTCCAGTGGCTCTTGCGGTCCTCCTGCACCCAGGCCACGGCGCGGCGGATCTCCAGGTCGAGGTCCGTCAGCGCCACGCTCGCCTCTTCGGCGAAACGCACCAGCGCAGCCGACATGGCGTCGACGGCGTCGATCGACAGGACGCGCGCGTGGCGTGCCATGGGCGCACCTACGACTGCTGGAGGTACTCGTCGATGATGTCGGCCTTGCGCAGCAGGTAGGGGACGTGCTGCTCGTTGACCTCCAGGAAGCGGGCCAGCACGCGCACGTGCTGCTCGAATTCCGCGACGAACTTTTTGTGCTCCTGGTCGCGCCAGGTCTTGGCCAGCGCCGACATCTGGGCGTTGAGGGCCCCCATGCGGTCCTGGAGGTCCGCGTTGAACTTCTTGAGATTCCGGGCGAAGCGGCGAAGCTCCTCGGGATCGACGATGGCTTGCGGCATGGCGCTGCTCCCTGGGAAACAGGCTCGGGCCCACAAGACCGCCTGAACGGCGCGCGAAAGACGAGCTGAACGCGCCCGGCGGTTCCGGGCACCGGGCCGATGCTGTATTCTAGCCCACCTAAGGTGGGGACGTCAATCATGAGGCGCTCCAGCCTCCCCTCTCCCACGGGCGAAAATGGGTAGAATGGGAGCCCACGACCGCCCCATAGGCCACGGCATGCGACTGATCTTCGACACGCATCTCGACCTGGCCTGGAACGCGTTGAACCTGGGCCGGGATGTGACCTTGGACGTGGACGAGATCAACCGCCTTGAGCAGGGCATGACCGATGACGAGCCCCGAGGGGGGGCGACCACTAGCCTTCCGGCCATGCGCCGCGGCCGCGTGGCCGCCTGTCTCGGCACGATCATGGCACGCGTGCGCCCCGGGATGCGGCCCCGCGAAGGGTTCTCCCGGGCCAGCCTCGACTACGCAAACCCCGCCATGGCCTACGCAGCAGGGCAGGGACAGTTAGCCTACTACCGGGTGCTGGAAGAGCAGGGCCACATCCGGCTGGTCCTCTCGTCTGACGACCTCCAGCAGACCTGGAGCCGCTGGGAGCAGGACCCGGCGGACCATCAGCCGGTGGGCCTGATCCTCGCCCTGGAGGGCGCCGATCCGATCGTCTCGTGGCAGCAGGTTGGGAACTGGTTCCAAGCCGGACTGCGCGTGGCCAGCCTCGCCCACTACGGCCCCAGCCGCTATGCGATGGGCACCGGCGGCCAAGGGCCCCTGACTTCCGACGGCGTGCGCTTGCTGGCCGAAATGGAGCGGCTGGGCGTGATCCTCGACGTGTCGCACCTGGCTGAGCCCGGCTTGTCCCAGGCCCTCGAACGTTTCGCAGGGGCCGTGATGGCCAGCCACAGCAACTGCCGGGCGCTGGTGCCCGGCGACCGCCAGTTGTCCGACGGGCAGATTCGGCGACTGATCTCACGCGGCGGCGTGATCGGCCTGGCCCTGGACGCCTGGATGCTGTGCCCGGGCTGGGAGACGGGCCGAACGCCGCGGTGCCGCGTCGGGCTGGAGGCGGTCGCCGACCAGATCGATCACGTATGCCAGCTTGCCGGCAGTGTCCATCACGTGGGCATCGGAAGCGACCTCGATGGTGGATTCGGCCGGGAACAGGTCCCGCACGACCTGGAGAGCATCGCCGATTTGCAGAAGCTCGGCGGGATCCTCGCCACGCGCGGCTTCGCGGGCGGGGAGGTCGACGCCTTCTTCCACCGCAACTGGCTACGGTTCTTCCTAAGCCACCTGCCCAAAGGGTGAATCGGGCAGGAGGCGGCCGCTTGGGCCTTGTCTTGGCGGAAGGCCCTGCGTACAGTTTGGACGTTTTGAACGAATCTCAAGCCGCTGCCACCTCGGCTTCGGCGGTTCGCTCGAAGGGCATTGCACCCCCCAAACCAACGGCGATCCCTGATGGCGAAGGATGGTCCCATGGTCACCGCGTCAGGAACACTCCCCGCTTACCTGGTCTTCGGATCCACCGGCGGCGTCGGCTCGGAGCTTGCCGGGGCTTTAAGACAACGCAGTCCCCGCGTCTTGCTCGCGGGCCGGGAGCTGTCCCGACTGAGCGACCTGGGCCATCGGCTGGACGCCCCGACCATGTCGGTCGATGCGTCCGATTTCGGCCGGGTGCAGCAGTGCTTCGACCGGGCCATCGAACTGTTCGGCAGGATCGACGGCGTCGCCAACTGCGTAGGGACGCTGCTGCTGAAGCCGGCCCACCTGACGTCCGACGCGGAGTGGCAGGAGACGATTGCCGCCAATCTCACCTCGAGCTTCGGCATCCTGCGTGCCGCGGCCAAGGCCATGAAGACCGCTGGCGGCTCAATCGTCCTGGTGTCGTCCGCGGCCGCGCGGGTCGGCATCCCGAACCACGAGGCGATCGCGGCAGCCAAGGCGGGCGTGATCGGCCTGGCGATGTCGGCCGCAGCGACCTACGCCTCGTCCGGAATCCGCGTGAATGCCGTCGCCCCCGGCCTGATCCGCTCGCGGCTCACGGAAAAACTGCTGAACAACCCCCACTCGTCGCGGGCGTCGCTGGCCATGCACGCCTTGGGCAGGATCGGCGAGCCCCGGGACGTCGCCTCGTTGATCGCCTGGCTCCTCGATCCCTCGCAAAGCTGGATTACCGGGCAGGTATTCGGCGTGGACGGAGGCCTGGCCAGCGTGCGACCGAAGGTCAAGGTCTGAGGCCGGCGCGTTGCCGGCCGCAACATCGTATTCTGTGCTCAGTTACTCTTTTTGTGGAGGAAATCGTGATGCGTGTGAAGATGTCCTTGCTGGCCGCTGCCGGACTGCTGTTCGCGGGAATCGCAAGCAGCTCGGCCTTCAGCAAACACCCGCGACCTTCGCGGGACCTCGTGGACACGGCCGTCCAGGCCGGTTCGTTCGACACCCTGGTCAAGGCCGTGAAGGAGGCCGGGCTCGTTGACGCCCTGAAGGGCAAGGGGCCGCTCACGGTCTTCGCGCCCACCGACGAGGCCTTCGCCGCGCTCCCGGACGGCGCCCTGCAGGGGCTTCTGGCCGACAAGGCGAAGCTCAAGGCCGTGCTGCTCTATCACGTGGTGCCGGGCCGCGTGCTGGCCAAGGACGCCGTCAAGCTCGACTCCGCCAAAACGCTCCAGGGCGACCGCGTCGCGATCAGCGTGGACGGGCACGGTGTGACGGTCAATGACGCGCGCGTCGTCAAGACCGACGTGCTCGCTTCGAACGGAGTGATCCACGTGATCGACCGCGTGCTGCTGCCGCCGGAGCAGATGTCGAAGAGCGAGGCGTGCCGGGCGGTGATCACCCGGGCGATCCACCTCGGGGTCCCCATGTACAACGACGGGGACCACGCGGCTTGCGCGGCGATCTACGAGGTCGCGGCCATGAGCGTGATGAGCTTCGCCGCCGAAGACATGCCTGACGGCATACGTGCCCAACTGCGGCACGCCATGCAGCGCGCGAAGAAGTCCCACGATGCGGACGAGCGCGCCTGGATTCTTCGCCGGGGTCTTGACGCGGTGAACCGCGCCATGGCGACCAGCGAGTAGCGGTAGAAGCGCGGCGGGGCCGGCGCGGTAGTGATGCCGCGCCGGCCCCTTCCTCATAAGCTGTCTTTGAGCATGCCGGCCGCCTCTTTGTGCGCGGGCGCCCGCTCCAGTCCGCGGATTACCAGATCGACGAGCCCATCGATGAAGGTGTCCCGATCGACGTGGTGTGCGGTAATCAGCTCCATGTAGTAGTGCAGGAACTTCAGGCTCCCGATCACGAAGGGGACGATCTCCAGATCGAGGTCGGGGCGCAGCTCGCCGGACTCGATGCCGTCCCTGAGCAACTGCCGGACGAACCGCAGTCCCTCACCAAGGCGGAGCTGCGAGCTGGGAGCCTCCAACAACTTCATCACGAAGCGGAGCTCGGGGTCGTCGGAGATGATCCGCGCGAGCAGCGGATACTCGGCCATGAAGTCGAAGGAGAGGCGAATCAGCTTCCGCAGCTTGTGCGCCACGGTTGTCTCCGCTTCGATCGCCGCGTAGAGCCTGTGCAAGGCCTCGCTGCGAAGCTGATCGATCAGCTCGATGAAAAGCTGGTCCTTGCTCTTGAAGTGAAGGTAGAACGTCCCCTTGGCGATGCCGGATTCGCGCACGATGTCGTCGATCACCGCCCGCTTGTATCCGAATCGCTCGACGTGCCGCCGGGCGACCTCAAGTATGAGTCGGCGCTGCGCGCCCCTGTCTTTGGCCATGCGGGCAAGCTAACTCGCTGATTGTCTCAGTGCTGATCGTCTCGGTGGGATGCCGGCCGGACCAGGTCTCGTCGGCGGGGTGCCACGCCGGCACGCTTTCGTCGTCCGGACCGGGCTCGTCTTGGCCGCCGCCGTCCTGGCGGTCGAGCCGTGCCCCGCCGGACGAGAACGCGCCACGCGGGATCCAGCGAAGATCCTCCAGGATCAGCAGCAGGCACGGCACCAGGCTCAGCGTGATCAGCGTGGCAAACGCCACGCCAAAGGCCAGGGCCACGGCCATGGGCACGATGAACTTGGCCTGGAGGCTGGTCTCCAGCATCAGCGGCGTCAGCCCCAGGAAGGTGGTGACCGACGTCAGCAGGATGGCGCGGAATCGCTGGGGGCACGCTTCGCGCACGGCATCACCCACGGCCTTGCCTTCGCGGATCATGCGATTGGCCGTGTCGATCAGGACGAGGTTGTCGTTGACCACCACGCCGGCCAGGGCCACCAGCCCCAGGAAGGAGATGATGCTGAACGTCTGGCCGGTGATCACGTGCCCGAGCACCGCGCCGACGAAGCCGAACGGAATGGCCGAGGCGATGACCAGCGGCTGGAGGTAGGACTTGAAGGCGATGGCCATCAGGGCGTACATGCCGAACATGGCCACGCCGAACCCGATACCCAACTCGGTAAGCACGCGCTTCTGGTCCTTCATGCCGCCTTCAGGCGTCCACTTCATTCCGGAGTAGCGGTCGGGAAGGCTCGCCAGGAAGCCGGCTTGGAGCTCCTCCATGATTCCGTCCGGGTTGTCGACCACGTCGCGCTGCAGGAGCGCCGTCACGTCCGCGATTCGCTTGCGATCGCTGCGCCGGATCGTGGCCGATCCCTCGCCGAACGCGATCTCGGCGACCTCGCCCAGGGGGACTTCGCTCCCCTGCGGCGTGCGGATCCGCATGTTCCTCAGGTCGGCGATCGAGCGCCGCCCCGAAAGCGGGTAGCGGACCATCACGCGAATGTCGTCGCGGCCGCGCTGGATCCGCTGGGCCTCTTCGCCGTAGAACGCCTGGCGGACCTGTCGGGCAAGATCCTGGCTCCTGAGGCCGAGGGGCTCGGCCTCCGGGCGGATGGCCAGCGTGATCTCCTGTTGGCGCGACCCCAGCGTGTCGGAGATCTCGTACACGCCGGCGAACCCGGCCAGGGCCTTCTTCAATTCGGCCGTCGCGGCCTCGACGTCCGAGAGGTTGTCGCTCGTCAAGCGGATGTGGATGTCCTTGTTGTCGTTGCCCTCTGTGGCGTCGAACGTCAGACGGCGCACGCCGGGCACTGTACCGACCAGGTCCCGCCAGCGATCGGCGAGCTTCTGCGAGGAAAGGCCCCGGGCGTGAAGGTTGTCGAACTCGATGGCCGCCTCGGCCAGGTGGCTGGCGCCGGTAGATTTGCCCCCAGGCTGATGGTTCTTCGTGTCGCCGATCGGATGGCCGCCCATCGACACGACGACATGCTTGACCGCGCGGGGCTGCGTCGGGTCGCCGTCCACCTCCTCGCGGAGCTTCAGGGCCGCGGCCTCGATGCGCTCGAGAACCCGCCGCGTCGGTTCGGCGCTGGTGCCGTGGGGCATTTCCAGCGAGGCCACGGCCACGTCGCCGGCCAGTCGGGGGAAGAACGACGCGCGAATCCGGCCGCCGGCCACCATACCCACCACGAGGATCAGGGTCGCCACGAACGTGGCCACCGTCATGTACCGCCAGCGGAGCGTGGTCTCGAGCGCGGGACGATAGACGTGGTCGATGAACCGCCTGAGATGCCGGTCCACGGCCACCGGGGCCCGCTGAAGCAGCCAGACCACCGGCCAGATCGGCCATAGATACCAGGCGATGCGCCGCGGCGGGGCCTCGTGCGAGAGGTGCGCGGGCAGGATCAGCATCGACTCGACCAGCGACAGCAGCAGGCACGAGACAATCACGCTGGGGATCACGCCCCAGATCTTCCCGTCCGGCCCCGAGATGGCGAACATCGGCAGAAACGCGATCACCGACGTGACCACGGCGAAGATCACGGGGGTCGCCACGCGCGTGACGCCGGCCACCGCGCCTTCCTCGCCCGGCAGGCCCTCGGAGTGACGCTGATGGATGCTCTCGGCCACGACGATCGCGTCGTCGACCACAATGCCCAGCACCAGGATGAACGCGGCCATCGAGACCATGTTGATCGACTGGTCGATGTACCACAGCACGGCGAACGTGCCGACGAACGACACGGCCACGCCCAGCGCCACCCAGAGGGCAAGGCGCAGATTGAGGAACAGGGCCAGGCACACGAACACGAGGGCCAGGCCCTGGAGGCCGTTACGGACCATCAGCTCCTGGCGTTCCGTGTAGAACCGCGAGAAGTCGAACCAGGTGTCGAGGGTCACGCCGGCCGGAAGCTCCGCGCGCTTCTCTTCCACGTACTCGTGGACCCGCGCGACGACCTCGGGCAGGTTCTCGCGGCTGGGCGCGAGCACGTTGAGCATCACCGCGGGATGCCCGTTGAACCGCGTCCACCGCTCGTCCTCCTCGAAGCCGTCCACGACCTCCGCCACGTCCCTGACGCGCACCCGCGTGCCGTCCGGGTCGGTGCGGACCACGAGGTTCTCGAACTGACGCTGGTTGTACGCCTGCGACTGCGTGCGGATGCGGATGTCGCCGGAGCCGGAACGGATCGACCCCGCCGGCAGGTTGAGTGAGGAGGCGCGGACCGCGCCGGCCACTTCGTCGAACGTCATCCCGTAGCGGCGCAGGTCCTCCTCGGAGACGTGGATGCCGATCTCGTAGTTGCGCGCCCCGCCCAGCGGCACGCGGGTGATGCCGGGGATGGTCAAGAGGTCGTCGCGGACCTGCTCGGCCAGATGGCGCAGGGCGAGCTCGTCGGCGGATTCGCTTGCCAGTGCCAGCGTGATCACGTGCATCTTCAGCACGAGCTCCTCGATGACCGGCTCCTCCGCGTCGTCGGGAAACGTGGTGATGCCGTCCACACGGCTCTTCACGTCGCTCATCAGTTCGCGCGTGTCGTAGTCCGAGCGGACCTCGATCACGACGGTTCCCGCGCCCTCCGACGCCGTCGCGTCGAGGGTGTCGATGCCGTCCAGATCGGCGACCGCCTCCTCGATCGGCAGGAGGATCCCCTCCTCGACCTCCAGCGGCGTGGCCCCGGGGTAGGGGACGGTGACCGTGATCATGTCCAGGCTGATCTGGGGGAAAATCTCGCGCCGGACCCCGAACAGGACGGCCAGGAAGCCCGCCACGAGAATCATCAGCATCAGCAGATTGGCCGCCACGCGGTTTCGGGCGAACCAGGCGAACATGGCGTTCACGGGCTACTCCTCCAGCAGGCCGCTCGATTGCGATCGTTGCGCCAGACGCACGCCGTCGCACAGATCGACGACGCCGTCGGCAGCGGCCGCGGTGAGCTCCAACGAAATGTCCTCGACGACCTGCACCTTCATGCCCGGCACCGCCCCTTCCAGCCGCGTGGCGCACACCTGCATCCCGTCGTCCAGTTCGCCCTGCACGGCAATCCACTGACGGTCGCGACGCAGCACCCCCACGGTTCTCCTCGCCAGACGGCCCTCCTCATCGATCACGAAGAGCTCCCCCCGGTCGTTGACGCACTCTTCGGGTAGGACGACCGTCCGGGGCACCGGCGGACAGCGAATCGTAGCCGTGACGAACATGCCCACGGCCAGCGGCTGCCCGCCGTGGCGGTCGGCGTCGTCGTAGGGTGCCTTGACCTCGGCGACGAGGAACACCATCCGGCTGCGCGAATCGACGATGGCCTCGGTGCGGACCACATGGCCCCGCCAGAGTCGGGCGCGACCCCCGAATTCCGCCTCCAGAATCACCTCCGGACCCCGTCCGTACTCCAATGCCACTCCGAGAGGCAGCTTGAGGAACGCCAGGTCGTGATCGTCGATCGGCAGCCGCACCTCCACGGCGTCGGTGGCGAAGCACGTCGCCAGCGGCGTGCCGGTCGTGACGTACTGGCCGAGGTCCACGCGGGTCTGGCGCACGCAGCCGTCAAAGGGAGCCAGGACCCGCGTGTCGTCCAAGGCGTTGCGGGCCTCTTCGAGCTGGGCCTCCAGCTCGGCCTCGCGGGCCACGGCGGCGTCGGCCGCCGACTCGGCCTGCTCGAACTCGGCCTGGGAGATCGCCAGGCGCTGACGGAGCGCGCGGAGCCGGTCGAGCCTTGCCTGGGCCTCGCGCCTTTGGGCCTGGGTGGCCCTAAGCGAGGCGTCCAGCCGGCGGACACGCAGCTCGTGGTCGCGGCGGTCGATCTCGACCAGCACGTCGCCGGCGCGGAAGAAGCCGCTCTCGTCGAAGCAGTCGGCCACCTTCACGACCTGACCGGGCACGCGCGCGATGAGCGTGGTCTCGGTGCGAGGAAGGACCGTGCCCTGGCTGCGGACCGGAAAACAGACCGAGCGCTCCTCAACCCGGGCTGCCGCGACGGCCGAGGCGGCTTCCTCGACCTCCTGCTGGGGGGGCGCAGGCTTGGTTATGCATAGCCAGTAGGCTACGCCGGCGCTGGCCCCAATGGTGAGCAGCGGCAGCACGATCTTCAGGACCAGCGATACGAAATCCCTTGAAGCTGGCATCCCAGGCCCTTCTCGAACAGGCATGCACGGAACGATTGCGCCGCTCAGGCATTTCGCCGCGCAGCCAAGGTCCTTGCCCGCAAAGCGATTCGCGCAATCCCAAATCCCGCGAGCAATCACGAAAAATGACTAAATGGCCTTGTTCAGTCATTTTGGTCAATTCTTCGTCCGTGTCAAGCTCCGTGCTTGAGGGAATCGGCGATGCAGTCGGGCGAGGGACGTTCGGAAGCAGGCCACCGAACGCGCGGACCCTACGCCAAGCGGGGGAGAAGAGGGGTCGGTTCGCCGAAAGACCTGGGCGTGCGCCGGCGCGCGAGGCGCCCGTGCAGCGACATCTCCCGAGTCGTCGAATGCCCCTGACGTGCGCCGGCGCGCGAGGTGCCCGTCACCGCCTGCGGTATTCTTCCGCCTCGCGTTCGGCCGCCCAGAAGATGGCCCGGATCACCATGTTGCGGACCCCCTCGTCCTTCATGACGTCGCTGGGGTCGTAGCGGGTGTAGAAGACCCGCTGCCCATTGGATCGCCGGAGGGTCCACATCTGGGGCCAGGACTTGCCGTCGGCCTCGCTCCGCAGGAGCACGGTCGCCCGGGAATCCAGCTCGCTGTGGTCGTACAGTCCGCCGCCGGGCATGAACGGGTTGAAGCCCTCAAGCAGCGGATGGTCCTTCTGATCCTCGGGCACAACGAGCCGGGCGTTCTTTCCACCCCCGCCATGCCCGCCGTACTTGACGCCGAACACCTCGCGGTCGGCCTCCAGCCAGTTCTGGAACCCGTGGTGCGCGCGGCGCAGGCCGACCACGGCC
Source organism: uncultured Pirellulales bacterium (assembly GCA_964434165.1). GTDB lineage: Bacteria > Planctomycetota > Planctomycetia > Pirellulales > Thermoguttaceae > CAYSUS01. The sequence goes on from CAYSUS010000067.1 coordinate 20,163, forward strand.
CCGCCCTCCGCGAAGTAACGCTTGACGATCTTCAACTGCGGGTCGGTCGGGTGCGTGCGGCGCAGGTTTGAGACGAACACGTCGCAACGGGGCAGGGCCTCAATTCCCGCTAGGTCCTTGCCCTGCTCCAGAAAGGTGATTTCCATGCGGTAGTCCTTCTGGAGCGCATCGCGGAACCTGGCCATGGCCTCCTTGTTGGGCCCCACGGCCATGAAGACCTTCAGCGGGGGAGGCAAAGGCTGGTCCGCGCCCGAAGCCGGGCCGGCCAGAACACCCAGGGAGGCGACGGCCAGGACGCACGTGGCCCGCATTGAAGGGGGAATCTGCATTGTTCGGCCCGCTCCTTGGTGCCAACGAATCAGGTAAGTTGACGCTACAGGTGCCACGGCGCGCGCAAGGGGATATCGACAAACCGCGCGGCCTCGTCATCGCCCACGATGCGCTCGGCCTCCGGGTCCCAGCGTATCTTCCTGCCCAGCCGGATGGCGATGTTGCAGAGGTTCAAGGCGGTTGAGGCCCGGTGCGAGGACTCGGCGTTTCCGCCCGCCTGCTGCCGGGTCTTCACGGCCTCGGCGAACCGGACGAGCCTGGGCGGGTCGGGCAGGGCGTCGAGCTTCTCCTGGTCCCCGGGGCTGAGCTCCTTGCGGCTCACCTTGCGCGTACCCTGGATCGAGGTCTTCTTTGCGCCCGAGCTCCGGACGACGATCTTCAGCCCGTCGGCGTACGTGAGCACCACGTGGCTGTACTTGCCCACCGCGTCCGGGTGTTGGGGCCACTCCGCAACGGGCTCGACCTCCACGGGGCCGGTGTGGTCCTTGGCGAAGGTGTATTGCACCGGGTCGAAGCTGTGGAACCCGAAATTGGTAAGGTCACCCCCTTCGTAGTCCCAGTAGAAGCGGTTCTTGTAGTGGACGCGGTCCTTGTTGTACGGCTTGTACGGTGCCGGCCCGAGCCACAGGTCGTAGTCGATCCCCTCGGGTACCGGCTGCTCCGTCAAGGCGGGATTGCCGGTGCGGTTCCTGGCCCCCGCCGAGGCCACCACGCCGGAGAGGTCCTTCATCAGCCCGCTGGCCACGATCTTGTGGATCTCGCGGCTGGCCCCGAAACGGCCGAACGTGCCGATCTGGAACACGACGCCGTAGCGCTTCACGGCGTCGGCCACCACGCGACCCTCGGCGATGAACTTGGTGAACGGCTTCTCGCAGAAGATGTCCTTGCCCGCCTGCGCCGCGGCGATGCAGGGAAGGGCGTGCCAGTGCGGGGGCGTGGAGATGCACACGGCGTCGATGTCGGCCCGGTCGAGCATGTGGCGGAAATCGATGAACCGGGTCTTGCCGTCGGGCTCGCCGCCGATCCGCGCGACGTCCACGTCGCACACGGCCACCCGCTTGAATTCCTTCTTGCCCTTCAGCCCGGAATCCTTGCGACCTCCGTTGCCGATCAGCCCGTAGGTGATCGTCTCGCTGGGCGGCGGGTCGCTCGGCCCGCCCAGCACGTGGCGGGGGACGATCGTGGCCGAGGCCGCCGTGGCGGCCGCGCCCAGAAAGCGGCGTCGCGAGACAGCAAACGAACGACGGGTTGCAGACATGATGGGCTCCTTCAGGGCGAGGGGGCGCTGGCGACGTGGAAAGGGGCGGCGTCACGCCACGGGAGCGCCTAGCAGCCTCGCGGCCTCCTGACGCACCGCTTCCTCCTGGGTCGCTTCGAGAACCGCGGTGAGCAGCTTGCGCGCTTCGGCGGGCGACTTCTTCTGGAGGTCTCGGGCAAGATCGAGACCGATCCGCGCCGCGGCCGCGCGGTACCACAGGTTCTGCGACCCGAGGGCCTCGAGGGTCTCCGGCACAGCGTCGGCGCCGAACAGCGCGGCCAAAGTCTCCAGAAGCGCACACAGGTCGTGGCGGTCGCCCGGCAACTTGCGGCTGTCGGCCAGTTGGCGGAGCACCTGGCGGGATTCGCTCTGCTTGCCCGCCGAGCCCAAGCGCCGGGCGAGCCGCAGGCAGGCGTCGAAGGCCTCGTTCCGCGCGTAACCCGGCTGTCCCGTGGCGTCGCGCACCAGCGCGCCCGCGGCCGCCGCGTCGCCTGCGCTCGCGAGGGCGTAAAGAGTCACGTTCCGCAGCTCCGCGTCTTCGGCGGCGATCGACTTGCGGATCTCGGCCGCGGCCTTGGAGTCGCCGAGCTGCCCCAGCGCGTTGACCAGCGTGGTCCGGCGATCTCCGGTCGATTCGGGCAGGGCGCTCCGCAGCGCGGCCAGCGCCTGTTCCCCGCCGATCGCCGAAAGTGCCTGCGCGGCCGGCTCGCAAAGCTCGTCGTCGTCCAGAAGCGGTGCCAACGCCGACACCTCGGCGCTGGCGCCGCAAAGCTGGAGCTGCCGGCACAGAAACGCCTTGAGGTCGGCCGAGTGCTCCGCGGCCAGTTCGGCGGCCAGCACGCCTGCGACCATCTTCCGCGGGCCCTCGCGACCGGGCTGCGAGGCGCAGTGCACGATGCCGTGGACCGCGTACTTCGGCTTCACGCCCGCGGGGTCGCCGAACTTCTCGCCGACCGCCAGGACGAGCTTCCTGACCGTGTCGGGCCCGGCCTCGAGCAACCCCTCAACAAGGGCCCTGCCGGTCTCGATGTCTTCCGCGGGGAGTTTCTCGATTCGATCGGCGACCGGGGCGGACAAGTCGGGGCGGGAGTCAGGCATGGGGGCACCTCGGCGGCGTGCGATGCGCGAGTACGTAGAACGGACTGCGGGGCCGGCACCGAACGGGACAAGAACCGTTCTCTGGATCCGTGAATTCCGTCCCTGTCAGCACAGAATGATCTCAATCGCACAACGGCGGCGTCGGGCGGGAAGAACGGTTCCAGCCCCGACAGGCCGGCCCGCAACTCGCGCCATTGTCATCGCTGCCCGCCCGGTGTCAATCCCCGGCGGGCCGCCATCGGTTCAGACCCAGATATCGGATGTGCAGTCGCCGTTGGGCAGACGCATCTCGTGGGCCCGCGCCGGTCCGCACGGCTCCCGGCCGAAATCAACGACGAACTCCTCGTTGAGCGCCAGACCGCCCCGGTCGGTGTCGCAGTCGATCGACAGCAGATACGACCCCTTCTCGGCGATGGCCGGGTAGAACTGGTTGTCCCAACTGCTGAACAGCGAGTTGGTCACGTACAGCCGCTTGCCGTCGAGGCTGAGCTGGAGCATCTGGGGGCCGCCGACCAGGCGCTTGCCGCGCACGACCGGGGCCTCGCCGAGCGCTCCGCCCACGCGGACTTTCCCGGCCAGGCGGGGATGGGCCGGATCGCTGACGTCGTACTGGAACACGTCGCCGTGGAGCCAGGTAGAGAAGTAGAGCCAGCGGTCGTCCATCGAAAGGAGCAGGTCGGTAATCAGCCCGGGCAAGGGCGTGGGCCGACCCTCGGCCTCGACCGGCTCGACGGCAATCACCTTCCTGGCGTCCCATCGATCCCCGTCCTTGTGCCAGTGCCACATGGTGCTGGAGAACGCCGCGCCCACGTAGCCGTGCGTGCTGTCGGGGTCGTGATGGAATCGGACCTCAAGCGGCATCCAACCGTCCTCGCCGAGGTCGATGCTCTGGGCGATCCGCGCCTCCTTCCAGTCCCAGAAGTTCAGATGCCGGCCGTACTTGCCCTGCTTGACGTCCTCGGGGCTGAAGCCGGGCAGGATGGTCCTGGGCGCGGCCCATTCGCTGGAGACCATCACGTTGTGGCGCGGCTGATACCAGAAATCGTAGTTGTAGTGCATTCCTTCCCGGCTGTTGGCCCAGGCGCCGACCACGTCGAACTCCTGGTTGAGAAGCAGGAACCCGCCGGGGCCTTCGCCCTGAGCATCGCCGAGCATGGAGATCATGACGTGCCCGTCGGCCCGGCAGTGCACCGTGTGCGGGGCCGAAAGCCCCGACTTGCCCACGACCTCGCGGGGCTCGATGACCCTCACCATCTTCGGCTCGCGCGGGTCCTGCGTGTCGACAATGTGGATGCGGCTCGACCGCAGGCCGGGGATGACCAGGAAGCGGCGGTCGCGCTCGCCGTGGCAGCTCGCGCAGGCGTTCCAGCCGAAGTGGTGCAGCTCGTCGCCCACGTTGGGCATGGGAAGACGGTGGACGACCTGGCCGAAGCGCTCGGACTTCGGATCGACGTCCACGGTCGCCAGGTAGTCAGGCCGCGATCGGCCGGTGCCCACGTAGATCGCCACGACATAGACGAGCTCCTCGCGCGGCGAGCGCATGGCCTCGGCCGGCGTCGCGAACGTCCGGCAGCAGGCCTGTTCCGCGGCGAAAAGGCGATAAGAAGGAAACGATGCGGCGGCGGCGCTGACGGCCGCGGACTTCAAGAACTGACGTCGCTGCATGGCGAAATCCCCCGTGGGTGTAATCCGATTGGTCCCCTGCGGCCCAATGCCCAGGGATTGTAGGGGGACTGGGGCGCCTTCTGGCGAGAACCCGCGCGCGGACGCGGCGCGAAACGGCCCTGCGAAGCGACGACAGGGCGACCGCCCACGGGGGCGGAACGGGGCGCTCGGGGCTGGACACTTCGTCCGGCACGCGATGAACGGCGAGCGGCGCCCGAATCGCCGGCGGCGCCGGGCGAGAGGCCGTCAGGCTGCGATTGGACCTCTACAGGCCGGGCACGAGCGCCGGCCCCTTCTTGGTCAAATCATCGATCATCTTTCCGCCGATCTTCATGGTAGCCTCGACCTTGCTGCCCGATGCCTTGATTTGAATCGAGTTGACCAGCTCGCGAACCTCGTCGGGCATTTGGCGGCTCTGCTTGCCCAACTCGAGGAAACCGTCGGCCATCTTCTGAATCGACTCGGCTGCCTCGTTGTCCTTGCAGTGAAGCGTCGCCTCCATCTGCACGTCCGAAGCGAGATCGGCATGGAACGTCACTCCTCGTACCTTCTGCACGGCGTCGGGGGGAATCGCGGCCCCGGGCATGGGCGGCACATCGGACGGCACCGCCAGCGCCACCGCCACGCACCGCGACCGGTCGAGCCCCTTCATCATATCACGAATCTCGGGGTTCAGGCCGCGCTTGCGATCGGAATCGAGTGCCCTGCGCACCGTGCCCGTCTCGCCGCCGACGATGGTGCGATTGTCCGGGAAGTGAAGACTCAGCTCGCGGCCGACGTGAATCGTTGCCCCGCCGATCTCCTCGTCCTGGAATTCCCCTTGTTCCTCCTTGGCGCTTGCCAGCAGCCTCGCCGGGTCGAAATCGCGCCGGCACTGAATCACGAACAACGCTTGCTGACGCGCACCCGGCTGCGGCTTGCACATGCCTACGTAAAGCCGGCCGATGTCGTCGAGCTTCATGCCCGTGTCGGCTTCGAGGTCCGACTGCATGCGCTCGAAGTCGGGCGTGTTGCGCAAGTGCTTCTCGAACACGTCGCTCTGGATCAGGTCCTGCACGTTCACCACCGCGACGACGGAACTGTCGTACGGAAGGTATTTCTCCGCCGACGTTCCTCCGCCGCCGCCGACCAGGGCGAGGACGAGCAGGGCGATCATGATCAAGGCCACCGCCGCGACCCCGCCGGTGATCAGCGGGAGGTACTTCCCCAGCCCGGCCGATGGCGCCGTGGCGTAGCCGGGCTGGCCCGCCGCGTCGTGCGCGGCACCCGGTGGAGGCGCGCCCCCGCTTGCCAGCGAGAGGGCCGTGCCACACGACGGGCAAACCACCTGCCCACCGCCAGCCTCGGGAATCGTAAGCAGATTGCCGCAGCTACCACACTTCGCTTGCATCGCCATAGGACATCGCTCCGAGATCGAATTGCTGCTTGATAGGTTCCATTTCTGGCACCGGCGCGCCATGGTCGCCACGGGCCCTGTCGCCGCGTGCCCTAGCCCCGGGCATCCTTCGCCCCACGACCGCGCGACCGGCGGGGTTCCAGCGGTCAGTCTATCGGCCAGGCAGCCACACACCACCCCCTGGAAGGGAGATAGCCGGCCCGCTCCTCGGGCCCTTCACGGTCCCTGGGCGGGGAGTCACCAGTGCATTCGCTGCCGGACCGTAGTTCTTCGGGAACATAGCACACCGGACCGAACCCCCCATCAATTATCATGGGGAACTCCGCCAGAGCGGGGACAAGCCGTTCGCGCAGCCCCCAATGAACCGGCGGCTTGTCCCCAGCGGTTCCCTGGACGTTGGCCATTTGCGCGGGAGGGGCCGAACGGTTTAGGCGAACGAGGCCGCTCAAGACGAAACCTCTTCGCTGGCGTGGGGTTCAAACGATAGAGCCGGCTTCCTCCCGAGACCCTTCGAGCCGGCGGACGCCGCTGGGAGACCCGGCCGACGCCCGCTTGGGCCCCATCGATTTACACCTGGCACCCACCCAACTTGGAGGGGGGTTAAGTTTCCCCCCTTGGCCATAGATGTGCCTTGATTGAAGAAAGGAAACATGCAATGTTCATGTCGCTGTGCGCTCGGATCCTGTGCCTGGCCAGTGCGGTCCTCCTCGTCGCGGTCCCGAATGCCTGCGCGCAACAGTCGAAGGAAGATCGGCCCGGTCAGGCCAAACCAATGGTGGTTCGTCGCCAGATGCCCGCGCTGCCCGGCTTCTGGCAGTTGCGCCAGGAGCACGTTCGCAAGGACTTGGAGCTGGTGCCAGAGCAGATCGAGAAGCTCGAGAAGCTGGGCAAGGAGTTTGCCGAGGAGCAGCGCAAGGATTACGCGTCGTATCGCGATTGGGGCAACCTGAGCCAGGAGGAGCGCCAAGCCAAGTACAAAGAACTCCAGGAGCGCCGCAGGGAGCGCAACAAGGAGTACGTGGAGAAGGTCGAGAAGGTCCTTCTTCCGCATCAACTGGAAGCCCTCAGCGAGATCAACCTGCGGACGGTCGGCTACCACATGCTGTATCAGCCCAGGATCATTGAAGCGGTCGGCATCACCAAGGAGCAGCAGGCCAAGATCAAGCAGATACGCGAGGAGTGGATGGAGAAGCAGAAGGAAATGCACAAGGAGATGATGGAAAAGCAATTGAGCGTGCTCAGCAAGGAGCAAGTGCAGAAGCTTAAGGAGCAGCTCAAGACGCGCGGCTACTGATAGAAAGGACCGGTCGTAAGATGGCGCTGTTTCGTCCGGCCGCTCTGGCGGCCTGCGTGGGGATCGTGCTGGTGGGCGGCCGGGCGTGGGGGGAGGAAGCCCAGGCGAGGATCAAGGTCCGCGCGGGGCAGCCGCGGCACGGCTACCGCGTGGCGCAGCCCGACTTCCCCGCACTCCCCGGCTTCTACATGCTGCGCATGGAGAACGTCCAGAAGGAGCTGGAGCTGGCGCCCGAGCAGATCGAGAAGCTCAAGACCCTCGGCCGGGAGTACTACGACGACTTGCGCGCGGATCGGGAGGCCTGGAAGGACTGGCAGCAGATGACGCCCGAGGAGCGCTCGGCCAAGGCGGCCGAGCAGCGGGAGAAGTACCGCAAGCGCACCGACACGCTCCGCGATCAGGTCGAGGAGGTGCTGCTTCCCGGGCAATTGGAGTCGCTCAGGGAGATCAGCTTCCGGGCGGCCGGTCCCGGCGCGCTGGCCAATCCTCGCACCCTCGAGGAGCTCGGGGTAACCGAGGAGCAGCGGGGACAGCTCGATCAGATCCGCCAGGAGATGTTCGAGCAACTCCAGGAGATTCAGAAGAAGGCCTTTGCGCGCTCGCTCGAAGTCCTCACGCCCGAGCAGCGCGAGAAGCTCCGCGAGCGCGTCCAGAAGCGGCCCTATTGAAGCCGGGTCGGGAACCTCTCGGGTCGAACCGCGGCCTTGCCAGGGGGCTGGTTGCCCTCGGCAGTCGGGACATCTATAAAGGCCGTGGGCAGACGCTGCCCGCGCGGAAGTGCTTGTACGCCTGGTGGCGGCCGCGGTCTTCAAAACCGTTGGGCCGTGCGTGAACCGTGCGGCCGGTGGGTTCGATTCCCATGCACTTCCGCCATTCTTCTCCCCTCAAGGGCGGCCGGGGCGTCTCTTGCGGATTCCGATCACTCCGCGAACTCCCCCTTGAGATTCCTCGCCAACAGGCCCAGCATGATCAGCGTCCAGCCGTTGAAGATCATCTCGATCCCCACGAACAGGCCGATCGCCCACAGCCCGGAGACCGGCCACTGCCGCCAGATGAGAATGCCCAGCAGTAGGGAGACGGCCCCGTGCACCAGGAGCCAGATCCAGTGAGGCGGCTGCAAGGCGGTCGCCGCGGCCGCGCGCAAGATCCCGCCGAACATCAGGAACAGGGCGATCATCAGTGTGAGGACTTCGGCCCCGGCCACCGGATTGCTTACGACCAGGAACCCCACGACCAGATACAACAGTCCCGTGAGCAGGTCGATGAAGAACCCGCCCCAGCGCTTGCGCCAGAAGGCATAGACGGCCTCGGTGACCCCACCGAAGATCAGCAGCCAACCGAAGATGACGACTGACACGATCGTGGTGAACGTCGCGACCCCCAGCGCGACCAGGCCGATCACTACGAGCAGGGCCCCCAGCCCCACGTACCAGGCCCAGCTTGCCCGAAGCTCTTTGAGGGCCGCGACTCCGGCCCCCATCGGCGACATGTCGCTCATCTTGTCCACCCCTTTCCGCCTGAAAGTCGGTTCTCGGGAACGCCCGCGCCACACCCCCCACGGGCGAGGTACGATCGCGCGCTCCATTTGCGCCGGGATCATACACGGCACGGGACGGGCTGCCCAGCGGGGGCGGCAGGACGGACCGGCCCACGACTACTCGGCAGAATACGCCTCGTAGAGGGCTACGGCCTTCTCATCCGTCAGCCCCCGGCCGATCACCATTCGGCAACGGGCCCGGGCCTTCTCGCCGGCCGCGAGGTCCCGGCCGAACAGCGAGAGGTATAGCGAGCGGTAGCCTCCGGCCTCGGGCGCGGCCGGATTCCACGGGCTGGAAACGGCGAAGCAGTCCTCGGGCCGGGCCATCAAGACGGCCGTGATGCCGCCCTTCGCGTCGCGGCGGAGGATCAGCGGCGCGGCCAGCCGTTTCTCCACGTCCCAATCGACCGGGCTGGGCGGCACCTTCCACCGCCCGTCGCGGATCATCTTCACGGCCTTCTCGTCGCGGGGGAACATCACGTAGCCCCCCCGGGCCTCGGGCGTGCGATCGACCGGCACGAACCGCGGCTTCGCCTTGGGGTCCGTGTTGGGCTCGAGATAGACCGCCGCGCGGAACTCCTCGGCGAAGTAGCTGGAGACGAACAGCTCGAAGCCCGGCATGTCCTGCGCCGGCACCACGGCGATCTCCAGATCGATCGTCTCCGGCCCGGCCAGACGATACACGCCCGTGATCGCCACGGGATGCCCCTTCGCGCTTGGCCAGCGGACCACGACGGCGCCGTCCTCGCGAAGTCTGGACGCGGCGGGCCAATCGCGGGCTGCATCGCCGTAGCGCCGGCCCGTCGAGAATACGCGATATGGGCTGAAAACCCCAGGGGGCCGCGTCAGGTCGCTTTCCGTGGCCGGGTCAACGATTGGGTAAATGCCCTGGAACTTGCCGTCGAGCCTCAGGCGTCCGCGCAGGGAGCCGGTGTCGAACGTGAACAGCCCCTCGCCCGCGGCGCGGAATTCCGTATGGCCGGGTTCCTGGGCTGGGAGGGTGGCCGCGATCGCAGGCAAGAGGAGCAGCGAGATGGTCCATCGCATGGCAATTCTCCAAAGCAGGGGCGATTCTCGGATCAGGCTCGCTACGGATTGCCTTCGGCATCGCGCCCGGTCGCCTCGTTCCGCGCGTCCCGGCGCAGGCTCTCCGAAGCGTAGCGGGCGAAGTGCCCGTTGTACGCTTCACGGTACGCCTGGAGGACCTGCCTGCCCAGTCCGTCGGGATCCCCGCAGCGGAGAAGCATCGCCGCCACGAGGAGCTCCTTCATTGCGGGGTTCAGCGACCGGCGGGGGGCGATCACAGCCTCTTCATCCGCCTCGCGGGCGGCGTTCCCGGCCAGTTGGTTGAGAAGCCGCGTCAAGGGCTCGACGAGCTCGGAAACGGGGAGGTCGTCCCGCTGCCGCAGGGCCAGCGCGATCGCCTTGAAATGGGAGGTCTCGCTGCGCTCCGCATCCAGTTGCTTAAGCTTCGCGATCAGCGGAGCGACCGCCTCGGGCGAACGACTGACGCCCAGCGCCATCACGACCCGGTCCAACGGGCTGAACGCGTTGCCCGTCTTCCGCTCGCTGCTCAGCCATCCGGCCTTCTCGCGGTCCCATCCGGGCGCCTGGGACAGGGCCTCGATCAGTGTCGAAACCGCCGTGGGATCACCGAGGAACCCGAGGATGATGGCGTAGTTGAGCTTCTCTTCTCGGCCCGACGCGTTACGCCATGCCGAGCGAAGCAGGGGAATCGCCTGCTGCCGATGCGCCACCACGACGGCCAGCTCCCGGTAGGGCTGCTTTTCGGCGTCCGACGGTTGCTGGGTGTTCTCTCGCGACAGGGCTCCCACGCGGCGTACCGCCTCCGCGATCACCTCGCCCGGCACCGGCTGGGAGTCCACGTCGGTCAACACCCTCGCCGGCAGGTTGCCGATCCGTACGAGGACATCCTGAAGCTTCTTCACGTCGATCCGGCGGGTCCGCCCGCCGGCGCGCGCGGCCATCGCGGCGGCCAGGCCCGCCGCATACCCCTGGTTCTGGAGGTCCGCTTGCATGCGAAGCAGCGTCATGGCGTCGCGCTCGGCGCTCGTGCCCAGCCCAGCCACCAGGATGCCTTCCAGGCCCTTGGGCAAAAGGCACCGGTAGGGGAGATCGGCCTCGTACACCGGGCCCTTCATGTCCTTGATGAGCAGGAGCAGGGAGTCGGGAAAGGCCGCCGCGTCGAAGTTGCTGCGGTGGCGGCTGATCGTGTCCGGGAACGTCCGGCGGCTGAGGATGTCGTGCGTGGAGAGGACGTACTCGCCGACGACCCGGCGGCGGTCGCGCGAATCGACCAGTTGGCCCATGTCGTACGGCTGCGTCGTCGCTGCTCGCCGTATCCGGGCATGCGCCATCAGGTGCCAGAGGTCGAAGGGGTCGGTGTCGTCGACCATCGCGAAGCAGGTGTTGTTGTACGAGTCGCCGAGGTTGCGGTGCGGATATCCGGCGAGCTGCACCGATAGCGTTCCCCGCGACGAGATGCTGAACTCGGTCGCCGCGCCAGCGGCGTGGGCCAAGTCGGCATTGCCGGTCGCATCGACGACCACCTTGGCGCGAACGACGCCGCGGCCCATGGGCGTGGCGACGACCACGCCCTTCACCTGTCCGTCCTCGACGACCGCGCCGCAGCCGAACGAGCGGAACCAAACGTCCGCACCGCACCTTTCCAGCTCCTGGCGGAGCCACTCGGACTTGGCGATGGGGTCCCAGCCGGGGCCGCCCACGGCGTCGTCCACCTCCTTAGTGAATCCAACGCGGAGGCCGTACCAGTACTTGCCGATCAGCCCGGCGGTGCCCACGCCGCCAAGTTCGTCGAGGTATTCGACAACCAGGGTCTTAGCGCCGCTCCGCGCCGCCGCCATGCCGGCCGGCGCCCCGGACGTGCCTCCGCCAACGACCACCACGTCGTACGTGCCCAGCGTGGGCAGGACCTGCGGTCCGACGATCGTCTTCCCCAGGCGCGAGGGGCGCAGCCCGCGAAGGTCCTCGCGCACCTCGGCGGGGCCTGAGCCCCGCGACGGAACGAAGCTGGCAAGCTCCACGGCCGTCGGCTTCTCGACCCGCTTCGCCTCCGTGGCGGCCGCGCGCCCCATCCGCCGCCCCAGCGCCATGAGCTCCAGCGGCCGAAGCATCTGCTCCGCCGCTGATTCTTCGACGTCGGCGTGCGCGCCGAGGACGTACAGGCGCTCGACCCCGGGGGGCATGAACGCGGCGAGGTTGCAGGCCTCCGCGCCGGGCCAGGGCTGGATCTGCCGCGCGCGCCCGACGAGGGTGTCGCACGGCACGAAGAAGAGCGTTTCGGAAGTGTCAACGATCCCTTCGGCAGAGACCCGCGTGCGCACGGCCTGCTCGGCCCGGGCAAGCGACGCGAAGCCTGCGTCCGTGAGGATCTCCGCGACGGTGTACTGGTAAGCCGGATGGCGTCTGAGCTTCTTCGGCCCTCGCCGCGGCGAGTCGAAGGTCACATCCAGCTCGCGGCACTGCACGCTGTCGCCGTCGCGCCCCGCGCCTCCCACGACAACGAAGCAGAACTCGCGGGGCCCCGGCGCGAAGTCCCGGAACCGTGCCCGACTCTGCCGGGCGAGGACCGCGTGGCGCGTCGCGTCGATCACCACCTTCGCGCGGATGGCCTGGCGCCCGCTGCGATTGACCATCAGGATGCCGGCCGGGTCCCCTTCGGAGTCAACCAGGAGGTCGGTTGGGTAGCACCCGGTCAAGTACGGCACGCCTGCCTGAAGCAAGGCGCGGTCCATCTCGGCCTTCACGCGCAAGGGCGTCGTGATTCGGCCGTCGCCGTAGAGCCGTTTGGCGAGCTCGCCGCGGGGGACCTCGCCCGGCTCGAGCCACAGTCGCTGGGTCGCGCAGAGGTCTTCGCCCACGTACGGCCGGGAAGTGATCAGGAAGACGCTCGCGCCGCTCTTGTTTGCCGCGACGGCCGCGGTCACGGCCCCGGTGGACCCGCCCGCGACGACCACGTCCACCTCCGCCGCGACCGGGATGCTGCGGGCCGACTCCACCACGGGCGCTCCGCGTGCGGCGATCCCGACGTGGCACAGGAAGAGCAACGGCATCAAAGCGCGGGAAACGGTCATGGGCTTCTCTCGGATGCCGGGGATCGGCCCCGGTGCTCGTTCGGCTTCTTCGGCGCGAGCAGATCGACCTCGAAGCGGATAATGTGCAGCGAGCGCTTGTCCCGATGCTGCGCCACGCCCCACGTGATGCCGCGTCCGTGGCCGGTGCCGGTGAACGCGTCCGGGTCGAACGGTCCGCAGCCGGTGTGGACCCGTGGGATCCTGGCGGCCCGGGTGAATTGGATGCCGTCGGGCGACCACTGGACCGTGTGGCGCTCGGTGCCGGCCGAGTCCACCAGGGCCGCGATCCCCTCGCGGTGCGGCCAGACGCAGACCGTGTGGCCGCCGATGAGCGGGTTGCGCTTCGACTTGACGTACGGTCCGGTGACGCGGTCGGCGACGGCCAGCCCCCACTCGGTCTGGCTCGGCGGAACGGTGCCGTGCCCGCCCTTGTAATACATCCAGTACTTCCCGCCGCGGACGATCACGTGGGCGTCGTCCACGATCAGCGAATCCCACTGGCCCTTGCCCGGGCTGAGCACGGGGTTGCCCTTCCATTTCGTCCATGGACCTTGGGGATCGTCCGCCACGGCGACGCCGATGTGCCGCAACGTGCCGTTCGGATCGCGCGAGCGGAATCCGTCCTCCGCCGCCGTGCCGGTGTAGAACAGGTAGTACCTGCCCTCGACGACCGCGACGTACGGGGTGATCACGCCGAAGCTGTCCCACTGGCCGGAGCTTCCCTTGCCGATCGCCTGGCCGTGATCGGTCCAGACGAGACCGTCCGTCGAGCTGGCGCAGAACACGGTGGACGCATAGGGGTGGACGCCCGTCTTGCGCTGCGTGTAGTACACGAGGTACCGGTCGCCCACCTGGATCACGTTGCTGGGGTCCTGGCGCGCGATGCCCTCGGTGTGCCCGATGCCGGCGATCTCCCGCGTCCGGTAGTTGGGCGTGGTGAGCTCCGGCGGCACGTCGGCGGCGGCAACGGTTGCCGCGGCGAGCGCCGTGAGGAGTGCGATCGACATGCGATGCTCCTTGGTCCCTCCAGGGCGGTCATCGCTCCGCGGCCGCGCGACCGGGAAGCGGTCCGAGGACCGCGGTTCCACGCATACCATACCTCCGGGAACCGCTCCACAACAGAGGTTACAAGTGCGGTCGCAAGGGGAACCATCTCGACCTCTGCCGGCGGCCTGGATCTCAATTGCGGCCGTCGCGAGTAAGAGCCCTTCCGTGGCGGTGGTCATTGTCCCTTGCTCCGCTTCGCCTGTCGGGCCGGGTACTTCTCGAGGTGCTCGGCCCAGTCTTGCAGGCGGGGCGCCTGGCGGCCCGGCTTGAGCCGACAGGCACTCACGCGATCGAGCGTCACCTTCTCCCGGTGCTGCTCGGGCCGAGGCGACATGACCGCCCAGGCCCAGTGCTGGACAAGCCAGCAGAGGCACCCGACGCCGTAAACCCTTTCGGACTGCGGCTCGGCGACCCCGCCGTGCTTGTCGCGGCGGGCTCAACAATATGGACAGCGGCGCACAGTGGCACCCGAGCCTCCACCGTGCCATTGCCGCCCCGTTCTGGCCCGGCCTTCCGACCACGACACGCCTACTTCAACTCCACCACGTTGGGTTTCGCGAAATCCCCGTCCATCTTCACCGGCAGCATGCGCACGGTTCCCGCGCGGTCGCAGAAGTAGAGGCGCGAGTCGGACTTCTGGCGCCCGTGCCCGTCGGCCCAGAGGCAATAGAAGTCGGGGTGGGCGTCGACCGGCCGGCGGCAGTAGGTGTGGTTGTACTTGCTCCCCTCGGTGAGCTGCTTGACCTTCTTCCAGGTGCGGCCCTGGTCGGTGCTCTCCCACAGGGCCACCTCGCCGCCCGTGTTGTAGCGCTGCGGGCCGGGCTCCGTGGGCCCGATGATCCGCCACAGGACGTCGCTTTCCAGATAGAGCGAGCCCGTGTCGTAGTTGTTGTCGCTCTGGATCGTGCCGCGGATGTCCCACTCCGTGCCGGTCCACCGCGCGGTCTGCCAGACGCGCGGGGCGTTCTTGGGGCCCGACTCCCAGCCGCCGCTGGTCAGGTACAGGATCACGGGCCGGCCCTGGGCGTCGAACACCAGGTCCTTCATGTACACGTTGCGCTTCAAAGCGCGGTAGTCGTGGACCAGGGCGGGATTCTCCGGCTCGGTCAGCGGGATGTCGAGCTTCTCGCCGCGGGCGTTGCGCCAGGTGCGGCCGAGGTCGTCGGTCTCGATGTAATAGAGGTTGGTTCTCCAGTTGAGGCCCTTGGGCGCAGGGTGGAAGTTGAAGGCCGCGCCGACTCTGTTGCCGCGCTGCCCGGTCACCTCGTAATGCCCCATCTCGATCTTGGCCACCATCCGCGGCCTGGTCCAGGTCCGACCGTCCCGGCTTGAGGTCTGGAACAGACACCGCGCGCCCGCGTACCTGGTGTGCGGGAAGAAGAAGCCCTCGCCCGGGATGTGCCACGGCTGGGTGTAGGAGAAGTTGGTCGTGACCACCTTCTCGAACTCCTCGACGTCGTAGGGCTTCTTGCTCACCGAGACGTACGAGGGCCGCGCGGTCCCGTGCGAGCTGGAGAAGATCCACACGTAGCCCTCGTCGTCCATCGCGATGACGGGGTTGTCGTGGGCGTCGGTGGTCTTCTTGTCCAGAAGGACGGTCGGGCGCGGCACCGTGCCGGTCTTGTGGTCGTAGCAGGAGACCATGTGCAAGAGGGTCTTCTCCTCGGGATCCGTGCCGCCGTAGCAGAAGAAGGTCTTGTGGACCTCCTTGCGATAGACGGCGAACGGCCGATGCTTGGCGCAGTACGTGCCCAGCCCGCCGCTGTATTTGTAAACGTACTCGTCCCCCTGGCGCTGGTTGGAGTACCAGATGCCGCGATAGCCGTCGGCCTTGGTCAGGAGCAGGGGGGAGTCGGAGGGCCGCTTCGCCGGCCTGGGCGCGTGGTCCGCCGCGGAGGCGGGCACGGCGAGGGCCACGAGCAGGCTCGCGGCCAAGTGACATGCACGATGCATCGGGGATTCCTCATCGGGCCGACATGGGAGGGGGACGCCACGGTGCGCGGCGATGCGGAAGATTCTACCCTGGTCGGCGCAGCGGCCGCAAACATCCGCGCCCAGGCGGTCGCGCTTCGCTTGCTCGAGGGGGCGCGGCGGAAGCCGCGACAACCCGCGACCCGGCCCGCGGGGGGTGTGGGATTGTTCCTGAGCTTCCTGTTATAATTACTTTCGGTCCTGCTGCCCCTGGAGCCAACCGAGACAGCCCACACGGAGGGAACCCATGACCCGGACCGTGCGTGGAGCCGCTCCCAAAGCAACTAGCGCGGCCTTGCGCGCGCTCCTGCTGATCGCCGCCGTGAGCGCGGCTCCACCCCTTGGGCGGGCGGAGCCGGCCGCCGCGATCGACTTCGGCCGCCAGGTCCGACCGATCCTGTCCAGCCGCTGCTTCCAGTGCCACGGACCGGACGAGGACGAGCGCATGGGCGGGATGGACGGGCTGCGCCTGGACACTCGGGAAGGGGCCCTGGAGGACCTCGGGGGCTACGCCGCGATCGTGCCCGGCAAGCCCGAAAAGAGCGAGTTGCTCGTCCGCATCGCCGACGTGGATGACTCGCGCATGCCGCCGGCCGACGCCGGCCCGCGCCTCGCGCGGGAGGAGGTCGATCGGCTCACGCGGTGGATTCGCGAGGGGGCGCCGTACTCGCGGCACTGGTCGTACGAGAAGCCGAGCCGTCCGCCGCTGCCGGAGGTGAAGGACCCCTCGTGGGTCCGCAATGCGATCGACCGCTTCATTCTCGCCCGCCTGGAGAAAGAGGGCCTGCGGCCGTCGCCCGGGGCCGACCGCTACACGCTGATCCGCCGGGTCTCGCTCGATCTGACGGGCCTTCCGCCGACGATCGAGGAGGTCGATGCCTTTGTGGGCGACCCGAGCCCCGACGCGTACGAAAGGCTCGTCGATCGGCTGCTGGACCGGCCGGCGTACGGGGAGCACTGGGCCCGGGTGTGGCTCGACCTGGCGCGCTACGCGGACTCCGCCGGCTACGCCGACGACCCGCCGCGCACGATCTGGGCCTACCGCGACTACGTGATCCGCGCGCTCGACGAAAACAGGCCGTTCGACCGGTTCACCATCGAGCAGATTGCCGGCGACCTCCTCCCCGACCCCACCGAGGACCAGCGGATCGCCACGGCCATGCACCGCAACACGCCCACGAACAACGAAGGCGGAACCGACGACGAGGAGTTCCGCAACGTGGCCGTGGTGGATCGGGTGAATACGACGATGTCCGTGTGGATGGGCACCACCATGGCCTGCGCCCAGTGCCACAACCACAAGTACGACCCGATCTCGCAGGAGGAGTACTTCCGGCTCTTCGCAATCTTCAACAACACGGCCGACGCCGACCGCCGCAACGAGACTCCCGTGCTTGCACTCTACACCGACGCGCAGAAGCGGGAGAGGGCCGCGCGCCGGGCGGAGATCGCCGCCGTGGAGAAACGGCTGCGGGGTATTCAAGGCAAGGACCCCGAGGCCCAGCGCGCCCGCCAGTGGCTGGCCGAGCTGCACGAGGAGTTGGCCGAGATCGAGCCACGAACGACCGTGCCGGTAATGGTAGAGCTGCCCCAGGGCAAGCGGCGCAAGACGCACGTGCAGATCCGCGGCAACTACCGGAGCCCGGGTGAGGAGGTCGCCGCCGGGGTGCCGGCCGCGTTTCACCCGCTTCGCGGCGACGGCCCGCCGGACCGTCTCGCCCTGGCCCGGTGGCTCGTGGACGAGGAGAACCCACTCACGGCCCGCGTGCTGGCCAACCGCTCTTGGGAGCGCGTGTTCGGCTCCGGGCTCGTGCTCACGAGCGAGGATTTCGGCTCGCAGGGCGATCTGCCCTCGCATCCGGACCTGCTGGACTGGCTCGCCACCGAGGTCGTCCGGAGCGGCTGGGACGTGAAGGCCCTGCTGCGCCTGCTGGTCACCTCGGCCGCGTACCGGCAGTCGTCGCGGACCTCGCCGGAGCTGTTGGAGATCGATCCGGACAACCGCCTTCTGGCCCGGGGCCCGCGGTTCCGCATGCCGGCCGAGGTGATCCGCGACCAGGCGCTGGCCGCGAGCGGTCTATTGAGCGACAAGACGTACGGTCCGCCGGTGCGGCCGCCGCAGCCTTCCTCAGGACTGAAGGCCGCATTCGGCGGCGGGATCGACTGGAAGACCAGCCAGGGCGAGGATCGCTACCGTAGGTCTATTTACACCATGTGGCGGCGATCGAACCCGTATCCCTCGCTGGTCACGTTCGACGCGCCCAGCCGCGAGGTGTGCACCGTGCGGCGTCCGCGGACGAACACGCCGCTTCAGGCCCTGGTGACGTTGAACGACCCGGTGTACGTGGAGGCCGCGCAGGCCCTGGCGCGCCGCATGGCCGCCGGGGGCGAAACCGTGAAGGACCGGGCCCGGCTGGGCTTCCGGCTCTGCCTGGCCCGGCCGCCCGAGGAGGCGGAGCTGGCCCGGCTCCTGGACCTTTTCCAGGCGGCCCGCAAGGGGTTCGCGAACGCGCCCGAGCAGGCCCGGCGCATGGCCACCGATCCGCTGGGGCCGGCCCCGGACGGCGCGGACGTGGTCGAGCTGGCCACGTGGACCGCGGTGGCCAACGTGCTGTTGAACCTCGATGAGACGCTGATGCGTCCGTAAGGCGGCGTCGGCGCGGGGAGTCGGCCCGCGGAGCGCAGGGTCAGCCTTCAGGAGCACACGCGATGAATCCGAAGACCGAGTATCTGCATCAAGTCACCCGGCGGCACTTCCTCAAGGATTG
This sequence comes from uncultured Pirellulales bacterium, assembly GCA_964434165.1. Lineage (GTDB taxonomy): Bacteria > Planctomycetota > Planctomycetia > Pirellulales > Thermoguttaceae > CAYSUS01. The sequence continues at coordinate 38,642 of CAYSUS010000067.1, forward strand.
CCAGCTTGCGCTGGGAGGCGTGGCCCTGGCGTCGCTGCTGGCTGGCGACTCTGCAGGCGCCGGGCGCGAGGCGGTCAACCCGCTGGCCCCGAAGAAGCCGCATTTCGAGCCCAAGGCCAGGCGGGTGATCTACCTTCACATGACCGGCTCGCCGCCGAATTTGGACCTCTTCGACTACAAGCCCCGGCTCGTCGAGCGCGATGGCGAGGAATGCCCCGCGTCATTCCTCGAAGGACGGCGGTTCGCGTTCACCTCGGGCACGCCCAAGCTGTTGGGCACGGTGCGCAAGTTCAGCCGGCACGGCGAGGCCGGCGTGTGGATGTCGGACGCGATCCCCCACCTCCACGGCGTGGCCGACGAGATGTGCGTGATCCGCTCGATGAACACCGACCAGTTCAACCACGCCCCGGCCGAGCTCCTGCTGTACACGGGCTCGCCGCGCCCGGGCCGGCCCTCGATGGGATCGTGGGTCACGTACGGGCTGGGCTCGGAGAACGAAAACCTGCCCGGCTTCGTGGTGCTCATCTCCAGCGGCGTACAGCCCAACGGCGGCAAGAGCTCGTTCGACAGCGGTTTCCTGCCCTCAGTGTTCCAGGGCGTGCAGTGCCGGTCGAAGGGCGATCCGGTGCTGTACGTCTCGAACCCCGGTGGCATGGACCGCCCGATGCGCCGCCTCACGCTCGACGCCCTGCGCGATCTGAACGAGATGCAGGCCCGCGAGCTGGGCCATCCCGAGACGCTTACCCGCATCGCCCAGTACGAGCTGGCCTTCCGCATGCAGACCTCCGTGCCCGAGGTGATGGACATCTCGCGCGAGCCGCAGGAGGTCCTGGATGCCTACGGCGCCACGCCCGGCCAGGCGAGCCTGGCCAACAACTGCCTCCTGGCCCGCCGCCTGGTCGAGAAGGGCGTCCGCTTCGTGCAGCTTTTCGACTGGGGATGGGATTTTCACGGCACGCGCCCGGAGACGGGCATCGGGGACGGCCTGACCCGCAAATGCGCGACCATGGACAAGCCGGTGGCGGCCCTGCTTGAGGACCTCCAGCAGCGGGGGCTGTTGGAGGAGACGCTCGTCGTCTGGGGCGGCGAGTTCGGCCGCACCCCGTTCCGCGAGGGACGAACCGCCAAGAGCAAAATCCTCGGCCGCGACCACTACCCCGACTGCTTCACGATGTGGCTGGCCGGGGGAGGGGTGAAGGCGCCGCTGGTGCTGGGCGCGACCGACGAGTTGGGCTTCAGCGTCGTCGAGGACAAGGTCCACGTCCACGACTTGCAGGCCACGATCCTGCACCTTCTGGGGCTCGACCACATGCGCCTGACGTACCACTTCAAGGGCCGCGACTTCCGCCTGACCGACGTGCA
>CAYSUS010000068.1:0-17798 GCA_964434165.1 uncultured Pirellulales bacterium
GCCGCCGCCGAAAGCCCCATCCGCTCCAGGAACCGGCGACGGGAATGCTGGCCGCGCTCATGCGAGGGCTTCATGGTCCCCTCCTCTCTTCCCCGTCCGGCGAACGGCCGCGCGGGGCTTAAGTCATTCGGTGCAATAGAAATGCGCGATTAGTACGACCTGTTCCAGGGAGCTATCTCCCCGATCCCTATTTTGGCAGAACCAGGCATGCGCGGTCAAGCGAATCCCGAGACGGGTTGTCGAGTTTGGCGACTGTCCCCGCAAGTCTGCTCCCGGCGCAGTTGATCCCGCCATGCCAGCCCCAAAAGCGATCAGAAGTCTCGCTATCTCCCCCACATTCATCGGCCGGGCGGAGGTGGACTATTGCTGGCCACACCTCGATTAGTTCCGAAGATGCATGACGACCCCCACTGGAGTGCCTCCTCGCCGTCGCGAAGTCCCTTTTGAGGCTGGCTATGGAGGTGAATTTCCGCTCGGTTTCGGTTACAAGTGGAAGGAGGGGCCGGCGCGGCCGGTTGGGGAGCCACGCCAGTCGCTTCTGTCCCGGGCAGGCAAGGATTTGGACGTTTCGCCCGGTGCGGGAGTTCCCCCAGAAGATGGAGGTGCAGACCGGCCGGCCGTGTCGGGCGTGTGGAGCGGGGGTCGGTTCCCAATGCGAAGGTGCAGGAAGGAGGAGTGCGATGAGCAATCGGAAACGGAGCGCGGCCGACGGGGGCATTTGCCTGGTGGTCCTTGCCGGGGTGATTGCGAGCAGTTCCATGGCCCGCGCCGAGGAGCCGCCGGCGATCAACCCCTTTGCCCCGCGCGACACGGGGCGGACCGACGCCTTTCCCGGCTACGTGGAGCTTTCCGACGGCCAGGTCTTCCCCGGCCTGGTCTATCTGACGCGGGACAAGCGCCTGAAGGTGTACGACGAAGAGATGAAGCGGCAGCGTGAGATCCCCTTGCGCGTGGTGAAGGAGATCGAGTGCGAGGTGAAGAAGGAGTGGATGGAGAAGGAGTGGAGGTTCAAGGAGCTGGCGCTCGACGAGAAGGTGTACACGGGGCGGGAGTATCCGGCGCGGGAGTACCTGCACACGATCACGCTTCGCGACGACCGCACGATCAGCGGGCCCATGGCCGAGATCGTCTACGTGCGGCCCTACCTTCCCAAGCCCGAGCCGGGGGCGGAGGCCTACCGGCCCGACGAGCGCCCCACGCCGCAGCGTTTCATCCTCCACAAGCGCGACAAGGGCGAGGCGGGCACGACGCTGAAGCAACTGGCCTATGTGAAGGTCGTCAAGCTGGGCGAAGAGGCGCTGGAAGAGGGCCGGCGCAAGGCCGCGCGCGGACCCCGCGCGCGCGACGCGAGCGCCCGCCGCTCCGACTCGCGCTAACTGCGTCTGGCGCGCTGCTCCGACGCTGACCGACAGACCGGAACCGAGAACCGTCCCCGAGGCCCGATCCGAAACGGCGATCCGCCCGTGCCCAACATCGCGCTGGAACAAGGCTATAGCATCGGCACCATGCTCCTGGTGCTGGTGGCGGCGATCCTGTTGACCGCGGTGTTCTACTACCGCGCGTACGGGATGCTCAAGAGTGGCCAGTGGCAGATCCTGCTCATTCTGCGCTCGGTCGCCATCCTGTTGATCGTGCTGCTGCTGTTCCGCCCGGTATTCAGCTATCAGAAGGAGCTGGAGGAGAGACGGGCGCTGATCTTCCTCATCGACCGGTCGTCGTCAATGGGCATTGCCGATGACTCCACCGGCCTGCCGCGGTTTCACCAGGCGCGGGACCAGGTGCAGCGGTGGTGGGAGCGTCTGCACGACTCGTTCAGCCTGCACCTGATCGAGTTCGCGGAGCGGGCCGTGCCGCTGGAGGATGTTTCGCAACTCGGCGGCCTGGTGCCCGACGGCAAGGCCACCTCCATCTCCCGCGCGCTGCGCGCGGCGTCGAAGAAGGTCTCCAAGGGCCGGATCGAGGCCGTCATCCTGCTTTCCGACGGCGTCCACAACTCAGCCGGCAAGCCCATCGAGGAGGCCGGACGCACGTCGATGGTGGTCCACACCGTGGGCGTCGGGGCGAGCCTGAAGAGCGACGTCTCCTACCGCGACATCCAGGTCACGGGCATGGACTGTCCCGAGCGCCTGCTGCTGAACAACGTGGCCAAGGTGAAGGCCTCCGTCGAGGGCGTGGGCCTTCCGGGGCGCGTGATCAAGGTGGTTTTGGAAGAGGACGAGCAGCAGATCGGCGAGGAGGAGGTCACGCTCGACGAGATCGAAGGGTCGCAGGTCGTGGAGTTCGAGTTCCGGCCCACGGTCAAGGGGCGTCATGTGTACACCGTGCGGATCGATCCGGCGGCCGAGGAGAAGATCGAGGAGAACAACAAGCGATCGACCGTCTCGCTGGTCGTCGAGCCCGGCATCCGCGTGCTGTACGTCGAGGGGACGATGCGCTCGGAGATCGGCGCGCTGGTGGGCCGGTTTCTCTCGAAAGACCCGGACCTGGAGTTCTGCGCCCTGTGGCAGACGCGCCAGAACCAGTTCACAATGCGTTCGAACATCCCGAACCTGGCCCTCAGCGCCATCCCCTCCGACCCGGAGACGATCAACACCTTCGACGTGTTCATCATCGGCGATCTGGACGCCAGCTACCTTCGCGGCCCGCAGCAGGGGCTGATTCTCAACCGCGTGCGGAACGGGGCCGGGCTGGTGATGATCGGCGGCTACCACAGCCTGGGGCCGGGCGGCTACGCGGGCACGCCCATCGGCGAGGCCCTGCCCGTGCTGCTGGGCGGCCGCGAGATCGGCCAGGTGAACGACCCGTTTCTTCCCCGCCTGACGCCCGACGGCGCCCATCACGCCATCTTCGCGAACATCGCCGAATTCTTCCCCACGGCTCAGGGCGAGGCGCAGGTGCCGGGCCTGCCTCCGCTGAACGGCTGCACCCGGGTCGAGGGCGCGCGGCCAGGGGCCACCGTGCTGGCGACCTGCCCGATCGAAAACGACATGCCCGTCCTGGCCATCCAGCCCTTGGAGAAAGGACGCACCGCCGTGTTCGTCGGCGACACGACGCGGAACTGGCAGCAGGGCCCTCGGGCGATGGATAAGGAGTCGCCGTTTTTGCGCTTCTGGGGGCAGATGGTCCGCTGGGCGGCCGGTCGGACCGAAGAGGTCCAGACCGAGGCGAGCATCGTCGGCAGCACGGACAAGGGCTACTACGAGCCCGAGGAGCCGATCCGCATCGCGGCGGTCGTGCGCGACGACGAGGGCGAGGGGACCGACGACGCCAAGGTGTCGGCCAGGATCCGCGGGCCCGGCGGCCGACCCGACCTGGTCGAGCTCTCCAAGGCCCCGGGGCCGGCCGGCCACTACACCGGGACCTTCGAGCCCAAGGAGCCGGGGAGCTACGAGATCGAGCTGGAGGCCAGGCTGGCCGAGCAGGAGCTCACGAGCGAGAAGATGAAGGTCGAAGTGGGACGCCCGAATCTCGAGTTCGAAAAGCTCGACCTGGACGAGAAGATGCTGGCCAGCATCGCCGCCGAGACGGGCGGCCGGTACCTGCACATCACCACGGCGGACCACCTCGTCGATCAGCTCAACAGCGAAGTGCTGAAGCGCCAGTTGGATCTGGAGACCCGGCTCTACTGGCCGCCCGGCTTCTGGATCCTCTTCGTCGGCGTGCTGACCACGGAATGGGTGCTCCGCCGCAAGTTCCAGTTGAGGTAGCCCGCCGATGGCCGTGGACACCGGATACCGCTTCCTGGAGCCCGAGGCCCTGGCCCGGGTGAAGAACCTGTCGATGGTCGCGCGCGGCGTGGTCGAGGGTTTCATCAGCGGTCTGCACGCCAGCCCGTACAAGGGCTTCAGCGTGGAGTTCGCCGAGCACCGCGAATACGTGCCGGGCGACGACCCGCGGCACCTGGACTACAAGATGCTCGCCCGCACCGAGCGGCTCTACATCAAGCAGTACGAGGAAGAGACGAATATGCGGGTGCAGATCCTGCTGGACACCAGCGGATCGATGGACTACCGCTACCAGACGAAGATCACCAAGCTCCAGTACGCGTCCTATTTGACGGCCGTGCTCTCCTACATGATGACGCGGCAGCAGGACTCGGTGGGGCTGACCACGTTCAACACGGAGATCGGGCTGGACATGCCCGCGCGGAGCTCGCCGCGGCACTTCAACGAGATGATGCGTCAGCTCGAGGGGATCAAGCCGGGCGGCGAGACCGACATCGCCGAGATCCTGCACAAGCTGGCCAACCGCTTCAAGAAGCGGTGCCTGATCGTGCTGATCAGCGACCTATACGACGAGCCGGACGAGCTGATGCGGGCGCTGCACCACTTCCGCCACCGCCGGCACGAGGTGATCGTTTTCCACGTGCTGGACAAGGCCGAGATCGAGTTCCCGTTCGACGACGTGATCGCTTTCCACGATCTGGAGACCGACGAGCGCCTGCAGATCGACCCGGCCTACGTGCGCGACGTCTACAAGGAGCAGATCCAGGAGTTCACCGAGGGCTATCGGCGGGAATGCGCCGAGACGCAAATCGACTACGTGCTGACCGACACGTCGGTGCCCTACGACTTCATGCTCTCGCAGTACATCGCCAAGCGCAACATGCCATGACGTTCCTTGCTCCGTATTTTCTGATTGCCGCGGCGGCCGCGGCCATCCCGGTCATTCTGCACCTGATCAACCGGCAGCGGGCCAAGGACCTGCCGTTTCCCACGCTGCGCTTCCTTCGTATCAGCGTGCAGAAGACGCGGCGCCGCAAGCGGATCCACGACGTCTTCCTGATGATCCTTCGCATGGCCGCGCTGATCCTCATCGCGCTGGGGCTGTCCGGGCCGACGGTCACAAACCTCAGCTCGCTCCTGGGGGCGGGCTCGTCGTCCGCGGTGGCGATCATCCTCGACAATTCGGCGAGCATGGGCGTGGTGGACGAGGGGCGCCCGCGGTTCGAGACCGCCCTGGGCGCGGCCCAGCAGATCATGCGCGAGCTGAAGGACGGCGACCAGGTCGCGCTGTTTCTCAACGGCGGACCGCGCTTCCCCGAGGAAGGGCGACTCGACCGCCAGCACGACAAGGTCCTCCAGATGCTCAACCAGGCGGGCGTCAGCTACGAGCGTGCTGACCTGGCCGTCAAGGTCCGCCAGGCCCGCAAGCAGCTCGCGCAGGCCGAGGTCCGCAACCGGCAGATCTTCGTGATCACGGACCTCCAGGCCTTGAGCTGGGAGGGACTCGAACCGCCCGAGGAGACCAAGACCCTGGATGAGCTCAGCGACGAGGATCGCAAGGAGGCCGAGATCCCCGTGATCTTCGTGGACTGCAACCGCAACCCCAAGCCCAACGTGGCCGTGCAGGACGTGGAGCTGGAGGCGGCCGTGCCCATCGCCGGCGTGCCGGTCAGCGCGACCGTGTCGCTGTTCAACGCGGCGCCCAAGGCCGATCAGCGGCACCTGGAGCTCTACGTGGACGGCGTCAAAGAGGCCAGCAGCCCGGCCATCGAGGTGCCCGGCGAGGGGAACAAGGACTACGACTTCCAATTCGCCTTCCGGTCGGGCGGCCTGCACCGGTGCGAGGTTCGCCTGGTGGGCGACGACGGATCGCCGCTGGACAACCGCCGCTTCTTCACCATGGAGGTCGATCAGGGTATCCCCGTGGCCATCGTCAGCTCCGAGCGCCACGAGATCCCGTACCTGGAAGACACCTACTACCTGGCCCAGGCGCTCTCGCCGGGCGGGAGCTGGGCCTTGAGGGCCACGCCGCTGGTTGCGGCCGACCTGGCCTCGGAGAACCTCTCGCAGTATCTGGCCGTCTATCTGGTAAATCTGCCCGCCCCCTCGGCGGGAGTCGCCGAACGGCTCCGCGACTACGTGGAGAACGGCGGCAACCTGGTGTGGATCTGTGGCGAGAACGTCGATCCAGCGGCCTACGACGCCATGAACGAGCAGGCGCAGAACGCACTGTTGCCCGCCCCGCTCCTGGAGGTCCGCGAGCCGCAGCTGGGCAGCGGTCGCGATAGCTGGTTCGTCGGGCAGATCGACAAAGAGCACAAGTCGCTCGCCCACCTGGCGGAGCCGGCCTCGCTGTACCAGTCGGTACTGGTGTACAAGCACGTACGCATCGACGGCAAGGCGCCCTCCGCCTCCGGGGCCCGCGTGATGATGCGCCTGGACGACGGGGAGCCCCTGATGATCGAGCGCGACGTGGAGCGCGGCCGCACGATCCTCTTGGGGACGAACGTCCACGTGGGCTGGACCAACTTGCCCCTGCGGCCGATCTTCCTGCCGCTGTTCGCGCGGATGACGTTCGAGATGGTCGGCGCGGAGCAGGCCCGCCACACGGCCATCGCCGGCAGCCCGATCGTGGTCCAGTTCGACCCGCAGAACCGCCCGACGAACGTGGAGATCGTGCCGCCCTCCGGATCCCTGGAACGGTTCGACACGGTCGATGAAGAGGGCCGACGCGAGAACGAGTTCCGCTACCGCAACACGCACGAGATTGGCGTTTACAGCGTGCGGCTGCTCGGCGGCCCGCGCCCCAGCCAGTCGGCCGTGTCGGTCAACGTCGATCCGGACGAGGCCATGCCCGTCAAGCTGGACCGCGAGGAGATGGAGGAGCGCTTTGCGCCCACCCCGCTGGTCTTTGCCGAGGACCCGGAGGACCTGTCGGGCACGTTCAAGTTGCTCCGCGAAGGGGAGAGCCTCTGGGAGACGTTCCTGGCGCTGGTGCTCGTGGTGCTGGTGTTCGAGACGTTCGTCGCGAACCAGTTCAGCCCGAAGAAGGACGAGGACGAGTTGCAGCACCTGCCGCCGTACAGCCGCCGGCCCGGCGCTCGGCGCGGCCGCGCACCCACGGCGGCCTGACGGCCCTTCGCCCCCTCGGTCGGGCGGTCCCTTGCGGCGGTCCCCCTTTTTGGCGACCATGCCGCGAGAACCGGGCGCCGGTCCGGACCGTACAGAGTGTTTCCGCCCGCCAGTCCCACAAATCGAGTACGCGCCATGGATCCCAGAGACTCCGACCCGAAGGAACAGCAAACCCTGCCCGCCCAAGCCGATGAGCAGATCGAGGCCGGCTCGGAGGAGGAGAACGCCCAAGAGGAGCATGCCCAGGACGCGGGGGTGGACCCTGAAGCCGAATCGGCGGACGATGTGCGGGAGGAGTTCGATGAGCCGGGCCAACCGACGAACTGGGTTGGCCTGCTGGTCTTCTTGAACCTCGCGATCCTCGCCTGCGTCGTGGGCATGATCGTGTGGTTCTCCTACTCGCCCCCCTGGGCGGAGGAGCCGGCCCCGATCGCGGCCGAGCAGTGGAAGGAAGTCGCCGCGGTCCTCAAGGATCGCGGCTTCCCCGCCATCGCGGCGGACGCCCTGGAGAATTACCTCGCGGAGACACCCGCCGCCCCGGATCGGGCGGAGACCCTGTTCAGCATCGGCGGGCTGCGGTTCGATGCCGAGCAGTACGACTCCGCGGCGAAGGCGTTCCTGCTCGCCCGACTGGAAGGAGCCAACCAGGAGGAAATGGCCCAGAAGGCAGAGGCTGCCCTGAATGTCTGCCGCAGGCTGCACGGTGCGGAGGGTGAGCTGGACCTGCTGTTGGCCCAGCGCCAGATGCAGGGTGCCCGTCCGCCCGACAGCCCGGTGGTGGCCGTGGTCGGCAATCGGCAGATTACCGAGGCCGACCTCGACGTGCTTGTCGATCAGCAGGTGGACCGCGCGCTTGCCGCCCAGGGCGCACTGGAGGACATGGCGCGTCGCAGGGCGGAAGAAGCCCGCTACGCCGATCCGCGAGCCCGCGCCCAACTGCTCCGCGATTTCATCCGCACCGAGCTTTTCCGCCGCCAGGCCAGGAACCTCAACCTTGACCAAGATCCGGGGTATCTGCTTGCCAGAAAACAGCAGGCCGACGCCTTGCTGCTGCGGCGATTTCTTCAGGAGCGTGCCAGTCTGCCGCCGCCCACCGACGAGGATCTGAAGGAGTACTTCGAGGAGAACAAGGAGCGTTACCGCCGGCCCGATTCGCTGGTGCTGATCGCGATTCGCGTGCCCGACCAGGCGGCGGCCGAGGCGGTTCTCGCCAAGGTGAAGTCCGCCGACGACTTCCGCAAGGAAGCCGAGCGGATTCGCGAGGCGGACGGGCCGGCCCAGGCGACGGCCACGCAGGTCTTCCGCGGTCGGCGGGACCAGGTGTTGGGCGACACGGAGGCGCTGTTCTCGATGAAGGAAGGCGAGTGGACGGACACGCCGATCGAGGCCGGAAGCGGACGGTTCCTCTTGCTCGTGGAGAAGAAGATCTCGGCCCACACGCCCCCGCTGCAGGAGATCCTCCCCCAGGTGCGCGCCGCGTTCCTTCAGGCGAGGCAGCAAGCGGCCGTCGATGCGCTCTTTGACGAGCTCAAGGAGGTGTATGCGGTCAAGTTGCTGCTGAAGCCGCCGGCGTCGGAGGTCGAGGAGATGGTTGGCGAGACCGGCCAGATGCTCGGCGAGGCCGCCACGACGGCGGACCCAGGGGAAGAGCCCGCGCCGAAGCGTCCCGCGCCGAAGGCGCCTGCGACCGGGAAGCCCGCGCCGGCGAAAACGAAGGCGGAGAAGCCCGGTGCGGCCAAGCCGCCCGCCAAGGCCGAGTCTGCCGGGCCGGCCGCGAAGGAGTGACGCCCTGAAGCCCGGACCGGAGACCGCCCGTGACGGTGCTCGGGGTGTTACTGCTCGGCTACGGTCTTCTGGGCCTGGCCTACTGGCTGTGGATGCTTCTCGGCGTTTGCCGCGTGGTGCGCCGGGTGCCCAGGCTCGGCGAGGTCGATCCGCCGGGACCCCCTTCCTGGCCGAGGCTCTCGCTGCTGATCCCCGCGTGCAACGAGGCGCCCACGCTGGAATTGGCGATCGCCTCGGTCCTCGACGAGGACTACCCGGACCTCGAAGTCCTCCTGATCAACGACCGCTCCACCGACGAGACCGGGGCGGTGATCGACCGGGTGGCGGCCGCCGATTCCCGGGTGCGCGCGGTGCACATCCGTGATCTGCCCGAGGGATGGCTGGGCAAGGTCCACGCGTTGCACCAGGGCGCGGCCGCGGCCACCGGGGCGTGGATGCTGATGCTCGACGCGGACGTTCACCTGCGCCGCGGCACGTTGCGGCGCGCCATCGCCTTGGCGGAGCACGAGGGGCTGGACCACCTGGCCGCCGGCCCGGGCCTGTGGTCCCGGTCTCTGCTCTCCCGCGTTGCCATCGCCGCGTTCCTCCGCACGTTCTGCGTGACCATGCGGGTCTGGGCGGTGGCCGACCCGAAGTCCTCGGCGTTCATTGGGGTCGGCGCCTTCAACCTGGTGCGCCGCGCGGCGTTTGATCGCACCGAGGGCTTCGCCTGGCTAAGTCTGGAGGTGGCCGACGACGTGGGCCTGGGCATGATGCTCAAGCAGTCCGGGGCCCGCTCGGCCTTCGTGGGCGCGCGGGGGCACGTGGCGGTGGAGTGGTACCCCTCGCTGGCTGACATGGCCCGGGGCACGGAGAAGGCATTCGCCTCGGTAGGACAGTGCAGCGTCGGGCGGATCCTCGCCGTGTGCGTGGTCTCCTCGGCGATGGAGCTGGCCCCGTGGGTGTCGATCCTGCCCTGGGGCGTGCCGGGCCTGCTTCCCCTGGGAGCGGTCTCGCTGGCACTGGCCGTCGCGTCGATTCTCCTCTTGCACACCTGGGCGGGCGACCGGCCCTGGGCCGGCCTGCTCTACCCGCTGGCCGTCCCCGTGAGCGTGTTCCTTCTGCTGCGATGCGCCTGGCTCGGCTGGCGCCGGGGCGGCGTCCTGTGGCGCGGCACGCTTTATCCCAGCGCCTTGCTGCGCGGGAACCTGCGGGTGCGGTTTCCCTGACCCCCAGGGCCACGCGCGACGGCTGCCCCCGCGCCCGCCCGCGATCGGCCGGCGCGGGCCCTTCCTCGCTCACCCCTCGCGGAGCCACGCCGCCGCGTCCTTGGCCCAATAGCTAATCACGGCGTCGGCGCCGGCGCGGACGATGGCGGTGAGGCATTCGAGGGCGGCGGCCTGCCCGTCCAGCCAGCCGCGCGCGGCGGCGGCCTTGATCATGCTGTATTCGCCCGACACGTTGTACGCGGCCAGGGGCACGCCGGGCCAGCGGTCGCGGACCTGGCGGACCACGTCGAGATAGGCCAGGGCCGGCTTGACCATCACGAGGTCCGCCCCTTCGGCCAGGTCGAGCTCCACCTCGCGCAAGGCCTGCTCCGCGGCGGCCGCGGGGTCCATCTGGTAGCTCCGCCGGTCGCCGAACTGCGGGGCGCTCTCCGCCGCGTCGCGGAACGGGCCGTAGAACGCGCTGGCGTACTTGGCCGCGTAGCTGAGGATTGGCACGTGCGAAAACCCCTCGGCGTCCAGCGCGCCGCGGATCGCGCCGACCATCCCGTCCATCATCCCGCTGGGCGCGACCACGTCGGCCCCGGCCCGCGCGTGGACCACGGCCTGGCGCCCCAGCAGCTCCAGCGTGGCGTCGTTGTCCACGTCCATGCGCCCGGCCGCTGCGGAAAGCGGACCGCAGTGGCCGTGGTCGGTGTACTCGCAGAAGCAGACGTCCGTGATACAGAGTACGTCCGGCGCCGCGTCCTTGGCCGCACGGACCGCCCGGGCGACGATGCCCGAGTCGCGCACCGCGTCGCTCCCCTCGGCGTCCTTGTGCTCGGGGATGCCGAACAGGAGCACGCCGCCCAGCCCCAGCGAGGCGGCCTGGCGGACCTCCTCGGCCAGCAGGTCCGTCGAAAGCTGGAAGTGGCCGGGCATCGAGGCGATCTCGCGTCGCTCCCCCTCGCCCGGGCGCACGAAAAGCGGAAGGATCAACCGATCGGGCGTCACCCGGGTGCGCTGGACGAGGCGCCGCAGCGCCGGGTGATGGCGGAGGCGGCGCATGCGGATGGCGGGGAAGGCGCCGTCGGCGAAGGGAAGGTGAGAGCTCACCAGGCGAATCCCTTTCTATGAATTGGCAAGGAGGGGTCGCGTCTCAGCGCCAGGTGGCTTCTCCTCACCGCCGGCACTCCGATCTGAAAGGGCCGACACTTCGGCCACCGGTCGGTCGAGGATCAGCGTGATCGGCACCAGCGGCAGCGCGCGCGCAACACCCAGCGATGGATCGACCTGGACGTACGGGAATCCGCTTGCGGTCACGAAACCGTCCCCTGATGGTCGAAGACGCGGAGAAGCGCCGCTGCACCGTCGAATGCCTCATAAGGGGACCAAATCGGGTAGGCCGTCCCCGCTTCGCCAGTCATGAGGCCCTCCTCCCACGCGACTCCGGCTGCGAGCAACTGAATGAGCCGGAGCTTGTCGCCGCGCGGCAGGGCTTGCACGGACGGAAGCAATTCGGTCAGTGTCATCATGAAACCACGCCGGGAAGTCACGATCTGTTCGACCTTTTGAGGCTCAGACAGCCAATGCAGCTTGGGCGACCCACGGGAGCCCAAGCAATGCTTGGAGATGATTGCACAGGAAGCGTTACCGAAATGGCGACGTTGCCAAGCGGTGCGCGTGCAATCTACGTTTAGTACCACTCGGCTTCACAGAGCACACCGTTGCCCTGAGCATGTATTCTCAATCCTGGTGATTCTATCGTCCCGCTGCTTCACCGTCAGCCCACCTGTCCAGGTCGGCCCGCCGCGGGGTCGCGAGGTGTATCCGCCGCCTACTCCAGCCCCGCCTCCGCCCTTTCCACCAACTCGCGCGCCCACGGCTTGTCCCCGTAGAGCGCGATCACCGACCGCCGAATCCTGCGGGCCTGCCCGGGCTCGGTCTCTTCCAGAGTATCGGCACGCTCGAGGCGATCCCGGATCAGATCGATCTGCGCCGGCACGCGCTCCTCCAGGTCCTCCTCGAGCCGCTCCAGACGCCGCCGGGCAATCTCCAGGCACTTGCCGATGGGGCCCGACGGATCGACGCCCGAGTCGTACAAGTGGAGCAGGGCCCGGAGCTTGGCCGTCCCCAGGTCCGGATCGAGCCGGGCGTAGCTGAGGGCCTCGACCAGCGCCCGCTCGCACGGCGAGAGCGGCGCCCCGCCACGCAGTCGCCCGGCCGCGCGCAGCTCGTACCGCCGCTCCATGCGGTCCAACTCGATCTCGCGCTCCAGCCGCCGGACCTCGCCCACACGATCGTCGTCGGGAAAGCGCGCGAGGAACTCCTCGATCCGGGGCTCGGCCGCGCGCAGCGAATCGATCGAGTGATCGCGGGTCTGTTCCATGATCCGCTCGTAGAGGCGGTCGGCCGTGGGCGGCTGAAGGAAGTACCACACGGTCAGGCCCACCGCCAGAAGGGCGGCGGCGAGCAGCCAGGTCTGCGCGGAGATCAGCCCCTCGCCCTCCTCCCCTCCATCCAAGTCGCGATCCAGGTCCTCTTCGGCGACCGGGGTGAAGTGGGTGGGCTTCTCCGGCGGAAGCTCCTCTTCCGCGACCGGCGCGACCAACTCGGCGGTCTCGATCCGGGCGGAAGAAGGCGCCCCCACGGCCCGCGGCTCGCCCGCAAGCGACTCCTCCCCGCCCTGCGGCACGTGGGCGGCCGTCGCGTCCCTGGTCTCGGCGGCCTGCGAGGGCGATTCGCGCGGCGGCCCCGCGGCATGGGCTGACGCGGCGGCCCCGATTACCAGATCCGGTTCGACCTGGCTGTCCATGCCCCGCGTGGCAGGCAGGATGTAGGCCGATGCGGGTCCCGGCGCGCTGGCTTCGGGCGAGACCCTGAAGTCCTCGTCTTCGGCCGGCTCGACCTCGAAGCCGTGCAGTATCTCCTCCAGACGCCGGCCGAGGACCAGCGCGTTGGGGATCCGCCTCTCCGGCTGCCTCTCCAGGAGCTGCGAGATCGTCTGTTCGAGCGGCTCCGGGACCTCGGAGGCCAGGTCGCGCAGGGGCTCAGGCGCCGAGGAGCGGTGTTTTTCGAGCATCTCCGAGACCGACTTCGCGCGGATCGGAGGACGCTGGGCCAACAGGGCGTACATCACGCCCCCCAGGCTGTACAGGTCCGCGCGGTGATCCACAAGCTGGGACTGTCCCTGCTCCGGGGCCATGTACTCGATCGTGCCCACGATGCTCCCCACCGACGTGATCCGGTCGCGCCCGAAAAGTTGGGCGATGCCGAAGTCGGAGAGCTTCACCGTGCCGTCGCCCGCGACCAGCAAGTTGCCCGGCTTGATGTCGCGGTGGATCACGCCTCGATCGTGGGCATGGCGCAGGCCGCGGCAGACCTGGATGCCCATCTCGGTCACCTCGCGCCAATGGAACGGCCGACTGTGGCGCAGCTCGTTTTCCAGGCTGGGCCCGTCCACGAGCTCCATCGCGTAGAACAGGTGCCCCTCGTGCTCGCCGAAGCCGAACAGCCGGACGATGTTCGGGTGCTTGAGCTTGCGAAGCACGTCGATCTCGGCCTCAAAACGGTTGCGGAAGTCCTCCTCCTCGCTCAAGTCCGTCGAGAGGACCTTGATGGCCGCCTGCCGGCCGGAGTCGGGCTCGACGCCCTCGTACACCACTCCCATGCCGCCCCGTCCGAGCCTCCGCGTGATCCGGTACGGTCCGAGCTGCTGAAAGGTCATGACGTGCATTTCCGAGAGAAGGGCCAAACACCATCGTAACCTCCGGCCAAAGGACGGGCCATACGCGGGGGTAGGCGGCGCGTGCTGGGGCGGGGAGAATGGCAGGGATAGGCCTGTCGTGCTACGTGCTACCGTAGTCGCGCATTATCGTACCCCCGTACCGCTGCCAGCCTGTTTCGCACGCCATGCCGCACGGAATCCTCAACCTCGAGAAGCCGACCGGGCTGACCTCGCGCGACGCGGTCAACCGCGTGCAGCGCCTGGTGCGGCCTCTGAAAGCCGGCCATGCCGGCACGCTCGACCCGCTGGCCTCCGGCGTGCTCGTGGTCTGCGTGGGCGCGGCCACGCGCCTGATCGAATACGTGCAGCGCATGCCCAAGCAGTATGTGGGCACGTTCCTCCTGGGCCGCACCAGTCCCACCGAGGACGTCGAGGGCGAGGTGGCGGAGTTGCCCGATCCGCCGGTTCCCGCGCGCGACGAGATCGCCGAGGCCGCGCGGGCCTTGACCGGGACGATCATGCAGCGCCCGCCGGCCTTCTCCGCGCTGAAGGTCCAGGGGCAAAGGGCCTACGAACTGGCGAGGCGGGGCAGGAAGGTGGAACTGGAGCCGCGGCCGGTGACGATCCACGAGCTGACGGTCGAGTCCTACCAGTACCCGACCCTCGTCCTGCGAATCACGTGCAGCAGCGGCACGTACGTGCGCTCGCTGGGGCGCGACCTGGCCGAGGCGGCGGGGACCGGCGCCGTGATGTCGGCCCTGGTGCGCACCGCGGTGGGCGGCTTCCGCCTGGAGGGCGCGATCGCCCCCGACGCCCTGACGAGTGAGAACTGGGCCGCGCACCTGGCCCCGCCCGCGGCCGCGGTCGAAGGCCTGGCGCGGCTCGTGCTCGACGCGGAGGAGGTCCGCCGGGTGCGACAGGGCCAGTCGATCCGCCGCAAGTCGCCGGACGGCAACGCGGCCGAGATCGCCGCCACCGACGCTTTCGGGCACCTCGTGGCCCTGCTCGTCCCACGGGGCCCGGGGCAACTCGGTCCGTCGCGAACCATGCCCCAGTAGCAGGCATTTTCCGCAATGCCGTCCGCCCCCTTTGGCGTCAGGGCAGTAGCGGAATCGCCGGGAGATGGCCGAGGGGCACGGCGGCGCTGCGCATGGGTCTCCTGACAGGTGCGGTGCGAGATCGGGCCACGGTTGCCTCTATCCCGAAGGGCATGGTCTCTCCGCCGGAGAGCGAGCGACGCGGGCATCACTTCAGCACCGCCCGTTCCAGGTCGGTGAGGTCCCAGGTGGCCAGGACCACGTAACGGCCCTTGCCCAGGTGCCTTAAGAGCATCGGGTCGCGCGGGATCTCCTCCCGCTCGGCCTCCCAGAGGATGTGAAACCGCGAGAGACTCCCGCCCGGCATCAGACCCGGCGGGATCACCCTGAAAATCGCCGAAACCGATGCTGGAGGAATCGGCCGATACCGCGGTGCGGTTCGCGCGGGTCGCAGCGGTTGTGAGGGGTGCGTCGGGCCATTTCTGGCGCTTCTGACTTTGGCGCCGCCGCTAAGGGTCACGACTCCGGGGCAAGCCGCATCGCGCGCCCGGGCGCGGCTGGTCCGGGGGCGGGGATTCGGTCGATGCACTCAGCAGACACCCAGGGAAGGGCATCGGGCATGGACCCGCCCTCGAACGCATGCCCGCGCCGCGGCGGGAGGATCATCCCAGGCACGCGCCGATGCTCGAACAGCGCAAATTGAAGCTCGACCTGCTGGCCCTGGGCCTGCTGGCCCTGACGGTCTTTCTTGGGGCCTCGCTGCTGAGCTACGACCCGGCCGACCCGCCCAACGGGCTAGTGTACCCGCAACGTGAGGCCCCTGCGAACCTCTGCGGCTGGTCCGGGGCGTATGCCAGTTGGCTGCTGCTGGGCGGATTGGGCCTGGGGGCCTATTACTTGCTTCTGTCCCTGGCCGTGCTCGACGCCATGCTCCTGGGCCGGCAGGAGATCACCGAACCGGTCCTCCGCATGACGGGCTGGCTGGTCTCCCTCGTGGGCTTCACGGCGTTAGCGGCCATGGCCGTGCCGTGGATGTCGCCGGGGCCGGTCATCGGGGCCGGCGGATACTTGGGGGCGGCCGGACGCGGTCTGCTCGAGATGCACTTCGCCACCGTGGGGGCGTATATCCTCACGCTGAGCCTTGTGGTGGGAGGTCTGCTGCTCTCGACCGAGTACGTGATGCTCAAAGTGCTCGCCTGGACCGTGGGCGCGCCGGCCAAGGGGCTGGGCCGTGGGGTCGTGCGGGTCGGGGCCGCCTACGCCAGCCGACTCGGCAAGACCCGCCGGGCCGCCCTGGACCGCGCGCAAGAGCAACAGGAGGCTTGGGAAGAGGACGAGGAGGAGGGCGAGGACGCGGACACCGGTTCCATTCGAGTGACCGGCCCGGGAACCGATTCCATGGAGGAAGGGCAGAGCGGGGCGCCGGAGGAGGCACAGCCGGCGACCGCCGACGCGGCGGCCAAGGCGGCCGAGGCCGGAGCCCTGCGCGTGCGCAAGCCGCGCCGGGACGCCCGGGCCGAGGTCCTCGAGCAGATTGAGGCCGCCGCCAGCGAGGAGGAGCCGCCCGACTACGAGCTGCCCAGTCTGGACCTGCTCCTGGAGAGCGAGGCGTTCTGCTTCGAAGAGCACGAGAAGGACGTGCGGCGCAAGGCCAAGGTCCTGGAGAAGACGTTCGCCAGCTTCGGGTTCAACGTGCGCGTGGTCGAGATCCAGACCGGGCCGGTGATCGCGCAGTTCGAGGTGGAGCTGGAGGCCGGGCTGCGCCTGAGCAAGATCACCGGGCTGGCCGACGATCTGGCGATCGCCCTGCGCGTGCCGAGCGTGCGCATCGTCGCGCCGATCCCCGGCAAGAACACGGTGGGCATCGAGGTGCCCAACTCCGAGCGGCAGATCGTGCGGCTCCGCGAAGTGATGGAGGAGACCAACGGCAAGGCCCTGAAGATGCGGATTCCCATCTACCTGGGCAAGGACGTGGCCGGCAACCCCATGGTGGCCGACCTCTCCAGTCTGCCGCACCTGCTGATCGCGGGGCGCACAGGGACGGGCAAGAGCGTGTGCCTGAACTCGATCATCGTGTCGATGGTGATGACCCGCCGGCCCGACGAGGTCCGCATGCTGATGATCGACCCGAAGATGGTCGAGCTGAGCCCCTATAAGCGCCTGCCGCACCTGATGCACCCGGTGGTGACCGACATGCGCAAGGCCGAGGCGATCCTCGGCTGGGCCGTGGAGAAGATGGAAGAGCGGTACCACCTCCTGGCCCAGGCCGGAGTGCGCCACATCAGCGTATACAACCAGCTCGGCCGGGAGGAGCTGATCGAGCGGATCCAGCCGGCCACCGAGGAAGAGGAGGACCAGATCCCGTCGCACCTGCCGTATATCGTGATCGTGGCCGACGAGATGGCCGACCTGATGATGACGGCGGCCAAGGAAGTCGAGGCCCACATCATCCGCCTGGCGCAGAAAAGCCGCGCGGTAGGCATCCACCTGGTGCTGGCTACGCAGAAGCCGACGGTCGACGTGATCACCGGGCTGATCAAGTCGAACCTGCCCGCCCGCATCGCCTTCCAGGTGGCCAGCCGCACGGACAGCCGCGTGGTGCTCGACGAGATGGGGGCGGACAAGCTGCTGGGCAACGGCGACATGCTGTTCCTGTGGCCCGGCACGAGCACGCTGATCCGCGGGCAGGGAACCTACCTCAGCGACGACGAGATCAACCGCGTGATCGCCGCCGTGGCCACCAGCGAGCCGCAGTTCGTCAAGGAGCTGGTGCAACTGAAGGCCGCCGAGCCGGAGCAGACCCAGGCGACCCCGCTGAAGGCCCGCGACGATCTCTACGAGGCCGCCGTGGACGTGGTGGTTCGCGAGGGGCGCGGCAGCGTGTCGCTCTTGCAGCGGTCGCTGGGAATCGGTTACGGGCGCGCGGCGCGGCTGATCGACTTCATGGCCGAGGACGGGATCGTCGGCCCCTACAACGGGTCGCAAGCCCGCGAGATCCTCATCAGCGTGGACGACTGGGAGCGGATGTGCGGGCGGGCCGAGGTGCCGGTGGCGGCCGAGCCGACTCCGCCTGTGCAGACGACGCGCCCGCGCCGTTCGAACCGCATCCTCATCGAGCCGGCCGATGCGCAAGCCGAAGCGGCCGCCGACCAGGCCCCCGATGCCGACCCGCCGTTCGACCCCGAGGAGCACGAAGACCCCGCGGCGG
>CAYSUS010000068.1:17808-37370 GCA_964434165.1 uncultured Pirellulales bacterium
GTATGAGGAGGACGAGGACTTCGAGGACGCAGAGGAAGCCGAATACGAAGACGACGAGTACGACGAGCAAGAGGATTATGGTGACGACGAAGCCGTCGAGGGCGAAGAAGAGGGGGAACACGAGGAGATGGACGAGGAGGGCTACGAAGAGCGTGACGATGAAGAGGATGAGGGCCCGAGGCCCCGTGGTCGCCGAGGATGGCGCGCGGAGAGTGCCTGAGGGACGAAGCCTGATTCAGTCGTTTGGCGGATTTAGGCTTCCCATTTCGGATTTGCCCCGGATTTCGTGCTTCGCGATTCGGATTTGGCCAGCCAACAGAGGCCTCCCCTCGGCGGAAGGGCAAGCGCCGGCGGTTAGCGCGCCTTCTTGCCCAGGTTGACAGCCCCCGAACATGCGCTTACGATAACCGGTCTGTTAGTTGGACCCCTTAGCCGTGAGACCTCATGGCGCCCATCGCCTCCCACTTCCGCCACCCCGATCTGTTGCGCGTCGGCCGCCTGGTCGGCGTGATCGTGGTGATTATTGGGAAGTAGGGGCCGACAGGGCGCCGGCCGAACGCGGACCGAACTCCACAGCCCTGAGGCCCCTCGAAACCTAGGAGCCTCCAGGGCGTTTTTTTTGCCCCGAGCCTGTTGCCATGCGACGCATTCAGATCTACGACACGACCCTGCGAGACGGCTCCCAGGGCGAGGAGATCAGCTTTTCGCTCCAGGACAAGCTGCTGCTGACCCAGCGCCTGGACAGCCTGGGCTTCGACTACGTCGAGGGCGGTTACCCCGCTTCGAACGAGAAGGACGCCCGGTACTTCCAGGAGGCGAAGCGCCTGGGCTTGAAGCGGATCCGCATCGCGGCCTTCGGCATGACCCGCCGCAAGGGCGTGCCGGCCGAGGAAGACGCCGGCCTGCGCGCCCTGCTGGAAAGCGGCGCCCCGACGATCACCCTGGTCGGCAAGAGCTCGACCTTTCAGGCGACGGAGGTCCTCCGCTGCGCGCCCGAGGAGAACCTGGAGATGATCGCCGACAGCGTGCGGTTTCTCTGCGGGCAGGGGCGCGAGGTGATCTTCGACGCCGAGCATTTCTTCGACGGCTGGAAGCACGACGCGGCGTATTCGCTCAAAGCCGTCCAGACCGCCGCCGAGGCCGGCGCCCGTCTGATCGCCCTCTGCGACACGAACGGCGGCTCCATGCCCGAGGAGATCGCCCAGATCACCCGCGCGGCGGTGGCCGGCCTGCCGGTTCCCGTGGGCATCCATTGCCACAACGACTGCGACCTGGCCGTGGCCAACACGCTGGCCGCGGTCGACGCGGGTGCCGAGCACGTGCAGGGCACGATCAACGGCTTCGGTGAGCGGTGCGGCAACGCCGATCTTGTCTCCGTGGCCGCCAACCTGGCGCTGAAGAAGCAGGGATACGAGGTCCTCGACCGCGAGGCCCTTCAGCACCTCACCGAGCTGGCACGGTACGTGTACGAGATGGTCAACATGAACTTCCGTCCCAACCAGCCGTTCGTGGGCAAGAGCGCCTTCGCGCACAAGGGCGGGATGCACGTCAGCGGCGTGGCCCGCAACACGGCGAGCTATGAGCACATCAATCCGAATGCGGTGGGCAACGAGCGGCGGATCCTGGTCAGCGAGCTCTCGGGCCGTTCGAACATCGTCGCCCGCACCACGAAGTACGACGTGCAGAACGACCCCCGGTTGATGGAGAAGATCCTCGCCCGGGTCGTGTCCATGGAGCACGCGGGGTACCAGTTCGAGGCGGCCGAGGGCTCGTTCGACCTGCTGGTCAAGCGGTGTGCCGGCACGTTCGAGCCCCATTTCGAGCGCCTCAACTACCACGTCAACGTGGAGACCGGCCAGGACGGCAGGACGACCACCGAGGCCACCGTGAAAATCCGCGTGGGCGACGAGGTCCGCCACGAGGTGGCCGAGGGCGACGGCCCGGTCAACGCCCTGGACGCCGCCATGCGCAAGGCCCTCAACGGCACCTTCCCGGCGCTGGCCAGGATGCACCTGGTGGACTACAAAGTGCGCGTCATCAACTCCGAGGCCGCCACGGCCGCGGGCGTGCGCGTGGTGATCGAGAGCCAGGACGAGACCGACGTATGGGGCACGGTGGGGGTGAGCGAGAATATCATCGAAGCAAGCTGGATCGCCTTGACCGACAGCTACGAGTACAAGCTGTGCAAGGACGAGGAGAAGGCCGGCGCGCCGGCGGCGAGGGCGAGGCAGCCGGTCACGGCGTGAAATCCGAAGTCCGAAGCAAGAGTTCCGAATGCTCGAGACAAGCCCCGCAAGCAGGATGCCACGTTTCTGTCATTGGGGTTTCCGGGATTCGGATTCGTTTCGAGTTCCGGATTTCGCGCCTTGGATTTCAACCCTTGGGCGTTGCTGATCGAAAGCAGAACGATCATGGCCACCGCGGAGACCTTCCAGGACCTTCCCAAGCAGTACGAGCACGCGGCCGCGCAGCAGCGGTGGTACCGCTTCTGGGAGGAGAGGGGCTACTTCCACAGCGAGCCGGATCCCAAGCGGAGACCATACACGATCGTCATCCCGCCGCCCAACGTGACGGGGGCCCTGCACCTGGGGCACGCGTTGAACAACACGCTCCAGGACGTGCTTATCCGCCAGAAGCGCATGCAGGGCTTTGCGGCCCTGTGGATGCCCGGCACGGACCACGCGGGCATCGCCACCCAGGCCGTGGTCGAGCGCCGCCTCCTGAAAGAGGAGAACAAGACCCGCCACGACCTGGGGCGCGAGCAGCTCGTCGAGCGGATCTGGCAGTGGAAGAACGAGTACGAGGCCCGCATCCTCGGCCAGCTCAAGGAGATGGGCTGTAGCTGCGACTGGGAGCGGACCCGGTTCACGCTCGATCCCGTCTGCGCCCGGGCGGTGCGGCACACGTTTTTCCGCATGTTCCGCGACGGGCTGATCTACCGCGGAACGCGCCTGGTCAACTGGGACACGGCCCTGCAAACGGTGGTCAGCGACGACGAGGTGTTTCACGAGGAGGTGCCTGGCCACTTCTGGTACTTTCTCTATCCGGTGATCGACCCCAGGCCGGGCGAGCCGGAGCACGTGACCATCGCCACCACGCGCCCCGAGACCATGCTCGGCGACACGGCCGTTGCCGTTCACCCCGATCCCGAAGGGGCGCTCGACAGCATCGAGAGCGACCTCGCCGCCAAGCTTTCCACCGCGCCCGCCAGAGAAAGGCCCCAGATCGAGGAGCAGATCGAAGACGTGCGCGACAGGCGCAGGACCATGCTGGCGGACCTCGTCACGCTCCGCGACATGGCCCGCGACGGGCGCAAGGTCTTGCTGCCGCTGCTCAACCGCGAGATCCCGCTGGTGGCCGACGTGTGGGCCAAGCCCGAGCTGGGGACCGGATGCGTCAAGATCACCCCGGCCCACGATCCGAACGACTACGAGGTGGGCCAGCGTCATGGCCTCTCCATGGTCAACCTCCTCAATCTCGATGGCACGCTCAACGACAGCGCCGGGCCGTACGCGGGGCAGACGATCCTCCAGGCACGCAAGAGCGTGGTGGCCGACCTGGAGAAGCAGGGCCTTCTGACCAAGACCGAGGACCGGCTGATCGACTTGGCCCATTCCGACCGCTCGAAGACGCCCATCGAACCGCTGCTTACGGACCAGTGGTTCGTGCGCATGGACGAGCTCGCGCAGACCGCCATCGACGCGGTGGCGGACGGGCGCGTGCGGATCGTGCCCCCGCGCTACGCCAAGGGCTATCTCGACTGGCTGAGCGAGAAGCGCGACTGGCCCGTCAGCCGGCAGCTCTGGTGGGGACACCGGATCCCGATCTGGTACTGCAAGACGGCGACCGAGGCCGACCTCAGCAAGGCCTTTGCGGGGCGCGACGACGTGATCTGGCATCGCGACGAGGACGGCGCGCAGTGGCTGATCTGCGCGGAAGAAGAGGACCTCGCCGAGGACGCCGTGCCGGGCCACGCCCTCGTGCGCGAGGAGGACGTGCTCGACACCTGGTTCAGCTCGGCCCTGTGGCCGCACTCCACGCTCGGCTGGCCCGAGAAGACGCCGGAGCTGGGGTACTATTACCCCACGAGCGTGCTCATCACCAGCCGCGACATCATCACGCTGTGGGTGGCGCGGATGGTGCTCACGGGCCTGTACAACGTGGGCGAGATCCCCTTCACCGACGTGTACATCCACCCCAAGATCCTCGACGGCTACGGCGAGGGGATGTCGAAGTCCAAGGGCAACGGAGTCGATCCGCTCGACGTGATCGAGAAGTTCGGGGCCGATTCGCTGCGGTTCGCGCTGGCCTACCTGGCCACGGAGACGCAGGACTTCCGCATGCCCGTGGAGTTCGAGTGCCCCCACTGCGAGAAGCTCGTCGAGCAGACCAGGGAGAACCGCCTCTTGCCGCGCGTGAAGTGCACGCACTGCGGAGAGGAGTTCTCCACGCAGTGGGCGGACAAGCCCGAGGACAAGGCCCTGGCGCGCGGGGCCGTGGTGAGCGACCGCTTCGAGCTGGCCCGCAACTTCTGCAACAAGCTGTGGAACGCGGCGCGGTTCGCGCTGATGAACCTGGAGGGCTTCGAGCCCCGCGCGGTGGCCGACGGCGACCTGCTGGTCGAGGACCGCTGGGTGCTCAGCCGGCTGGCCACGGTGACCGAGCAGGTGACGACCGCCCTGGCCGAGTACAAGTACGCTGACGCCGCGAGGGTGCTCTACGAATTCGCCTGGGACGAGTTCTGCAGCTTCTATCTGGAAATGGTCAAGGGGCGGCTTCAGGACGAGGCCGCCCGCGCCACGGCCCAGCGCGTGCTGGCGCACACGCTGGACGTGCTGCTAAGGCTTCTGCACCCAACGATCCCGTTCCTCACCGAGGAGGTGTGGCAGCTCCTGGCCCGGCTGGCCCCACGACGCGGGATCGACTGCGTGGAGCCAACGGCGGAGAGCGTGATGATCGCCGCGTGGCCGGCGTGCGACGCGGGGCGCCGGGACCCGGAGATCGAGGCCCGCTTCGCGCGGTTCCAGGAGGCCCTGCGCGCGGTGCGCGAGATCCGCAGCCGGCAGAACGTGCCGCCGAAGAAGCGGATCGAGTTCGCCGTGCGATGCGATCCAAAGACGGCCGACCTGCTCCGGCCCATGGAGCCGTACTTCGCGTCGATGGCGGGCGCAGCGGCGACGGGCTGGGGCCCGGACGTGGAGGCCCCGCCGCTGTGCGCCAACGCGGCCACGGCCGGTATGGAGGTGCTCGTCGATCTGGCCGGCCTGATCGACGTGGACGCCGAGATTGCCCGGCTGGAGAAGGAGCAAGGCAAACTGGAGTCGATGATCCAGGGCAAGCGCAAGAAGCTGGCCAACGAGAAGTTCGTGGCCAGGGCCCCGGCCGAAGTGGTCCAGCGCGAACGGGAGAGCCTGAAGGCGCTGGAGGATCAACTGGCCGCGATCGTCGAGGCGATCAAGAAGCTTCTGGCCAGCCGGGGCTAGAGGCCCGGCTGGAAGAAGGGATTCGGTTCGCGGAACGAGTCGGAGCCCGAGGCGTGAGCGAGGGATGCTTCGGATGGCTGCTCTGCCTCGCTGACGCTTCGGGCTTCGATGTTGGGCGAAGACCCAGGGACTTCCGAAGTCTCGAGGACTTCGGAAGTGTGAAGCGGTCGTTTCTCGGCCCTCTAGCCCTGCGCGGAACCGAGGCACTATAATGGCTGGAGTGGGAGGCCGCTCGCGCCTCCGTCTCGGTCTGTCGCGCTTCGGGGGTGCCCGTTATGCCCGTCCACATGCAGCTCTCGCGGATCATCATCAGCGAGATCAACGACCAGCAGGTGATCTATCTGAAGGAGGTGGAAGGCGACCGCACCTTCCCCATCCTGATCGGCATCTTCGAGGCCACGAGTATCGACCGCCGCGTGAAGGGCTATCCCTCGCCGCGCCCGCTGACGCACGATCTAATCGTCAGCGTCGTGGAAAACCTGGGGGCGGAGCTTCAGGACGTGGTGATCAACGAGCTGAAGGACCACACCTATTATGCAAAGCTCCGCGTGCGCCAGGACGGCGAGCTGGTGGAGATCGACTCCCGGCCCTCCGACGCCATCGCCGTGGCCGTGACCTGCCAGCCGACGCTTCCCATTTACGTGGCCGAGGAAGTGCTGGAGGACGTGCTCGGGGAGACGTAAGGCGGCGCGTGGCGGGCTCAGGCCGCTTCGCGGCAGACTGCGCCGGCCCCCTTCGCGGCAGACTGCGCCGGGCCGCTTCGCGGCAGACTGCGCCGGCCCGCTTTGCGGCAGACTGCGCCGGCCCGCTTTGCGGCAGACTGCGCCGGCCCCCTTCGCGTCACACGATCGCGTCGGCGAACTGCTTCTTCAAGGCATCCAGGGCCTTGCGGCCTTGCGCGCCGTCCACGACCACGTTGATGTGGGCCTCGCTGGTGGAGATCATATCGACGTTGATGCCGGCCTCGGCCAGGCACTCGAACATCCGCCGGGCGAGGATCGTGTGGCTCCGCATGCCCACCCCCGTCACGGAGAGCTTGGCCACGCTGGGACTGCTGGCCGGCTCGTCGCAGTGGAGCTGCTTGGACAGATCGCGCGCCACCTTGAGGGCCTTGGGCAGCGACCTGTCCGGGATCGTGAAGCTCAGGCTCGCCTTCTGCTCGCGCCCGACGCTCTGCACGATCATGTCCACGACGATCCCCTTCTTGGCCACCTCATCGAACACCCGGGCGGCCAGCCCCGGGCGGTCGGGCACGCCGAGCAGCGTCACGCGGGCCTGCGTGGCGTCGAGGTGGATCCCGCTGATGATCAGGTCCTCCATGCCCTCGAGGAGCGCGGCCAGGTTGACCGCGGCCTTCGCGCGCGCGGCCGTTCCCGCGGTGGACGGCGCCGCCTCCTTGGCCGGCTTGGGCGCCTGGTCCAGTTCGAAGGCCTGGTGCACCGTGCGGAGCGCCTCCGGAGCGTGCTCCCGCGCGACGAGCACCGAGATCTTGATCTCGCTGGTGGTGATCATGAGGATGTTGATGCCCTTGTCGGCCAGGGCCTGGAACATCCTCTCCGCCACGCCGGTCTGCGTGGCCATGCCGGCCCCGACGATCGAGACCTTCGACACGTCGTCGTCGTGCGTAAACCCCCCTGCGCCAAGCTCGGCGACCGCCTCCCCGACGGCCTTGAGCGTGGTCGGCAGGTCGTCGCGGAACACGGTGAAGGAGATGTCGGCGTTACCGTCCTCGGCCACGTTCTGCACGATCATGTCGGTGGCCACCGCCCGGGCCGCCACGCGCGAGAACAGCGTCATGGCCGCCCCGGGGCGGTCGGGCACGTTGAGCACCGTCACGCGGGCCTCGTTCTTCACCAGCGCGGCCCCGCAGACCGGCTCGCCCGGGCCCTCGGGCTCCGTGGCGATTATCGTGCCCGGGCTGTCGCTCAGGCTGCTCCGCACGTGGATCGGCACGTCGAACTTCTTGCCGAACTCGATCGACCGGCTGTGCATCACCCCGGCGCCGGCGCTGGCCAGCTCGAGCATCTCGTCGTAGCTGATGCGCTGCATCTGCCGGGCCTCGGGCACGACGCGGGGATCGGTCGTGTAGATTCCGTCCACGTCGGTGTAGATCTCGCACGCCTCGGCGTTCAAGACCGCCGCCAGGGCCACGGCCGTGGTGTCGCTGCCGCCGCGGCCGAGCGTGGTGATGTTGTGGTGGTCGTCCACGCCCTGGAAGCCGGCCGCGATGACGATCTTGCCTTCCTTCAGCGCCTTGCGCATCCGCTCCGTGGAGATCGACCGGATGCGTGCCTTGCCGTGCGTGCTGTCGGTGACGATGCCGATCTGCGCGCCGGTGAGGCTCTCCGCCTCGTGCCCCAGGGAGTGGACTGCCATGGCCATCAGGGCCACGCTCACCTGCTCGCCCGTGGAGAGGAGCATGTCCATCTCGCGCGCGGCAGGCTGGTCGGTGATCTCGTTGGCCAGCTTGACCAGGGCGTCGGTGGTCTTGCCCATCGCGCTGACGACCATCACCACCTGGTGGCCTTCCATCTTGGCCCGGATCGCCTTGCGGGCCGCGGCGAGGATCTTCTGGCTGTCGGCAACGCTCGTGCCGCCGAATTTCTGGACGATGATGGACATGGGACGCGAGGGATTGGGGATTGGGGGTCAGGGAGAGCAGGTTCTCTTGGTCGGCGAGCTTGCTCGCTGGAGGCTCACTTGCCGATGAAACACTCCATCAGGCGCCACCCCGCGGGGAAGGACAGCTCCGACGCCGCGGCGGTGCGGTCGTCGTAGGTCGTCGCACCGTCGGGCTCCACGCCGGTGCCGGCCATGGCAAACGGCACGTCGCCGTGACTGTGCGTCTTGATGCGCAGCGGCGTGGGGTGATCGGGCGTGACGAGAATCCGGTGCTCGCCCTGCTGCCTGAGCGCTTCGTGAAGCGGTCCCACGATGTGCCGGTCGATCTCCTCCAGGGCCTTGATCTTGGCCTCGGCGTCGCCTTCGTGCGAGGCCTCGTCCGTGGCCTCCACGTGGACGCAGACCAGATCGACCTCGCCGAGGGCCTCCCGCGCGTAGCGCCCCTTGGCCGCGTAGTCCGTGTCGAGGTAGCCGGTGGCGCCCGGCACCTCGATCCGCTTCCATCCCAACAGCACGGCCAGCCCGCGCAAGAGATCGACCGCCGTGATCATCGCCCCGCGCACGCCGTGGAGCACCTCGAACGACTCCAACCGGGGACGGCTCCCCTGCCCCCAGAGCCAGACGTTGGTGGCCGGGAGCTGGCCCGCCGCGCGGCGGCCGAGGTTCACCGGGTGCTCGGCGAACACGCCCACGCTGTCGCTCATCAACTGGTTGAGCAAATCGCTGCCCGGCCCGCGGGGATAATCGTCCTGCACCGACTTGTCGGTCAGGTCGTGAGGCGGCGTCGTGCGCGTGTCGATCGAGAACAGGGACCGGCCCGGCTCCCCGCGAATCACCAACAGGTTGCGATAGCCGACGCCGGGATAGAACCTGAGGCGGTCCGAGCCGAGCTTGTCCTGGGCCGCGGCGATCAGTTCGGCGCCCTCGTTCGAGCTGATCTGGCCGGCCGTGAACGACCGCATCACCTGATCCTCGACCGTCACCAGGTTGCACCGGACGGCCCAGTCGTCAGGCCCGAGGTCGATGCCCTGGGCCGCGGCCTCCAAAGGGGCGCGGCCGGTGTAGTGCTCCAACGGGTTGTACCCCAGAAGGCTCAGGTTGGCGGTGTCCGACCCGGCGGGGAGCGACGGCGGCGTGTTGTTCGCGCGACCCACGACCCCGGCGCTCGCCACGGCGTCCATGGCCGGGACGCGGGCGGCCTCCAGCGGCGTCTTGCCACCGAGCGAGTCCTGTGGCTCGTCGGCGCACCCGTCGGGGATGATGATGGCGTACTTCATGGCGGGCCCGTTCGGCGACCTGGGTCAGTTCAACACGCGCATCCGCACGGTGCCGGGCTTAACGCAGGAGAGCTTGTCGATGGCCTGCATGGCCTCGATCATCTCGCCCTCCGGCGCGGCGTGGGTCATGATCACCAGGGGCACGACGCCGTCGGCCTCCTCCTCGGTCTCGTGTTGGATGACCGAAGCGATCGAGATGCGATGCGCCCCGAGCACGCCCGAGATCTCGGCCAGCACGCCGGGCCGGTCGTCCACGTTCAAGCGCAGATAGTACCGCCCGGTGATGCGGGCCGGATCGCGCACGGCGACCGGGGCCTCGCGCAGGCCGGACCACAGGTTCAAGGTGCGGAACGTGATCGCCGTGCGCCCCACGACCGTGCTGACCAGATCCGCCACCACGGCCGAGGCCGTGGGCATCTGCCCTGCGCCCAGCCCGTGGAAGAACACGCGGCCCACGGCGTCGCCCACCACGCGAATGGCGTTGTAGGCCCCGCGGACCTCGGCCAGAGGCGTGTGCCGCCGGACGAGCGTGGGCGAGACGTGCAGTTCCAGCCCCTCGGACACGAGCTCCGCCACGGCCAGCAGTTTGATGCTGTAGCCGAGCTCGTTGGCGTACTTCATGTCGGCCACCTCGACGGTGTCGATGCCGGTCCGCGGGATCTCGCGCCATTGCGGGCGCGCCCCGAAGCCGAGGTGGGCGAGAATGGCCAGCTTCTGGGCGGCGTCGCTGCCGTTGACGTCCAGGGTAGGATCGGCCTCGGCATAGCCCAGGCGCTGCGCCTCGGCGACGGCCGCGGCGTAGTCCGAGCCGAGCTCCTCCATCTGCGAGAGGATGAAGTTGCTCGTGCCGTTGAGGATTGCGTGGATCGACTGCACCTGGTTCGCCGTGAGGCTCTCGCTCATCGCCGCGATGATGGGAATGCCGCCGGCCACGGAGGCCTCGAAGGCGATCGACCGGCCCAACCGGCGGGCGCGATCGAACAGCTCCGTTCCGTGCTCGGCCAGAAGCGCCTTGTTGGCCGTGACCACGTCCTTGCCGGCGTCAAGTAGCTTGCACATGATCGAGCGGGCCGGCTCCAGCCCGCCGATGAGCTGGACCACGGCCGTGATCTCTGCATCGTCCAGCACCGAGGAGAGATCCTCGGTGAGCAGCCCCCGCGGCAGCTCCACGTTGCGCGGCCGCGTCAGGTCGGGATCGACGACCCGAGCGAGCTGGACTCGGCGGCCCGCGTGCCGGGCGATCCGCTCCTCCTGATCCAGCAGGAGGCGGGCCACGCCCGAGCCGATCGTTCCGAAGCCGAAGATCGCGACCTTGACCGTTTCCATCGCACCGCAGTTCCTGGGGGCATTTCAGGGGTCTAAACCCGCCATCCTAGGTTGCCGGCGGCCGGGCCGTCAAGTCGGCCGACTTCCGCAGTCTCGGAGACCTCGAAAGCCTCTTCTTCGCTGCTCGACAGGCCGTTACGCGTCGATCTCCGCCAGCATCTCCTCAAGCAGCTCCATGGGCAGGCCGACAACGTTGGACTCGCTGCCCTCGACCACGTGGACCCAGCCCAGCCGGTCCTGGTAGCCGAAGGCCCCGGCCTTGCCCTCCCATTGACCGCTCGCCAGGTAGTCGTCGAGCTGCCGGTCGGTGAGCGGGTCCATACGAAGCAGGGTAATCGCGACGCGCACTTGCGGTTCCTCCCCCGGAACGCTCCAAACGCACAGCCCGCTCAGCACCCGGTGCGCGCGCCCGCTCAGGGTGCGGAGCATGCGTCGGGCATGGTGTTCGTCCTCGGGCTTGCCGAGAATCTGGCCGTCGCACGCGGCCACCGTGTCGCAGCCCAGCACAATGGCCTCCTCCACGCGCCGGGCCACGTCGGCCGCCTTCTGACAGGCCAGCCGGGCGACCAGTTGGGCCGGGTTCTCCCCGCTGCACAGCCCGCACTCGGCCGAGTCGTCGGGTACGACGACCTCGAACGTATAGCCCGCCTCGCGGAGCAACGCGCGGCGCCGCGGGGAGCGGCTGGCGAGGATCAAGCGCCGGGGCAGTGCGATCGGCATGGAGGTGTGTTGAACGAGTCCCTCACTCCGAGGTCTTCGAGACTTCGCAAGTCTCGATCGGGCGCCAGACTTCGGAGGTCCGGACGCTTCTGTTAAGATGAACCGGCGCGGGTCGGCTGCCTTGGACACGCATTGTACGGTCCCGTGCCCGCGCCGGACAGGCTCGCAGGCCGCATGAAGCCCGACTCCCTTCACGTCTTGTACGAAGACAACCATCTGCTGGTCGTCAACAAACCTGCCGGCGTGGCCACGATGGGCACCCCGGCCGACAAGGGGTCGCTTCTGGAATTCGCGCGGCAGTACGTCAAGGTCCGCTACGCCAAGCCGGGCAACGTGTATCTTGGCGTGGTGAGCCGGCTCGACGCGCCGGTCACCGGGGCCCTGCTCCTGGCTCGAACGTCCAAGGCCGCCCGCCGCCTCACGGAGCAGTTCCGGGCGCACCAGGTGCGCAAGACGTATTGGGCCCTGGTCGAGGGCGCGCCGGGCTCCGCCGAGGGCGTGTGCGAGGACTACCTGGTCCACGACGACCGGCATCGCCGCATGCACGTGGCCCCGCGCGACGCGCCCGGAGCGAAGCTCGCCCGGCTCTTCTTCCGAAGAATCCGCGGGACCCGCACGACCGCGCTCCTGGAAGTCGAGCTGGAAACAGGGCGTAAACACCAGATTCGCCTCCAGCTCGCGCATCGCGGGCACCCGATCCTGGGCGACCGCAAGTACGGAAGCCGAAGGCCGTTCCCGGGCGGCATCGCGCTCCACTCACGCCGGCTAGAGCTGGTCCACCCGGTGAAGGGGACCGCCATCGACATCGTGGCGCCACTGCCGAGTTGCTGGAAGCAGCATGGAATCGACGGCTGAGCCCGGCCATGCCTTGGCGCATGGGCGCCTGGCAGGTTAGTCTGAAAGGGTTCCAGGCCTTGGATCAGTCGGTGACCCCCTTCGGGCATTGGATGCGGGCGCTGCCGGCCGGCTCCTGGACGAAAGGCGGTTGTCCGGTGGACCCTGTCGAGAACTCCCTCTTCGTACGTTGCGCGTTGGCCAGCGGTCTGTTGACCGAGGCCGATCTCCAAGAGGCGCGCGCCGCCACCCGTTGGGCCGGGCAGGGGGACACGGAGGACGAGGCCCCGCGCAACGACCAGGAGCTGGCCGACAAGCTCGTCGAGATGGGCCGGCTCAACCGCTGGCAGGTGAAGCAACTCCTCGAAGGCCAGACCAAGTTCACCCTCGGGCCCTATCGCATCGTCGATTACATCGGCCAGGGCGGCATGGGCCAGGTGTTCAAGGCCGAGCACGGCGTGCTG
Source organism: uncultured Pirellulales bacterium (assembly GCA_964434165.1). GTDB lineage: Bacteria > Planctomycetota > Planctomycetia > Pirellulales > Thermoguttaceae > CAYSUS01. The sequence continues at coordinate 30,535 of CAYSUS010000068.1, forward strand.
GGACGCGTCGTGGCCGTGAAGGTCCTGCCCCGAAGCAAGTCCACGCCCGAGGCCATCGCCAGCTTCAACCGCGAGATCCGCGCCCAGGCCAAGCTCGATCATCCCAACCTGGTGCGGGCGTTCGACGCCGGCGAAGACGGCAACGTCCACTTCCTCGTCACCGAGTACGTGCCCGGAGCCGATCTCCGCAAGCTCGTCCGCGGCACAGGGCCGCTATCGGTGGAATCGGCCGCGTCGATCATCACCCAGGTGGCCGAGGGACTGGATTACGCGCATCGGCAGGGCCTGGTCCACCGCGACGTCAAGCCCGGCAACGTGCTCGTCACCCCCGAGGGGCGGGCGAAGCTCTCCGACCTGGGCCTGGCCGGGCCGCTGGGCGGAGACGCCGAGAAGGACCCGCGGTTCGGCAAGATCGTGGGCACCGCCGATTACCTCTCTCCCGACCACGTCGAGCGTCCCTGGGAGCCGACGCCCGCCTGGGACATCTACTCCCTCGGATGCACGCTCTACTACGCCGTCACCGGCAAGGTGCCATTCCCGGGGGGGACGACCTCCGACAAGGCCCGCGCTCACGTCAAGCTCCGGCCGCTCGACCCACGTCGGCTGAATCCCTCGCTGGAATCGAACTTCACCGCCGTGCTGGCCGACATGATGGCCAAAGACCCGGCCGCGCGCATCCCCTCCGCCAGGGAGGTCGTGGCCCGGCTGGCCCCTTGGGTCTCGGGCTCGGGCCAGGCCGAGGCCCGCGGCACCGTGGGCCAGTGGCGCAAGTCGGGCCGGTCTCGAGGCTTCGAGGCCGACCGCGGCTCCTTGGACGACACCGAGGCCAACTTCCCCGAGATGCCCGAGCTGGCGCCGGAAGACCCCGAGGCGCTCGGCCTGTCGTCTCAAACCACGCATCCCGTGGCTTCTGGCAGCGAAGAAACCTACTCGGGGCTCGTCCGCGCGGACGGGACCCCAGTGAGCATCATTAGGCCGCTGCTTGTGCTCGTGCTCCTCCCGCTGGGGCTGGTGGCCATCGTCATGCTCATCGCCTGGCTCATCAAGGGGGCGCTTTGACGCCGTCTGTGGGGCGCGGCCGAGGGCCGGCTGCGCGACGGGCTTGCCTTACCCCCCATCGGTGGTGCATGCCTTTCTCGGCAGCTTGACTTCCACGGTCCTGCATGTACTCTGAAGCCTGCAATGGGGGAGCGGTGCGCGCAGCGCCCGTCCGCTGGACGGCTGTCACAGCGCGTCTGGCGTGCACCTCCTCCCGGCCGCACGTCGTGCGGGCCTCCCACCATCCGAACGTCACCCGACCCCAGGGCATGGCAATGCAATTGCTTCCTCGTCCGTCCGTTCGATACCACGCTTCCTTGTGGCACAAGCCCCAAGGGCCCGCACGCCGGTTCGTTGCGCACCGCATCACGGCCGTGGTGCTCATTGCCCTGTGTGGATGGCTCGCCTGCACAGGTTCGATCGCCACGGCCCAGGTGACGCCCGGCTACAAGCTGAACTACAACGCGGGAGCCGACGACGGAGTTAACAACGTCTGGGAGCAGGACGGGACGGCAATCGGCGGCTTTGACATCTCGGGCCTGACGAATTACGCGCACTCGCTGTTTCCCATCACGTCCTTGCCGGGGATCACGGGCGCGTACACCTTCACCGGCGGCGGCGGCACGCTGCCCACGCTCGAAGGGCAGTTCGACGAGAACAACCTCGGGGTCACGTTTGAAATGTGGTTCCGTCCCTCTGATCTTGCCGGGGACGAGCGGCTTTTCGAGACCGGTGGTGGCAACGGCGTGGGCATCACGATGGGCGGCGGCAGCCAGGAGGCCGCGACCCCCGACAGCCACGTCTTCTTCAGCGTCACGCAGAATAGCGGCGGGGACCAGACCGCCCGGGTCTCGCACGATCTCACTTCGGTCGCGTTGGGCGAGTTCATTCAGGTCGTCGGAGTGTTCGACATCGACACCGACACTTCCGACCTGTACGTCAACGGCCAATGGGTCGGCTCAGCCACCTCCGCCGGCAACATCACGGACTGGTCCGGCGGCGACGGCGCCAGCGTCGGCAGGCTGGGCGGAAGCAACCAGGGCGGCTACACCGGAGGTGGGGCGGGCTTTGTGGACTATAGCGGCGAGATCGCCATCTTTCGCGTTTATGAAGCAACGCTGAGCGCTTCCGAAGTGACCGCCAACTTCGCCGCGGTGGCCGGAACCGACGTGGTCTTCGACGACGACAGCACGGACGGGACCTGGCAGAACGGCTTGAACTGGAACACGAACATTGAGCCGGCTTCCTCGCAAACGGTCCACGTGGGCAACGGCCTGACCGCGACGGTTACCGAGCTCGGCGAGGTCGCCGACGGGCTCGTCCTCGGCGAAGGCGCCCCGGCGACGGGCACGGTCAACATCAACTCCGGGTCGCTGACCGTCACTGGCGACATCGCCACGCTGGGCACGGGCGTCGTCAACCTCAACGGCGGCCTCTTGGTCCTGCCCGGAACGACCGCCAGCCGCCAGGTGACCGACTACACCCACGCCGACGGGGCCACGCTGCGGGTCGGCATCCTCGACGGCGTCCTCACCGCGCTGGACGTCACAGGCACCGCCACACTGGCGTCTACGGGGACTTCGCTGTTCGAGTTCGAGGTTGGAGGCGGGGCGAGCACGAGCGAGACCGTGACTTGGGACGCTGCCGCGGGAACGTGGGACGTGGCCTCCAACTGGGACCCGGACGTCCTGCCGTCCCAGGGATCGGGCGCCGTCTTGCCGGGCACGACCTTCCCGCTTCTCACCGCCGGCACGCTGGTCAACGAAGCCAACGTGGCGGCGGCCGACCCAGGCTGGCAGGTCACCGCCGACGGCAACACGCTGAAGGTGACGAAGACCGGCGATCCCATCGGGGCCGGCCCGGCCAAGGCCGTTATCGACACGGCCGGTGCCGACGTCACCAGCAACGGCAACCTGCGGATCGCCCTGGAGGCGGGCGCCGACGCCGCCGGGCTGCAGATCGACGCGGGCAAACTGACCTTCAGCGGCTCCAACGAGCTGATCATGGGCGGCGGGGCCGCGGGCACCGTCGATCAGAACGGCGGCGAAGTGACCATCGGTGGCAACCTCCGCTTCGGTCCCTCGGACAACTCGCTGGGCGGCACCTACAACCTCAACGACGGCACGCTCCACGTGATGGGCAGCGTCGTGGAGACGAACGGTGGCGTGGATCTCGCGCAGCTCCACATCAACGGCGGCACGCTCCAGGTGGACGGGATCATCACCGTGCAGCGGTTCTCCGTGGCCGAAGCCGCCGGCAGCGATACCAGCTATGAGATCGCCGGCGGCCAGAGCGTCACGTCCACCGGCACGACGGTCGCCGGCTCCAGCGGCAAGGGCACGATCACGCTCAGCGACGGATCCCTCAAGTCGAGCAACGCCTACGTCGGTGAAAGCGGCGGCAGCGAAGGCCTGGTCGTCATCACCGGCGGCAACACCTGGACCGTGGACCAGTTCCTCAAGATCGGCAACAACGGCACGGGCGGGGTCGTGCTTGAGGACGGCACGCTCCGAATCACCGGCAGCGGACAGGGCAACAGCGCGAACCGAGCCCTGCGCATGGCTGAGGGCGCCTCGAGCACGGCTACCTTCATCATGGGTAAAGGCGACGGCTCCACCAGCCCCGTCCTGACTATCAACAACTCGTCCAACGGCAGCAACTGGGAGACGGCCAACGCGGGAACCGGGATCACGATCATCTGGTCCGGCACGGCCTCGCTGCACCACGACAACTTTATCACCGGCCAGGCGGTCGGCTCGGTCGCCAACGTCCAGGTCGGAGGCGGGGCGGGCACGGCGACGCTCAACCTGGATCAGGGTGACGGCAACCGCGACTGGAACACCAACGGCGGCCACGGGATCGTATCCGTGCTCCAGAACGGCGTGGTCAATCTGGGACGCGACCTCAATCTTGGCAGCAACTCCGACGCCGATTCCGGCCTGGAACTGACCATCGACGGCGGCGCGGTCAACCTGGGCACGCAGCAGTCGCCCGACCGCGGCGGCAACATCAACTTCCGCCCCGGCGGCCCGAAGGACCGGATCGACATCGTGTCGGGCTCCCTGAGCACGGGCGGGGGCGACGTCAACTTCGACAACGCCTCGGATCGCATCAACCTGTCCGGCGGCACGCTCGACATGGGCGGGGGAAACATCCTTCTGACCGAGACGGATGGGAGCCAGTTGTCCTTCACCGGCGGTCGTCTCCAGAACCTGGGCGTTCTGAAGAGCGCGCTCCTCGCCACTCCTGATATCTCCGGCACCGGCACGGCGCAGGACGGCATCCTCGCCTCGGTCGAACCGACGGCCTCGATGTCGCAAGCCAACCTGGTCGGCGGCAAGCTCGACGGCGCGATCGACTTCGACGGGGACAACGACTACCTGGACTTCGGCAGCGGCACGGTGATGAACGACCCGCCCTCGGCCTTCACCCTGGCCATGTGGTTCAACCGCAACAGCCAGGTCGACAGCGCGACGAACCATGGAACGAACAACGTCCTGGCGGCCGTCTCCCGAACCAACGACAACGACAACTTCGAGATCGGCAGCGAAGGGACGAACGTCGAGGTGTACATCGACGCGGCCGGCGATATCGAGCCCAACAAGTCGGGCGCCACGGACGGCCGGTTCGACACCAGCGGCGTCGACGGGGGAATCGCCGACGACCAGTGGCACCACGTCGTGCTGGCGTACGACAACAGCCGAGCAGAGGGGGAGAAGCTTCAGATTTACTTCGACGGCACGAAGTTCGTCACCAAGGGCACTCCGCCCAACGGCACGCTGGCCGGCGCCCCCTCGGAGCTGACGGTCGGCATCGCGCGCATCGACGCCGGCGAGAAGTGGGGCGACTTCGACGGCCAGATCGACGACTTCTCGCTGTGGGGCCGGGCGCTGACCGATGACGAGGTGGCGCGCCTGTACAACGGCGGAGACGGCGCGGCGCTGGGCACCCTCATCGCCGACCTCGTCGATCCGTTCTCAACCACGGCCCTCGACATCTACGCCCCCATGGACGAGGTCGAGGTCGCCGAGTCCGTCCAGCTCGTCCAGCAGGGTGGCACCGTCGCCCCGGGTGATCGCATCGGCATGACCTCCGTCCTCGGCGGGTACGACATGCAGGCCGGCCAGCTCGAGATCCAGATCAACGGCTACGACCAGGGCGACCGGGGCTGGGCAGGCGACGCGGCGGGCAACGACGTGGGCCACGACTTCGTGGAGCTTGCCGAAGACGCCCTGCTCAACGGCCAGGTGCTCGTCGAGCTGCTCGACGGGTTCGTTCCCCAGACTGGCGACGCCTTCGACGTGCTCCACGCGGCCAACGTCACGCTGGGCGAGGATTTCGGCCTCGTGCAGCCCGATGGACTGCTGCCGGCCCAGTACTTCCTTGCGGCGGTGATCGGGGCCTCCGGCGACCAGTACCTGGAGCTGCGGGTCGGCGTGCCCGAGCCCTCGTCCGTCCTCCTGGCGGCCCTGGGGCTGGCCGCGCTGGCGCTGTACGGCTGCAGACGGCGGAGGTAGTCAGGCGCGCGGCGCCAACCTCCCCGCCGGGGTTTCCGCACTAATCTGGGCGATCATGTCCCGCGTGGCGTCCTCCACGGCCCGTTGCCACTGGTCGGGCGCGAAGCGATCGCGGTACGGCTCGCGGGCGTGGGCGAAGATTATCCCGCGGGAGTTGTTCACGATCGCGCCCAGGCCGTCGGTGGCAAAGGCCGCGGCGCAATCCCTGGCCGTGCCCCCCTGGCTGCCGAATCCCGGCACCAGGAACCACGTGTGCGGCATGGCCGCGCGGAGCTCGGCAAGCTGGTCCGGATACGTCGCGCCCACGACCGCCCCGACCGCGCCGTAGCCGCAGGCGCCCAAGGTCTCCTCAGCCAGCGATTCCACGTGGCGGCCCACGTGGCGGTACAGCGGGATTCCGTCGGCCAGAAGGTCCTGGAGCAGACCGCCGCCGGGGTTGGAAGTCTTCACCAATACGAACAGCCCGGCTCCACGTCGCGTGGCCGTATCGACGAACGGCCGCAGGCTGTCATCGCCCAGATACGGGCTCACGGTGAGCGCGTCGGCCCCCCAGGGGCTGGTTCCGCCGGGCCCAAGCAGCCCCTCGGCGTACGCGGCAGCGGTCGAGCCAATGTCGTTGCGCTTGCCGTCGAGGATCACGATCAGGCCGTGCTCGCGGGCACAGCCGATCACCTCGGCCAGGGCCGCCATGCCGGCCGGCCCGAGCTGCTCGAAGAACGCGGCCTGGGGCTTGACGGCGGCCACCAGCGGCGCGACCACCTCGATCACCCCGCGGCAGAACGCCGCAAAGGCCCGGGCCTTCCCGTCCGCGCCGGCCGCATCGTGGGATTCCAACAACCCGGGCGGCAACTGCCCCGCCCTGGGGTCCAGCCCCACCAGCACGGGCGTTGCGCGCCGGCGCACGGCATCGGCGAGACGATCGGCGAAATGCTGCATGGCCAGGCTCCTCGGCGGCTCCTGCGGACGGCACGGCGCGTCCACGACCAGCGAACCATTCTCCCCCGCGCCCTGTCCACACGGAAGGGGCCTGGCACACGAGGAGCGCGGGGCGCTTCAGGCTTGCCTGCCGAGGAGCCGTCCTGTGCTCAACTCACCAGGCGTTGCATCCGGCGGACTGATCTGCCATACTTGATGGGCCGCCTGGGCAACCCCCCAGAGAAGCAATTCGGGGCGTGGCGCAGTCTGGTTTAGCGCGTTTGACTGGGGGTCAAAAGGTCGCTGGTTCGAATCCAGTCGCCCCGACTAACAAGCTTGTACAAGTCCGAATCGGGCCGTAGGACG
>CAYSUS010000069.1:0-37052 GCA_964434165.1 uncultured Pirellulales bacterium
TTGGCAGGTGCCTAGCTGGCCGTCATGAGGCCGGTGCGCCCGGCTCGATACCGGGGCCTGCAACTTGCGGGTGGGCGTAGGCTCAACCGGGTCTCATAAGCCTGGACCGCCGGGTGCAACTCCCGGACCCGCCACGGCCGGGTACGCAAATCGGCAAAGCGGCGAGGTCGAGAGCGTGGCGATTTTGCAGGTTCGACCCCTGCCTCGGTCACTGACGCGATCCCGTAGTCCAGCGGCGAAGACACCTGGGTGACAACCAGGAAAACGATGGTTCGAGTCCATCCGGGATCATTTTGGTCTGTAGGTGTTCCGGCAGCACACCTCCATGGTAAGGAGGGAGACCGGGTTCGATTCCCGGACGGACCTCTAACAGCATCGGGGGCGCTGGTCCAACGGGAAGACGCTTGGCTTGCACCCAGGTAATCGGGGTTCGATTCCCCGGCGCTCCACTTTCAGAGCAGGTCAAGGAGATCCTGCCATAGGCCGGGAGAAACGTCGGTCTTGCGGAACTCGCCCACGAAACGAAGGCACTCGTTCGGGGTCTTGTTTTGGACGAGCGACAGCGCGCACGACGCGACGGCGGGAGAACGGCTTGCTCCGGCACTGCAAGAGACCAAAGTCGGAGTCTCACTCCTGAGCAGACCGGCAACCGTGTCCATCGCAAGACGGAGCCTGGCACGACGGTTACCAACGCCGTCGTGAAGTGGAATACGAAATACGAGGAAATCCCGAGGCAGATCGGCGAGAGGTTCCTCTATTGCGAGTTGAACAACGGCTTCGATCCCGACGTCAGCAAGTCGCTCGATGCGACGGCAGTCGCCGATGTGTCCAAGCCAAAGCAAGAAAGGCCGGATCTGAATCATGCTCGCTATCCTCCAGTTGGAGTATAGCGACAACCGGGCTGATGGTCCAACGGGACGACACCGCCCTGGCGTGGCGGAGATCCGGGTTCGACTCCCGGTCGGTCCACTCAGATACGGAAGGTAGCCGGATACGGCTCGCCGGGCCGCACTGCTAACGCGGTTCTCCCCCGTGGAGATGAGGGTTCGAGTCCCTTGCCTTCCGCTGACCAACCGGCCGTCCGTGGCCGTTCGGTGCCCAGCTCGATGGTGAAATGGACATCATCCCTCGCTTCTAACGAGGGGTTCCAGGTTCGAATCCTGGTCGGGCTACTGAGAGACCCGGATGTTGACCGTAGCTTAATCGGTAGAGCGCCTGGTTGTGACCCAGGTACGTGCCGGTTCAAATCCGGTCGGTCAACCTGTTGACGATGGACCAATGCAAGTCCCGATGGTGTAGCGGATAGCACCGGACCCTCCGAAGGTCCAGGCCCTGGTTCGAGTCCAGGTCGGGATACTCGTTACGCAGACATGGCCCCGGCGGTGTCAGGAGCGAGCCATCAAATGGCACCTGCGATTCCCAGTAGGCCGAATCGCTCAGACCTCCAGATCTGAGACACTCGTTCTCCACATCGACGCACGCTACGGGGCCTCCAAATAGAGATAGGAGGACCGCCATGACCACCATCACCAGACAAGGCCAAGAGTTCATCATCAAGGACACGCACCGCGGCCTCTGGTACGAGGACGGTAAGCTCACCAAGGTACTGGAGGCGGGCCGGTACGAGATCCCCATGCAGCGGACCTGGCGCAAGCGCCTGCCCACGGTCGAGTGCGTGCTGGTCGACGTGCGCGAGCGCGACCTGACGATCAAGGGCCAGGAGATCCTCACGGCCGACAAGGTGGCCATCCGGGTGAGCATCCTCGTGCAGTTCCGCGTGACCGACGCGAAGGCGGCGATCCAGAACGTGGAGAGCTATGAGGACCGGCTCTACAGCGACGTGCAGCTCGCCGCCCGGCGCTCGCTGGCCTCGATGAACCTGGAGGAGATCCTCACCAACCGCAACCGGCTCAGCGAGGACATCCTGGCCGAGGTCAAGGAGGCCGCGGCGGGCTACGGCGTGGCGATCCGGCGGGCCGACGTGAAGGACCTGATCTTCCCGGGCAACCTCCAGGAGATCATGAACCGTGTGCTGGCGGCCGAGCGGCACAGCGAGGCGCAGCTCGTCGAGGCCCGCACCAGGGCCGAGGTCGAGGCGATCGAGGCCAAGACCCGGGCCGAGGCCCGGCAGCGCGAGGCCGAGGCCGAGGCCGTCGCCCGGCGGCTCCAGATCGAGGCCGACGCCCAGGCCGAGCGCCTGAAGGCCGAGAACGAGACCCGGGCCCTAATCGAGCGGCAGAAGGCCGCCGAGGCCATCGAGCGGCATCCCGGCCTGTTGCGCCTGGCCGAGCTCGAGGCCCTGCGCGAGCTGGCCACGAGCGCCAACGCCCGAGTGTACCTGGGCCTGAGCGACGCAGCGCTGAAGATCGGCGAGATGGACGCGCGCCGCGAATAACCACACGCTGCGCAGCAATCATAAGGGCCGGCAAACGGCCGGCCCCGATGCCCTGCAAGTGTACCGGAGAGCACGACAGACTACGAATCTGTTAGACGAGGTTCGATTCCTCGGCGGGGCGCTCTGGGACGTCGGAGGTCGGAAGTCGGAACGGGCAAGTCGGAACGCGCAGCCGGGTCTAGAGCCCCAGGTCGGAGGCATCCACGACCTCCATGCCGTGGATCGTGGAGATGGCCTTGAAGACGCTCAGATCGACGTAGTCGCCCACGAAGTGGACCGAGCCGTCGGCGAACGCCACCTGCACGCCTCCGGGGTGGAAGCTGTTGGCCTTCCACGGATTCTGCTTGTAGGGCGGGCAGTCGTCGGAGGGCACGACGAAGTGGTTCGGCGGCGTGTCGAAATAGACCAGGGAGTGGAGATTCATGCCCCGGCTCGTCTCACCGGCGCAGCCCGACGGGTTCCGGTGCCTGGCGTATCTCCGCCCCCACACCTCGCAGACCAGAGCGGTGTTGCTCGTGCCGTCGAGGATGTCGTCGATGCGGGTTTGCGAGTCGTTCCAGAACGGGCCGTCGTTGGCGCTGCAGTAATTGTACGGGTGGGTGCTCGAGCCGTCGGGGTGGGGCATGATCGCCCACTCGTCCGACCCCGCCACCGCGTAGTAGTGGCAGATCCGCGCGTTGCCGCCCGGCCCCCAGTTGGTGGTCAGGCCGCGGTAGGGGTCGCTGGGGCAAAGGAACACGGCAAACTGCATTTTCACCACTTCCTTGTTGTCCTCCGCCTGGTACTGCGGGCGCACGCTGAAGTCCAACAGGTCGTATGCGGCCTGCTGCTCCAGTTGCGGCAGGATCAGGTTCTGCCAGATGCCGATCTGACCGTCCCAGTGGCAGTGCGGGTAGGGGAACCATCCGCCGGGATCGGGAGGCTGACCCGGGTTGCCGCCGTCCTCGTGGATCTCGCCGGGCGGGAAGATCCGGAACGCCTGGTGGTAGTTCTGAAGCGCCAGCCCAATCTGCTTGAGATTGTTGGCGCACTGCGCCCGCCGGGCGGCCTCGCGCGCCGCCTGGACTGCCGGCAGGAGCAGGGCGATGAGGATCCCGATGATCGCGATCACCACCAGCAGCTCGACGAGTGTGAAGCCCGATCCGCCGGTCGGGCGGTGCTCCCCTCGATACATCCCCATCTGGAGACTCCCCTTTTCCTAAGGTCTCGACTTGAGCGGGAGATCGATCTCGTTGACCATGCCGGGCTTCACCTCGGCGGTGAGACCTGATCGGCCCGTGTTCTCATAGTGCGAAGGGATGAGCGTGGGGGCCAGCTTTCCCGGCTCGACGTCCTGGCGGGCCTGCACGCGGACCTTGTGGTGGCCGATCACGGCCCCGTCGCCCGGCGACGCGCGGTCGGTGGTCAGCTCGTAATGGCCCTTCGCGTCGATCTGCCCGAAGGCCGGCGGTCCTTTGGCTCCCTTGGAGCCGTCCGGTTCGAAGACCACGGTGCCGGTGTTAAGCGGCGTTCCGTCGAGGGTCACGGTGCCATGGACCTTGGCGCGGTCGGGAAGGTCCGGCGAGCTGCCGCATCCGGCGGCGAGAATGAGGCACAGCGACCCGAGGGCCCGCCCTGCGACGCAAAGACACCCACGGGGGAGCCTGTGCCGGACCTTCGAAGCGACCGCGTTGAGACCGTGCCGGCTGGGGGGCCCGTCCATGACACAGCTCCTTGCGGCTCGTCCCGGGCGGCCTTCAGGAGGCGGCCCGCCAGCGCCTTCGCCGCCAGGCGGCGAGCCAGACGAGCCCGAGTCCGAGCAGCGCGACGCTGGAGGGCTCGGGCACCGGGAGGCCCAGCGTGTAGTAGCCCGACGCCAGATCGGCGTCGCCGACGAGGAACGTGACCTGATCCCCGACGCGCGGGGCCGACATGAGGCTGGCAAACGGGCCCGACTGCCCGGACCGGTAGAGCAGGTGGTAACTGCCGGCCGGAAGCTCCGCGCCGCCCAGCCCGGCGTCGAGGAAGTCGAACGTGAGCTCGATCTCGAAGCCGTCGCCCGTGGTTTCCAGGGCCCAGATGCGTTCCCATCGGGCGGCGGCTTCGCGCGGCAGGTCCGCCACGACCACGCCGTTGCTTTGGCCGAGGATCGTCGAGTCGTCGATGCCGGCCAGCACGTAGTCGCCGAAGCCCAGCAGCGAGTCGGGCTCCGTGATGATCAGGCCCATCTCACCCGAGCGCCGCAGCGCCCCGTCCAGCTCGCGGCCGACGCCGATCACGTGGTAGTCGTAGTCGCCGTTGGCCGAGCTGTCGTAGGCGTACTTATCGACGCCCGGTGCCAGCGGCAGGGTGTCCCACTTGGCGTGGAGGTAGTTTTCCAGGATGGTGCGCTCCGCGGCGTTCGGCGTGCCTTCGAAGAACAGCACCTCGGCGATTTCGCCTCGATACCACTGGCCGGAATCGCCTCGGCGGCCGACCCGGTAGCCGGGCGTTCCTCCGAAGCTGCTGTTCCCGGCGTTGCCCGTGTCGGCCAGACCGTTGACGAAGATCGCGTCGGTTCCCGAGGTGATCTCCGAGCCGACGATGCTCCAGGTTCCCCGTGTGCCGGTGGCCGACGAATCCAATTGCGCGCCCCCGGCATAGACGCGCATGTCGGTCTGGTTGTTCTCCTCGAACAGGACGTAGTTGCTGTCGTTGCCGGAGAAGATGTGCTGCTGGATGTTGTCCGGCGCGGGCGCGGTGCGAACCACGGCGAAGGTCGTGTATCCGTCGTCGGCGGTGGGGGCAAGCAGAGTCCCGTTGGTAAGCCAGTCGAAGGAGCCGCCCGTGCTGCCCAGGAAGTTGGTGAAGCTCAGCACGTTCTGGCCGTTCCGCGTGGTCAGACCGGTGGCGGGCCGCGCGTCGCCGGTCTGAGTGGCGCTCTCGGGCGTCCCCGACTTGTCGCCCCACTGGTCCACGCGCTGGATGCCGTTGCCATCGGCCGTTGAAGTCACCGTGGCGGCATCCGCCGCATCCAGCCAGAGCGAGTTGCCGGAGAGGGCCGTTGCCACGGGACTCGGCGGCGGGGGCGCCGGCTCGCCGATCCACTTGTTCTTCAGACCCAGGTACAGCGATCCGAAGTCGGCGCCGAAGTCGGCCGCGTCGTTGTAAACCCGCAACTCGGCCACGGAGCCCTGGAAGGTTGCCCCGTTGTCCCGGTTGAGGAGGTCGAAGGGCTCGGCCGCGACGTACGGGACGGCGCCGCCGCCTGTGCCGTTGGACACAGGACTGTTGACGTAGAGTTGGCTATTGCGGGAGTCGGCGATCACCACGTCCCAACCGTCCGGGCCGGTCCCGATCGCCGGCTTGCTGCCTCCACCGAAATTCAACTCATACTTGTTGGCTCCATCGATCCACAGCATGGGCCGGTTCGCGGCATCGTCGTCGATCACGTTGTGGTAGGCGCCGATTGAGGTCGGCTTGAGAACCGCGGCGAGGATGAAGTCCTGGCTGGCCGAAGCCGGGAACTGGCCCGCCGGAAGCGTTCCAAAGTGATCCAGACCGTCGAACACCACGGCGCTGCCGCCGGCGGGCGTCTGGAGCGTATGGAACGTCGGAGTGCCCGAGGCGGTCGCAGGACCCCAACTGGCCAGTACATCGCCGTCGTTCAGACCCAGCGTGCTGGCGTCGAGGTGAAGAACGAGGGCCGCCTGGGCCGGTGCGGGCGCGAAGGCGATTCCCAGCACGGCCACCAGACCGAGCATCCTCTTCATGGCTCACCCCCTGCAGTCAGAGGAATCGGGAAGAGATACCCACTACGGCAAACTGCTTTCGGGCGAAGATAAGGGGGGCCCGGAAAGCCCTCTGGTCGAACGACCGGCAACCATCGACCGGCAACCATGCAGCCATTCGGCATTCTGCTCCACCCCGCGCAGCGGCGTCAAGGATAATCCGTGGATGAAACGGCCGTTTCCGCAGAGGATTTGGCCATTGCGCGTGGGTATGCCGGCCCGGTTCAGACCTCCACCCACCCGCCCTCCCCGATCGACCGCGTCACCGCCTCGAGCACCTTCTGGTTCTCCAATCCCTCGCGGAAGTCGGGTGAAGGTTGCGTGTCATGGGCGATCGCCTCGAAGAAGTCGGCGTACTGGTTGACGAACGTGTTCTGATAGCCGATGCCGTGACCGGGCGGCCACCAGTGGTCGATGTACGGGTGGCAGCCTTCGTTGACCTGGACGGAGCGGAAGCCGGGTACGTCCTCCGGGTCGTCGGCGCTATAGTATTCCAGCCGGTTCATCTCCTCGAGGTTGAACACCACCGAGCCCTTCGAGCCGTTGACCTCGATGCGGTTGTGATTGCGGCGCCCGGCCGCGAACCGCGTGGCCTCGAAGGTGCCCAGCGCGCCCCCGGCGAACCGCGCCAGGAAGAGGGTCGCGTCGTCCACGTCCACGGTCTCCATGTCGGTCGAGCCCGCCTGCGCGGTGAGCATGGTGGAGAGCTCGTCGGCCTGGGCCTCGGCCGGGCGCTGGCGAATGAAGGTCTCCTCGGTGCCCACCACGCGCGCGATCGGGCCCACCAGGTGCAGCGCGAGATCGATGATGTGCGTGCACAACTCGTGATGGGCCCCGCTGCCGGCGATTGCCCGATTGAGCTTCCAGATCCGCGGGAACTGCGGGTCCATGATCCAGTCCTGCAAGTACACCGCGCGGAAGTGGTAGATCCTGCCCAAGCGTCCCGATTCGATGAGGCGTTTGGCGAGGCCGATCGCCGGCACGCGGCGGTAGTTGAACCCGAGCATGTGCTTGATGCCGGCCTGCTCGGCCGCGGCCAGGGCCTCTTCGGCCTCCTGGACCGTGACGGTGAAGGGCTTCTCGCAAAAGATGTGCTTTCCGGCCCGGGCGGCCTCGACGATCATCTCGGCATGGGTCGCCGGCGGCGTGACGATGCTCACCGCGTCGATGTCGTCGCGGCGCACCGCCACCCGCCAGTCGGTGGAGTATTCCTCCCAGCCGAAGTCCTCGGCCGCCTGGCGCAAGGGGCCCTCGTGCCGGCCGCAGATCACCTTGCGGACCGGCTCGATCCCGGTCCTGAAGAAGAACGGCGTGGCCAACAGGGCGTAGCTGTGGGCCTTGCCCATGAACTTGTAGCCGATTAGCGCGACGTTGAGCTTGCGTGGCATTCTGCGGTCTCCTTCGAGGGTGCCGCTCTTTCACGGTCGCGGGAGCGGAGCCGCGCTGGCACAGGGGATGAGCAGGTTCCCGAGGTGACAGAGGTAACAGCCCTCACCCCCGCCCCCTCTCCCGCAGGCGGGAGAGCGGAGCCGCGCTGGCACAGGGGATGAGCAGGTTCCCGAGGTGACAGAGGTAACAGCCCTCACCCCCGCCCCCTCTCCCGCAGGCGGGAGAGGGGAGCAGCGCGCTGGCCGGCGTCAATAAGTCCCCAGGGCCGCGTTGTCGCCGATCTCCTTGAGGATCTTCTTCATTCCTTCCAGGTTCTGCTTCAGGCTCTCCTCGGCGTCCAGGTCGCCGCGGTGGTCGAGGATGCCCACGGGTCCGGTGTAGCCGCTCTTCTGAATCGTCTCCATCATGGCCTTCTCGTGCTGGCCCGAGCCGATGGGCATGATCTTCGGTTGGGCGCCCTCGTTCATGCCGTTGAGATTGAGGCACAGCAGGTAAGGCTTCATCCCGGCCAGCGCCTCGGCGAAATCCTTGATGTGTCCGTGCCCGTGGTGGAAATTGTAGACGATGCCCACGTGATCCGCTTCGGCGCTGTCGCGGAGCCACTTGCACACGGCGGCCATGTTCTCCGGCTCGCCGCCCCAGCCGCCGTGGTTGTAGAGGCCCAGCTTGCAGCCGAGCTCGCGGGTCTGCTCGACCAAGGGCAGCATCCGCTTGGCCGCGGCCTCGACCCGCGCCTGCTGGGAGGGGGCGTCGGGGCTGGAGAGCGTGATCCAGATCTGCGGCCGGATGCCGTGCTTCTCGATCAGCTTGGCCATGTCCGGATGCCAGCTCCAGAAGGCGAAATACTCCAGACCGTGCTTCTTGTACTGGAGGATCTCCTCCTCGAACGTGGGGACGTGCTTGGCCCGCCAATCGTAGGCGACCTTGGTGATCCCCAGGCGCCCCAGCATCTCGGCCCGCTCCGCCGGCCCGCGCCCCTTGGCGTCGAACGGCACGATGCACCAGGCCACCAGGTTGTCCTTGGCGAACACGCTCTTCTCCTCGGCCCGACCCGCGACCGGCGCGGCCGCCAGGAGGCCGAGGGCAAGCGACACGATCGACACTCGGCAACGAGTTCTCATGTTGATGTCTCCCACAAAACGAAGTCTCACTTCCCGATGACACGCCCGTGTTACTCAATCGCCCCTCACTCCCTCACCCCGTCACCCCGCCACCTCCGCGACCAGCTCCTTCAGGTACGCGATGCTCTGGGCCACCAGCTTGTCCTCGTCCTGGTGGTCCTTGTGGTGGTCCGACTCCACGGCGAGCACGCCCTGGTAGCCGCACTCGGCCAGCGCCCGGACCACGCCGGGGATGTCGATCAGCCCGGTCCCGACGGGCACGGAGGAGAAGAAGTACCACTCCTCGGGGCGCACGTGGCGGCAGGCGTCCACGTCCTTGGTGTGGGTGGCCACCGTGAAGGGCCCCAGGCGCCGGGCGGCCGCCACCGGGTCCTCCATCATCCGCAGCGTGTTGCCCGTGTCGAAGTTCACTTTCAGGGCGTCCGAGCCGACCCGCGCGAGGATCTCGCAGATCTCCGCGGACGTGTAGTCGATGTGGTTTTCGATGGCCAGCACGACGCCGTGCTCCTCGGCGATCTTGACGCTCTCGGAGAGCATCCGGACGATGGCGTCGAGCTGCGGTCCGTGGGGCTCGAAGCGGAACTGGAGCGAGGAGGCGACGATCCGCATGATGTCGGCGCCCATGAAGCGGGCCTTGGGGATCAGGCCGTTCATCTCGCGCCAGGCGTCCGTGTTGCGCCCGGCCTCCAGCCCGTCGGGATGGCCCCAAGCCAGAACGCGCTCCATGCCCTTCTCGTCCAGGGCGGCCTTGATCTCGCCGAGGTAGCCCGGCTCGAGGCTCTCGAAGAAGCACGACTCGAGCGACACGCCGTCCACCTCCAGCTCGGCGGCGCGATGGACGAAGTCCTGGAACGTCCACCGCACACCGGGGTCCTCCTGGTCGGGATAGACCTCGCCGAAGTAGCGGTGGTAGCAGTAGCTGTCGATTCCTACTTTCATGGTTATTGACCCTCAGAAAGCCAATGCGGTGAGTGCGACCGCTCAAGCGCTACTCTCAGGTTTGCACCAGGCAACGGACCATCTTCAAATCTCCTCGATCGAGAGCCCGAATACGCCGGCAATCATCCGGATATCGACGGCGTGGTGTCCGACCAGCAGCAGGTAGTGGTGGGACGCCAAAGTGTCCATCAGGCGGTGGCCGTCGCGCACGCGGATCACCCCGCCGTTGAGGCAATCGGAGTCGGCGAACTGGACGTAGCCCTCCAGCGTTCCCTCGGCCACGGTGATCTTGTCCATGGTGGGGTGGAGCTTGGCCAGGGTGCATTCGCCGGTCGGCAGGCGCCCGTCGATGGCCGTGGCGTTCTCGTCCACGATGGCCAGCACCTTCGGCCGCAAGGTCCACTCCGTGGCGAAGGGCCGGGGAATCACCCCCATGTAGCCGCAGTGGGCCACGAGGACGTGGTTCTCCGGCTCGCTTTCCACTTCCGGGAAGCCCGCGATCCGCTCGTGGCTGGTGGCGGCCTCTCCCAGCAGGAAGGGATAGAGGTTGGTCATCATGATCGGCGCGCCGAGCGAGCGGTGCAGGAGGAACTTGGTGAGCATCGACATCGTGTCGGCCTCGCAGCCCCAGATCAGCCCGCGCTCCTGGTAGAGCAGGTCCCAGGCCAGGCAGGGCGTGGTATCGGAGAAGTGCGACTCGTTGAGGCAATTGATGCCGACGGCCTCGATGGCCGGGTCCTCTTCCAGGTCCTGCTTGACGGCCAGGTAGAGCCCGGCTGCGCTGCGCAGGGCCCGCGGCGCAAGGCCCGGGGCCCGAACGCCGGCGGCCTCCAGGGCGCGATCGGCCTCGTCGTCGGAGATCTCCTCGGCCCGGGCACCCAGCTCGCGGAAGCTCTTCTTCACCACGCCGACGCCGAACTTGCCGCGCATCCGCGCACTGCACTCGTCTTCCCACCAGTAGAACCGCTTGAAGATCTCCGCCTGGAAGCCCTCGCCCGGGTTGTCCTGGTACACGAGGAACTTCGCCTGGCCCAACCGCCGTTTGGCCGCCAGGGCGTCGCAGACCTTCAGGGTCTGTTGGAGGTTATAGGGGGCGATCGTCGGCACGCCTTCCGACCGGAGATACTCCCGGATCTCCCAGTCCCACATCGAGACGGTGCCGAACTCGGAGGTGACCACGAGGATCGGCAGATCGATCGCGCGAAATGCATCGAGCTGCCGGTAGGCCTCGCCGAGAAGCTGCGGGAAGAGGACCGCGTCGGCCTCGGGCACGGGCCCGCCGAGCGGGACCGGTGCGAGCAGCTCCGCGCGGTCGGCCAGCAGCCCGGCGAGCGCCTCCATCTGCTTGTCGAAGCCCGGGTCCCTGCCGGGGTCGAAGTACAACGGCACGAGTCGCGGTTTCATGACCTTGGCCTTCCTGTTGGGGCGCCGCGGGAAGGGTCCCCTAACTGCGGCTGGGCCTCGCGGCGGTATTGCCCCGGAGTTTTGCCGACGCGTTTCCTGAAAACCACCCCCATGTATTCGGGGTGGCGGAAACCGGCTTGGCGGGCGACCGCGCGGAGGGGGGTGTCGGTTTCGGCCAGTAACTCCTTGGCCCGGCGAATTCGCACGTTGACGATCTCGTCGTGGATCGAGTGGCCCAAGAGGCGGCGGAACCGCTCCTTCAGGGCGCTGTGCGAGATCGACACCTGCTCGGCCACGTCGCGGACGTGAAGCGATTCGCAGCCCCGCTGGTGGATCAGGCGCAGGGCCGCGGCCACGTCCGGGTCGCCGATGGCCAGGGCGTTGGTGGACAGGCGCGTCACGACGTGGGCCGGGTCCACGTAAATCGGCCGCTTCCGTCTTCGGCCTCCGCGCATCATGCGGTCGAGCAGGCGCGCGGCCTCGAAGCCGACGTTGACGTGATTGGCTGCCACGCTCGACAGGGGAGGATCGCAGACCTCGCACACCGTCTGGTCGTTGTCGACCCCGAGGACCGCAACCTCGTCCGGCACCTCCGCCCCCAGTCGGCGGCACGCCTCCAGGACCTTCTGCCCCGCCGGGTCGTAGCAGGCGAGGATGCCGACTGGCTTGTCGAGCTGGGCGATCCAGCCCGAGAGCCGCTCCTGCTGGGCCTCCCACGACGAATCGGTCCGGCTGTAGGGTGGCAGGCGGTACACGGAGCAGGGGCAGCCCCGGGCGCGGACCCACTGGACGAACGCCCGGTGCCGGTTGTCCGACCAGTTCGGCCCGCGGATCCCGCAGAAGCCGAACTGGCGAAAGCCGCGCTCGAAGAGGTGCTCGGCGGCCATCACTCCGATCGCGGCGTCGTTGACGTGCACCAGCGGCACCTCGGAGGCGGGGACCACGCCCAGCACGTCCACGGCGGGCAGGCCCGTGGCCACCACCGCCTCGGCGATCCGCTCGGTCTGCAGTCGGGCGATGATGCCGTCGCCGTCCCAGCGCCTCAGCCAGCGGGGGACCGAGGCCTCCAGGCTCCGCGGCTCGTGGTAGATCGACCACGGGCCATGGCGGCGGACATAGGTCGAAATGCCCAGCAGGATCTCCCGGCCGGAGATGAGCGAAGTCTCGACGATCAGCGCGACGTGGGGTCGGTAGACCATGCTTGCCGACTTCCCGGGTTGTCGACTTTGCGCCCCGGGTGCGACCGGCCCGGCGCCGCGGTCCGGGTCAGGGATGCGCGACGATGCCCTTCGACAGGGGGCCTCCGGCCACGGGGACGGTATCGTATCATCCCCGGAAACGGCCAGGAAGGATTCCGTCCAGAACCTACATGGAATTGGCCATTATCTCATTGACCGGATTGTGACCCACGCCGAAGATGAAATTCAAGGCAGGCGGGGATGCGCTCCCCCGAGGCGTATCGCCGCGCGAAGAACGAACCGCCGGACTGCCGGCCAATCGATAGGAGGGAAACCGTGGGCCAGGATCGAGTCACCAGGCGAGAGTTCGTCCACACGGCCGCCTCGACGGCCGCCGCGGCCGCCGGCCTCTCTGCCGTGCCGCAAGCCGCCCGGGCCGGCGAAGTCCCGGCGGAGGTGAAGCACACCCGCTGCTACCATCCCGAGATGGAGTACCGCCGGCTCGGCAAGACGGGCCTCTGGGTCTCGGCCGTGGCGCTGGGGGGGCACTGGAAACGCGTCGATAAGGTGATCGGGGCCAAGACGGCCATCAATCCTTACGAGGGGCCGGGCGATTCGGCCGACATGGGCCCGTTTCTCAAGAACCGGCACGAGGTGGTCCGACGCTGCATGGAGGTGGGAATCAACTGCATCGACTTCGCGGGAAACGCCGAGCCGGAGACCTACTGCAAGGTTCTCAACGGGCAGCTCGAGAAGATGTACCTCTGCTACTCGCACCCGAAGAGCGAGCTCCGCGTGAAGGAGAACTGCACCACGAAGAAGCTCGTCGAGCTGTTCGAGGCGGGCCTCAAGCGGTGCGGCATGCAGCACGCCGACGTCTGGCGCCTGATGGCCATGGAGCGCGGCGGGCGCCACTCCGAAGCGGAGGTGGAGGCGATGATCGGCGCCCTCGACCTGGCCAAGGAGAAAGGGCTGTGTAAACACACCGGATTCTCCACGCACGACCGCCGCTGGGCCAAGAAGCTCATCGAGACCTATCCCGACCTTGTCGAGATCATCTGCATCCCCTACACGGCCAATTCCAAGGAGCTGCCGACCGACAGCCTGTTCGACGCCGTGCGCAAGCACGACGTGGGGATCCTCGGCATCAAGCCCTTTGCCAGCAACGCCATCTTCCAGGGGAACGGCGCGCCGGATCACCCCAAGGCCGCCGACGACGACCGCCGCGCCCGCATGGCCATCCGCTACATCCTCGGCAATCCGGCGATCACGGCCCCGATTCCCGGTCTGATCAGCACGCACCAGGTGGACAACATGGCCCGGGCCGTCAAGGAGCGGCGCCAACTGGACCTGGCCGAGGAGGCGGAGCTGGAGAAGATCGGCCGCGAGATGTGGGACCGCCTGCCCGAGGACTACGAGTGGCTGAGGGAGTGGGAGTACGTCTGATCATTTAGCCGGCGGGCTTGCCCGCCGAGTCCCAAGAGGACCTCATGGCACGATTACGGACACTGGGCGCGGGCACCGTGGGTCGGTTGGCGGTCGTCGCGGCGGCGAGCGTGCTTCTTGCCGCGGACGCGGCGGACCCGCCTGCGCAGAGCGAGGTCAAACCGTTGAACGAGGCCGCCAGGACCGCCGCCAAGCCGGCCGTGGCGCGATGGCACAAGAACCTGGCTGACTGGAAGGCCGAGAAGGAGCACGAAGAGGCCGACAACTCCTTCTGCTACGTGTGCCACGTGAATTACCAGAAGGAGGAGCTGGCCAAGACCCACAAGCCGGTGGGAGTGGGCTGTGAGACGTGCCATGGCATCTCGGACAAGCACAGCGAGGACGAGGACAACATCACGCCGCCGGACGTGATGATCGCCCGGACCGAGGTGGTCGCGTTCTGCCTGGAGTGCCACGAGAAGAAGGAGCTTCTGAAGGACGACAACCACGAGGAGATCTTCTCCGCCGACGCGGCCCCCGAGGACGCCTGCACCGATTGCCACGGCGTGAAGCACCGCCTGAAGGTCCGCACCCGCCGGTGGGACAAGAAGACCGGCAAGCTGGTCTGGGATGACGGCGTGCGCATGATGGAGGAGAAGCCGAAAGCACCGAAGTAGCAGCGCCGCTTCGCCCCGCGTTCGAGTTGCAGCGGGGCCGCCGGGAAGGAAAGCACCTTGAAGCCTTTGCGGATCTGCCTGATCGGGGCCGGTCGGGCCGGGCTTGTCCACGCCCGGAGCCTGAAGCAGGGTGCGTTGGGCGCCGAGCTGGCTCTCCTCTGCGACCCCAACGAGGAAGGGCTCCACAAGGCCGGCCGCGAGCTGGGCGTCGGTGTCCTCCTCGCCGATTACCGCAAGGCCGTCGCGCGCGACGATCTCGACGCCGTGATCATCGCCACGCCTACCTTCCTCCACTGCGAAATCGCCTGCGCCGCCGCCGCGGCCGGAAAGCACGTCTTCCTCGAAAAGCCCATGGCCCTCACGGTCGAGGAGTGCCGTCGCATCAACCGGGCCGTGGCCCACTCGGGCGTCAAGCTCCAGATCGGCTTCATGCGCCGCTTCGATGCGTCGTTTCTCGAGGCCAAGGAGATCCTCGACTCGGGCGAGATGGGCCGGGTGATCATGATCAAGTCCACGGGGCGCGGGCCCGGCGGACCCGGCTCCTGGATGTACGACCTCGGGCGAAGCAACGGCATCATCGCCGAGGTGAACAGCCACGACCTCGACTCGCTCAACTGGTTCACCGGAAGCCCGATGCTCCGCGTGTACGCCGAGTCGGGTAACTTCAAGTGCCCCGACGCCCGGGCGAGCCACCCCGACTTCTACGACAACTTCATCGCCAGCTTCCGCTTCGCCGACGGCACGCTGGGCGTGGTCGACGGCACCTGTCCGGCCCATTACGGCTACGACGCCCGGGTCGAGATCCTCTGCGAGAAAGGCGCGCTCTTCCTGGGCAGCGTCTCGCAGCAAGGCACCACCAAGGTCACGCTCGACGGCACGGTGGCCGGCCGCGCCGTGCGGAGCTGGCGCGACTTGTTCCGCGACGCTTACCGCGCGGAACTGGCACACTTCGTCGAGTGCGTGCGCGAGGATCGCGCGCCCCGCGTCACGGGCGAGGACGGCCTGAAGGCCGTGGCCGCCGTGGTGGCCGCCAACGAGTCGATGCGCCTCGGTCGGCCCGTCGAAGTGGAGCCGTGTGAGACGCCATGATCGCCGGAACCTACACCCAGGGCGGCCAACTGCGGATCGTTGACGTCCCGGTCCCCGAGACGGCCGACGACGAGCTGCTTGTGCGCGTGGAGGCGGCGGCCATCTGCGGGTCCGACATCAAGATCATTCGCCACGGCCACCGCAAGCTCCGCAACGGCCAGACCCTGATCCTCGGGCACGAGCTGGTTGGCACGGTCGAGAAGGCCGGCCCCAAGGTCGCGGACTACCCGGTGGGGATGCGCGTGGGCCTCGCGCCCAACGTGGGCTGCGCGGCCTGCGAGATGTGCCGCCGCGGCCTGGGGAACATGTGTCCGGACTACCAGGCGTTCGGCATCACCTTCGACGGCGGCCACGCCGAGATGGTCCGCGTTCCGGCCGAGGTCATCGCCCAGGGCAACGTCATCCCCCTGCCGAACGACGTATCCTCAGTTGATGCCGCGCTGATTGAGCCGCTCTCCTGCGCGGTCAACAGCATCCGCGCCGGGCAGGTCGCCGAGGGCGACCGGGTGCTCGTTTACGGCGCGGGGCCGATGGGCCTGCTCAACGCTCTGGTCGCCCGGGCGGCCGGAGCGCAGGTCTGGATCAGCGATCCCAACGAGAAGCGGCTCCGCTTCGCCCGGCAGTTCCCCATCGACGACGCGGTCAACCCCCAGCGCACCGCCGTGCCCGATTGGATCGCCGGGAAGACCGACGGGCGGGGCGTGGACGCCGTAATCGTCGCCGTCCCCTCGGCCGATCTGCAGCGCGAGGGGCTGGGCCTTTTGGCTCCATACGGCCGGCTCTGCCTGTTCGCCGGACTGCCCCGCGGTCATGGCGGGGTGGATCTGGATACAAACGCCATCCACTACAAGAACCTGATCGTCACCGGCACCACCGGCGGCTCCGCCCGGGATTACCGCGAGGCCCTGGGGCTGATCCAGAGCGGGCGGGTAGAAGTGGCGAAGCTGGTCTCCCACGTGATTCCCTTCCGCGACATGGAAAAGGCCTATCAGACTGCCCTGGCCGGCGAGGGCATGAAGATCGTGATGGTGCCCGAGGTGACGGGGGTTAGGGGGTGAGGGGGTGACTGGTAGAAACCGGCGTTGAGACCCTTCGTAGCACTCCGTACTCCCGTACTCCCGCACGCACCACGCACCACGCACCCGGTCACCCGGTCACCATGAACACCCTCATCGGCATCGACATCGGCACCCAGGGCACCAAGGCGGCCCTGTTTGCCGAAAGCGGCGAATGCCTCGCCCAGGCCTTCGTGCCGTCGAAGCTCCATCGCCCTGCCCCCGGCGTCGTGGAGGAAGACCCCGAGGACCAGTTCGACGCCGTCTGCCGGTCGGTGAAGCAATGCGTGCGCGACGCGCGGATCGACCCGGCTTCGGTGGCGGGGATCGGCATCGACGGCCAGATGGCAGGCCTCCTCGGCGTGGGGCGCGACGGCCGCCACGTGACCCCCTACGACTCCTGGCTTGACACCCGCTGTTCCGAACAGATCAAACGGATGGAGCGGACCGCGGGCGAGGAGGTGCTCGCCAAGACCGGGTGCGCCCCCAGCTTCAACCACGGCCCCAAGATCCTCTGGTGGCGCGAGACGCGCAAGACCGTCTATCGCCGCGTCGCCGCGTTCGTCCAGCCGGGCGCGTACGCCGCCATGCGCCTGTGCGGGCTTGACGGCGCGGCGGCGTTCGTCGATAAGACGTATCTACACTTCTCGGGCTTTGCCGACAACCGCCGCTGCGCGTGGGACGACGACCTGTGCGAGCAGTTCGGCGTGGACCCGGCCAGGCTGCCGCGGATCGTCGCCCCGGAGTCGATCGTCGGCGAGGTCAACCGGCTGGCCGCGCGCCGCTGCGGTTTGAAGCCCGGCGCGCCGGTCGTGGCCGGGTGTGGCGACACGGCGGCCAGCTTCCTCGCCTGCGGGGCCACGCGCGAAGGGATTGGGGTGGACGTGGCGGGCACGGCCTCGGTGTTCGCGGCCACCACCGCCCGATTCCGCGCCGACAAGAAGAACCGCGTTTTGGGATGCGGCCGGTCGGCCGTGCCCGGGTTGTGGCATCCGTACGCCTACATCAACGGCGGCGGGATGAACCTTGAGTGGTTTCGCACCCACATCGCCGGGGCCGGGCTTGCGCCGGGCCGGCAGCCCTTGAGCCTCGAAGAGCTTGCCGTCATGGCCGAGGCCGTCGATCCGCCTGTGGGCATGCCGATGTTCGTTCCCCATCTGGGCGGGCGCGTCAGTCCCGCGCAGCCCGATCTTCGCGGCGCCTGGGCCGGGCTGACCTGGGACCACACGGCGGGCCATCTCTACCGCGCGGTGCTCGAGGGCGTCGCCCTGGAATACGGCATCTACCAGCAGGTCCTCCTGGAGTTGTTCCCCCGCTTCGAGCTGGCCGAGCTCCGCGTCACGGGCGGCGGCGAGCAGAGCCCGCTGTGGAACCGCATCAAGGCCGACGCCCTGCAGACGCCCGTACGCCGCGTCTCGCGCTCCGAGGGCGCGCCGCTGGGGGCGGCCCTGGTGGCCGGCTTCGGCGTGGGGCTGTTCGACAGCCTGCCGGACGCCGCCGGGACGTGGATCGCCGCAGCCCGGGCGGTCCGCCCTCGCAAGGCCATGGCCTCGCACTACCGGCGGCGTCTAGGCACCTATCGCAGTTTGCTGGAACAACTGCATCAGATTCCCGTGTGTTGAGAACGCGCCGGAGCCCGCTCATGCCTGCCCGTGCAGCCGACCGATCGATCCAGGCCGCCGCCGGCCTGGAGTACCCCACGGCCCAGCGGCCGACCATGTACTTCATTGGTGTTACGACCGGCAGGTCGTCGATCATGAAGGTCTTTCCCCGCTGGGCCGACCACCTGGGGCTGGGCGACGTGGTGATCCAGGGCATCGACTGCAAGTGGCACGACGAGCCGGAGGTCTATCGCGGCGTGGTCCGATTCCTCAAGAACGACACGCGCTCCCGCGGCGCCCTGGTCACGACGCACAAGATCGACCTGCTCTCCGCATGCCGCGACCTGTTCGACGAGCTCGACCCGTACGCGGAGCTGATGGGCGAAGTGAGCAGCATCTCGAAGCGCGACGGCCGCCTGATCGGCCATGCCAAGGACCCGATCACCAGCGGGCTGGCCCTGGAGGCGTTTCTGCCGGCCGATCACTGGAAGAAGACGGGCGGCGAAGTGCTCGTGCTGGGGGCCGGCGGATCGTCGATCGCCCTGACGTCGTACCTGATCAAGCCCGAGCATGGCGAGAACCGCCCCTCGCGGATCCTCGTCACCAACCGCAGCGCCCCGCGCCTGGCCGAGATGAAGGCGATCCACGAGAAACTCCGCAGTCCCGTGCCCACCGAGTACCATCACGCGCCCGAGCCCGAGCAGAACGACGCCGTCGCGGGGCGGCTGAAGCCCCATTCGCTGGTGGTCAACGCCACGGGGCTCGGCAAGGACGCGCCGGGCTCGCCGATCACCGACGCGGCCGCGTTCCCCGAGCACGGGCTGGCCTGGGACTTCAACTACCGCGGGGACCTGGTGTTCCTCGACCAGGCCCGGGCCCAGCAGACGGCAAGGCACCTGACCGTCGAGGACGGATGGGTGTATTTCATTCATGGATGGACCCAGGTCATCGCCGAGGTGTTCGGCCTCGACATCCCCACGTCCGGCCCGGCGTTCGACGAGCTCTCGCGCATCGCCGCCGGCACCCGCTGGTAAGAATGGAGAAGACCCCCGTGACCCAAGCCGAGTTGACGATGCCCTTCGGCGCCGACGTCGACCTCGCCGAAGGGGCGATGGACGCCCCGGACAACCACCTCGCGCGCGTCGCCTCGGACATGCGCGGCTACTACGCGGACGAGGCGGCCCTGGAGCGGCTGATCGCGGCGGGCGACCCGCTCCACTACGAGGTCTTCGAAAAGAACGTGCCCCAGGCCCAGGGGCACGTCATGTTCTGCATCAGCAAGCTCCAGCCCGGCCTGGTGGGCGAGGAGTGCTTCATGACCAAGGGGCACTACCACACGATCGCCGGCACGGCCGAGGTTTACTGGTGCATTCGAGGCAAGGGCTACCTCTTGATGAAGACCTCCGACGGGCGGAGCGCCATCCAGCCCATGGCCCGCAACCGCCTGGTCTACGTGCCGCCCTACTGGGCCCACCGGTCGATCAACACGGGGAGGGAGCCGCTGATCTCCTTCTGCGCCTACCCGGGCGACGCGGGCCACAACTACGGCGACATCGCCACGGAGGGCTTC
Source organism: uncultured Pirellulales bacterium (assembly GCA_964434165.1). Taxonomy (GTDB): domain Bacteria; phylum Planctomycetota; class Planctomycetia; order Pirellulales; family Thermoguttaceae; genus CAYSUS01. The sequence continues at coordinate 19,593 of CAYSUS010000069.1, forward strand.
CCCAAGCGGGTCTTCGTCCGCGACGGCGTGGAAGCGATCGAGTGACGCCCTGATCGCCGGGCCGGCGCCGGCTATTCGGCGCCGGCCTCCCCGGCCCCAGCCAGCTCCGCCTGATGGACCTTCTCGGGCACCTCGCGCATCAGCGCCTCCTCGATGGTGATCGCCGGACGGTAGTTCGGATGGTCCTTGTACTGCACGTTCAGGCGGCCCCAGTAGGACGGATGGTACTGGCAGTTGACGTCGAGCCAGGTGAACACGCGGACCTGCTCGGCCTCGGTGAGGCGCACTTCCTTGTGCGACGGAAGCAGGTCCTCGACGTACTTCTCGAGCGCCGGATCGCGCATCCGAACGCGCCCTCCGCTGACCAGGGCGGCCAGCGGGCTGGTGGGCGAGCAGAACGTGTAGGGCGGGAGATACTGCATGGCGTCCTGGCCCAGCGACGCCGCGTCCTCGTTGCGCGCCGCGCGGAAGCCCAGCAGTTGCCTGGGCGTGCGGCTCAGTGCGATGAGCTGGTTGTAAGACGTGCTGAAGGTCTCGACGGGCGTGCCGGCCAGGTTCAGGCCTCCGTCGGCCCGGGCGTCGTTGTGGCACTCGACGCAATGCCGGTCCCAGAGGGGCTGGATCTGCCGGTCGTAGTCGAAGACCCGACCCGGGGCGTCCTCGCCGGGTTGCGGGCCCGGCACGGACGGAGCGCGGAGAAGCGCCAGGGGCACGCGCACGGTCGCATGCGGCACGTCCTCAGGCGTCTCGTGGCAGCCGATGCAGGACCGCGTCTCGCCGGGCATGTAATTCACGTAGGTCCGCTCGGTCTGCACGGCCATGTACTTCTCGTCGAGGGCCTGGAAGTAGATGTTGCGCAACGCCGGCACGTAGAAGTGCGCGGAGCCGTCCTCTTCCACCGGCACCACGCCGTGCTGCACCTTCACGCCCAGGATGCCGTTGCCGATCGCGGAATGGGCGTGCGACTGGCCGTGCCGGTCGTTCCACGACTTGCGGGCCGCCCAGGGCCGGCCCAGCTCTTCCAGCACGCGGATATGCTTCACCGTGCCGCGCTCGACCCCTTCGAGCCCCACGTACACGTCGGTGACCACGCAGCGGGCCAGGCCCTTTTCGGCGAGGGCCTCGTCGCGCGCGGCCTCCACCACCGGCGGCACCTTGCGAGGCTTCAAGGGATACGCGTGCCAGACCGAGACCTTCTCGTCCCTGTAGAGCGGCGTGGTCCTGCCCTGGCCGTCCAGGAGGCACAGCTCGTAGCCAGTCGGATCGGCCCAGTCGAGCCCCTTGGGCTTGTGCGAGACGATGTACAGGTCCTCCGTCACCGGGTACGGATCCTTGAACAGCCGGCCGAGCTTGCCCGACGTGTCGTACACCCACTCGCCGTCGTCGCCGCGGAAGTGAAAGCCGTTGTGGCGCAGGGCGTGGATGTCGGGCGTGATAAACTGCATCGTATCGATCGAGCGAATGTCGTCGCGGCGGTCGATCTTGATCACCGCGCCCATCGCGTTGTTGGGGCAGCAGTGCGACGCGCCGAGCATGACGATCTTGCCGGGGGACCCGGGAATGGGCCGGGCGTAGATCATCGTCTCGGGGAAGGCCACGTCGTTGCCGTAGATCTCGACCGAGTTGCTGCCGTCGGGGTTCATGGCCCAAAGGCTCTTGATGTTGCCCGCCGTCTTGTCCACGTACTCCCAGCGGTGGTAGAGGATCCTTCCGTCGGGCAGCATCGCGGGCGTGGCCTCGCTCAAGGCGCTGTTGGTCAGGGGCCGCATGTTGCCCCCCTCCGCGTCGATGCGGTAGAGGTTCTTGACCGTGAAGCCGTCGCCGCTGTCGCAGAGCACCCCGTACTGGCACCGCGTGGTGGCAAAGGCGATGCCGCCGTCGGGCAGATAGCACGGGTGCATGTCGTCCGTGCCGTGGTGGTAGCCGCGGCGGTAGCGCGCGACCAGCTCCGCTTCGTTCTCCGGCGGGAAGGTCACCTGGCGCAGGCCCGTGCCGTCGGCGTTCACCTCGTACAGCCGGTAGCCCTCGTCATGGGACGCCTTGAAGTCGAACGCGATCCGGCGGGCGTCGAACGACACGTCGAACCGGTTCACCACGCCGGTGCGCGTCAGCTCGGCGGCGATCTCCCGCACCTCGCCGCTCTTCAGGTCGAGAACGCACAGACCGCCTCCGGGCGTCCAACGGCTGTTGACGTACTCGGTGTACACGTGGTTCGCGCTGAGCGTGTAGCGCCGCACGAAGACGAGTTCCTCGATTCCGTGCGCGAGAAGGCGCGCGGCGGCCTGGGCGTTGAACTGGTGCGGCGACTCGGCCGCGGCCGGGACCGGCTCCACGGCTGCCTGCGATCTGCCGGACGACCCGCGATAGCTCCTGGTGTATTCGTCCCGACTGGGCATCGTGGGCCGCGAGCTGAGGACCTGGAAATCGACCGACCCGCGGCTCGCGCCCGGGGTGAGCCCGACCCACACGGCCAGCTTCTCGTAGTCCCCATCGAGCCGGAAGTGGAGCATCGAGGGCCCGTGGGCCCAGAAGCCCCGAGCGAACTGCTTGCCTGCGATGGAAAGCGGCCTTCCCTGGTGGTCCTTGTTGAGGATCAGCTTCCCCCAGCCGACCTGCGCGGCGACCGGCTTGAGCGTGGTCAGATCGACCGTGTTGCCCTGGGCGTCGTGCAGCGTGGGCTCCGCCCAGATCGCCTGATCGCTGTCGTAGCTGTCGCCGCCGTAGGTGACCATGAGGAACAGGTCCCGGGCTCCCTTCAACTCAACCGTGAGCTGCTTGGCGGGCATTCCATCCCGAATCAGCCCCGAGGTGACCGGCTCGAAGCCCCGCCGGGATTCCCCGGCCTGCGAGACGATCGGAAGCCAGGCCAGCGCGACCGCTACGCAGAGGAATCGGCGCGTCTTCACGTGGAGACCTCGTTGGAAAGAGGGCAGGACCGAAGGTCCGTGAAGACCTTTCAAAGCTCGATTCTAGCCCACGGAGGGCCGGGCCGCCAACTCCGGATCACCCTGCGTTCGGCACCCAACTCTGGGCCGTTCCCTGCCGGGCCGCAGGCGGGAATAATGCATCGTCGGGCGGGGCGACGCTGATGCGGTGTCGCTCGCCGCTTCCTCCTGGCCCGAACTGCGAACGAGGAGCCCATGTGCGGAAGATTCACGTTGCGTGCCCCGGCCAGCGTCGTGGCCGAGCAGTTCTCGCTGTTCGAGGTCGAGCCGTTCACCCCGCGGTTCAACGTCGCCCCCACGCAGACCGTGGCCGCGGTGCGGATCGCGCCTGAGGGGGGCAACATGCAGCGCGAGCTGGTCTGGCTCCGGTGGGGGCTGATCCCGAGCTGGGCCAAGGACCCCGCCATCGGCAACCGGATGATCAACGCCCGCAGCGAGACGGCCGCCGAGAAGCCCTCCTTCCGCACGGCCATGCGGCGACGCCGCTGCCTGATCGCGGCCGACGGCTTCTACGAGTGGCAGCGGACCGGGGGGCGCAAGCAGCCGTACTTCATCCGCATGAAGGATGACCGGCCGTTCGCCTTCGCCGGGCTGTGGGAGAGCTGGACCTCGCCCGACGGCAGCGAGGTGTTCTCCTGCACGATCCTCACCACAGGGCCCAACGAACTGATGCGGCCGATCCACGACCGCATGCCCGTGATCCTCGCGCGCGAGGACTACGACCGCTGGCTCGACCCGGCCGTGGAGAGGGGCGAGGCGGTGAAGCCGCTATTGCAGCCCTTTCCTCCCGGGCTCATGGAGGCCGTGCCCATCGGCACCTACGTCAACCGCCCGACGAACGAGGGCCCTGAGTGCATCGAGCCGGCCGAGGCTCCGTGATTGCTTGCGGGCATTCCTCTCGGATGGCTACAATCCACCATGGGCCGGCAAAGGGCGATGGAAATGATCTGCCCCAGGCGAGCGGGGCCGATCCTGGGAGGTGTCGTCATGGTCCGTCCTCGGAAAGGGGAGGTGAGGCCCGTCGAAGTTGTCGTCCTGGTGGTCGTGATTGGGTTCGTGGCGATTCTGATTGTCCCGAGAGGGCCGATCTCGAGAGAATCGCCGCGTCGCGTGCGCTGCATGAACAACCAGTCGGAGCTCGCCAAGGCGCTGCTCCAATACGAACAGGCGCACCAGCGTTTCTCTGGCTACGTCAACCGCACGACGACACCGAACTCCGATCAGACGCTGACGCACAGTTGGGTCGTGAGTTGCCTGCCCTATCTGGGACGCGCGGACCTGGACAGACGGTGGAGAAACGGCTCGCCGATTGCCGTTCCGATCCGCTTGCTCACTTGCCCGGGCGACCGCTCAATTCGTCGCAAGCAGCCGGCGCTCTCCTACGTCGTCAACTGCGGCAAGCCCGGCGATGACGACGGGCCGGCCGAGGGCGTGTTCTTCAACCACGACATGGACGGCGAGCCGCCGACTGCGTCTCTCACCGACATCACCGACGGAACGCAGCATACGCTCCTCTTCTCCGAGAACGTCCAGGCCGGGGAGTGGGCCGACACCGCCGAGGCCGACTTGGGCATCGTGTGGCGCGACAAGCCGGGCGACTGCGACCCGGTCAACAGGTGCATCAACGCCGGCGAACGACCGCACGACATCCGTTACGCCCGGCCGTCGAGCGATCACCCCGGCGGCGCGATCGTCTCCTACGCCGACGGGCACCAGGAGTTCGTGGACGAGCTGATCGACTACGCGGTCTATCAGCGGATGATGGCTCCCCACGACGCCGCAGCCGGCCTGCCGCCAGAAGCGCCGCCGCAGTAAGCCTTGCACGCCCCGCGCGCAGCACCCCCCGGCGGCGCTTCGGTGCAGGCGCGAAGCGGCCGCGTCCTGGCCTGTACGTCCACGCCGTTCCGATCTCACGACCCCGGCAGCTCGTCGGGCAGTACCAGGGGGGCTTCGGGCACGTCGGGGGCCTGGGGCGCGTCGGGCTTCGGGGCGGCCGGCTCGCGCCAGTCCTCCGGGGGCTCGACCGGCCCGCCGGAGAGCAGACCCCGCAGCACGGCGTAGAGCAGCTCGTACTTGGCCAGCGCGTCGGCGCCCGGCTCGCGAAGCCACGTGCCGCCCAGGTGCGTGTCGTTCATGAGGTAGCCGAAGCCGATCGCCAGCACCTCACCCTCTCCGCACTTGTTGCGGGCGCCGACCGTCCGGCCCCCCAGCGTGGCGAACGGCTCTCCGCCGGAGATCGTCGAGGCGGCCTCGACTGGGAAGCCGGCCCGCCGCCCGGCGATGGTCAGTTCGCCCCCCTGGGCGATCTCGGAATGGCTCACGCGCATGCCGAACGGCCAAAGCAGGCTGTTGGCCGTCGATCCCTCGCTGTCCGGCGAGTCGATGACCAGCAGGCGCCCGCCCTGCTCGACGTATCGGCGGAGCCCCTCGCGGAACGCGTGCGGCACGGATCGCGTGGGGCAGATCGCCACGATCGCGTCGCCGCCGAACGCCGCCTCGCCGCTGCGGCGCATGGTCATGCCACCCAGGCGCGCGATGGCCTGCTCGAGCAGCCCGAAGCCGGTCTCCGACTCGTTGTACGCCCCCTTGGCCAATGGCGCTTCGGAGGACGTGCGATCGATGACCACGCGGCTGACGGGCCGCGACGCCTCCAAAGGCGGCATCCCGGCCCGCTGCCTCGCCGCGACGGTCATGCCGGCGATGCTCAGCCCGAACAGCCCGGCCGCGGCGAGGGGAAGCCATGCTCCGGGGCGGGCCGCGGCGAGGGTCGCGCCCAGGCCGGCCAGCACCAGCCCGGCGAGCCCCAGCACGACGACCATCAGCACGTCGGCCCAGGGGCGGTCGAAGAAGGCGGTGTGATTGAGCCACTGGAGCATTCCCAGCAGCAGTTCGGTCTTGCCCGGCTGGAACACGCAGAAGTTGGAGAAGATCGTCGAGTCGGTGAAGGCCATCACGCGGCCCCGGCCTTGCGTGGTCGCCCAGGTCTGGATGAAGGCCCCGTAGCGCATCTCGGGGCGATACTCGGCGTGCGGATGGTAGTTCTCGGCGTGGTAGGCCGAGGGAAGGCTCCACAGGCCGGTGCTGCGCATGGCCGCGCGGCCCCGACTCGTGCCTGGGTCGATCGAGCACGAGACGGCCAGGTCGGTCGGCGGCAGGTACTGCACGGCGGGGTGGGGCACCAGGGGCCGTCGGTACTGCTGCTCGTACGGCGATCCGAGCCGGAACAACAGGTCGTTGCGGAAGGTGAACCCGAACTGCCGCGCCAGGTCGTTCAGGTACGTGCTGGACCGGAACACGTTGGTGTGATCGCCGATCAGGAGCAGGCCGCCTCCCTGCTCCACGAAGCGGACGATCGCGCGGACCTCGGCGGCGGAGTATCGGGCGGTGGGCGTCTTCACCACGAGGACGTCGCACCCGGCGAGCGTCTCCTCGTCGAAGGCGTCGGACTCCAACAGCCGCGACATCTCGAAGTACTGGGCGCACACGTCATAGACCGCGGCGTAGTTGTAGCTGGCGGGCTCGCCGTACCAGGTGGTGTCGTAGGGTCGCGTGGTCGGCTCCCAGCGGGAATGCCGCTCGACGACCATCACCCGGCCCGCCTTGGGGCGACCCACGGGGGCCCAGACGGCCGCCGCGGCGATCAGCCCGGTGCCGGCGGCAAACAGCGCCAGGGACGCCGCGGCACGGTATCGCCTGGGCAAAGCGGGAGAAGCCGCCTGCGTTGCTGCGCTTTTCGCACGTGCTGACAAGCAGCCCGTGGCACCCGAGCGCGCGACATCCGACCTCTTCTCCCCACGGGCGGGCAAGCGGCCCGCGCTGCCCGGCCACGGAACGAACCGACGGCACAGGAGCACAGGCCCGGCCAGGAGGAGCAGATGGAACCAGGGGCTGAAGAATTGGTCCATGGCCGTGGGCGAGGCGCCGGGCTCGGTCAGCATGGCGCGGTTGACGTAGAGCCCCATGGCCAGCCCCAGGCGTATCGGAAGCCAGAGGAGCATGACCACGCAGAACGCCCGGGCGGCATGCAGCCACCCCAGCCATCGCGATCCGCGGACCAGGTGCTGCGCGGCCGCCAGCCCCAGCACGGCCAGGCCGGCGACGAAGAAGCCGAGCGTGGCCGGATCGACGAGCAGCTCCCGCGTGGCGGCCAGACGCACGGGCTCGCCCAGCGTGCGGAACACGAGGTCGCCGCGGTCCAGCGCGGCGTCAAGCCCCAGCAGGCGCGCGGTGCCGACCACGCCCCAGGCAAGCCAGGTCGGCAGCTCGTGCGATCGGGCCGAATGCGCCGTGTAGCCCATCAGCGTGACCGCCTGGATCAGCAGCACGCCCCCGGCCGCCAGCGCACCCCGGGCCACCCACCGCAGCCACCGTGCCGGCGCCGGGGCCACTTCGACGAGCAGCCCCGCCCCGAGAAGCAGCGGCCCGACACGCCATGGCCAAGGCAGATACCAGATCGGCAGGAGCACGAGAACGAGGGCCGAAAGCATCTCGCGCCGCGACGGCAAACGCTCGATCAGCCCGCCCAAGCAGACGACGCCGGACAACACGGCAACCACCCAAGACGCCGGGCGCGCCGGGTCGAAGTAGTGCAGACCCAAGAGCCACGAAACGGCCAGCAGGGCCAGTCCGGCGTAAACGCGGATCATGGCTGGCCCTCCTCGCCTGGGGCGACGGGCCGCTCCGGTGCGAACCGGTCGGGGGCCTCGGGCGCCGGTGGCCCGTCCGCCGCGCCGTCGCCGGTCTCCGCGGGCCTGGTCTCTTCGGGCTTCTCCTTCGCGGGGCGGCGCTCCGCGGGGTTGGGTGGAATCCACTCGGCGGTTGGAGTGACGCGGGTGAGCAACCAGCGCCAGAAGTGGGCATTCTCCGTGGTCTCCTCCGAAGGCTCCCCCCCGGTCCACCCGAAGTTGCGGTTCATGGCGAAACACGTGTCGCCGACGAGGACCACGTTGCCCGAGCCCACGGCGCGCCGGATCGCCAGCGGAACGTCGCCGTAGCCGCGCACCAGGACGTCGGGGTCCGACGCGTCGCACTCGACCGGCCAGGCCGCGTGCATCCAGACCGAGACGCGGTAATCGCCCACGCCGTAGTCCGCGGCGTCGAGGTAGTTCGTGGGGAATCTCCCGTAGCGCTCCGGCGACTCGTCCGGGCCCGGAGACTCGCCCACCGGCTCGGGCTCCAATCTCTTTTCGTTCGGCCCGACGGGCGAGCGCGGCACGCGCAGGCCGAAGCGGGCGAGCAGCCGCTCCAGCCCGTCCACGTCCTCGGCCCCGGCCATGGCCACCAGGGCTCCGCCCGATTCGACGTAGTCGGTCAGCAGGGCGATCTCCGCCGCCGAGTACGGCCTGGCCGGCGCGATCGACACGAAGAGCTCGGCGCCTTCCATCCGCCGTGCGCTCAGCTCCGGAAGCATCAGCGGCAGGTAGCCGTTCTGCATGAGCACCGTGTGGAACGTGCCGAGACCGTTGGCTTTCCATGCGTCGTCGCTGTACGGCCCCAGGTGCGCGCCGTCGAGGCAGGCCAGGCGCGTTCCCACAGGGAGCGCCTTCGCGTCGGGCAGGACGACCGACGACTCGGCGGCAACCCACGTGCCGAGCGTCAGCGAGAAGCCCATCGCCACCGCGGCTGCGGCCAGAACGACCGGATCGGGCCGCCGCGCAAGCGCGGCGATCAGGACCCCGCAGCAAATCGCGCCCAGGGCCTGCCGCCACAGGTCCTGGGGGCTGGCGGGCCGCGTGGCCAGGTAGGAGAGCAGGCGCCCGGCAAACGGGTATGATAGCGGCAGCGTCTGGTTGGCCAGAGTGTTGACATCGCCCAGCACGACGATGGTCCCGCGTCCCCAGCGGCGCTCGGCGGCCAGCACCAGGTCGCCAAGCCGCTCGCCGGCGTCGTACCGCGACATGCCCGTGAGCATCGCGTCGCTGCCCGGGTCGCTCCATCCCCACGTGCCGGTCAGGATGGGCCGGGCGGGCCAGGCGATCTCGATCGACGAGCCCGAGGCGATGCCGTAGCGATTGCGCCGGTCGCCCAGCCCCACCACGGCCGGATGGGCCGATGCCTCCAACGACTGCTGCCACCGGGGCCGCTCGTAGATGGCCGTGTCGAAGCGGACCTCCATGTGCGTGCCCCGCAGCGGCTCGTTGAACGTGCTGGCAAGATCGTCCTCCTGCATGCGGCATTCCGCGCCCACCAGCAGGGCGCCGCCGCCGCGCACGAAGCCGTCGATCCGCGCGAGCTGTTCCTCGGTCCACGGCCGCGCCGGGTGCAGCAGCAGGAGGGCGTCGGCCCCGGCCAGGTCGTCCTCGGAGAGGTCCTGCGACATCTCGAACCGGCCGCCGAGGCCCTCGATCAGCGCCGGCAGCATGCCGTACAACCCTGCGTCGGCGCGGCGGAGCCGGTCGTGCTGGGGCCGATCGAAGTCGAGCCGACCCTGCCCGTACGCGACGATTCGTTTGTCAGCAAGATCGCCCAGGCCGGGCGAGAGCACGGCCACGAGCGGAATCGCCGCCGCCAGGATCGCCGGTCCGGCAGCTCGCGTCAGCAGATCGCCGGTCGGCGCGTCGTGCTCGCCACGGGACGGGGCGGCGGGCTCGCCGACGGTCCGCCAGGCGCCCCAGCGAAGCATGGCCGCGGCGGTCGCCAGGTGGATCAGCAGGGCCGCCAGTGGGAGGTTCCAGGGAAGCATGGCGGCCGCCGCGCGCGACCAACTCCAGGGCGGCGGGACGTACACGTGGTAGTCCGGCGGCGGAGGCGGATCGGGCAAGGCCGAGATCATGTCGGCGGCATAGCTCAGCAGCACGAGATAGGCCAGATGCCCCAACAGGATCGCCGCGCCGGCATAGGCGGCCCGGGCCCAACGGGGCGAAGCGGTGGCCGCCAGCCACATCCCGAAAAGGGCGCCCGAGAGCACGAGGAAGTCCAGCCCGCCGAACGTGGCCCCGACCCTCAACGGTCGCCCCGAGACCCAGCCGGCCGCGGCCCCCAGCATTCCGCCCAGCCGGTCGGTGAGAACCCAGACCGTCGGAATCGAGACCACGGCCAGGCGATACACGGCCAGCGTGGTCACGGCGGCCGCCGCCATCGTCAGCACGCGGCGGTCGAGCCCCTCGCGGGTCCACGCCAGCGCGGCGAGGAGGACCGCCATCGCGGCCACGTTGATCGCCGGGTGGTCTGCCGCGACCATTGCCGCGGAGACCACGGCTGCGCCGAGGATCGCGAGCAGCGCCTTCCGGTCGCGCCGCCCTGGCGGCCAACCCGCCGCGCCGCACACGACCAGCGCGAGCCAGGCCAGGGCGTGACGCAGGCAGTCGGCCAGCATGCCCGCACTGCCCGCCGCGATCCAGGCCCCCGCCATTGCCGACAGCACGGCGATGACGACGGACGCGGGCACGGCCGGACGCGACGGCGGGGCGCCTGGGGAGGACGGCTTGACCGAGGATGACATGACGGCAGGCGACGGGCGGACGGTGGGGCGATGGACCTTCCGTAGGCGAAGGCGGTGAAGGCGACCAGCGGGAGCCCGGCTTCCCAAGGGAAAGCGCTGTGCTCAAGTCGCCTTCGCTATCGGGATCGTCCCCGAGCCCAGGCAGGCCTCGGCGCGTCGGAGGCCCGTAGCCCGACGACCGCGCACGCTCAGACCCCGGGCAGCCCCCGCTTCTGGGTTGCGAATCTCCCAAGTATGGTTATGGGCCGTTGTGTGGTCAAGGCGGGCGCATCGCCCTCGGCTTGCGGCAGGCCGGGGCGAGGGGCAGAATGCTTGCTGGCGGAATGGGCTGCTACGTCGGCCGGATGGCCCTGCAGGACGACCGACGTGGCCGGCCACCCGCCGCGGCGTACGGACACTCAACCTCGGAAGAGAACCAGAGCGCTCAGGCGCTTCAAGGGCATCGCTTGTGACCGACTCCCATCCATCCGCGCCCGGCCAGCTCGCGCGGGCCGACAGGTCGCGCCGGCTCCTGCGCGAGCGCGGGGTCCCGGAAGCGCCGGCAGGCGCCGCCCCCGCACTCCCGGACGAGGCGAACGCGGTCCTGCGCCCGGTGCGGGAGGTGGCCCGCCGGGTTCGCGTGCTCCAGTGCGTGGTTCAGCGGGCCGAGGCCGCGCCGCGCGACGTGGTGCTTCGGATCATGACCCGGGGCGGGCTGTGGGAAGCGGCCACGGCTGTTGAGAAACGGCTGTTGGAGTCCGAGGTCGTGGACGACGCCGAAGGACGCCGCCTCGTCTGGCTGCTGGAGTCGATGTGGACCTTGATGTGGTCGATGGGCCACGTGCCGGAACTGGTCTGGCCCGGCACGCGATGCGACATCGCGCGCCTCGGCAAGCTGCTGCATCCCAAGGAAGGCCTTCCCGACCTGGCAGGCACCGCCGAGATGCGCTCGCCGGTCGAGGTGTTCGACGCCATCGACCTGCTCGCGCGACTCGACCTGGCCGTCCGTGGGGCGGAGCAACGGGGCGAGTCGATCCCTTCGAACCTCGACTGGTCGGCCCCCGGCGAACTGCTCCCGGCCGGCGAGTGTCCCGGCGCGAAGATCGTCGCACACCGCCTCAAGGCCCTGCGGTGGCTTGTGGGCGGGCCGCTCGAGTGGTAGCGCGGTTCGTCTCGATTGGCGGCGCGCGGGCCCGGTCTCGCGCGGTTCTGGCGTCCCGGTCGGCCCCGGCTATACTCGGGGGCGCCTACCAATCCCAGGAGAATCCCGCCATGCCCCGAGCCAACGCCCTCCGTCGTGCAACGCCGGCCGCTTGTGCAGCCGTCCTGTTCGTGTTTCCTCTCTACGCGCTTCGGGCGCAAGAGGCCGCGGTGCAGTCCGCAAGACCCAACGTCGTGCTCATCGTCTGCGACGATCTGAACGACTACGTCTCAGGGATGGGCGGCCATCCGCAGGCGCGGACGCCGCAGATCGCCCGGCTGGCGAGCTCCGGCGTGACGTTCACGCGGGCGTACAGCAACTTCCCCATCTGCGCGCCTTCGCGGGGTAGCTTCCTGACCGGCGTCTATCCGCACCACTCGCGCTACCTGACCTTCGCCAAGTGGTACGAGAACCCGGTACTGAAGAACTGCAAGACCCTCATGGAGCACTTCCGCGACAACGGCTACCGGGTGACGGGCTCCGGGAAGCTGTTGCACCACAACCTGCCGTCCGCGTGGGACGAGTTCAAGCACAAGGCCGACTACGGCCCGTTCGTCTATGACGGCAGGCAGCGCGTGGCCCACCCGTCCGTGCCCGAGCCCTTCCGCAGCATCGGCCCGGTGGACGGCTCGTTCGCGCCCCTCTCCGACGTGCCGTTCGGCGGCCAAGGGGGCCGCGGGTGGATCTACGGCACCTGGGGCAAGGTCGAGCCGTTGCGCTACCGCGACGAGGACGATCGCGACCCCACGCCCGACGAGCGCAACGCGGCCTGGGCCGCCGCGCGCCTTGCCGAGTTCGCCCGGGAGCCGGGCGACGGGCCGTTCTTCCTGGGCGTGGGCTTCATCCGTCCCCATACGCCGCTGCACGTGCCCGGGCGGTTCTTCGACATGTTTCCCACGGAGAAGCTGGAGCTGCCGACGATCCAGCCCGGCGACGCCGAGGACTGCCACTACGCCGAGGTGTACGATCCGGAGGTCAAGGGCCTGAAGTACTTCCGGCTGCTCAAGCAATCCTACCCGGACCTGGAGGACGGGCTGAAGGCGTTCACCCAGGCCTACCTGGCCAGCGTGGCGGCGGTGGACGAGTGCATCGGCCGCGTGGTGCAGGCCGTGGACGACAGCCCGCTGCGCACCAACACGATCGTCGTCGTCACCAGCGACCACGGGTGGAACATGGGCCAGAAGGACTACCTGTTCAAGAACTCGCTGTGGGAGGAGAGCGCCCGGGTGCCGCTGGTGATCCGCGCGCCCGGCGTGGCGCGGCGGGGAGGGGCGTGCCGGCATCCCGTGTCGCTGATCGATCTCTACCCCACGCTCGTCGATCTCTGCGCGCTGGAGGGCGACACGCGCAAGGGCCCCGAGGGGGCGCCGCTGGACGGCCACAGCCTGCGGCCCTTCCTCGAAGACCCCGCCGGGGGCGCGTGGGACGGGCCCGACGCGGCCCTGACCGTGATCTTCGCCGGCCGCGGTAGCGGCATGGACCCCGCGCGCCAGCACTGGTCGGTGCGCACGGCGCGGTGGCGGTACATCCTCTACAACAACGGGGCCGAGGAGCTTTACGACCACCAGGCCGATCCCCACGAATGGACGAACCTCGCCGGCAGGGCGGACGTCGATCGCGTGCGCCGGGCGCTGAAGGCCAAGCTCCTGAAGATGCGAACGCCGAGGGCAGGGACGAAACCCGCGCGGTGACGCGGCGGAGCAGCCATCCGAGCCGAGCCCTTGCGGTCGGTCCAGAGCGTCGGGAGGCGACGTCCCCGCGCCGCGCGCGGGAACGAGGAGCCGCGCCGAGCCCTGCTCCCATCCCGCCGGGGCGGCGTGATGCTCGCTGGCTCCTGCCCCTCGACTCCCGCCTTCCCGCCGCGCGCCACGGGTCACTTCCCTCTCGCCGAGAATCACCCGTCACGCTTGCGTCGCTGGTGCTTTGCGGCCTAGGATGGCCGCATGGACGCAATGGATGAGAGACCGTCGCCGCGAGCGCCGCGTGGCTGCCAGTTCGGATTGCGCCCGTTACTGCTGGCGGCATTTGCCGTCGCGGTGTTTCTACCCCTGATGCAATGGCTTTAGGATTGCCACCGGAGCTTCAGCGGTCTTGTCGGTGCGGTCTTGGTCGCGACTCTGCTGCGTTGGGTTGACTCGGAACTCGGCAGTCTGATCGGCTACAAGTCGCGTCATGGGTTGGGCTGGCTTGCCGCCACGACCGGGTTCATCCTGTTCGTGTTCGCCTGGCATTTCGGCATTCGTAACCCTGGGCAACTCGGAAGAGTCGTCTGTTCCATGCGGGGAACTGGCGTGCTGGATGACGTCCTGCTGGGCTGTACCTTGATGGGGACCGGGCTCGAGTTTTTCATAAGTTGCGTGGAGTGCTTCTGGCTCGAGTCTCGCGGGCGTCCACCCGTTGCCACTCGTCCTTGGTTCGTGGTTGCCGTGTTCTGCGTGCTCGTCGGTGTCGCCCTCGTCCTCGGTGCGCTGTTCCGCGTTCTGCACGTCCCTTTCTGAGGGGGTCTTTCAGCACGCGGACGCAGGAAACGAGAAGATGCCCGCGCTGCGCGCGGGCATGGCGCGCGACCGCCAGACTTCCGAGGTCTTCAAGACCTCGGAAGCCTGCCCAAGTCCATCGGTTTCCACGTCACCGGCTCGCCTGCTCCTTGCCCGACAGGCACAGGAGCTTGCCGTCGGTCGTCGAGATCAACAGCCGGCCGCCGGCGGCGATCAGGCCATCGAAGACCGGGGCCTTCGCCAGCGGCATCTCAAAGAGCTTCTCGCCGTCGGCCGCGGACACGGCCCACAGCTTGGCGCCAAGCCGGCCGTCGTAGGCCGCGTAGGGATCGTCCTCGGGCACGACATCGGGGTCGCCGGCGAGGAACAGCGTGTCGCCGGCCAGCGTCAGCCCGCGCACGCGGAGGCGGATGTGCCTGGACCACAGCGGATCGGCGGCACGCGAGAAGCCCGGCCCCTTCTCCCGGTTGATCGAGTTGGGCGCCAGCACCGGCTCATTGTCGCTTGAGTCGGCGAACAGCTCGTAGCCGTCCCTGCCGGGCGTGGTGGCCGGGCTGAGCCGGTCGCGCCGCGTGAACACGTGGAGGCCGTAGGTCTTCTCGGCGTCGAACACGAGGATCTGCCCGGCCTTCGGGGCGCTGTTCGCGTAGTAGAACCCCGGCCACCGGCGGCTGTACGTCCAGTACGTGCGATCGTACCACTCGTAATCGACGAATCCCCCGGTGCTCATCAGGTGCAGGCCAGTCTCCCGGTCGCCCAGCGTGGACGCCCGCGGGGTCTCGACCTGGCGGAGTTCATTGTCGAAGGTCATCTGGAACAGGTAGATCTGCTTGCCGTCGCCCACCAGCAGGTCGCCCTTGGTTCCTTCCATGTCGAAGGGCCGGCCAGTCTGATCTTCCGGGTCGGGCCAGGGCCCCACGACCTGGTTCTGGCAGCGGACCTCGCCCGTCTTCGGGTCGAGGCCGTACAGATACACGCCGCCATCGAGGAAACTCGAACGCCCGGCCGCCACGTAGGCCGTGCCGCGCTGCACGAGCACGCTGCCCGGCACGGGCCAGGGCGACTCGACCTGCTCGAAGGCCACGATCCGCCTCTCTTCCGGCGCCGCGCGGAACCGCCAGGCGAGCGCGCCGTCCTCGGCCCTAAGGCAATACACCCAGCCGTCGCGGCTGCCGAACAGTACCGTCCCCTCATGCACGGTGGGCGGGGTATCGACCCGCGCCCCGGCCGTGAAGCTCCACAGCTTCCTGCCGTCCGAGGCCGTTAGCGCGTGCACCGTGTGGGCATCGACCTGCGAGACGAACACCGTATCGCCGGCCACGACCGCCTGCGAGAGCCGGCCGCCGAGGTCCACCTCCCACTGGCGGCTGAGATTCGTCGAGACCGGCTGCGTCGTGCTCCCGCTGCGGGCGCCGTCGTGGCGATAGGTGGGCCAGTCGCCCTGGCTTGTCGCCATGTCGGGCAGCTTGCCGAAGGCCGGGCCGCGGACCAGGCGCGGCGCGGGATCGGCCTTGCTCCTATTCCCCTTTTCTTCGGCGGCCGCCAAGGCCAGGAAGCCGTTCAGCTTGACGCCCGGGTAGCAGAAGCAATGGTGGGGCGTGATGTACAACAGGCCGTTGCAGGGGATGAAGCCGTAGTGACAGCCTGCACGGAGCCAGTCGTTGCGCATGTGGTCGTCCTCTTCGAGGTCGAGGAACTCCACGCCCCGCTTGGTCAACAGCAGGTAGCGGTCGGTGGCCTTGCTCCGATAGCAGCGGAAGTGGTGCATCGGGCTGATGAGGTGCTTGACCTGGATCGTCCGCTTCACCTCGCCGGTCTTCAGGTCGCGTCCTTCGCGCTTGACGGCCACGCGGTCCTTCTTGTGCTCGCCCGGCTGGTCGCCGATCCACACCAGGCCGTCGGCCACGAACAGGTCGGCCGGATGCGTGATGCCGGGCCCCGAGACGCGCGGCCCGGTCCACAGCCTCTCGCCCGACTCCAGCGACAGCGCCAACACGCCTTCGCCGCTAGTGTAAAGCACCACGCCGTCGTGAATCACGAGCGTCCCGGCCGAATGGCGCGATCCGCCCGAGGGGCGGCACTTCGCGGTCCATACTTCTTTGCCGTTGGCGATGTCTACGCACACGACGGCCTCGCTGTTGTGGTAGCACGCCCGGTTGCCCGCGGCGGAGAGCGTGATGATCTTCACCGGCTCGGGATCGCGGCTCCAGAGCTTCTTGCCGGTCTTCGGATCGACCGCGACGATCGAGGCCGGGCCCGGAGGGCACACCGACCACTCGTGCGGGTTCATGCGGCGCCGCTGCTTGGCCTTCTCCCTGGGCCCCGGCGGGGAGGCCACGCTGAGCTGCTCGCGAACGCAGAGCAGCAGCACGCCGTCGGCCAGGACCAGCTCGTCGGTGCCCTCGGTCCCTTCGAGCACGCGCACGGTCTGGCCCGTGGCCGCGTCGAGCACCGTGACCGGCGCGTTCTTGTAGCCGAACGTGAAGTACACGTGCTCCCCGTCGGTGACCAGGCGCCGCTGCAGCGTCAGCGGGGCGCTCCACATGCCCACCGTGTTCCACTCGCGAAAACCCCAATTGGGAATGGACCGCTTCCAGAGCAGCACGCCGCTGAAGGCGTCGCGCGCGATCAGCGACCACCGGGCGGGCAAGCGGAACAGCGGCGAGTCGGGCATGCCGGCCAGGCCCTCATCCAGCGTGTAGAACATGCGCCCGCCGGCAGACACCGCCGCGTTGATGCTCGGGTTGAACTCGTGGCTCCGCTCCCACTTGGGGTCGGAGATCCAGCGGGTCTTCCTGGGCGGACCCACGCGCCGGTCGGCCGCCACGGCATTGCCCGACGCGTCGTGCAGGTAGTGCGACCAGTCGTCGATGTCGCGCGGCTGCGGCTTGACGGTCTTCTTCCACGCGCCGTCCTCCTCGACGCACGCCACGCCGCCCGGGCACAAGACGCGAAGGACTTCGTCCATGGCCACGTCGCCGGGCTTGTCTACGACCACGAGCTGCACGAGGTCGTCGGCGTAGGGCAGGCGCTCGCCGTCGAACGTCGAAACGCTGACCGGGCCGTAGAGCCCCTTCGACAGGATCTGCCCGCGCGCGGCATTTACCGCGCGGGGGTCCGTGTCGAGCCCCTGGACGAGGAACCCGTCCCCGGCGCGAAGGGCCGCGGTCAACTGCCCGCCACCGCAGCCCAGATGGACGACCAGTCCTCCCTTGACGCCCGCAAGGTCGAGGATCTCCTTCGCCGCCTGCCCGGCCGGCGATGTGTCAGCGGCCCAGGAGGTCGAGCTCAGAAGAGTCGTCGTGAACGCCACGACGCAAACCGCGCAGAATCGTAACATGGTGACGTGCCCCCGTTTTCTGTACCAGGGGTTATGGGAGTACGGTCTGGGTTAAG
>CAYSUS010000070.1:0-36528 GCA_964434165.1 uncultured Pirellulales bacterium
TCCAGCAGTACCTACGATACGACGTCGATCTCGTGTTTTGAGACAAAGCCTAGTGGACATGCCGGCCTCAACGCGTTCGCGCTGGTCCAGGTGCCCGAGCCGGCCACGGGGGTGCTGCTGCTCCTCGGCGCATCGGGCGTTGCCCTGCTCGCGACGCGCCGCGGCCGCAGCCGAGCTGCGTAGCGCCGGGGGCGGCGCGCCTTCTGAGTGGGGCGGGAGCTGGACCGGGCCCCTTGGCCTTAAGGCATGCACCCACGCGCCGGCATGCGCTCGATGCTTGCCGCCGCAGAGGCGGACCGGTACAACGAATCGCTGGGCCGCCGCCCCACGGCGAGTGGGGGCACGAGCCGGCTCCTTGGGGAAACGGTCGCTTCTGCCCGATACGAGAGGAGGCGAGGATGATCTCCGCATTCACGGTGGGTCGACGGATGGTTGCAGCACGGCGCGGGGAAGGGGGGGTGAAGGAGGCCCGCGAAACGGGCGCGGCCGCCCCGCGTCACGCGGTCTGGCGCGACGCGGCTCTGCTGTTCTCGTTGGCCGCCGCCGCGGCCCTCAGTCCGGCTGCGCCGGCCGCGGCCGAGACGAAGCGTCCGCTGTCGGTGATCGTGATGGATCCGTTGGCCGCGCCCCTGGCCTGCGACTGCGTGAAGGGTTTCGCCCAGCGCCGGTACGAGAAGCTGGCCGAGCGGCTCCAGGAGCGGCTCGACCGGCCCGTTCAGCTCGCCTTTGCCGAGAGCATTCCGATGGCCCTGCGCGGCGCGGCCAAGGGCCGGGCCGACCTGGTGATCGGCAAGGACTCGGTGGTGCGCTACGACGCGCCCGCCGCAAAGCTTGACTTGCGCCCCCTGGCCCTGTTGACGGACAAGACCGGCCTGACCACGCTCACCGGCCTGTTCGTCGTGCCCAGCGGCGATGCGGCCCGCAGGCTCGAGGACCTGGCCGGCTACGAGATCTACTTCGGCCCGGAAGAGGAGCTGGAGAAGCGGGGCGCGGCCCTGGCCGCGGCGCGCCAGGCCGGGATCCCACTGCCGGACAAGCCGGTCACGCGCAATGGATGCAGCGACGCCGTGCTCGACATGCTCGAGAGCGAGCGCAAGCCGGGCACCGCGGCGGTGATCTCCAACTACTCGTTCATCCTTCTGGAAGGGTGCGGTACGATCGACAAGGGGTCGATCCGCGTGGTCGGGCGGACCGAGCCGGTGCCTTTCGTGGCCGTGTACGCCAGCCAGACGGTAAGCCAGGAGCAGGGCCGCCGCATCTTCCAGGCGCTGCGGTCGGTTGCCGAGGATCCTGCCCTGCTGGAGGCCCTGGAGTCGAGCGAAGGCTTCGTCGCGTACCCCAGCGAGAAGGACGGCAAGCCGGAGCCGCGCCAGCGCGGTGCGGACAGGCCGCCATCGAACCGGGAGGACCGGGAGGATCCCGAGGAGCAGGCAGCAGGCCGCGCGGCGTCGCCCGGCAAACCGGGCGCCGAGGCCGTCTGGCCCGGATGGCGCGGGCCCAACCGCGACGCCCTCGTGCCGTGGCTCCCCGATCGCCTGCCCGGGGAGCCCAAGTTCCTGTGGAAGAAGCGGCTGACGGGCATGGCCCTGGCCGGACTGGCGGCCTCGCGCCAGCAGGTGATCGTGGCCGACCGGGACGCGGCCGACCTGGACGACATCTTCCGCTGCCTGGACGCGGCCTCGGGCCTGGAGTTGTGGAAGCTCCAGTACGCGGCCCCGGGCAAGCTCGACTACGGCAACTCGCCCAGGGCGACGCCCCTGCTGGCCGGCACCAAAGCCTATCTGCTCGGCGCGATGGGGCACCTGCACTGCGTGCGGCTGAGTGACGGAAACGTGGTATGGCGGAAGAACCTGCAAACCGAGTTCGACGTCGAACTGACGGCCTGGGGCATGTGCTCCTCGCCGCTGATCGTGGACGGGAAACTGATCGTCAACCCCGGCGCGCGGGACGCCTCGGTCGTGGCCCTCGATCCGGACGACGGCAGCGTGATCTGGAAGACGCCGGGCGGGGCCGTCGCCTACGCCTCGTTCATCGCGGGCACCTTCGGCGGGGTGCGGCAACTGGTGGGTTACGACGCAGTCTCACTGGGCGGATGGGACATCGCCACGGGCAAGCGGCTGTGGCGCCTCGTGCCGCCCGAAATGGGCGATTTCAACGTGCCCACGCCGGTCGATCTGGGCGGCCGGCTCCTGGTCACCAGCGAGAACAACGGAACGCGGGTGTACGGCTTCGACGGCCAGGGGCGGATCGTGCCCGAGCCCGAGGCCGCGCATCGCGACCTGGCGCCCGACTCGAGCACGCCGGTCGTGCTGGGCGGTCGCGTGCTGGGGTGCTGGGAGAAGCTGTTCTGCCTGGACGCCGCGCGCGGACTTCGCGAGATCGGCGCGCTGGAAGCCGAGGCCTTCGACCGCTACGCCAGCCTGATCGGCAGCGGCGACCGCGCGCTGCTGACCGCGGACAACGGCGAGGTGATCCTCTTGCGGCTGGACGGCGAAGCATGTCGCGTGGTCTCGCGCTGGCGCCCGTTCGGCGAGGACTGCGAGGTGATCGCCCACCCCGCCGTGGCCGGCCGCCGCCTCTTCCTGCGCAGCGACACGTACGTGGGGTGCCTCGAACTGGAGTGAGGGCGCAAAGCCTCGCATCGTCCTCGCAGGACGAAGTGCGCACTCCGCCTGGGCGCCGCGTCGGACGTAGTGGGCACCGCGTGCCACGGACGGATTCGGCCCCACGCTACGGCTGCTTGGCCTGCTTGCCCGGCCCGCGCAGCATCAGTTCCTCGATCACCTGGGCGATCTCCTCCGGGGCCATCTTGCGGACCAGGTAGGAATGGTCCCTGTCCGGGGCGTCGCGCCACTGGTTGCTGCCGTCGTCTTCGACGTGAAGGTAGCCCGTGGTGTGGAGGTCCCAGAAGTCGCGGGTCTTGCCGCTTGGGCCCCGCACCGCGTAGAGCACGGCCGTCTGGTCCCAGCTTTGCCGGTCCTCCAGGCCGTTGTACAGCTCGTACGCCCGGCGGACCGGAGAGTCCTCGGGGGCCTTGCGCAGACCCGCGCCGGTCATGATCTGGCTGCCGATCTCGTATCCGCTGAAGACGATCGGCGTAGGCCAGTGGCGGATCGCGCTGGCCGCGGCCGGGCCGTCGTGGATCAGGTTGGCCTCGCGGCCCCGGGGCATCTTGCCGCCCATGCAGACCCAGACCTTGACCTTGCGGCGCACGAGGTCCTCTCCGCTGAGCTTGCTGTGCTCGCCGGCCTCGGTGCGGAGCAGGTTGCGGAAGTTGGTGAGCTGCCCCACGCTGATCATGGTCACGCTCGCGTCGGGCTGCGCGGCGAGCACCTTGCGGTAGAGCATCGCGGCGTCCGGGGCATCCTCCGCCGACTTGAGCTTGTGGGGGAACTCCTCGGCGATGGCCCGGGCGTACCTGGACTTCTTGTCGAACGCCGGCCCCTGGACCACGCCGATGGGGATCTCGGGCCGGCCGAAGTACGTGTTCAGGGCATCCAGGCACAAGGGGCACCAGGGGTTTTTGCCGGAAACGCCCATCGCCAGAATCCGCGCCTCGCCCGCGTCGGCCAGGGCGTGCAGCAGGGCGACCGTGCCCACGTCGTCCACGTCGCCCATGATGTCGGTGTCGAAGATGACGGGCACGGGCTCGTCGGCTTCCGCCGGCAGAGCCGCGAGAGAGAGGCAAACGGCCGCGAGGGGCCAAAGGGCTCGGTGCAGTGGCATGGGGTCTTCCCTTGATGTAAAGGTCTCGGCAGAGGCTCACCCTCTCCCGCAGGCGGGAGAGGGTGGCTGGAAACACAGGCGACTCCGATGATGCTAACGCTTCAAGCTCGAGATGCCCTCACCCCCGGCCCCTCTCCCGCAGGCGGGAGAGGGGAGTCAGGATAACCCCCGTGGGGACCCCTGTCAAAACGCGCCGCGTGGGCCGCCGCCCGGTTACTCGCGCTGCGCGTGGCGGTATGCGATCACGCGGACGCGCTCCAGCGTGACCAGGCCCTCGTCGATCATCTCGTCCAGGGCGGGCAGCAGCTCGGCGATCTTCTCGGGCGTATCGACGATCTCCACGACGATCGGCAGGTCTTCCGAGAGCCGCAGGATCTTGGCCGTGTGCAGCCGGCTGTGGGCACCGAAGCCCATCAGGCCGCGGAGCACCGTGGCCCCGGCCATGCCGCGCTCGCGTGCCTGGTGGACGATGGCCTCGTAGAGCGGGCGCCCGTGGTAGCGGTCGCTCTCGCCGATGAAGATCCGCAACAACTCCGCTTCGCTCGGCAGCTTGATCATTCGCCTGCCCTCCCGCTTACACCAGACGCCCCAGGGCGAGGCCCGCGAACAGGGCCGCCAGGCCGACGCCGTTCTGCAAGGCCAGGTTCGCCGCGGCCAGGAGCCACTCCGAGTCCTCCAGGAGCATGGCGGTTTCGAACATCAAGGTGGAGAAAGTCGTGAACGCCCCCATGAACCCGATCAGCACCACCGCCCGAGTCTCCGGCCCGATCGACAGCCGGTCTTCGGTCGCCGCCCACGCCACGCCGAACAGCAGGCTGCCCACCAGGTTCACGGCCACCGTGCCCCAGGGGAAGAGCTTCTCCACGTGGGCATGGACCAGGCCGCTCAGACCGTAGCGGGCGAGAGTGCCGGCGGCGCCGGCCAGGGCGATCAACGCGAGCTTCGCGAGCATCCAAGGGGTCTTTCGATGAGTGAACCGGACACGTTCCGAGCCGGGCCGTGTCGGCCCGAGGGATTCGATTCGTCCATACGCGTGTCGGCCGGGCCGATACGGCCCGGCTCGGAATCCTCGTCCGACGGGAGGTTCTCCGTTGCTGGCCGGCCGCCCGTCACTGCCCCACCGCCCCTCTTGGAGCCTCCTCCCGCGGCAGGTTGCGGTACCAAGTGAAGTAAAGCACGGCGACTCCCGCGGCGGCGGCCGCGAGCCAGGCGGCGGCGCGCCCGTGCCAGTGGCCCACCAGGTACATCGGGCCGAGATACACGCCGAGCACGACCCCGCTGCCGAGAGCCACGTTCGCCAGCGAGAGGCCCAGGCCCTCGGCCGGGTCGCGAAGCTCCTCGGGCGCAAGGCCGCTGGCCGCCGGGATCGGCCCCCACAGGCCGAAGGGGCGCACGTTGCGGTAGAACGCGGCCAGGATCGACGCGTCCGTGGGTCGCGTCAGCCACGTGCCGGCGAGGCATCCGGCCAGCGACAGCGCGCAGATCGACGGGAACGTGACGTACATCGGCTGGGCTTCGGGCAGAAGCGGCACGGCGACCGCCCCGGCCAGCCCCAGCAGCGTGCCCCAGGCGTAGCCCCAGCCGTTGATCCGCCACCAGTACCAGCGCAGGACGTTGGGGATGACGAACGCGGCCCCCAGCTCCATCATGATCCAGTTCCAGATCTGGCCGATGGACTTCACGCTCATGCCCATCAGCGTCCCCACCACGACCACCGAGACCGTGGCCGCGTAGCTCACCCAGATCGTCGTGCGGCTCTCGGAACGGACCTTGGCCAGCGGCTGCCAGAGGTCGCGCACGATGTACGAGGCGGCGGCGTTCACCGTGGCGCTGAACGTGGACATGAAGGCCGCCAGCAGGCCCGCGATCACCACTCCGCGCACGCCGGGCCAGAGGTAGTCGCGCAACACGGCCGGCATCACCCGCTCGGCGTCGAATCCCGCGCCGGCAGCGCCGCCCGAGGAGGCGCCGGCGCCGATCAGCCCGGTCAGGGCCAGCAGGGCGATTCCCATGCACATGGCCCAGCGCACGATGAGGAACAGGCTCCAGGCGGCCCCCAGCTTCGAAGCGTCGCGCGGGCTGCGCGTGGCGAGGAAGAGCTGGAAGTCGTACATCTGCCCGGGCCCGCCCGCGTTGAGCAACAGCCCCTTGACCACCCACACGATGACCAGCGCGCCGAACAGTTGATAACCCGCATACCCGGCGTCGGCGATCTCGCGCGTCGCCTCCACGCGCCACACGGGCGCCAGCGAAGCGAATCCTTCGGGCAACTTCTCGGCCAGAAGCTCGGGCGTGACCGTGCAGTAGGCCACGCCCGCGATCAGGATGCTGGCCACGGTGAGGATCACGGTCTGGATCACGTTGGTGATGACCACGCTGTACAGCCCCCCGAGGAGCACGTAGAGCGTGGTGATGGCGAAGACGGCGATCGCGCAGATCGGGGCGGCCTCGTGCGGCGCAAGGCCGAACGTGACGTATTCCGAGGCGAACTTGCCGATGCCCTGGAAGGCGTAGCCCACGAAGCCGGTCAAGGTGACCACGGCCATCAGCGTGTAGGCCAGTCGGGCGAGGCGTCCACCGGGCCCGTCGCCGAACCGGGTGACCATCCACTCGGCGCCGGTCATCACGCCGCTGCGGCGGACCCACTTGCCCATGTAGGACAGGAAGAAGGCCGCCATCAGGAAGCCCCACATCCAGTGGTTCCACATCGACTTCATGCCGAACAGGTACAAGAGCGTGACGATCCACATCGTGCCGGTGATGTCGAACGTCGAGACCGAGCCCGACATGGCCATCGCCAGCCAGTGCATGCTCTTGCCGCCGAGGAAGTAGCTGTCGAGGCTGCGCGACGCCAGCCGCTGGAAGAGAAACCCTATGCCGAGGACCACGGCGAAGTAGGCGGCGAGGACGGCGTAGTCGATCGGCGACATGTCAGGGGGTGCCTGCTCGAAGGGGGGTGATCGCCGTCGCGGCTGCGGCTACTCCGGCATCCGGGTCACCTCGCCGGGCACGACCGGCGCGTGCCGCTCGGCGCTGGCCACCGCGGCGAAGCAAAGGGCCAGGCTCCGCAGGTTGCTCCGCGCGGAGTTCTCCGGCTCGCGGTCCTCCTCCACCGCCCGCAACAGCTCGCCCATCGTACCCCGGAAGGCGTCGGGGAACCAGCGCCCGGCCAGTCGCGGGCGGGCCGCGCCCTCGGCCGTGTAAAGCGTGACCTTCTGCTTGTGGAGGCTCGCCCCCGTGCTGCGGATCGTGCCGCGCTCGCCGGTCACGTAGGTCTCGTCCAAGGGGCCGAACCGCGTGTCGGCGTCGAATGCCAGCGTGGCCTGCGCCCCCGCATACTCGATCAGGGCCTGCCCGAGCATGGCCGGCTTGACCTGCTGCCCGTGCGTCCGCGCGATCGAGGCATACACGCGCAGCGGCCGGCGCTCGCCGAAGAAGCAGGTCAACAGGTCGAACCAGTGGATGGCGAAGTCGTAGAGGATCAGGTGCTTGACCTCGTCGAACGGGGTGCCGGCGACCCAGGTGTGATCCCAGTGAACGGCCAGGTGCGCGGCCGACAGCTCGCCCAACAGCCCGGCGTGGATCGCCTGGCGCACGTAGCTGTAGTGCGGGGCCCAGCGCGCGTTCTGGTTGACGGCCAGCTTCACGCCTTGGGCATCGGCCAGGTCGGCCATGCGCGCGCCGAAGTCCAGGTCGAGCACGAACGGCTTCTGGCTGAGCACGTGCTTGCCGGCCTCCAGGGCCGCCTGGAGCATCTCGACCCGCTGGTGCGGGTGGGCCGCCAGGTCGGCCACCTCCACGTCCTCCCGCGCGAGCACCTCGCGATAGTCGCGGTGCACCGCCGCCTGGGGGTAGAACTCGTCGCGGCGCTGCTCCGCCCGGGCGCGGTCCACGTCGCACAAGGCGACCACGCGCAAGCCCGCCTTGCGGTACGACTTCAGGTGGTCGCCCGTAATCCCCCCGCAGGCGATGACCCCGATCCCCGGCCGATACTGCTTGGGAAGCTGGGGCTGATACGGCAGCTTGGGTGCCGTGGCGCGTTCTGGAGTATTGGGGCGTGCGCCGCGGGTCTTGGATTGCGACTTGGCCATCAAATCCTTGATAACGCTGAAGGGGGAGGTTGTGCGCCGAGCGCGTTAACACCAGCGGTCCGTGTCGAAGTGCCGTAACCTCCTCGTTGATCGATTCTTGGGTCGGCAGGACGCGAGCGGCGCCGGAGTTGTTGTGCAACAGCAGCGAGTTTTTCCAGGAAACGCACCCCGAACGGCGGGTTGCAGCGCAAATCATTATTCCAGAGCAGGTTGCGCCAGGAAAGGCCTGGTGGCTCGGGGCAGATGCGCGGCGACATCCCAAGGAGGGGTAACGTCATTGTGGGTTGGTTGGAAAAGATAGGTCAAAAACGACTTCCCCCCGGACTGAGGGCATGTTTCGGCCGACCAACCCCGGCCGGGAGCAGCACGGTGGGGCGCGGGCATTGTCCCACGGATGCACGCGGCGTGCAAACGAGGAATTGGACACTCGCCGCGGCTTGCGGCCCGGGGGGCCGGGGAATCGACGGGTTGGCGCTCGTTTCCGTCTATGGCGGCTCGGCTAGGCCCCAAGCGACCAGGCGATGCCGCCCGGCCCTGCGTTGACAACGGGGGTGTCGCCTAGCGCGACCTGCTGGCCCGCACTGTCGTGAATGTGGCCGCAGACGGCCAAGGCGGGGTGTTTCAGGAGGACACAGTCGCGGATTGCCGTGCTGCCCAGGCTCTGGCCAGAGGAGGCGGCGTCGGCCGCACCTTGGGGCGGGGAGTGGGTCACCAGGACGCAGCCCTCGGGGCAGTCGGCCAGCAGCGCGGCTGCCTGGGCCTCGTCGAAGTCGTAGCTCCACGCGCCGAACGGGGTGACGGGCACGCCGCCCCCCAGGCCGTAGAACGCGACGCCGTCGATCGTCGCGCCCGACCCGTGAAGCACGCGGGCGCTTTCCCACCCCTGGCAGGCGGCGGTCAGTTCGTCCAGGGTCTCGTTGTTGCCGGGCACGAGCACGACGGGCTTGTCGACCGCTTTGAGCACGTCGATGGCGACCTCGACCTTGCGGCGGACCCGGGCGAAGTCGCCGGCTCCGACAAGCACGTCGAACTCGGCAGAGCGGTCCACAAGGCCCTGGGCGGCTTGGGCGTCGGCGTGCAGGTCGCTGAACAGGAGGAGTCTCATAGGCCTTCTCGGTCGGTCGTGCGGAGATGCTCAGCCGCGAGGGAACCATCAAAGGAAACTGCTCCCGCCTGGGAGCCAATCCCCGGGCGGGAGCAGCGTGCATTTCTCGCAAGCGAGCCGGGCGCTGCGGTCTAGTAGCGTCGGGATCTGCCGCCGCGGCCGCGACGGGGCCGGTCCTCTCGGGGACGGGCCTCGTTCACGGTGACCGCCCGACCCCCGAGCTCGCGGAGGTCCAGCGCCTTGATCGCATTGGCGGCTTCATCCTTGTCGTTCATGTCCACGAACGCGAAGCCGCGTGAGCGTCCCGTCTCGCGATCCTTGATGATCTTCACCTCGGCGACGGCCCCGTACTGGCTGAATGCCTGGAGGATGTCGTCCTCGGTGACGGTCGAGAGAAGGTTGCCCACGTAAATGCTCGTCATCTACTACTCCCTTCGTTGGTCCGCCGGGCTAGGCCGGGCGGACGTTCTCTGCCCGGGGGCCCTTGGGGCCGCGGCCCTCTTCGTAGGTCACGGCCTGTCCCACGCGGAGCGCCTCGATGGTCGTGCCCTCGACCGCGCTGTGGTGGAAAAACAGGTCGCCCCGTTGTCCCTCGATGAAACCAAAACCCTTGTCCGCGATCAGCTTCTTGATCGTCCCTTGCGGCATTGCGCCACTCCTTGAAACAAAAAAACGAAAACCCACACGACCGCCGGCCCTTGGCCCCGAGCCCCTATCAAGCGAGGAGACCGGCGGACAAACAGTCAGGGGGAGAGCTTCCCGCAACTGGAGAAGGGCAATCTCGAAGAGAAGTGCCGCTACGCGAATCGCAGAGGGACCGGAACGAGTTTTCCCGTCGGGGCTCGACCGCTACTCACCACCATCGCCCGTATCATAGCACGGGGCTCGGCCAACGCAAATGGGGGTTGCTAACCGTGCGACAAGATTTGTACCCCCCGGAAGAACCGACCACCGACCCCGCGCCGCGCTGTGAGCCCGAGACGGAGCCAACGAGAAATCCGAGCCGGGCCGTGTCGGCCCGGCCCGGAACGCCTGGGTTCGAGGCTCCGCTTGCCAGGCGGCTCATTCCTCGCGAAGCGCCTGCTGGACCGTGCGCTGGTCGTACACCTCGAAACCGGCCTTCCCGTACAGGCGCAGCGCCGCAGGGTGGTCGAGGTCGCAGGTGTGAAGCCACACCCGCTGCGGGTCAAAGGACCACGCACGGTCCACAACCCACTGCAGGAATCGGCTTCCCAATCCGCGGCCCACGAACTGCGGCAGGAGCCCGAAGTACGCGATCTCGATGGCGCGGCGGTCGCGGCAATCCAGCTCGGCGTATCCGGCCGGGCCCCCGCCGAGGTGGAGCACGTGGACCTCCACCCGATCGTCCTGGAGAATGGCGCGCAACTCGTCGTCCGGCATCAGGTTGCGATCCGTCCAGCCGTACCGGCTCCCCACGGCGTCGTACAGGCGGCGGTAGGCTTCGACCGAAGGCCGGGCCAGGCGCGCCACGCGAACGCCGTCGGGCAGGACCGCGCGGCCCTGCGCCGTCCCGGGCGGCCGGTGCCGCATTTCCAGATACGTGGTCTTGGTGGGGACGTATCTCAAGGCCGGCTTGCTCCCAGGACGTCAACGGCTGCTCGTACGGAGCGACCGCCGGCCCCAACCGCGGCCCAGCCTTGCGACCCCGACGGGCTCCGGGTACATAGTAAGCCATCGGGGGGCATTTGTCAGGCCTGTGATCCACCCGACTTCCGATCCCTCCGACTTCCGTGGTCTCGCAGACTTCGGAAGTCTTCCAGATCGGTTCGCAGTTTAACATGAAGGAGGGCGCATGTTCCGGTCCGCTCGACTCATCTCGGGGGTGGTGGTCGCTGTCGTCGGCGCGATCGTGGCGGCCCTGCCCGACACCGTCGGCGCGATCGACGTGGTGCGCGACGGCAAGCCCGTGGCCACCGTGGTCGTTGCGCCAAAGGACCACGCCGCGCAGCGGACACGCCGTCGCGATCCGCACGGCGACCAGTACGCCGCCGAGGTGCTGGTGGACTGGATCCGCAAGATGACCGGCGCGGAATTGCCCGTGGCCGCGAGCGCGCCGCAGGGCAAGCCGGCGATCCTCGTCGGCCGCGCGGCGGTCGAGGCCGGCCTGCGCCTGGAGGACATCAAGAGCCCCAGCCGCGAGGGCCTGCGCATTCGCACGGACGGGCGGCGCGTGCTCCTGGCGGGCCAGGGCGAGACGGCCACCGTCAGGGCGGCCTGCCGACTCCTGGAGCACTGGGGGTGCCGCTACTTCATCGATCACCCGCTGGGCGAGGTCTATCC
Source organism: uncultured Pirellulales bacterium (assembly GCA_964434165.1). Lineage (GTDB taxonomy): Bacteria > Planctomycetota > Planctomycetia > Pirellulales > Thermoguttaceae > CAYSUS01. The sequence continues at coordinate 11,224 of CAYSUS010000070.1, forward strand.
CCGGACCGAGAACCTGCGGGTCGAGAAGCTCGACGTGACCGAGAGGCCCGGCTTCCTGTACCGCAGCATCTGGGGCTCGCAGTGGTCGGGCGCGACCCTTTGGAAGACCTGGAACGGAGCCGGCGGCGTGCGCCTCCACACGGGGCACTCGTGGGGCCGCTACGTCTCCCAAGACCTGTTCGACGAGCATCCCGAATGGTTCCGGCTGCGCGACGGGCGGCGCGCGCCGAGCGACTGGTTCTGCACGTCGAATCCGGAGCTTCGCAAGCGGTTCGCCGAGGGGGTGATCGAGTCGATCCGCGCGGGGCAGACCCACCCGTCGATCTCACCGCCGGACGGGCGGGGCTACTGCGAGTGCGAGACCTGCCGCCGGCAGGACGACCCGCAATCGATCGAGCCCTCCAGCGGGCACGTTTGCATCTCCAACCGCTACTGCGACTTCTACCAGGAGGTCGCCCGGCACGTGGCCGCCGCGGAGCCGGAATCGATCCTCAGCTTCTACTGCTATGCGGACTACACCCAGGCCCCGACCAGCGGCGTGAAGTTGGAGCCGAATCTCTGCGCGTGGATCGCGCCGATCCGCTACTGCCGGTTCCACCGCATCGGCCATCCCGACTGCCCCTCGCGTCGTCAGCTCGCCGAGCTGCTCGAGGGTTGGTCCGCGGCGGCCTCGCGGGTCGCCTACCGCACCTACAACTACAACCTGGCGGAGTGCTGCGTCCCGTTCTCGATGCACAGCGTGTGGAAGCACGACATCCCGTACCTGAAGGAAAAGGGGTGCATCGGCATCAACCTGGAAACCCTGGCCAACTGGCAGATCTACGGCCCGCACATCTACCTGAGCATCCGGCTGGCCTACGATCCGGCGGCCGACGCGGACGCCGTGATGGACGACTTCTACTCGAAGTTCTACGGCCCGGCCGCCCCGGCCATGAAGCAGTACTGGACGGCCATCGACCGGGCCTTCGCGGAGCTGGACTGCCACTCGGGGAGCTTCTTCGCCCTGCACCTGGTCTATACGCCGGAGCTGCTGGCCCGATGCCGGGCGGCGATCGACCGGGCCGCGGCGGCCGCCGGGGGCGACCAGACGCGGCTGGCGCGCGTGCGCATGGCCGACGAAGGCCTGAAGAACGCCGAGCAGTACATCGCGCTGCGCGAGGCGGTCAATCGCGGCGCGCTGGCCGCGGCCCAGCGCCACTATGAGGCCTTGCTTGCTCGAAGCGAGGCCAACCAGAAGAGCGGGCTGGGCAATCATTACACGGTCAACTACGTGCGGCGGTTCCTGGGCCCGTGCGTCGAGGCCGGGGCCGAGGCCACGGCCGGGCCCAACAGGCTCCTTGGCGTGCTTCCCGATCGCTGGCGCATGACCTGCGACGAGAAGGACGAGGGCGCATCGCAGGGGTTTTCGCGCGCGGAGCACGACGACTCGGGCTGGCGCGAGGTGGCCACGTTCTCCAACACGCTCAACGCCCAGGGCCTCCCCGACCGGCAGACCGTGCTGTGGTACCGCGCGACACTGGAGGTCCCCAAGACCGACGGGCCTCTGGCGCTGGTGTTCCTGGAGGTGGACGGCGACGCCACGGTGTGGGTCAACGGCCGCGAGGTCGGCCGAAGCGAGAAGAAGCGCAAGCCGTTTGAAGTGGACCTCACCGAAGCCGCGCGCCGGGGCGCGAATGTCGTGGCCGTGCGCGTGGACCACTCGAAGATCACCGATCTGGACCTCGGCGGCATCCTCCGCCCCGTGCTGCTGATTGAGAAGGGGCGTTGACGCTGCCGGGGAAGGGGCCCCTTTCACTCAACCCCGCGCGCCGGTCCTTCCCGCCAGATGCGGCCGCGCCAGTCGCCCAGCCAGGGCCAGTACGTCCGCGCGCCGAGATCGACCTCGGCCACGAGGACCTGCGGGTCTTTCTCCGCGGCGGCCAGCGCCTCGCCGCGGCGGTCGTAAATGGCGGTCTTGAAGTCGTAGCCGCTGGCCACCAGGTGCACCTGGTTCTCGATGGCCCGGGCCCTGGCGAGCGTCTCGTTGCCGCCCCAGATGGGGAGCAGGATCACCTCCGCGCCCCGCGCGCACAGCGCGCGTGCCACCTCGGGAAAGTGGACGTCCCAGCAGATCATCATGCCCACGCGCCCGAAGTCCGTGTCGAACACCGGGTAGTCGCTGCCCGGCGTGATCCCGCCGTCGATCTCCTCGCGCGGCAGGCACACCTTGCGGTACTTGCCGACCAGCCTGCCGTCGCGGCCGATCAACACCGCGGTGTTATACACCAGCTTGCCCTCCTGCTCGTACAGGCCGGCGACCAGGTAGAGCTGATGCCGCGCGGCCAGGCGGCCCAGGAACGCGGTGGAAGGCCCGGGAACGGGCTCGGCCACCTCGGCGTACTTCTTGCCGGTGCGGCACACGGTGATGCCCTCGCCCAGGCACACCACGTCGGCCTTGTGCCTGGCGGCCTCCTCCAGTGGCTCGACGAACTGCTGGAGGTTGTCCTCCGGCGTCTTGCCGCGGGGGCGATGATTGACCGCGGCAAGACGCACGACGCGAGGGGCGGGCGCCTTGCACGGAGTCAGATCCGCGCCCCGCCACAGCACGCTGCCTTGCGGGGCCCAGCGCAGGTGCAGCTCGATGCGGGCCTCCGCCGCCCGATCCGGCGCGAGGTAGATGCCCTCGATCCTCGACCACCCGTCGGCGATGGTCTCGGGCAACGTCGGCGGATGCTCCGGCGTGCCCACGCGCTTGCCCTGCTCGTCAAGCCACTCCACGCGAGCGAGCACCGAGCGCGTGGGGGTGGCCACGTCTTGCGCGCGATACTCGGCCGCGAATCGGTAGTGGGCCCCGGCCGCTATGGGTACGCGGCGGAGCCACCGGCCGTCGGGTGCGGGATGCCCCCCACCCGCGATGCCGAGGTAGTAGGCGTGCGCCGCGCCGCGGTCTTGTCGCTCCACGCGGAACCGCGGGGCCAGCTCTGGGCGTGGGGAGTCGGTGCTCCAGCCGTCGGGGTGCTCGGCGCCCTGGGCGGCGGCCACGAGAAACGCGAGCACCACAACGCCGCTCCAGCGAAGTGACATGGACATTGCCGCACCCTCCCACACTGCCTGGCGGACTCGTTTCCCGTCCACGCCGTCGTCCATCCGGCGTGCCATCGAATGCGTCCCTATCGTCCAGCGAACGGCGAAGTTGTTTCTGCGTGATCCCTTCGCGGCCCGGAAGGCCGTGCGGCTCCCGACACGGTTCCTCCTAATACCGACCCTCGCCGCGCACGCAGGCCTTGCACGGCACGCGGCCCTGGCCGCGGCACGTACGGCACGGGACCGGAACGGGCACCGTCTCCGTGATCTTCGCGCCCGTGACGGGATTGCGCCCCACGACCCGGGTCTGCATGACCCGCACGCTTCCTTTGCGGCAGTTACGATTGGGGCAGTCCACGTGCCCCAGACCGTTGCAGACCACGCAGGCGCGGTCTTCGAGGCTCTCGGAGCCGGGCCATCCCGTAACACCGCTCGCCGAGGCCTTGGCCGCCATGTACTTCCAGTGGACGCCGCTGTTGAACGAGAATCGGCTGGCGTCGGCCCGCGCGGTCACCTCGTCGATGGCCTTGAGCGTCGCCGCGTCCAGGGCCAGCACGTTCCGCTCGTGCAGGTACTTGCACCGACGCAGATTGTGCAGCACCTCGGGGCACTCCGGAGCCTGCTCGACGGCCTTCTCCCAGTCGCGCACCGCGCGGCGGAGCTGCTTCATGCGAACCTCGGTCAGCGCCCGGTTGTTCAGCGACGCCACGTCCTCGGGACGCTTGCGGAGGCACCCGTTGAAGCGGTTCTCCGCCGCGTCGAAGTCGCCTTCCCTCAAGGCGTCGATCAAGCCGATCGTCAGCGAGGCGCGGATGTCCTCGGGGTCCTGGCGAATCGCCTCGGTGAGCTTGTCCCGCGCGGCCTCGTGGCTGCGCGCGGCGATCAGCGACGCGGCCGATCGCAGCAGCTCCTCCACCTCCGGGGCGCCGGGGGCTCCCGCCGAGGCGGCCTCGGTGCCGGGGCTCCACGTGTGGTCGGGCGGGGCGGCCAGGCGGCTCCACGCGGCAAGCTGCTCCTGGATCGCGGCGCGCTGCTCCGCGCCGATCGTGGAATCGCTCAACAGGGCCTCGTGGATCTGCACCGCGAGCCGGGCGTCGCGCGCCGTCCGCTTCAGACCGGCGGCCGCGTCGCCAAGCCGCTTGAGCATCTTCGCCTGGGTGAGCCCGGTCGCGTCAGGGAGGGCCCGAAGGTACCATTGGGCCGCGCGCCGGCGATACCACGCGCGCTGCGGCTCCTCGGCCGACTCCGCCAGCTCCCACCAGCGATCGGCCAGACCGGCCCGGCCGTCGGCGTCGGCCGGCCGGTCGATCTCCAGCGAGGCCAGTTGCCGCAGGCCTTCGTCGCCGCCCTTGGAGAGGTGAACGGCCCCCCCGTCCCAATCGTCCCGGAAGAAACACCGCCAGATGCCCGCCGCCAGGTGGGCGCGGGCGTCGTCGGGCGAATCGGCGAGGGTCGGCTCGGCGGCTTCTCGCTCGGCGCGGCGCCTGAGCGCTTCGGCCAGCCAGGCCGACTGGTCCTCGGCCGCGCCGCGCAGCGCGACCGGGGGCGTCTGCCGGCAGAGCTCCAGCGCCTTGGACGCAAGCGCGCGGGCCTCTTCGTAGTCGCCGCGATCGGTCAGCTCGTCGATCAGCGCGAGCGACTGCTCGACGAAGCCCTCGCGGCGCACGGAATCGTCGGCCCGCTCCGCAAAGCGCCAGAGCGCCGTGTGCCGCGCTGCCGGGGCGTCGATCTCGAAGGCCCTGCCCAGGGCCTCGACGGCCGCCATCACCCGCCGTGCGTCGCCGCCTTCGATCGCCTGGTCGGCGGCCCGCTCCAGCAGCGCGTACTTCTCCGCCGGAGGCATCCCTTCTTCCCGGGCCGCCCGATACAGCCGGTCGGCCAGCGCAATCGACTCCGAGGGCGCGCGGGAGCCGGCAAGCTGGAACTGCTCGTCCACGAGCCGCCGGGCCGTTTCCAGCTCGCTCTCCGGGGGGCGCGGTGCCCTGGTGTTGACGTTCTCGGAGGGCCGCCTTTCTTCGTCGCCCTTGGGCCCCGGGCCCGGTTGGCCTTCCGGCTTCTCGTCGCCCGGCTCAGGCTCGCGCGAGTCCATCGGCGCCTCGGTGCCCTCCGATTCGGCGCCGCGATCGCCGGCCGGCGACTCGTCTCTGCCGGGCGTGTCTGTCCCGTCCGCTCCCGGGTTCTCGTTCTCCCGCGAAGCTCCGTCGCGGTCGTTGGTGTCCTGGCGTGCGGTGGCGTCGTCGAGCGGGGTGCCGCCGGACAGATCGGCGTCCCACGAGGACTCCTCGTCGCGGTCGGCGTCGAGGGCGGCCGTCGATTGCTTCTGGCCGAGCTGCGAGGAAAGCACCATCGCGCCGATCAGCACGAGGACCAGCGACACCCCGATGCTGACGATCGTGAGCGCGAGGTTTCGGGTGCTCGACGGGCCCGACGCGCGCCGCGCCGCCACGGGCGCATCGCGCACGACCACCGCAGGCTGATCCGTCGCGACGACCACCGCGGGCATCGGGGCGGAGCGGGAGGCCGGGGCGGCCGCGGCGGGCTGCGGGGCCGCCGACGCGGCCGGTTGCGGCATGGGCCGAGGCCCTGGCAGGGGCGGCGGGGCGGAGCGCACCTCGCCCTGCGGAACGGCGGGGCCGGACGGGGCGGTCGCAGCCTGTGGCCCGCCCGCGGCGAGCTGCACGTCGTAGGCGGCCTTTCTCTCGGGGGTGAGCAGGCAGATCTTGGCGGCCGCCACCTCGTTGAGCAGCTTCTGCGAGAGCTTGCTGTGCTTGCCCGCCTGGAACACGCGCAAGTGGCTCATGCGGGCATCGGCGGCGTTGGCGATCACCTCCGCCTCGGACTCGAAGCGGACGATGCCCAGCAGGCGGTAGTGATCGGGCGGCTGATATTCGGGCGGAATGCCCAGCCAGCGATAGTAGGGGTCGAAGGAGTCCGCCATGATCTCCAGCCCTTGCGGCCGGCCGACGTCAGCGGGCCGCCGCGTGTTTGGTGTGAAGAGGGCCTATTCTACCGGTCGGGGGGACTGAGAGCAACCAAGTCAGAGGACTTCGGGCCGCGGCGTTAAGCAAGACCGCCCGACCCTCTCCTTGACGACGTCCCGACCGCTTCCAGGCGCTCGGTCGAGACCGTCCGCGCCATGCCAGAAGACGTCTCGAACAACGCCTGGGCCGCGCCTGATTGGCTGGGGGCACGACCGGCCCCCGCTCGGGAGATTGGACGGGTTGGGTTGAGTTGGAGTCCTGTTTTCCGTTTTTGCATCCCCGTTTACATAGCTATTACACAACGAATACGCATCGGGAACACGGCTTTCCCCGAGGAAACTTACAATCTCGGGGGAGGACCTGGAAGCAGCACCACCGGTTCCGGGCAGGTTGCCGATAGGGTCACAGAACGCCCGACACTCGCAACGGAAGATCCATCCATGACCCAGCTCAACGACGCACTCCCCACGCACGCGACGCACGACCGCGCCGACTCGGCCTTTCCGGTTCATCCTCTCGGCTCCGAGGCCAAGGTCCTGTTGACCAGCGTCTTCGGTCCCTACTGCCAGGACGACGAGTACGGCAGCCGCAAGATGAACCCCATGGAGCTGTATCACAACCAGGTCACGCGGGAGCAGGGGCCGTACTCGCTGCGGATGTTCCACCGGAGCTGGGGCCTGATGATGATCCAGACGAACATCGAGGCCCCGTGCACGCTGCTCGACTTCCCCACGCTCGACCGGTTCGTCGAGGAGATCCGCGAGAACCGTTACGACGTGGTGGGCATCAGCTCGATCATCCCCAATCAGCTCAAGGTCAAGAAGATGTGCGAGCTGATCCGGCAGTACCAGCCGCACGCGGTGATCGTGGTGGGCGGGCACGTCGCCAACGTCCCCGACCTGTCCGATCGGATCGACGCCGACCACGTCGTCAAGGGCGAGGGCATCCGCTGGTTCCGCAGGTTCGTGGGCGAGAACCCCGACCGCCCGATCCGCCACCCGCACATCCTCTCCGGAATCGCCTCGCGCAACATGGGCGTGACGCTCAACAACAAGGAGGGCGACACGGCCGCGGCCCTGATTCCCTCGGTGGGCTGCCCGGTGGGCTGCAACTTCTGCTCCACGTCGGCCATGTTCGGCGGCAAGGGCAAGTTCTTCAACTTCTACCAGACCGGCGACGAGCTGTTCGACGTCATGGAGCAGCTCGAGGAGGGGATGAAGGTCTGCTCCTTCTTCGTCATGGACGAGAACTTCCTTCTCCATCGCAAGCGCGCGCTGCGCCTGTTGGAGCTGATGGAGAAGCACGACAAGGCCTGGAGCCTGAACGTGTTCAGCTCGGCCAACGCGCTGCGCTCCTACACGATGGAGCAGCTCGTGGGCCTGGGCGTGTCGTGGGTCTGGCTGGGGCTGGAGGGCGAGGACAGCCAGTACCGGAAGCTGCACGGCCACGACGCCTTCGAGTTGGTCCGCACGCTCCGCCAGCACGGGATCAAGGTCCTCGGCTCGACGATCATCGGCCTGGAGAACCACAACCCGGAGAACATGGACGCGGTGATCGACTACGCCGTGCGTTACGACACCGACTTCCACCAGTTCATGCTCTACACGCCCATCCCCGGCACCCCGCTCCATCGCGAGCTGGAGGCGCAGGGCCGGATGAAAGACCCCAGCGAGTACCACGTGGGCGACATCCACGGGCAGCTCGTCTTCAACTACCGCCACCCCCACATCCCGCCCGGGGCCGAGGCGGAGATGTTGGAGCGGGCCTTCCGGCGCGACTTCGAGGTCAACGGCCCCAGCGTCACCCGCATCGTCAGCACGCTGCTGGCAGGGTGGAAGAGGTACAAGGACTATCCCGACCCGCGGATCCGCCGCCGGATGCACTGGGAGTCGCGGGGCCTGGAAACGACGTTCAGCGCGGTGACGACCGCCTCGCGACGCTACTTCCGCCGCAATCCCACGGTGCGCGCGAAGCTCGACGCCCTGCTCCGCGAGCTGCACGCCGAGTTCGGCTGGAAGTCGCGGCTGTATAGCGCCGTGGGCGGTCCTTACCTCTCCTGGACGATGCACCGCGAGGAGAAACGCCTGGCCTCTGGCTGGACCTACGAGCCGCCGACCTTCTACGAGAAGAACCCCGCGGCCGCCGCCCTGGGCGAAGGCCGCGTGAAGGCCGACGTGACCCCCGCCGTCGCCGCCCGCGTGAAGGCTACCGGCGCCGTCGAGCGGACCGTCGAGTCGCCCGAAGAGGCGATGTCGCTGGAGACCGTGGCGGGGTGAGCTCGGGCGTGGGCGCTCACAGGCCGATCGAGGCCGCACCGGGCGTCAACCCGCCCTCGCCCCAGCCCTCTCCCGTAGGGATCTGGTGGTATCGCATCACTCCTTCTTCGACCGCGAGCGGAGCTTGTCGCGGTAGCGGCGGAACGCCTCGTCCGCGGAGAGACCGGCCTTCTTGAGCTGTTCCCACGTCCGCGTGAGCTGGTCGCCGACCTGATCGGCAAACTCCTCCGACAGCGTCTTGAGCCGCTCGCGCCAGTCCCCGGAGAGCCGCTCCGGCGGAAGGTCCAGATCCACTTCGGATTCCGATCCCGCCGGAACCGGCTCGGCCGCGGGCGGTCGGGCAGCGTCGGGCAGCGGGGGCCGGGCGGGTTGCGGCTCCGAAGCGGCGAGAGGCCGGCTGACCGTCTCGCAGCACTCCGCCTCGGGGACTGCCGCCTGGCCGAGCGAGGATTGCTCCACGCGCCCCACCACCTCCAACACGGCCAGGGTGGCGTCGTCGTAGCGCATCTCCCCGGCCCGCCGAAGCGACTCCATCTCGGTGTGCCACTCCGGCTCGGTCATCGCGCCAAGCCGGTCCCAGGGCGGCTGGCCGCCCTGCTCCAGTCGGCGGAGGAGCCAGTCGGCCACGGCGTCGGTGGTCAGCACGAGCCAGTCGCCCAGCCGGCACTCCGTGTCGAGCCGCTGGAAGCGGAGGTTGGCGTCGCGCCCCAGGTCGCGGCTGCCCAGGGCCATGGGGTCGGCCTCCAGCTCCGCGGCCTGGGTGATGGGAAACGACCGCAGTGCCCGACGCGAGCGCACGTGGAACAGGCAGCAGTCGCCGATCGAGACCACCCGGAGCCGGCGCGAATCGTCCACGTCGGTCGCCTCCGTCGGAGGCTCCTCCAGCCACATCCACAGGAGCGTCGAGAAGGCCCCCTGCTTCATCTTGGGTTTCTGGAACCAGGTGAGGCTCTCCTGGTCGATCTCGCCGGCCCAGGCGCGGCGGAGCCGGTCGAGCCAGTCGGCGAACGGCGCGGGCCGATCCGGGTCGGGCAGGTCGGCCACGGCGGCCTCGGCGAGCAGCTCGGCCCAGCGTCGCGCGAAGAGGCTCGCCGACACGCCGTCGGCCACGGCCGCCACCCCGCGCCGGGGATCGACCCGGCAGGCGTCCTGGTTCTCCTCAGGATGCTCGGCGTCTTTGGCCAGCGTGAAGATGCGATGCGCAAGCGGCATGGCCGGACACGGGGACGGGGGACCGCTGGGCTTCAGCGCAGGCCGGGCGCGGCCTGGGTTCCCATGTTGAGGAACTGAATAAGACACACCATATCGGCGTTGAAGGCCATGCCCCGCGCTCCGTTCTGAATGGCGAGCCCCTCCCCCACCGCGTGGCGCACAAACGGGTCGGGCAGCACGCTCGACATGTGGAACAGGCCGCGGGCCAATTCGTCGGGGAGGCCCTGGTCGGCGGCCGGAAACAGGAACGGGTCGGCGGCCGTCATCGACAGGTGGCAGTTGAACAGCAGGACGTTCCCGTCCTCGGTGGCCAGGCGCTTGACCGCGTCGGCGTAAGGGATCGGGTCGCCGTCCTGCGACTCGCCGTCGGTGATGTGGACCACGATCGGCGGGAAGCTCCGCGGGTGCCGGCCGATCCATTCGCTGAGGATCTCGTGGGCCCGGTAGAACATGTGGCACATGGGCGTGCCCCCCTCGGCCACCGGGTCCACCCACACCGGCACGTCGCAGGGAACCTCGATCATCTCGCCCGTGTCCTCGTCGGCGATCCGCTGCACGCGGGTGTCGATGCGGGCCGGGTGGTCGCCGACCTCCGTGATCGAGACCAGTGTGCGGCCGGCGAGAGGCCCCGTGAGGGCCGACTGGATGATCGGGCTGGCGTTGCGATCGGTGCGGTAGCCGAACACCCCCACGTCCATCCAGTCCTTGATCCCCTGATCGCCGCTGGCGCGGATGGCCATGTTCTGAAGCCAGCCGTTGATCGCCCCCACCAGCTCGTCGCACTTGCGGTTCGACGAATTCCCCAGCGGCTCCTCCATCGAGAACGACTGGTCCAGGAGGAACAAAAAGCACGCCTTGTTCTGCCGGCTGATTTCCTGGGAGTAGGGCGTTCGTGTCATGACGTCAAGGTCGCTCGGGTGCGTGGTCGTCGGTCGCTCGGGCGGGCCGCGTCACTGGGAGGCGGCCTCTTCGGGCCCGAACAGCTTCTCCAGGGGAATCCAGTCGGGCGAGTCGGGCACGCGCGCGGCAAAGCGCCGCTCCGCGGCGAAGGAAAGGGCCTCGCGCCCGCTGCCGGGCTTGGCGCGGTACTCCTTCAGTTCCTCTTCCAGTTGGACGCACAACTCGGCCAGGCGCTGCCACCGCTCCTTCTCGCCCGGGGAGTCGATCAACCCGGTGCGGGCGATTTCGTAACGCTCGACGCAGCGCCGCAGCACGGTCGGCGCCGGACTGCCCAGAAGCTCCTTGGCCAGGTAGGTGCCCACGTCGGCCGACGGGTTGACCGACTGCTCGTAGGTCTCGTAGCGCTTGAACCCGTGCGGCGACTTGACCTCGGTGAAGAACCCGCGGACGATCTCGTGCCGCGTCGTCTCCACCTCGCGGAGCTGGGGCGATTCGGAAAGCTGCTTCTGGGGCAGCATCTCGGCCAGCCACGACCGCGCTGCGGCGCGGAGCGCGTCGCGGCAGGCGGCCGTCCCGTGCCGGTCGAGTATCTCCGCCGCGCGACGGACCCGCTCGGAGAAGCCCTTCGGCAGGTCGGACTTCAGGTTCGCCAGCGCCTGCTCCGCCGCCTTGGCCTGCTCGGCGGTCTCGATCCGCGCGGCGACGCGGTCAAGCTCGGCCTCGAGGGCGCCGAGGGCCTCGATCTCGGCTCGGGCCAGACCTTCGCGGCTTGGGTAGTTGTCGAGGAGCTTCTGCAATACGAGTCGGCGCTCGGCTGGCTCGGTCGCGGTCTCCAGATCGGCGATCGCCCGGGCGTGCTCCAGCCAAAGCTGCGCGCGGCGGCGGAGCGCTCGCACCGACTCCGCGGCCTGCGCGTCGATCGCCGGCGAGTACGCGGAGAGCACCTCGTCGCACAGGTCCACGCACTGCGGGTATTCCTCGGCGGCGAAAGCCGCTCGGGCCCGGGCGATCCGCTCGGCGGCCGCGCGCTGGCGCTCGATGCGCTCGATCCGCGACCGCAGGTCGGCGAGGCGCCGGCCCAGCGCGGCCACGAGCTCCCGTTTGCCGCGCAGGGACGACGCTTCGACCTGGGCCTTCATCGACTCGATCCGGCTGGCGGCCGTCTTCAGCGCGTCGAGCTCGTCCCCCCGCGGCGTGCGCGCGGCGTCGCCCACGGCCTCGGCGGTGTGCAGGGCCTCGCGCCAGTCGGCCCACGCGGCGCCCAGCGAGCGCAGCGCTTCGGACGCCTCGTCCGCGGCGAGCGGATCGAGCGGCCCCGGGTCGAGCAGATCGGCCCTGGCCAAGGCATCGACTGCCTGCCGCTCCAGGGCCGCCTGCGCGCGGGCCTGCTCGGCGGCCCGGTGGGCCTGCTCGACCGCTTCGGAGGGGCTTTCCAACCGCACCGGGTCCTCCACCGTCGCCATCTCCAGCAGTCCCCAGACCGAGAGCGCCGCCAGGGGAAGGCATCCGAGGATGAAGACCAGCGAGGATTTCATGCGAGGCGGTCAGCCGTTCCGGGCTGCGGAGAAGAAGTGCTGATGCTGTACCATTTTACCACGAGACCCCCCAACCATGACAGACCGGGCCCCGGCGGCGGGAAGCCGATGTCCTGCGGCAGAAGCGGCCTCGCAGAGCCTTCGCGGGGGCTCGCGGGGCGTTGCCCCGCGCGAGGTGTTTGCCGACGCCAGGGCCCAGAACGCACCCACGGCGACGGCGGCCACGACCAGGGCAACGGCGATGGCCACCAGCCACACTCGGCCCATCGACCACCCCGCGGCCCGCATCTTCCACAACGGCACGCTCGGCCACTGCTGGGTCTCGAAGTACCACTCGAGCTTCTGCCGCAGCGCCCGCTGCAGCCACGGGCGGCCCGCAGCCGGAGGCCCGGCGCCGAACAGTTCGGGGGCCAGGCGCGCAAGCAGCGCGATCTTGCGCGTGCCGCGCACGTCGTCGGCAAAGCGGTCCCCGGGCAGCGCCTGGGCCGCGGCCTCGCAGACCTGCCGGCTGGCCCCGTCGATGGGCTCGGTGGTGGCCGGGCCGGGCGACTCGGACGCCGGCGCGGCCGCGCGCTGCGCCGCGGCAAGGGCGGCCCGCAGGCGCTCCCACGCGGCGGCGACGCGCCGGTCCGTCTCGGTCGGCAGCAGATGCGCCCCCGCATGCACGACGTCCAGCCGGGCCGACCATTGCGCCGGGTTCCGGGGCAGGTCGCGGAGGACCTCGCCGAGGCGCTGGCCCATGACCGGCTCGCCCCCGGGATACCCGTGAAGGAAGCCTGGGCCCAGCGTCTTCAGTGCCGACAGAAGCGCGGGCTCGGGCAGCTCGCGGAGCACGCGCCCGAGCGTCCGCGCCCGTGCAGGGTTTCGCGCACAGGCCTCGACCAGGGCCGGCAGGAGCCGACGCACCAGGCCAAAGCCTTCGTTGCGGCAGAGGGCCTCGGCCGGGGCCTCGTCCAGCGCCGCCAGCAGGGCCGGCAGGAGCAGCTCCTCGTCACTTCGCGATCGGCTGCGCGGCGGCTGCGCGGCCTCGTGCCAGATCCACTCGCAGCCCGGCGGCAGGCGCCCTTGGGGCGCCGTGCGCGCGGCGAGCATGGCGACCTTGGTCCTGGCGGCGATCCGCTCGCTGGCGAGGCACTCGGGCACCATCGCCGGCGGCACGGACCGCGCCAGAAAGGCCGTCGCCTCATCCGCCTGAGGAAAGCGGCCGTCGGAGAACGTCTCCAGCAGCAGCCGGTGCGCCGGCCTGCCCACCAGCGGCGCCAGTGCGGACGGCGGATCGGGCATCGCGGCGAGGGCGTCGGCCAAATGGCGCTGGAAGTGCTCCTGGGCCCGGGGTGCATCGCCCCACGAGGACGCGCTGGGCACGGCGCCTGACTGGAGCAGCCGGGGCACGGCCTGTTCCGCCGCGGCCAGGGGGCCAAGATCGTCCAGCACGACCGGACCGCAGGCGCGGAACCCCTCAAGCGTGCGATCGGCCTGCGCCCACCCACCCTGGAAGAGGCGGCTGAGCACGAGATCGGCGTAGGCGCCTGCGGGGCTGGCGGACCCGGGGCGTTGATGCGGCGTCGTGGCTACCACCAGGGCGCGGCCGTGATGCACCGCCGCTTCCGCCGTCCGGGGGGGGTGGGCCGTCCACACGGCGGCCAGGCGCGTATGGACTTGGGACGGCTCGGCCTCGAACGTCGAAACGTCGATCGCCTCGCGGAGCGTTCCCTCGGGCAGCAGGCGCACGGCCGCGTGGAACAGCAGCGCGGCCGCGCTCGGCTCGGCGAGCAGCAGGACGGGGCGGGCCTGCCCGGCCACGGTTTCCTGCAGGCCGATGACCAGGTCGCGCAGAATCGCGGTTCGCTCGGCCTGTCCCATCGGGTGCCACCGCGCAGGCAGCAGGCCCGCCACCCTTCCTCCCTCGGCGCGGGGGCGGAGCATGAGGTATTGCAGGACGGCCTCGTCATCCACCGCCGCCTTCCCGCCCCGCAGCATCGCGTCGAGGGACGTCAGGGGTGAAAGCACGTAAGGGGCGTCCGGCGAGTCCTCCGAGGCCCAGCCCGGCGCGTCCCACAGGCGCAGGGCGTCGAGGCAGGTCCACGGCGCCGCCGCGGGGGTGCGGGCGCGAAGCAGCACGTGGGCGAAGTAGGAGCCCGGGCGGCCTTCGCTGTCCCGGGCACGGTAGCAGATCCGCGCGATGACCTGGAGCCCGCCGACCGCCGGCAAGAAGATCAGTCGCCGCGGCGCGGTGGCGGCCGTCAGGCGCAGCCGATCCTCGGCCGGCGTATCGCGGGGAAGGTAGTAGTACAGCGAGCGCTCGATCTGCTGGTACACCCGCCGGAGCTGGCCCTGCTCGATCGAGGCCGCACGCACGCCGTAGCCCAACGTCCGATCGGCCAGCTCGCCCTCGCGCCGCTCCAGGGCCGAGCTGCCGTAGGTGCAGTGCGTGCAGTAGAGCTGGTGGATGGGGGTCACGAAGACTCGCTCTGGGCGGGCCGGGCCGGGTCGGGCTCGGACGGGGTCGAAGCGGCCGCGCGGGGCGCCGGTCGCCGCGCACCGCCCAGCCGGCTCCAGAACCCCCGCGTCCGGGGCCCGGCCGCGGCAAGCCGGCCCAGCACCAGCGGGGGACTGTGGAGCACGCCGAACCCCAGGTCCAACTCGGCCCAGACCACCGCGAAGGCGTCGGTCCATTCGGGCTCGGCGCGGAGCAGCCGGCTTCCGCCCGACGTCTCCCAGGTCCCCCGGTCCACGGTGCCGCGGAACAGGCACTCCACGTCCTCCGGCCCCTCGTCGCCCAGCGGCTCGGCGCGGACCACGGCCAGGGTGCACCTGTCGGTGAATCGCGGCTCCGGCCACGTCCAGCGGAGGCGGAAGGTCCGCTCGCCCGCATCAACGCCGGCCACGCCGGCGCGGGCCAACGCCGGAGACAGCCCGAGCGTTTCCAGTCGCAACACGTCGCCGCGGACCCACGACTCGAGGCGCTGGCGGTGGGCAAGGAACTGCGCGAGGTTCTCGCGGATCAGGCGGGCATCGAACCGGCGCAGGAATTCCGCCCGATCGCCCTGGGCGATCGCCCCGACGAGGCCCTCGATGCGAGAGAGCTTTTCCGAGGTGGCCTTCAGGATCGAGGCCCAGGCGGCTGGCAGCGGGTAGTCGGCCAGCAGCGGGTCGCCCGCCGCCTGGGCGATGGCGGCTTCGTCCCCGCTTTCCACGGCCCGTTGAAGCCGGGCGAGGGCCTCGCGCCGCGCGACCGCGGCGCGGTAGGCCTCGGCCCACGGTTGCGCGTCGGCGCAGCCGTCGAGCAGTTCCTCGTTCCAGACCTCCAGCACGCGCCGGTCCATTTGATCGGCCGGCAGGTCCGGCGGTATCTGCTTCAGCGACTCGACGATCATCCGACGCTGCTCGGCCCGGCCGATCGACGCGTGGAACGCCGCGGGCACGAGGTCCTGGCACATCTTGCGCTGCGCGCGGCGCCACGCCCGGAGGATCGTGTCATCCTCGCCCGAGTCGCGCACCGCCGCCGTCAGGGCGTCGAGGCACTCGACACGCTGCCGCGCCCGCTCGATCCGCGGGCCGAGGCTGTGCTGGTAGTAGGGCGGAAGCTGGTCGGCCAGCTCGACCATCATCCGCTCCTCGGCCAGCACGATCTGCCGCGACGACTCCTGGATCAGGTGGCGGAGCCGGTCGAGGATGGCCACGTGGTGCCGCGCGGCTTCGAGTCGGGGACGCAGCTCTTCGGCCGGTCCGTACCCGGCCAGGAGCGGCTCGTTCCAGGCTTCGATCAACGCGCGATCGGCCCGCTCGCCGTGCCCCTCGGGCACGCGCTGCACCGCCTCCCACGCCTGCTTGCGGAAGACGTGCTCGTACGCGTGGCGGATCAGCGGCTTGAGCGCCTCGGGGGCGTCGCTGAACTGCCCGCGGCGGTTGAGCAGCTCCACGGCCGCATCCCACTCCTCGGCCCGGAGCAGGGCCTCGACCTTGGCGAAGCTGTTGGCCAGGGCGCCCAGCGGGAGGACCTGGTCCATGGGACGGGCGGCCGCCTCGAACAACTGCCGGGCCAGGTCGGCAACCTCCGGGTCGGGCGAGGCGGCCAGGTCCCGGCGAATCGGCGTGTCGGCCCCCGCCGCGAAGTCCTCGGTGCGGAAAAGCAGCTTGTCGTGGGCCGGCCCTTCCACGTGCCGGTGCCACAGCGACGGATCGGCGGCCAGCGCCCGCAGGGCCACGTAGATCACCAGGGCGGAGAAGCGGTCCAGCTCGGGGCACAGCAGCGTGGTGGCGTCGCGCTGCGGGTGCTGATACGGCTCGACCCCCACCTCCAGGTTGCGCCGCCCTACCAGGGCCGGCACGCACATGCAGTCGTAGTCCACCAGTTTGAGCTGGCCCTCCGGCGTGACCATCACGTTGGCGTGCTGCAAGTCGCCGTGGGCGACGTGCGCGTCCTCCAGCTCCTTAACCAGAGCGAGCCAGTGCTGGCTGGCGCTGGCCAGGGCGTCGCGGTCGCCGCGCAGCGAGCTCGCGCGGGTCCACTCGTAAAGCGTCTCCCCCTCGACCCAGTCCATGAGGATCAGCGGATACCACTTGCCGTCGCTGGCCGAGCGGATGCTGCGGTCGCGGTACTCGAAAGGCACCAGGCAGCGCAGCGGGCGCTCGCGCAGATACGCGCTGATGTGGTCGTAGCGCTCGCGGCGCTCGGGCGACTCGGTGACGAACACCCGCACGGCGAACGGGCTGCCGTCGGGGTGGATCCCCTTGTACACCACCGCGAATGCCCCGGCCCACGGCCGCGGCTGGTTGCGCCCGTCCTTCTCCACGCTGCAACGCTTCAGCTCCGGATCGCGGAACGCGATGGCCGGGTTCTGAAGCATGGCGCTGAAGTGCGAGGCGAGCGGCCAGGGCATGGTGCGGGTCCGCGGCGGTTAAGGGTCGAGCACGCGATAACCGTTCATCTCGATCAGCCACAACAGCGGCTCGATCAGTCCGAACGGCTCGATGGTCCTCAGGCTCAGGTCGCGCTGGCCTCGCCCGTCCAGGCCCACGGGCGTGAGCGGGAAGAAGGCGTACCGCCGGCCGAACAGGTCCCGCATCTGCCGCTCGATCTCCCATCCCGGCCAGATCACCCGGTAGAGCCCCAGGGTGAGGCGCGAGCGCGCGGCGATCACCCGCTCCGCGCGGGACTGCCCGGTGGGGTCGATCGCGGCCAGCCCGCGGTAAAACTCGGTCACCGCGTCGCTGCCGTCCGCCAGCGCATACCCCTGGCCCACGAGGAGATCGATCTTCGGGATGCACAGCGCCACCGGCACGGCCAGGCGCCCCGAGGCCCCCAGGCCGTGGATCGCGCGGAGGTCCTCGCGAAACGCGGCCAGGGCCCGGGCCTGCGGCTCGTGCGGGTACGTCGGGTCGAGGAAGAACAGGTATCCTTCCGCGCGCAAGGCCCGCTGGCGGCGGAAGTCCTCGGCTCCCATGTCCGAGGTGACCTCGCCCGAATAGTCGAACACGTTGACCAGCCCCTCGCTGCGTCCGAGCCGGTCGCGGTCGCGGAAGTGGAATACGAGCGGGCGGGGGATGCGCCCGCGCTGCGTGGCCGCGGTGCCGATGCGGCTGCGGAGGATGCCCTCGACGATGGCGTCGAACTCGTCGGTCGTCTCGGAACGCACGTTCTCGAAATGTAGGGGCGCGGGATAGGCCCCGCGACCGAGCTCCCAGTAGAGCATCGCCAGCCAGTGCGTCTTGCCGGCCTGCGGCACGCCCAGCGTGGGGAAGCAAAGCTTGGCCATGGGGCGATACGTGCCCAGAAACGTGTAATCGCACTCCTCGTAAGGCTGGCGGCTGACCACGTTGCGGCAGCGAACCAGGCGCGGGCCCCTGCCGCCGGCCGGCTCGGAAAGCCGCACCAGGCGCCCGCGCCCCAGGCACAAGGGGCAGGTGGCGGCGGTCTCGCGCCGCCGTCTGGCCATGGCCTTGCGGTGTGCCCGGGCCACGGTCACCGCGAAGCCCAGCAGCAGCAGGCCCATGGCGCCGCGCAGGCCGCTGCGCAACCGCCGGGAGGCGACCGCCGCCTGGACGTGGCCGCCGATCTCCTCCTCCAACGAAGCCAGCGCCGCGCAGTCCTCCTCGATAGCCTCAGGAAGCGACTCGACGACCGCCAGCGTCTCGTGCGACTGGAGGGCCGCTCGGCGGAGTTGCGCCGCGTGGGTTGCCAGGTCCGAGGCCGGTCCCAATCGGTCCTTGCCGCGCGCGGTCCACTCGGCGACGGCCGCCTCGTGCTGCTGCTGGAGGGGCTCGCAGGCCTCGCGCAGTGCGGCCACCTCCTCCTCCAGCGCCTGGTTCTCGGCCAGGATCGAACTCCACGCCGTCTCCTCACCCGGCGGCGGGGCCGAAGAGGTGGCCAGCGCGCGGGCCCCGAGCAGGCAGCCGATCGGCACGGCGACCGCGGCAACCCCCATCGCCGCCGCGCCCCACCGCGCCCCCGCGGGACTCGAACTCCGCCAGCCGGCCAGAAGCCGCCGCAGGGCGTGGCGCCGGTCGTAGGCGATCGTGCCCGCCAGAACCACCAGCGCCAGCAGCGCCGACAGCCAGAACAGCCCGTCGTCAAGACTCAACAGGCTGCCCGGGGCCGCCGCGCGCCGGTGAGCCCGCGCCGCGTCGGGCAGAACGAGACGGCGCTGGGCCACGGCCGTCCGGACCTCGATCCACGCCTGCTTGGCGCCGCGGGCCCGATCCCGCAGCACATCGAGCGCCGCGCCCGCCCGGGCGCCCACCGAAGCCGCGCTGGCGTCGAGCATGCGGGCCAGTCCCCCGGCCACGTCCGTTTCGGTCGCGGCCAGCACCTTCCCGACCTCGGTGGCCGAGGCCGACAGCCTGCCCGAAGGGCCAAGTGCGGTCGCCTCCTCTTCCATGCGAGGTCCGGCGGCCTGGAGTCGCGCCCGCGCGCAGGACAGTCTCACAAAGCGCTCGGCCAGAACGCGGGGGTCCGCCGCCGACGGGGCGGCCGTGGCCGGGCTGCCCTCTTCGTCCGCCGGGGCGCAACGCGCCGGCGCTTGCCAGGCAGCGAGCACCGACACCGCCACCCCAACCCACGCCCAGGCGGGCCGCCTGCTCAGGGTCCGGCGTGATGTGACCTCGCGGCTGCGCATGCCACGCCTCATGGTCGTCTGTTCCTTCCTGCCGCGCCCTGGGGGTGGCAGGCATCGCGTGGAGGCGATGGCGACAAGAGAAGCGACAGGGACAAGCCCCGCGGCCCGATCCTCCGGTCGGGATGGCAGGCCTGGCCCCATCATCCCCAGCGTACCCGCACTGCGAGGGGATGTCAAACACGGGAAACACCGGGCCCCGCCGCCCCCCCAGGCCACGCGGGCGGCGGCCTTCAGGCCTCATCCCGGCTCGCGGCGGCCATGCACGTCCCCATCCAGCCCGGCCTCCCGGGCGTCTTCCCACCGGCGACCGAACACCAATAATAGGGGCTATAGCCCTCTCTCAGGCCACTCACCAAGGATCGATCATGGAAAGCAGCGCCCTGGACTTCTTCCGCCGGATACTCGAGACTCCCAGTCCGTCGGGTTACGAAAGCGCCGTGCAGCAGGTCGTGCGCGAGTACATCGGGCCGCACGCCGACGAGGTCCGCACCGACGTGCACGGCAACGTCATCGCCGTGAAGAACCCGGGAGCTCCGATCCGCGTGATGCTCGCCGGGCACTGTGACCAGATCGCCCTGGGCGTCCAGCACATCGACGACGACGGCTACCTCTACGTCATCCCCATCGGCGGATGGGACCCGCAGATCCTCGTGGGGCAGCGGGTCACCGTGTGGGGCGACGGTGGCCCCATCCCGGGCGTGATCGGGCGCAAGCCCATCCACCTGCTCACCGACGAGGACCGCAAGAAGGTCCCCAAGCTCAAAGAGCTGTGGGTGGACATCGGCGCCGCCAAGAAGGACGAAGCCGGGGAGCTCGTGCACGTCGGCGATACGGTCACCGTCGAGCTCACCGTGTGCGAGGTCCGCAACGGGCGCATGGTCTCGCCGGCCATGGACGATAAGTGCGGCGCCTGGGTGGTCCTCGAGGCCCTGCGCCGAGCGGACCAGGCAAAGCTCCAGTGCGCGGTGCACGCCGTCTCCACGGTGCAGGAGGAGGTCGGCCTGCGCGGGGCCACCACCAGCTCGTTCGGCATCGATCCGCACGTGGGCATCGCCGTGGACGTGACCCACGCCACCGACTGCCCGACCATCGACAAGAAGGAAGAGGGCGACATCCGGCTGGGCGGGGGGCCGGTGGTGTATCGCGGGCCGAACTTCAACCCCGTGGTCGTGCGCCAGCTTGCCAAGGCGGCCGAGGACCATCAGATTCCGCTTCAATGGGGCGCCAGTGGCAGGCCGCCCGGCACCGACGCCGCCGCGATCCAGGTCTGCCGCGCCGGCGTGGCCGCGGGCCTGGTGAGCATCCCCAACCGCTATATGCACAGCCCGGTGGAGATGATCGCCCTGGACGACATCGACCGTGCGGCCGACCTCCTCGCGCGGTTCGTCGAGTCGATCGGCGCGGATGCGGACTTCACGCCGTAGGGAGCGGCGTATTCGCATCCTGGCGAGAGACACTCCGAGCTGGGCCGACACGGCCCAGCTCGGAATGGCCCCAGCGGTCAATTCTTGCGCTCCCGCTCGGCCAGCAGGGCCCTGGCCCGCTCGGCCTCGGCCGCGGGGACGATGATCTGCGCGCCCCGGTGGGGCAGCGGGAAGGCCGGGTTCATGTGCTGCTGGGCGATCTGGGCCGGGATGCCCCGCTCGCGCAACAGGTCGCGGCAGAACCGGGCGTCGAGGTCCGAGGCCAGTTCGATCGTGGTCGGCGAGCACGCACGGATCCTCCCCATCAGGAAAACCGCGTAGAGCATCAGCGCGCTGAAGCCGATGATGAACGCCACCATGGCCGGCCCGAGCGAATGGTAGAAGCTCATCGCCACCGAGCAGATGGTGACGCAGACCAGCAGCGAGCCCAGCGTGTACTGGAGGCCCGGGCCGGACCCCGGGCTCGGCGCCCGCTCGCGCGAGCCGGCGGCATTGGCACTCTCCTCCATAGGCTCCGGGCCGGTCATGGGGTTGCTCCGGGGACTCCGAGGGGATCGGTCGGGCCGCGAGGCGGCCACGGCGAGAAGACGGCGGCCACCGCCTGCATGACGCCCTGGCAGCCCACGAGGAGGAAGGCCAGCCGCGCCCTGTCGAGCACGCCCGCCAGGTTTCGCGCAAGCTCCGCTGGCTTGGGAGTCGCTACGGAACCGGCGAGCATTCCCTCCAGTGCCGCGCCGTGGAGCCAGATCCCGAGGAACAGGACCGACGCGGCCACCCCCAGCCCCACACCGCCGAGTGCAGCGAGCGCGGCGAGTACGGAGCGCGTGCCTGTGGCCGGCGACGGCTTCGCCCGAGATCCGACCTGTCCTCCCGCAAGCGATAGGGCGGCGGCCACGACCCACACGGCATATCCGGCCGCGAGTGGGAATGCCGCCTCTTGAGCCATCGCCCGTGTGGTCTCCGGCTTCGGGGCGCCTGCCGAAGCGGCGATCGCTCGGAAGTCGGCCTTCGCGCCGCTGAGGGCCCACCACAGCGGCATCGTGCCCAGCAGGATCAGGACCCCCGCCACCGCGAGAAGGGCCTTGCCCGGCACCGAGATGGTCCTTTGCCCAAAGCGCATGGCGGTTGCGACGCACGAGACGGCCAGGCCCAAGGCGATCGCCACGCCCGACAGCGCCGTGGCTCCAAGCTCTGCGAGCGAATCCGGGAGCGGCTCGGGCGGATCGACGATCCGATGCGTCATGACTCCGTCGAAGACGCCCACGATAGAACCACCGAAAACCACGAGCCCCAACGCTCCGGCGACGGCAACGAGGGAGCTTAGCAGGAGCAGCAACCGTTTCATGAGCGACTCCTCCGCGGCAAACCGGGGAAGCAAGGGGGTGGATCGATCGTATTCTATTCGGGTCATCCCGCCGCAGCACACGGGGGCGTGCTCCTTCTCGGTAGTACAGCACGACGGATGGCACGGAGGCGACGAATGGGAGTCACCCACGCGATCCGTCCTAACGGTGGTCGTTTCCTGTTGATGGACAGGAATGGGAACGTGGGTGCGGCCGCGGGCCCCGACCCTGCGCCCCCGCTCCCTGCCATATTGGCATTCGCCGTGCTGCGGGCGAATTCCGGCATCGGAATGCCTTGAGATCCGTAAAACCATAGATCACTGCATCTTATGGCGTCAGTACGGATCGTGGCACAGAGGTTGCTTCAAGGGGGCCAAAAAGATGGTGGCTGCCATTTGAGGTCGTTTTGCGCCGCCGCCGCGACCGCCCAGAAGACAGAACACCCCGTCGAGACCAGCACACACCCCTTGAGAATCGAACCGCCCGAAATGGGGGATGCCTGAGCGCCCCCGCTGGGCGAAACGGCTCTTTCGCCTGCAACAGGAGGATTCCACTGTGGCAAAACAAATGCTCTTCGACGACGACGCACGGCTCTCGCTGGCCGCCGGAGTCGGCAAACTCGCCCGCGCGGTGCGCAGCACGCTCGGCCCCCGGGGGCGCAACGCCGTGCTCGACAAGGGCTGGGGCTCGCCCAAGGTGACTAAAGACGGCGTCACCGTGGCTGAGGACATCGATCTGGACGACCCGTACGAGAACCTCGGGGCCCAGCTCGTCAAGGAGGCGGCCACCAAGACCAACGACGTGGCCGGCGACGGCACCACCACGGCCACGGTGCTGGCCGAGGCCATCTTCCGCGAGGGCCTCCGCCTGATCGCCGCCGGGGCCGATCCCATGGCTTTGTCGCGCGGCATCCTCGCCAGCTCCGCGTCCGTGGTCAAGGACATCGAGAAGATGTCCAAGGCCGTCGATGCCAAGAGCAAGAAGGAGATCCAGCAGGTCGCCACGATCGCCGGCAACAACGACCCGGCCATCGGCAGCGTCCTGGCCGACGCGTTCCTGAAGGTCGGCAAGGACGGCGTGATCACCGTCGAGGAGGGCAAGCAGAACGAGACCTACGTCGAGGTCGTCGAGGGGATGCAGTTCGACCGCGGGTTCCTCTCGCCCCACTTCGTCACCGACCAGGAGGCCCAGAAGGTGGAGCTGGAGAACTGCCTGATCCTCGTGCACGAGGAGAAGATCTCCAGCGCCAAGAACCTGGTGCCGCTGTTGGAGGCGGTGAGCCGGGCGGGCAAGCCGCTGCTGATCATCGCCGAGGACATCGAGGGTGAGGCCCTCGCCACGCTGGTCGTCAACAAGCTCCGCGGCATCCTCAACTGCTGCGCCGTGAAGGCCCCCGGCTACGGCGACCGGCGCAAGGCCATGCTGGGCGACATCGCCACTCTGACCGGCGCCCAGGCGATCTTCAAGGACCTCGGCGTGCAACTCGACTCGGTCAAGGTCTCCGACCTGGGCACGGCCAAGAAGGTGATCGTCGATTCGGAGAACACGACCATCGTCAGCGGCGCCGGAAGCAAGAAGGACATCGAAGGCCGGGCCGAGCAGATCCGCCGCGAGATCGAGACCACCACCAGCGACTACGACCGTGAGAAGCTCCAGGAAAGACTGGCCAAACTCGCCGGCGGCGTCGCCCAGATCAACGTCGGCGCCGCCACCGAGACCGAGATGAAGGAGCGCAAGGCCCTGATCGAAGACGCCCGGGCCGCCACCCAGGCCGCCCTTCAGGAAGGGATCGTGCCGGGCGGGGGCGTGGCCCTGCTGCGCGCGGCCAAGGCGCTGGACAAGCTCCAGTTGGACGGCGACGCGGCCCTGGGCGCCAAGTGCGTGCAGAGCGTGCTCGACTCGCCGCTCCGGTCGATCGCGGAGAACGCCGGCCAGGACGGCGCCGTCGTGGTCAACCGGGTGCGCCAGATGAAGGGCAAGAGCGAGGGCTTCGACGCCGAGCGCGGGGCCTACTGCGACCTCGTCGAGGCCGGCATCATCGATCCGGCCAAGGTCGTGCGTATGGCCCTGCAAAACGCCGCCAGCGTGGCCGCCTTGCTGCTGACCACCTCGGCTTTGGTCACCGAGATCCCCAAGGAAGAGCCGCCGGCCGGCGCGGGAGGGCCGGGAGGCATGGGAGGCGGTATGGACGGTATGGGAGGCATGGGTGGTATGGGAGGCATGGGTGGTATGGGAGGCATGGGAGATTTCTGACGCCCTGCCTTCGCGCCCCCGCCTGGAGGGCCTTCGAAAGAGACCTTACCCGATCACATCACAACATTTCATACAGCAAAGAGGAAACCCATCATGGCCAAGAGCATCAATCTGAAGCCCCTGGACGATCGCGTCGTTGTGGAGCCGGTGGACGCCGAGGAGGTCACGGCTGGCGGCATCGTCCTGCCCGACACGGCCAAGGAAAAGCCCCAGCGGGGCACGGTGGTGGCCGTGGGGCCCGGGAAGCTCCTGGAGGACGGCAAGCGGGGCGAGATTTCCGTGGCCGTCGGCGACGAGGTGATCTACGGCAAGTGGGCCGGGTCGGACATCGAGGTGGAGGGACGCGAGGTGAAGATCCTTCGCGAGTCCGACCTGTTGGCCAAGGTCGTCAAGTAGGCGGCCGCAGGGCCGAGTCCACCCGAATCATCCATTAGCGACAAAGGGACCGCAAAGTGCCTAAACAACTGCTATTCCAAGACACGGCCCGGCAGAAGATCCTTGCCGGCGTGGACAAGCTCGCCGACGCGGTCGCCGTGACCATGGGCCCGACCGGCCGGAACGTCATTCTCGACAAGTCCTTCGGCGGCCCCACGGTCACCAAGGACGGGGTCACGGTGGCCAAGGAGATCGAGCTGGAAGAGCGATTCGAGAACATGGGGGCCAAGCTGGTCAACGAGGTCGCCTCGAAGACCTCGGACGTGGCCGGCGACGGGACGACCACGGCCACCGTGCTTGCCCGGGCGATCTTCAAGGAAGGCCTGCGTCAGATCACCGCGGGCAGCAATCCGATGGCGGTCCGCCGCGGCATCGAGAAGGCCGTGGACGCGGCCGTCGAGCACCTCTACTCGATGACCAAGCGGGTCACCAGCACGGAGGAGATCGCCCAGGTCGGGTCGATCAGCGCCAACAACGACCCGTTCATCGGCAAGCTGCTCTCCGACGCCATGGAGGCGGTGGGCAACGACGGGGTGATCACGGTCGAGGAGGGCAAGACCGCCGAGACCGGGTACGACGTGGTCGAGGGGATGCAGTTCGACAAGGGCTACCTCTCCCCGTATTTCATCAACCGCGCCGAGACCATGGACTGCCAGTTGGAGGACGCGCTGATCCTGATCCACGAAAAGAAGATCAGCAACCTCCGCGACATGATCCCGCTGTTGGAGAAGGTCGCCAAGGCGGGCCGTTCCCTGCTGATCATCG
>CAYSUS010000071.1:0-22017 GCA_964434165.1 uncultured Pirellulales bacterium
TCCTCACTCCATCTCCCGCATGATCTGGATGGCCCTCTCGAAGACGGTTTCCGCGTACACCTCGGCCACCATCCCCAGGCTGTTTTCCAAGACGGCGGCTGCAGCTTCAACGCTCCCCGCCTCACCCCATCTTCTTCGCGATTTCGATGGCCATTGCGTGGTTCCTTTCCGCATAGACCTGCGTCACGTCCGCCCTCGCGTGTCCCAAGGCAACCTGAGCCGCCTCGATCCCGTGCTGCCGCCGGACTTCAGTGCCTCGGGTATGCCGAAGCTGATGCGGATGCCAGTGGGGGATGACGAACCCGGCCTTCCTGGCCTTCTTCATTCCGTACTCGATAGCTCGGCGATACGTGTTGGTGTCGTAGCGATTCCGCTTGGGGCGTTTGGGCTTCCGCCTTCTCCGGGCCAGCTTCTCCTTCTGACGGCGTCGGAGCTCACACGGGTAGACCTTGGTCTTGCGCTGCCGTCCGTGGTAGGGCGGGGCGTGCTCCTTGCGCCACTCGTCCGCTTCCTGAGGGCTAAACAGAAATGCATCAGGGTCGCGATCGAGGAAGGGCTGGATGATCTTCTGGACCTCCGGATCCAAGGGGATCTGCTTACCATGACCACGCCAGCGGGTCTTGTGGTCGGCCGGCTCGTACACCCACACGTCCCCGCTGGTGTCGATGTCGCAGGGCCGCATCAGGACCAGCTCGCCCGAACGCATGCCGGTCAAGCGCTGGACCTTGATCATGGAGCCGACTTGTGGGCTGACGAACGGCACCACGGTCGCCACAGAAAGGTCCGGAGCGGGGCGGATGGGCTCTGTCTCCCGGGCCTTGGTCCGGCCGAAGGTTAGCCCCGTGACGGCCTGAAGCCCATGATACACAGAGGGCGGCACCAGTTGCTCGGAGGCGGCCCACTTGAAGAACCGTTTGATACGACCGACCCGGGAGTTGATCAACTTGCGGGAGAGCCCCGCATCGATCATATGCTGACGCACGGCCTTGAGATTCTTTGGACCGAACTCACGGGCCGGGCTTTCTCCATACAGCTTCCGCACGGGCCGGAGGGCCGCACGGATGTTCTCAAGCTCTCCGGTGGACGTGCCGTTCTTGGCGTAGTGCGCCTTGGCGAATCGCCAATACTCCAGGAGCACTTCATCCACCGACGTCGCGGGGGCAGATCCGTCAACGGGAGTCGGCACCTTGGCAGGGCCATTTCCAGCGGCCAGTTCCGCGATCAGCCGCGCGTACTTCTCGCGGCTTTCAGGCGACCCGAACTTGCCCAAGTAGAGGTGCTCGCCGTTGATGATGACGCGAGCTTGGCCCGACGGTTTGTGGAGGCGATAGGAGGGGACGCGACCGTTTCTTCTTGGCATTGCGGCTTCCTTGGCCCGAAAAGTGGTAGTACTACCACTTTTTCAAGGGCTTCTAGGCCGCACTGCCGACCGTCGACAGGTATCCTAAGTACTGGATTCGGCAAGGTTTAAGAGAAGAGCGGGAGACGGGATTCGAACCCGCGACGTCCAGCTTGGGAAGCTAGCACTCTACCACTGAGTTACTCCCGCGCCGTGCGGGGCTCCGGGCCGGGCGGGCCGCCGCGAGCGCAACGGTGGGTCCAAGAATTCTACCAGGGGGCCGGCCGTTTGCAACCCGCCCGCCAAGCCCCCAGTCCGCGAGCGGACCCCAAGCCCCCGCGCTGACCCAAGCTACGCCCGCTCAACGTGCCGCGACGCAGGCGCCTAGTTGAGCGTCGGTTCGGGTGACGTGCTCCACCAGCCAGTTGCCGAGGAACTGGCTCATCTCCAAGACGACCGGCGTGGAGGCCCCGCTTTCGGTCACCTTGCGGCGCAGCTCCTGGAACTTGCCGATGAACTCGGCGTGCTGCCGTTTGTTCTCGGCGGCGGCCGGGCAGCCGGTCTGGTCCATGTAGCGCTCCTCGGTGGTGAAGTGCCGCAGGGCGTAATCCGTCAGATAGTCGAGCATCTCCTCGACCTTGTCGCGCCCTTGTCCTTGACGCATGGCTTCGCTGAGGTAGTTGACCTGGGCGAACAACTCCTTGTGCTGGTTGTCCACCTCGTTGATCCCCGTGGCCATCGACGCGTTCCACTGGACTGGCATGAACTGGTACTCCCTGCGCGTGAGATGGTTAATGTGTCGCTCGGAATCCAGGGATCGAGCTACGCGTTGGTCAGGCAGCCGCTCAGTTGGGCGTCGATCTGGGCGATGTGGCTGGCCAGCCAGTTGCCCAGGTAGTTGCTCATCTCGATGACCACGGCGCTGGACGCGCCGGAGCGGTTGACGCGCTCGCGGAGCTCCTCGAACTTGGCGATGAACGCCGCGTGGGCCCTGCGGTTCTCCTCGGCGGCGGGACAGCCCACCTGGTCCATGGTCCGCTCCTCGGCGGCGAAGTGGCGCCTGGTGTAATCGTCGAGGAAGTCAAGAATCTCCTCCACCTTCTCGCGCCCCTTGCCCTCGCGCATGGCTGCCTCGAGAAGGTTGATCTGACGGAAGAGCTCCTTATGCTCGTTATCGACGTGCGGAACGCCGGTGCTCAGCGACGGCTGCCAGGTGATCGGCATCGGTTCTTCTCCTGGATATCAAGGCTTGCGTGACGCGGCGGTGCGGCGCCGCCGACATGGATACATGGCTCGCAGAACCGGCAAAGTCAAAGAAGCCCGGCCTTGGCGGCCCGGCAGCCGGCAGAACCGTCGCAACCGGCGTCTCCCCGGCGCGTCGCCGCACGGCGCTCCGCGCTCGGCATGGCGAGAGGCCCCTCTTCCTGCCCCTTCCCCCGGGGCCGCGATCCGGCCGCGGTCTCCGTGGAGACGGCTCGGCCTGTCGAGTACAATCGGGCGAAAGCGGGCCGGGAGCCCGGCGACGCTGCGCTCGCGTGATGGAGGTTCTCATGTCCAAACCAGCCGTCCTCTCGCTCGCTGTCTGCCTGGGGATCGCCCCGGTGTGCTGCCAACGCGCATCGGGCGAGGGGCCGCCCAAGAGGCCCAACATCGTCTGGATCGTGGCCGAGAACATCAAGCTCGACCTGGGCTGCTACGGCGCGGAGAACGTGCGCACGCCCCACGTCGACGCCCTGGCCGCGCGTGGCGTGCGCTACACGCGCGTATTCTCCACCTCCCCGGTCTGCGCGCCGAGCCGCTCGGCCTTCATGACCGGCATGTACCAGACCTCGACCGACACGCACCACATGCGGTCGCACCGCGACGACGACTTCCGCCTGCCGCCCGGCGTGCGCCCCATCACCCACCGGCTCCGCGACGCGGGGTACCTCACAGCCAACATCAAGACCATCGGCGACCGCGTGGTCGGCACGGGCAAGCTCGATCTCAACTTCGTCAACGAGGGGCCGATCTACGACACCGCCGACTGGTCGCAGCTCAAGTCGCACCAGCCGTTCTTCGCCCAGATCAACACGCCCGAGGTGGAGTACGACATCTACGACCGCAAGACGGCCGAGAAGGACCGCGTCGAGTGGGTCGGCGAGCGCGACCATCCGAGGATCGCCACGCCGGGCAGCGTCAAGCCGCCGCCGTACTACCCGGATCACCCCGTCGTGCGCCAGGAGTGGGCGCGGTACTTGAACTCCGTTTCCGGCATGGACCGCCGGGTGGGCTGGATCACGGAGCAGCTCCGCAGGGACGGGCTGGCCGATAGCACGGTGGTGATCTTCTTCGCCGACAACGGGCGCCTCGAGGCCCGCGGCATCCACTGGTGCTACGACACGGGCCTGCACGTGCCGATGATCGTCCACTGGCCTGAGGACCTGCCCGCTCCGCCGCAGTACCGCCCCGGCTCGGTCTGCGATCGGGTGATCAGCCTGTTGGACCTGACGGCCACGACGCTGGCCATCGCGGGCATCGAGCGGCCGATCGGCATGCAGAGCCGCATCTTTCTCGGGGAGGAGGCCGACCCGCCGCGCAAGTACGCCTTCAGCGCCCGCGACCGCATCGACGAAACGCCGAACCGCATCCGCTCGGTGCGCGACGCACGCTACCATTACCTCCGCAATGATATGCCCCGGCAGTCCTTCGCCGCGCTGAACCGCTACAAGGAGAAATGCTTCGCGGTCAAGCCCCTGATGCGCAGGATGCTCACGGAGGGCAAGCTCAGCGGGCCGGCGGCCGAGTTGTTCGAGCCGCTGCCGCCCGAGCAGCTCTTCGACACCAGAAACGATCCGCACGAGATCCACAACCTTGCCGATTCGGCAAAGCGCGAGCACCGCGAGGCCCTCGTGCGCCTGCGGGCCGCGCTGGATACGTGGATCGTGGAGACCGGCGACCTCGGCCAGGGCCCCGAGCCCGCCGGCGTCGTCCCCAAGTTCGAGAAGGAGATGCACGACTGGTTCGGCACGCCCGCGTGGTACGAGGCCCCGAAGTAGCAGGCGCTCTCCGAGTGCCGTCCGCCTCCTCAAGCACCACGTGTTTGCCCCGGCATCCATGCCAATCCGAGCGAAGCTCTCCAGCGCTGGAGAGGACAGTTTGAACCCCTTTCGAGGTCCCGTCGAGCGACCGCCGCCGTGCCGCGTGGAGGCCGACGGGACTCGGAGTGCGCCGGCGACCCACTGAGGAGGCAACGAGATGACCGTCACGACCAGGAGTTCGTTGTGGGGCCCGTGGACCGCCGCCGTGCTTCTCACGGCGGTCGCAATCGCCCGCGGCGCTGACACCGACTCGACGGCCAGACAGCAGGCCAGCCGCATCCTCCAGGCGACCGGCGTCGAGGGCGGTCTGGTCGTCCACCTCGGATGCGGAGACGGCCGCTTGACCGCGGCCTTGCACGCGGGCGACGCGCACCTCGTGCACGGCCTGGACACGGACCCCGGCAACGTGCGCCAGGCCCGGCAGCACGTCCGCTCGCTGGGCATCTACGGCCGTGTGTCGGTCGATACGTTCGACGGCCGCCGCCTGCCGTACGCCGAGAACCTCGTCAGGCTGCTCGTCGCCGACGGCCTGGGCAACGTGCCCATGGACGAGGTGATGCGCGTGCTCGCGCCCCGCGGCGTGGCATACGTCCGGGAGGCTGGAACTTGGAGGAAGACCGTCAAGCCCTGGCCCGACGAAATGGACGAGTGGACACACTGGCTGCACGGGGCCGACGGCAACGCGGTGGCGCGCGACCGGCTGGTGGCCCCGCTGGGCCGCGTGCAGTGGGCGGCGGCCCCGCTGTGGCAGCGGCATCACGACACCGTGCCCAGCACCTCGGCCATGGTCTCGGCGCGCGGGCGCCTGTTCTACATCGCGGACGAGGCCCCGGCCTGCCTCGACGGCAGCATGCCCGACCAGTGGTTCCTGGTGGCCCGCGACGCCTTCAGCGGCGTGCTTCTGTGGAAGCGGCCCATGCCCCAGTGGGGATGGAGCGAGTGGGCCGCGGAGTGGCTAGGGCGTTTCAACATCCCGCCGCAGCTTCCCAAGCGCCTGGTGGCCGACGGCGATCGGGTGTTCGCCACGCTGGGGTTCAACGCGCCCCTGACGGCCCTCGACGCCGCCACGGGGCGCACGCTCCGCGAGTACGAAGGAACCGAGCGGACCGATGAGATTCTCGTGCACGAAGGCCTCTTGATCCTCGCGATTAACCAGGAGACGCGCAAGCCCTCGAAGGACGACCTGCGGCCGGTGAGGAAGAGCGTCGCGGCCGTCGATCCCGATAGCGGACGCGCATTGTGGAAGACCGGCGACTACCAGGGCCTGAAGGCCAAGTTCAGTTCGGCCGAGCCGTTCGGCCGCTTGGAGCTGGCCGCGGGCGGGGGAGCGGTCTATCTCGTCGATCAAGACGCCCTGGTCAGCCTCGACGTGAAGACGGGCCGCGAGCGGTGGCGCGCGCCGCGCCCGGAGTTCCGCGAGCACACGGTGGGCTACGGCATCCGCATGAGCGACCAGTGCGTGCTGGTGTATCAGGACGGCGTCGTGCTGTTCGCCCAGCCGGAGATGAAGAGGAAGCGCTCCTGGCATACCTTGCCCGGCACCCTGCACGCTTTCAGTTCCGACGACGGCCGGCCGCTATGGAAACACCGATACGGCGGCTGGTCGCACAACTGGCAGCCCGACGTGTTCGTGATCGACGGCCTGGTCTGGCTCCACGAGCACGTGGAGGTTGACTTCAAGGGGCACGAGCCCCGCGACAAGTCGGACATCGACTACGCCGTGATCGGGCTCGATCTGACGACCGGCGCGCTGCGGCGGCGGTTCTCCACGCAGAAGACGTTCGACGTCGGCCATCATCACCGCTGCTACCGGGGCAAGGCCACCGAGCGGTTCCTCCTCGCCTCGCGCCGCGGCGTGGAGTTCCTCGACCTTCAGACCGAGCGCAACCACCTCTACCACTGGGCCCGCGCGGCTTGCCTGCACGGCTTCGTCCCCTGCAATGGGATGATCTACCTCTCGCCCCACCCTTGCAGTTGCTACATCGCCACCAAGCTCAACGGCTACTATGCCCTGGCGGGTGGCACTGGAAGCTTGCATGCCGGTGAAGGAGCAGACAGGGGTGGGCGAGCCACCCCGGGCACCCGACTCGGTCGCGTTGCTCGGGAGAAGGGCCCGGCGTACGGGCAGTCCCAGGCCTCGACCGAAGATGCCCCAACTCCGCACGACTGGCCCACCTTCCGCCGCGACCCGGCGCGCAGCGGCTCGACGGAGGTCGAGGTCCCGCGCGACCTGGGGGCCCTGTGGAAGGCCTCGCCCGGCGGAAGGCTCAGCCCGCCGGTCGGGGCCGGTGGCAAGGTGTTCCTCGCCTCCATCGACCGCCATGAGGTGATCGCCCTGGACGGGGCCACGGGCACGAAGGTCTGGAGCTTCACGGCCGGGGCGCGGGTCGACACGCCGCCCACGATCCACGAGGGGCTGGCCCTGTTCGGCGCGGCCGACGGCCACGTGTATTGCGTTGTCGCTTCCGATGGCCGGCTCGTCTGGCGCCGCCGCCTGGCGCCGGAAAGCCGTCTGATCGGGGCGTTCAATCAGCTCGAATCGGCCTGGCCGGTCCACGGCAGCGTGCTGGTGCAGGACGGCGTGGCCTATGCGGCGGCGGGGCGGTCGTCGTATCTCGACGGCGGCATCGTCGTCGCCGGGCTCGACCCCCGCACCGGCGAGCTTCTCGAGCACAAGGTCCTCTACAGCCCCGACCCCGCGACCGGCGACATGCCGCCGGGCGACGCGCGAACCATCCCCGGCACGCTGGCCGACATCCTCTGCGGCGACGGGTCCACGGTGCGCATGCTCGGCCAGCCGGTCTTCGGCCAGGACGGCGGCAAGCGGCCGCACCTCCAGTCCACGGCCCTGTTGCGCGACGGCGCCTGGTTCAACCGCACGCAGTGGAGCGTGGGCCGGTCCGCGCGGGGCCAGCTCCTGGTGTTCAACGACCAGGTGGCCTGCGCCCTGGCCGCCTACACGGGGAGCGGCCGCTCGGGCTTCTTCCGCCCGGGCGATCAGGGTTACTTGCTTCTTGCGACGCCGCTGAAGACATCCGGCGGCCAGAAGCAGCCCCGCTGGTCGACCCGCATTCCGGTCCGGGGCACGGCCATGGTGCTGGCCGGCCAGACGCTCCTGGTGGCCGGTCCGCCCGACGTGGTCGATCCCGACGATCCTCTCGCGGCCTTCGAGGGACGCAAGGGCGGCCGGCTGTGGGCCGTGCGGGCTTCCGGCGGCGAGAAGCTCCTCGAAAGCCAACTGGACGCCCCGCCCGTCCATGACGGCATGGCCGTGGCGGCCGGCAAAGTGCTGATCGCGCTGGAAAGCGGCGAGGTGCTTTGCCTGGGAAGCGGCGGCGGAGGCCGATGATCGGGGCAGCGGCCCGGCGCGAAAACGGTGCCAGCCCCCAGCTTCACCCGCGCAACTGGCTGCACACGCTGAGGATGCGGCGCACGGCCTCGTCGATTTCCGACTCGGTCGTGCCGCTGCCCAGGCTGAACCGCAGCGAGCCGGCCACGAGGTCTTTGGGCAGGTTCAGGGCCAGAAGCGTGGGCGACAGCTCCGTCGAGCCGCTCGAGCAGGCCGACCCGATGGAGCAGGCCACGCCGGAAAGGTCCAGGGCGGTGAATAGCACCTGCCCGTCCAGTCCGGGGAAAGCGATGCACGACGTATTCGGCAGGCGCCGCGCGTCGGCCCCGTGGATCACGACCTCCGGCCAGCCCGCGAGCAGCCGCCTCTCGAAGCGTTCTCGAAGCGCGGTCATCCGTCCGGCCGCGGCCTCCCGATCGCGGTGCCAGATCTCCAACGCGGCGGCCATGCCCTCGGCCAGGGCGATCGACTCCGTGCCCGGACGCAAGCCGCCCTGCTGATGGCCCCCGAAGAGCAGCGGCTCGATCGGCACGTCGTGGCGCAGGATGAGGGCCCCGATGCCCAGCGGCCCGTGGAACTTGTGAGCAGCTACCGTCATGGCGTCCACGCCGAGGCCGCAGAAATCGATCGGCAATTTGCCGGCCATCTGCACCGCGTCGGTGTGCAGCGGGACGTTCTTCTCGTGGCATATCGCCGCAAGGCGATCGATCGGTTGAAGCGTGCCGATCTCGTGATTGGCGGCGATCACGCTCACCAGGGCGGTCTCGGCCGAAAGCAGACCGGCCAGACGATCCTCGCGGACCAGACCGTCGGGCGACACGCCCAGCATGTCGATCCGCCACCCGCGCTCCAGCAAGTGCTCGGCCGCCCCCAATACGCAGGAGTGTTCCATGGCTGAGACGACCACCTGCCCTGGCCCGCCGCCGCTGCGGGCCAGGGCGATCCCGCGCACGGCCAGGTTGTTGGCCTCGGTCCCGCCGCTGGTCAGTACGAGCCGGTCGGCCGGAGGCCCGTTCAGATCGACTCCGAGATGGTGGGCGATTCGCTCTTTGGCACCCTCCAACGCCCGTCGGGCCCGCTGGCCCGGCTGGTGCTGGCTGGCCGGATTGGCATACCCCCGGCCCTCCGCGCGACGCATGGCCTCGGCCACTTCAGGATGGATCGGCGTGGTCGCGTTGTGGTCGAGGTAGATGGATTCCATGGTCCTGTTGCGAAGGAACGGAGTCGCCCAGCGCTACGGGGAATTGTCGGGGGCGAGGGGAGGCAGGGCAAGGGCGAAGCCATGCCTCCTCGGGCATTCCCGGTATCCTGGTTCCCGCGCTGCTGCATGGGAACCTCCCCCACCCCACCAGCCCGACCTCCGAAGTCTTCGAGCCTGGGGAAGTCCCTCGCGTAGCACGCCAGCGAGGTCGCAAGAGGCGCTGCGGTGTCCAAAAATCGGTATTGATACTGCGAGGCAACGTGCTAGCGTGAAGGGCGTCCGTTGATCGCCAGGCCGTCTCTGCACGGGCAAGCGCTCTTCGCCGCCCGGCCGACCGAGGCGCAGACACCTCCCGCCCCGTCTCCATCTCGTCGTCACGATGTCCACCCCCGGCCCGAATCGCATCGGCTACTCGTGCGCGCGGTCCCAGATCCGCGACGCCGACCTCTTGCTTTACCGCCGTGGGCGCGGGGTCGTCCACCGGCTGATCGCCGCCAGCGGGCGGTCCCGCTACGTACACGCCGCCATGGCGGCCTGGTGGCACGAAGACCTGATGTGTCTGGAGACCCTCCAGTTCCGCGATGGCCGGGCCGTGTGCCTGTCGGGCGAGGTGACTCGCGCGCCGGGCCAGTGGGACGTCTTCGCCGCGGATCCCGAAGGCCGCTTCGGCCTCGATCGCGCGTGGGCCGTGCGGGCCATGAAACGGCTGACCGGCACACGCTACGGCTGGCGAAGCCTTCTTCGCGTCGGCTTGACGCGCATGCCCCTGTTGCGTTGGCTGATCCCGCCCGCGACCGACGACGAAACCAACGGCGCGGCCGCGCGCCGAGCCGGCGCGCGATCGCTGCCGCTTCCCGCGCCCATGTTCTGTTCCCAGGCGGTGGCCATGGCCTACCGCGCGGGCGGCATCGACCCCGTGCCGAATCTGCCCGACCGGCTCACCGAGCCCGGCGATCTGGCGCGGTCGCCGCTGTTCCGTTATCGCTTCACGCTCGTCGCCGACGAGCCGCTTGCAGAGGAGACGAGGTGATGGGTACTCAGACCTTCCGGAGAGACGATGGGCGTTCCTGCTCGCCGCGACGCGGGCAGCGGACCCTGCTTCGCTGCTTTCTCGTGACTGTGGCCATCGCCGGGCACGCGGCCGTTTGCCTTGCGGCCAATCCCGGGTTCTCCCGACAGTGCACTCCCGACGGCTGCCGGCAGGTGCCCCATGCCGCGACTTGCCGCGTGGAGAACGCGCTCGCCGGGGGCGCCCGCTGCCTCGGCTCGGGCACCCTGGTGGACCGCGATCCGACCCGCGGCCTGGTCGTCACCTGCCAGCACATCTTTCGTGAGGGAAGCGGCACGATCCGGGTGACGTTTCCCGACGGCCGGACCCGCGCCGCGCGCATGGTGCATGCCGACGCCGCCTGGGACCTTGCCGCCCTCGTGACCGAACCGCCCGAGGCCCAGCCGGTCGCCGTGGCCGCAGACCAGCCGCGGCGCGGAGAGCCCGCGTGGAGCTGCGGCTACGGGCCGCAGGGCCGATATGCCTGCAACCAGGGCCGGGTGACCGGCTACGTGCGCACCCACACGACTGCCACGTTCGAGACGCTGGAGCTGACCGGCACCGCGCGCGAGGGCGATTCGGGCGGGCCCGTTTTCAATCGCCGGGGGGAGCTCGTCGCCGTGCTTTGGGGCACGGACGGCCGCACGGTCGGCGGGACCGCGTGCGGGCGCGTGGATCGCTTCCTCGCCGAGACCGGCCGCTACCTCTTCCCCTGGAACGCGCGGAACAACCCGGCCGGGCTCCCGCAGCAGCCGATCGTCATCAACCCCGCGGGCGACCTGAGTCGTCTGGAGGGCAAGCTCGATCGCATCGCCGAGCTGCTCGAGGGAATTCGGCAGCCGGCGCAGACGCCCTCCGACCCGGCTCGTCCGGGCCCGCCCCCCGAGCAAGTCGGCCAAGTGTCTCCGCATCAGCCGACCGGCAATCTCGAAGCAGACGTCGCCGGGCTGCGGGACACGGTCGCGCGACTCGCCGGCGACCTGGACACGCTGCCCGATCGTTTCCAGAGCCGGATCGACAAGGTCAAGGGCGAGGGCGCGGAGACGACGCGGGAGATCGCGCGGGCGTATGTCAGGGATCTGCTGGCGGAGAAGCTGTCCGACGGCACGCTGGGCCTCTCGGCCGGGAAACTCCTCGGCGGGGCCTTGGGATTGAGCGGTCCGTTGGCCGCGGCCGTGGCCCTCGGCGCGTGGCTGATCGCGCGGCGGATCGGGCGCAAGGTTCGATCGGGCGACCCGCTCGCCGTCGAGCGGCTGGCCGTGCTGCTGGGCGGCAAGCTCGACGACCTCCGCGAGCGGATCCACGGCCTGCGCAGCCCGTCCGGCTGATCGGCCCGGAGCGACGCTCGGTCCAGGCAGGCGGGGGCCACGGTCCAGACCGCGCGTCGGCGCGCCCGCCATTCCACGCGGTTCGCCGTGGCGCATGGATGCGGACGCGGGCCGCCCCCTTTCCGCGGGTCAGTGGAACGTCTGCTCCTCGCCCGGGAACCGGCCCGCGCGCACGTCGTCGCGGTAGCGGGCCACGGCGTCGGTGACCGCCGGACCGAGATCGGCGTAGGGCTTCACGTGCTTGGGCATGGGGCCCTGGGTGAGGCCCACCAGGTCGTGGAACACCAGGACCTGCCCGTCGCAGCCGGCCCCCGCGCCGATGCCGATCGTGGGGATGTGGACGGCCGCGGTGATTTCCTCGGCCAGGTCGGCGGGGATGCACTCCAGCACGATGGCAAAGGCCCCCGCCTCTTGCGACGCCCGGACATCGGCCAGGAGCCTCTCGCGGTCGCGCTGCACGCGGTAGCCGCCGAGCTGGTGCACGCTTTGCGGGCGGAGGCCCGTGTGGGCCATTACGGGGATGCCGGCCGACACCAGCCCGGCGATCACTTCGGCCTGCTCCGTGCCCCCTTCGAGCTTCACGGCCTGGCAGCGGGTCTGCTTGAGAATGCGGCCGGCGCTCTCGATCGCCGCGTGCACGCCCAGGTTGCCGGTGGGAAACGGCAGATCGACCACGACGAGGGCGTGCTTCACCGCCCGGGCGACCATCTCCGCGTGGTAAACCATCTCGTCGAGCGTGACGGGCAGGGTGTTGGCGTGGCCCTGCACGACCATCGACAGGCTGTCGCCGACGAGAATGCCCTCGATGCCCGCCGCATCGACCAGCGCGGCCGTGGGGAAGTCGTAGGCCGTGAGCACGGTGATCTTCCGCCCCGCGCCCTTCAGGGCGGCGAAGCGCGGCACGGTCATGGGTCGGTCGTCGTCGCGCATGGGCGGAGCATCGAACTGACGAACGCGGGAGAATCAGGACGCAGGGACTCCCTGCCCGCAATCCCGTATTCTAGCCGCCCCCACAGCGCATCCGCAAGGATGTCGATTCCCCTTCCCCGCGGCCCGACCACGTTGGCGCCCATTGAGCACGCGACCTATCCGCCGGTCACTTCCCGAAACGCCGCCATTAGCGGCGCGGCCTGGTCGGGGTTGAGCATGTGGAGATAGGCCAGCTTGCCGGCCAGGCGGCGCACGGCCTGCGGGTCGGCCGGCTGCCCGTCTCGCTTGAGCTGGTGGATCGCCGCGCGGAGCCGGCGGCGGTCGTGGCGCGATAGCCCGGCCTGCTCGTTGACCACGACGCCCGCCACGCGCTGTCGCTGCGCGCGGCGGAGGATGCGGGTCTTCTTGCGGTTCAGGCGAAAGCCCTCCTCGCGCACGATCTTGGCGGCGACCGCGACGAGCATCTTGGCCTTGTCCGCGGCATCGCCCGAGAAGGTCAGGTCGTCCGCATACCGGGTGTAGGCGAACTCGTGCTTTCGTGCCAGTCCGGCCAGGCGGCGGTCCATGCGGGCCAACACGGCGTTGCACAGGCCCGGGCTGGTCGGCGCCCCTTGCACGCACACCCGCGGGCCGACCGGCACGTGGAACACCGTCCCCTCGACCTCGACCGGCTGGCGCGGGGCCTCGGTCATCAACACGGCCAGGGCCGTGGCGACCGGGTAGCTGTAGCCCAGGGCGATGAGCAGGCCGCGGACGCGGCCGAAGTGGATCGAGGGAAAGCAGTCCGCCAGGTCGAGCTTGATGACCACGGCCTTGCCCACGTGGGGCCGGGCGTTGGTGGCCACGGACCGGCCGCTGCGGAACCCGTGGGCGGCCGGTCCTTGCGGCAGCTTGCTGACCAGGGTCTCGTGGAGCGTGCGCTGGAG
This sequence comes from uncultured Pirellulales bacterium, assembly GCA_964434165.1. Classification (GTDB taxonomy): domain Bacteria; phylum Planctomycetota; class Planctomycetia; order Pirellulales; family Thermoguttaceae; genus CAYSUS01. The sequence goes on from CAYSUS010000071.1 coordinate 13,202, forward strand.
GGCTTTCAGCCGCGTCTTGGGGGCGTGGATCAGGCGCTGCCCGCCCGACCGCTTGGGCACCCCGAACGTCACGTAGTGCGGCGAGGTCTCGCGCTGCCGGTGGATGCTGTAGTGCCGGAGCGTGCCCACGCTCACGCCCAGAGCCTCGGCCAGCTCGGCTTCCGTCTCCCATACCGGCAGGCCGTAGCGCTCGAGCTGCTCGCGGTCGGCGGCCAGATCGCGGAGGTTGCGGTCGCGCGTGCGGAGCGTGGCCGAGAACAGGCGGTCGGCCTCGTTGCGGTCGAAGATCTTCGGCTTCTTGCGCGGCAGCCAATGCCCGGGAGCGAGCTTCGGCTTGGGCTTCGGCAGCAGACGCGCGTCGCGCAGGGCGAGGCGGAGGTGCTGCGGCTTCAAGGGACCGCCCGACGTGTCGATCGTCTCCCGCGTCTGGGCCGCGTCGGCCCCGGCGTCCTCGGCGCGGAGCTCCGAGACGTCGCGCACGGGCGGCTTGGGGCGAAACAGCGATCTCAGCCAGTCGATCAGGCTCACGGGTCGGGTCGGAATCCTCGTTCGCGGAATACCTGGGAGGGGCGCAGGCACCGCTTGCCGGGAAGCGACCCAGAGGGCACTTCGCACAAGCGGTGCCTGCCCCTGTGTCTCAGACCTCCCATCGAGGAAGCGGATGTCCGGGCCCGGCGGCGCACCACTTGCAAGGCTCTGGACTCGTGGCCTCCCGGCGTTGCGTACGCTGGGAGCCGTGGCGGCGTAACGGACGCAGCTTGCCACCGCGGCGAAACACCGCGGCATGGTTGGCTGGTTGCAGGCCACCGGGACCGGACACTCGATTCCTCTCGTCGTTGCGTGCGAGGCAGAAAACGCGGAGCAAAAGGGAGGAGGGAGGAAACACGAAACTCAAACAACGAAACGCCTCTCCTTCATCTCCTTCTCGGTGGTTCGCGCCGACATGTTTCCGTCATTCCCCCATTCCGTCATTCAAGTCTGTTTCGAATTTCGACAATCGACATTCGGATGTGTTCTTCAGGGTTTCAATCTTCCTCTTCCCCCTCGCCCTCGTCAACCTCCCACCGCGACGGGGCCTTGCGCGGGGCGTCGCCGGAGGGCGGCTCGGCTGCGGTGCTGACGGGTCGATCGGCACGGGCCTCGCGGCTCGCCTGGTACAGGGCGAGCATGTGCTCGCACGGTCCCTGGTTCATCAGGTGCTCCTCGAAGAATGGGCAGCGGCAGCGGCCGAAGATGATCCGGTCGGAGTCGTTCACGACGATCTCCACCGGGTCGTGCCCCTCGACCGCGCCGGTTACGCGCCAGTCGCGGTAGGTAATCTGGCGCGTGACCTTGCCCTCGGGGGTCTTCAAGGTGCGGGTCTTGGTGTTCTCCTCGGCCTCGCACGAGCGGACCGCGACCTTGCCTTGCTCCTGGAGGTGCGCGGCGCGCTCGCGGCGGAGGTCGGGCGGGAAGTACTTCGCCTCGTCGAGCGGCTGCTCGAACAGCTCGCGGTGACGGTAGCGCCGCGTCTCGACGTCGTACATGCACCGGCCCTGCCGGCACAATCGCACCAGCACGCGCGAGGCCGCCGGCCGGTCCAGGCCCAGCGCCTCGGCCACCTCGCCGATCGAACGGTGGTAGTGCTCACGCAAGAGGTCCGCCGCCGGCTCCAGGTGCCGGTCGTCGCTCTGGGCGGCCTCGGCCAACAGGTCGAACCCGCCCGTGGCCGTGAACCCGCTGGCCGAGAACCCGGTCATCCCCAGGACGAAGGCCATGCCGGGCAGTTTGACCGCGTAGAAGCTGGGCAGGGCGCGGCCCTTGAGATAGATATCGACCGACTCGGCGAAGGGCAGGAGGCCCTCGATCAGCTTCAGTCTCCGCCGGCCCCAGACGCGCGTGGTCTTCTTCTCCGTGTAGTTGTGCTCCGCCCCCCGAAGCGGCACGACCTGTTCCCACGGCTCGAGCACGAGGCGCGCGTCCTCGCCGGGCTCGAACGCGTAGCGCAGCGCCCGCGGCGAGACCCGGGCCTTGGTGTACCGCAGGAAGCGGATCGCGCTGAGCAGGTCGATCGGTTCAACGGTCAGGCGCATGCCGGGCATGCCCATCGCCGCCTGCACCTGGAGGAAGCCGCGGACCCAGGAGTCGGGAAGATCGACCTTCTTCTCGAACCGCCCGCCGGCCCCGGCCGTGGCGACCTCCATCCCCTCGGACCCCACGCGAAACGTGGTCCGGCGGCTGGTCCGCATCTCGCCCAACGCGCCCCACAGCCAGGCCGTGAAGTCGATGTTCGTGGTGCCGGTGACGATCTCGCCCTCGGGCTCGAACACCTCCGCATCGACGACCAGGCACGCGTACACCGACTGGTCCTGGCTGAAGGCCTCGAAAAACAGCCGGTCGGGATGGACCGTGATCACCGGGTCGAGCAGGTCGGACTGGGCGATCCAGGTGTCGTCCGACCAGATGGCCTCGCCCAAGGCGCGCAGGGCAATGCGGAGAATGAACCCGTGACGCTGCACCGTCCCCGCGAACCGCACGGGCCGGCGGGCATTGGCGGCCACGGCCAGCGAGGCGTCGTCGCGCGTGGCCTCGAACACCGAGGGCGATGCATAGTCGACAAGCACGATCACGGGGCGGCGGCCTCCAACCCGTACACCAGGGGCGTCTCCCTCGGCCCGCGGAGCTCCGGCCGGACGTGCAGGATCTGCCCGATCAGTCCGATCAGCTCCTCCTTGGGATACTTCTTGTCGGGCAGGCGCAGGGCGTCGCGGGCGCGGCGGTGGATGCGCGCGCCCGCCTCGGCGTCGGCCCTGGCAGCGTTGGCCAGGGCCCCGAAGGCCGCCAGCCGGGTCTTGCGGTGCAGGGGGCGGAGGAGCGTGCCCAGGAGGATATCCAGGCAGTCCACGGCCAGGGCCCGGGCCCGGTCGTCGTCCACGGCGAGCACCCGGTAGGCCAGCATCTGCACGTGGATGTCCGACCCCTCGACCAGGTCGCGCACGGCCTCGGGCACGCTGAGGAAGGCGTCGAACGACCGCACGAACAAGAGCCGCGCCAGCTTGTTGGTCCTGAGCACCTGCGGATAGGCAAAGATCGAGTAGGCCGGGATCTGCGTGAGCACGTTGGCCGCGCGGCGGGCGAAGAGGGCGGGGTCGCGGTCGCGGATCGCCTGGTAGGCCTCGCCCAGCGAGTCGGCCGTTTCGATGATCCGATTGCGCTCCCTGCCGCCGTAGAAGGCGTGCTCGTGGTGGAACCGCGTGGCGTAGCGGCTGGCCATCAGATCGACGAGATCCTCGTCGGCCGCGGCCTGCGCCGCGGCCAGCAGCTTAGGATAGCCCCGCCACCACCGGGGCGTGATGTGCGGCTTGTACGGACCATGGACCAGGTCCGGGTAGCGGTGGTAGAGCTTGACGGCCAGATCGTCCTTCAGCTCGTGGACCCGGGCCAGGCCGAACCCGGCCCAGTTCCACTCCCGCGACACGCCGGCCAGCGCGCGCAGGCGCGCGAGGCGCTCGCTCTCGTGGATCGACTCGTCGGCCAGCAGCTCGGCCACGGCCTCGTTGAACAGGTCGTCCTGGGGGCTCACGCGGATCACGGCGGCCCAGAGGTCCCACCAGCCCTTGCGCCGGGCGAGCTTGACGAAGGGCTTGGGATTGGTGCCGTACCAGCGGCCGACCACGTCGGCCAGCTTCGCGCGGACGTAGGGCATCGCGTCGCGCCCGCGCTTCTCCAGCAGCTCCACCAGCGCGCCGCCCAGGTCGAGCCCAAAGCCTTCGGGATGGCGCCGCTCCAGCTCGGTGCAAAGCGCTTCACCGTCGCCGACACGGTCGGCCACGGCCACGACGTCGGCCCTCCACAGCTTGATCGGGATCTGCCGGCGATAGAGCGACCAGTAGAACTCCTCGTCGCGGGCCTCCTGGGCCACCGTGGCCAGGCGGGCCCAGAGCTTGCGCTTGTCGTCGCCCCAGAAGCTGCGGCGGAGATGCCGGAGCAGGAAGGGACCGCACGCCGTATCCGTGCGATACAGGGCCAGCGCGGTATCCTCGTCCAGCTCGAACCAGTCGTCGTACTCGTCGAGCACCACCGACCGGGCGGCCGGCCCTGCGGCGGCCTGGTAGGCGGTGCGCAGGGCGGCGTTCCAGGCCGCGTGGTCGATGCCCCAGCCCGAGCCGGCGAACTTCCAGCGGAGCAGGCGGCGGACCAGGTTGCTGTCGCGGTGCTTGCGGGCCGCGTCGAGCCAGGCCTCCAGCCGCTCCTGATGGGCCGACCAGCTCACCCGCTTCCACCGGAACCGCTCCTGGGCCCACTCGGAGAAGTGGTTGAGAATGAAGCCGCGGAAGACGACGCGGTTCCGCTCGTAGAGCAGCGGCCCCCAGAACCAGGTCAGCCCCGGCAGGGCCTCGTCGTGGGCCAGGCCTTCGAGGTTGTCGCGCAGCCGGCCGTCCTCGGACTGCCCCTGGAGGAGCCGCTCGATCTGCTGCCTCAGCCGCGCCGCCGCCCTGGACTCGGCCACCGGGATCCTCCCTCGTTGATGCCCCGGCGAGTAGAACGGCTGCGACGGGGGAAGTCAAGCACCCCCGGCAGTTGCACTCCGGCAAAGGACGCCGAAGGATCGGCCAGGGCAAAGGGCGGCTTTCCGGAGGATCGCGATGAGTCAGGATGGCGCGGGCCTGGACCTGACCTGCCTGGTCGGGGCGCTTCGCGGGGCATTGCCCGAAGTCTCCGCGGAGCAAGCGCGTGCCATCCTGGCGGCCACCCGCCACAGGTGCGCCCACGGCAGGGTCGAGGAGCCGATCGATCTGGCCACTTCGGCATTTGCGGCCGGCCGGAATGGCCGAGGCGCATCGCGCCCGACTGCGCCGGAAGGCGGCGCCGACTTTTGCGGCCGCTCACAGCGACAGAACGAATTCCACCAGGTCGTTGAGCTGCTGCTCGTTGAGCTTCTCCAACTCGCCGTGCTTGGCCCCGTGCTTGCCCTCGGTGAGGAGCTGCTTGATGGTGGTGTAGCGCCCGTCGTGCAGGTACGGGGCGGTGCGCCAGCACTCGATCAAGGTGGGCGTGTCGAAGTCGTCGCGGCGGTCGTACTCGCCGCGGGAGCCCATGTCGTGCATCTTCAGGTCGGTGTACAGCGGCTCGGGATGGCACTGGGCGCAGCCGATCTTCTCGTCGAAGAAGATCTTCTTGCCCCGCTCGGCCGACTCGCTGAGCTTGCCGTGGACCAGGTGCGGGCTGGGCACCGGCTGGAGGCTCTTGAGGTACTCGTCGATGGCCACGGCGTCCTCATCCGGGCGCACGGCGAACTGGATGTGGCGGATACCGGCGCGAACCGCCGCCTCGCCGCCGCCGCGCACGCCGCTGGCCATGGCCGGCGGCGTCTTGTGGGCCAGGAGCATGCTCTTGTTGTTCTTGGGGTTGCCCATCCCGTCGTTCATCAGGTCCCAGTTGAGGCCGTCCACGCGGGCGTCCGGGTGGCAGCTCTCGCAGCTCTGCCAGTGCTGGAAGCAGAGGGCCGCGTCGGTGAAGTTGATCTGGCCCTGCCGGACCGTGGTCCACTTGGGCTCCGGACCCAGCGGGATCCGATCGAGCAGCCGCTCGGGCTTCTCGCCGAGGTCAACCACGCTCAAGAGGTCACTGAAATAGACGCACACGTAGGCCTTGCCGTCCAGGACGACCAGGTTGCGCGGCCCGCGGATCTTGGCGCTCTCTTCCGTCTCGACGTACGGCCCGGCGCCGCCCAGCCGGATCCGCCGCTTCATGCCCACCAGAAAGGCCAGGTCGTTGGGCACGTCCGACTGCACCACCGAGGCCGAGGCCCCCGCGTCGCTGTACGACGCCCCGCCTTCCGGGCGCTCCACCGGGATCTTGGCCAGCTTGTCGAACATGGCCGGGGCGTCGATCACGCACAACTCGTGCGTGCTGAAGTGCGAGACGCAGATGTACTTGCCGTCGTCCGTGCAGGCAACGCCCCAGGGCACCGCCGCCCCGAGGTCGATGTCGTCCAATAGCACGGTGTTGATGAGCTTCTTCTCCGCCACGTCGATGATCGAAAGCGCGTTGGTATTCATCCATCCGCGCTCCAGTTGCGTGGTGGGCATCTGGTAGCGGGCGAGGATGTGGGCCACGTACGCGTACTTGCCGCACGGCGAGACGCAGATCCCGCGGAGGCTCGAGCTGCCGTTGAGCAGGCGGATCTTGCTCGCCTTGTTCGACGCCGTGTCGACGACCGTCACGTCGGCGGCCACGTCGTACGAGTCGGCCGGGTCGTTCGGCAGCAGGTTCGCCGCGAACAGCGTCTTGCCGTCCGCGGTGATCGCCGCGGCCACGGGCTCCCGCGTGGCGGGAATCCGCGCGATCTGCTTGCCGGCCTTCAGGTCGATGGCCGAGATGTCGTTGTTGAATCGGTTGCAGACGTAGAGCTTCGCCCCGTCGGGCGTAATCGTCGGGGCGCACGCCCAGTGACCGGCCGGGATCTGTCGGGCGATCTTGCCGCCCGGAAGCTCCAGCTCGCACACCACGCCCTCGGGCTTGGCGCAAGTGACGAACAGCTTCTTGCCTTCAGGGCACAGACACAACCCCGTCGGCTCGGCCGGCAAAGCGAACGAGGCCGTCACCTTCCTGCCCGCCACGTCCACGACGGCTACCTGCCGGGCATCGATGCAGAGCACGTAGAGGGTCTTCCCGTCCTTGGCTGCCACCACGTCGCTGGGGCCCAGGTAGTTCGGTTCGGCCTGGACGCAGGCCCAAGGCGCCATGGCGACGCACGCGGCCGCAGCGCAGATCGCTTTCCGTACGAAGCTCATGCGGGGACTCCGATTCATGGGGTGACTCCTCGGACAAGACGCGGGTGGGGCGACCCGGCGACCTCTTCAGGCGGACTGGCGCCGGGTGGCGGAGCAGGCGGGCGGGCAAACTGTCGCACGGCGCGACACCGCTTGTCACCTCACTATAACCGGGCGGTTATCCGTTCTCAACGCGCAGAATAGTCAGGCAATCCCCGCCTCTACTCCATGCGAGGGGGTTGCCGGGAGGGCCGCCGCACATCTACCGCGGCCGTGTGGCTCGCCCTGACCCGGGAGGATATCATGCCGTGCACCCGCTTTCGCGGAGGCGACTTGTCGAGCCGTGCCCCGGAGGCGCGGAGTCGGTCACACCTCACCCCTAAGCGAGAACAGGGGGACAGGTAGGTGTAGGCGGCGCGCGTATCGCCGGGGCTGCCCCCGTCATCGTCCTTGATCGCGGTCAGGCGGTTGAGGTTGTCGTCCGCGCTATTGGCCGAACCGTAGGCTTCGTGCTGACCCATCTACGCGAGGTTGGCGGCTCGAATCAGGCGTTCCATCGCGCCGAGATGCGCCTTGAGCGCCTCGCGCCCGCGCGGCGTCAGCTCGTACCAGGTCATCGGTTTTCGGTTGACGAACTCCTTGCTGGCGGGGACGGACTCGCCGACGGGCTACAGTTCGAGGTACTCCTCGACGGCCTCGCGGAGGACCTCGGCATTGGGCTCCACGCCCGTCCACAGTTGGAAGTTGATCGCCGCCTGAGTCAGGAAGACCTCCAGGCCGTCGATTGTGCTGCAGCCGTGTGCATCGGCCTGGGCAAGCAGCCAGCTATCCGGGGGATTGAACGCCGAGTCCACCACCAGAGCGTGTTCGGATAGCGAAGCGACGTTGATCGGCACCGGGGCCTCGGGCTCGCCCTGGCCGATGGTGGTAGCGTGGATCAGGACGTCGGTCTCCCCGGGGATCGCGTACTCGCCGTGCCAGACGACGAGGGCCGCGGACACCTCGAGGTGGTCCTTCAGCAGCCCGGCCAGCGATCGTCCGGCTTCCTCGTTGCGGCTGACCACCGTGAGCTGTTCTGCGCCGGCCAGCGCCAGTTCGATGCCGATCGAGCGGGCGAGCTGGCCCGCCCCCAACAGCACGAACCGCTTCTCGGTGGGATCGAGCCGGCGGCGAGCGCACTGGAGCAGCGCCTTGCCCTCGGTGTTCTCCCCGACCAGTTCCCCAGCTTCGCGCACAATGCAGTTGACCACGCCCGCCATTTCGGCGACGGGGCTCAGTCGCGCCAGATGCCGGACCACCGCCTGCTTGTGGGGCTCGGCGCAGTTGCCCCCGGCGAAGCCCATCGCCTGCATGCCGCAAACCGCGTCCCCGAGTGCCTCGGGAATCACCTCCACGGAAAGATAGCGCCACTCCAGCCCGTGATGCGCAAAGGCCTTCTCCATCATGTACTGGGTGGGGTTGCCGGCGACCGGGCATCCGAGCAGGGCCAAGATGGGCTGGAGAGAGACGTCGGTCACGGACGGGCAGCTCCCGCATCAACGATCGACAAGCAGCGCAAGGCCGTCGCCCGGGCTCGGGCCCACACCGAGCGGCCGGGCTTAGCCTCTGGTAGCCCCCGCCCCCGACCGCAGGAAAGATGCCATTATTGTCCGGAGCCTGCCCGACCGCAACGATCCCCTTAGGCAGGGGGCGGGGCGGAGGGGGAACGGGTCGGAAGTCGGAAGGAAGGAGTCAGGGGACAGGATTCAGCCGCAAGTTACGCAGTACGCGAGTACATAGTGCGGAAGTACAAGGTGCAACCGCGCGTCACCGCTCATCACTCACCACGTACCGATCGCCACTCCCCGCGATGCCCCACCGCGGCCTGCTGATCCTGATGCTCGTAGCGGCGACGCTCGCTGTGAACGCGGCCGTGTTGACCGGTTTGCCCTCGGACGCGTTCCCAGGGTTTGCGCTCCGCCTGGCACTCGCCACGAGCCAGGTCGGACTGCTGGCGATATGGACCGGGGTATCGCGACGGGGCATGCCCTGGCGGCTGATACTCCTTGTGGCGGGCATATG
>CAYSUS010000071.1:22027-36450 GCA_964434165.1 uncultured Pirellulales bacterium
GGGCCTGGAGCGCGTGCTCCGAACTGCAGTACGACTTCGCCTATCCGCTCGGCTGCTCGCCCCGGCCGGCGCTCGCTGTCGTGCTCATCTGTCAGGCAGGGATTGTCGTGGCGATCCTCTTGGCGATGCGCTGGTGTGGGGTGCATCTGACGCGTGCCTTCGAGGACCGGGGCCGGTGCGGAGCCAATGCCGACGCGCGGTTGGGCCAGTTCTCGGTGGGCAGCATTCTGTCGTGGATGACGGCGGGGGCCGTCCTGCTGGGGCTGGCAAGGACACTCGCGCTTTGCGGACCGCGCATCTCAGGCAGGGATGGAAGCATCGAGCTCGCCGCGGTTCTTGGGGCAGTCAGCGGATTGGTCGCGCCTGCGGCCGTCTGGGCGACGCTGGGGCGCCGGCAGCGTGTCACCCGTTCGGTGGCGCTGGCTGCCATGGTCTGGGTGGGCGCGATGGCGTGGTCCGATCAAGCCGCTGCCCATAGCCCCGCACCGCCTGCCCCGATCTGCCTGAGCGTCGTGAGCCTGCATGCCGCCCTGCTGGTTGCCTCGCTGCTCGTCTTCCGCGTGGTGGGATACCGTTTGGAGAGGCGGGCGCGGCCGGGGCGAGACGGCGAGTGACCATTCGACCGCCCGACGCGCGCTGGAAGCTTGGGCCGGCCCTACCAGCGGCATAATCCTCATTGAAAGGGTGCCGATTTTGCCGGCCAAGCCCATTCGGTTTGCGCTCTCACAATTCCCTATCCCCTCAAGTAGAAGTTTGTCGATTCAGCGGATGCGGCAATCCAGCGAAAGTGCGCAATCTCCAAGGCCAGAGGCACCCCCGGGCTTCCCTTCTCGATCTCTCCCGCTTCTGTTACGCTCGGAGATTCGGTTTTTGACGGTTGGGCCGGACTTTGAGGTTCGCGAATTCGAACGCCTTGGGGTGTTTTGGGAAGGATAATTGAAATGGGGCCCTGCCGAGGGAGCGACGCAACGTGAACATCCTGGTGGCGACGAGCGAAGCGGTTCCCTTCGCCAAGACCGGCGGGCTGGCCGATGTTTGCGGGGCCCTGCCGATCGAGTTGGCCCGGGCCGGGCACCAGGTCACCTTGGTCCTGCCGGCCTATCGAAGCGCCCTTTGCTGCGGGTTGCCGATCGAACCGGTCGGCATCGAATTCATCGCGCCGGTCGGCACCAAGACGGTGACCGGGCGCCTGTTGCGGAGCCACCTCGCCGACGGCCAGGTGCCTGTTTACCTGGTCGAGCAGGACCAGTACTTCGACCGCGACCATCTCTACAACGTTGACGGCAAGGACTACATCGACAACTGCGAGCGGTTCGTGTTCTTCTCCCGGGCCGTGCTCGAGACCGTGCGCCTGTTGGAGCTCCAGCCCGACGTGATCCACGCCAACGACTGGCAGACGGGCCTGGTCCCCGCGTACTTGAAGATCGCCTACCGCGGCCTGCCGCGCTACGAGCCGATCGCCTGCGTGTTCACCATCCACAACATGGCCTACCAGGGTCAGTTCTGGCACTGGGACATGCTGTTGACGGGCCTGGACTGGAAGTACTTCAACTGGCATCAGATGGAGTTCTACGGCAAGCTCAACCTGTTGAAGACCGGCCTGGTCTTCGCCGACACGATCAGCACGGTCAGCCCGCGCTACGCCCTGGAGATCCAGACGCACCCGCTGGGGTGCGGACTGGAGGGCGTTTTGCAGCAGCGGTCCGAATCGCTGTTCGGCATCCTCAACGGCATCGACGGCGAGGAGTGGAGCCCGGCCACGGATCCCCACCTGGAGACCAACTACGACGCCGACTCGTTCGCACAGGGCAAGCGGGCCTGCAAGGCCGCCTTGCAGCGCGAGCTGGGACTGCCCGAGCGCCCCGAGGCCCCCCTGCTGGGATTCATCGGACGGCTGGCCGAGCAGAAGGGGATCGATCTGGTGGCCGACGTGATGACCCAGTGGGTCCGCGAGACCGAGGTCCAGTGGGCCGTGCTGGGGACGGGCGAGCCCAAGTTCCACCGCCTGCTCGAATCGCTGGCCGGTCGCTTCCCCAGGCAGGTCGCCGCGCGCCTGGAGTTCTCCACGCCGCTGGCCCACCGCATCGAGGCCGGGGCCGACATGTTCGTCATGCCCAGCCGGTTTGAGCCGTGCGGGCTGAATCAGATGTACAGCCTTCGCTACGGTACGGTGCCTGTGGTGCGGGCGACCGGCGGCCTGGCCGACACGATCGCCGACGCCACGCCGCAAGCCCTCGCCGACGGCACGGCCAACGGTTTCAGCTTCTTCGAGTACAGCCCGCAGGCCCTCGACGAGACCCTGCGCCGGGCCTGCGACGCCTACCGGAACCCGCAAGTGTGGCACCAGCTCGTCTCCACCGGCATGCGTCAGGACTGGTCGTGGGCCCGCAGCGCGCAGGAATACACGAAGCTGTACCAGGACACGATCGCCCGAAAGCTTCGAGGCCCTTAGCGGCTCGGACGGCCGCCTGCGGGCGGTGAGGGGCAGGTTCGGCGGCCATCTGCAGAGCCGGCCGTGGCAAACGGATTGAGCGCCCCCGGAAGCGGGGCACGGAAGTTGAGCGAAGGACAGCCATGCACGACGTCTCTCTGGCCTTCTTCTGGCACCAGCACCAGCCCTATTACCCGGACGACGTTTCCGGGGAGAACCCCATGCCGTGGGTCCGCCTCCACGGCGTGAAGGACTACTGGGGCATGGCCAGGCTGCTGGAAGAGGTCGCCGAGCTGCACGCCACGATCAATCTCGTCCCCAGCCTGCTGAAGCAGATCCTGGCCTTTACGGAGGGGGACCATGAGGACCGGCATCTCCGCGTGTCGCGGACGCCTGCCGACGGGCTGAGCGAGGACGACACGCACTACCTCCTCGACAACTTCTTCATGGTCCACCCGGACCACATGATCCGCCCCTTCAAGCGCTACCTCGAACTGTACAGCAAGCGCGGCCTCTCGGTCGATCCGCCGGAGCGGGCCCGCAAGCGTTTCAGCAAGAAGGACGTGCTCGACCTCCAGTGCTGGTCGAACCTCTCCTGGTTCCACCCCCTGGCCTTCGAGGAGGACGCGGACCTGGCCGCGTTCCGCGCCAAGGGGCGGGGCTGGACGGAAAAAGAGAAGGAGTGGCTGCTCCAGCGGCAGATGGAGATCCTCCGCGACGTGATCCCGCTGCACCGGCGGCTCATGGAAAGGGGCCAGGTGGAGCTGACCACGACGCCGTTCTACCACCCGATCCTGCCGCTGCTGTGGGACAAGCGCCAAGCCCGCCGCGCCATGCCCGACGTCCACCTGCCCGAGCGCCTGGAGGCCTACGCGGAAGACGGCGCGGAGCACGTGCGCCGGGCGGTGGAGTTCCACGAGCGGGTCTTCGGCCAGAAGCCTCGCGGCATGTGGCCTTCCGAGGGCTCGGTCTGCCAGGGCATGATTCCCGCCGTGGCCGAGGCCGGCATCCAGTGGATCGCCACCGACGAGGAGATCCTTTCCTGCTCCACCGACGGCTGGGTCTCGCGCGACGGCCACGGGTTCCTCCGCAACCCCGAGATGCTCTACCGGCCCTGGCGCGTGGAGGAAGCGGGAAGGCATCTTCAGATCGTCTTCCGCGATCACGCCATGAGCGACCAGATCGGCTTCCACTACCAGGGCTATTCGGCCGACCACGCGGTGGGCGACTTCGTCGCCAAGCTCGAGGCCATCGGGAGTGCCACGGCCCGCAACGCCGGGCACCGGCCGACCCTGGTGAGTATCATCCTCGACGGGGAGAACTGTTGGGAGTATTACCCCAACGCGGGCGTGGATTTCCTCCGGAGTCTCTACCGCCGCGTGGTGCAGCACCCAAAGGTCACGCCGGTCCGCGTGTCCGACTATCTCGACCGCCATCCGGCCACCGATCGCCTGGGGCACCTCTTCCCGGGGAGCTGGATCCAGCACAACTTCGGCATCTGGATCGGCCACCCCGAGTGCAACCGGGCGTGGGACCTGCTGTCCCAAACCCGCGCGCATCTGGCGGGGCGCGAATCCGCCAAGGCCGCGCCTGCCGACAAGCTGAAGCAGGCCTGGGAGGAGCTGTACATCGCCGAGGGAAGCGACTGGTTCTGGTGGTTCGGCGACAGCCACCACAGCGCCCAGGACGGCCTGTTCGACCGGCTGTTCCGCAGGCATTTGCAGAACGTCTATACCTTGCTCGACGAGGAGCCGCCGGCCGAGCTGGCCAAGCCGATCAGCCAGGGCTTCCGCAGCCGGCTGCACAGCGAGCCGACCGGACTGCTGAACGTCCGCGTGGATGGCCGCCGCACGTATTTCGAGTGGATCAACGCGGGCCGGCACGTCTGCCAGATGGGCCGGGGCACGATGAGCATGGCCCAGCAGGGCCTGATCTCGGACCTCCTGTTCGGGTTCGACGCCGATCGCCTGCTGATGCGGCTCGACGCCCGGGGCGGCCCGTTCCGCGAGAAGCTCGCCGAGATCGACGCGGTGCGCGTCCTCTTCTACCAGCCCGAGGGGTTCGTATTGACCTGCGCGCGCCTCGGCCGCAAGGAGCCGAGCGCCAGGCTGGTCCACAACGGCGTGCCCGTGGCAGCCGCGGGCGTGAAGGCCGCGGCCGAGTCGATCTTCGAGCTTTCGATCCCGTTCCGCAGCCTCACCGTGAGCACCGACGACCCCGTGCACTTCTGCGTCGAGCTGATCGCCGACGACGCGGCCGTGGAGCGCCTGCCGCACGAGGGGGTGATCGAGACGAACGTCCCCTCGCCCGACTTCGAGCTGATCATGTGGCAGGCGTGAGGGGCAGGAATCAGGAGGCAGGGGGCAGGAGGCAGGATCGAATACGCAGTACGGAAGTACGAAGCACGGCCGCGCGGAATTCCTCATTCGTCATTCCCCATTTAGCATTCTTCATTCCCTCCCCATGCCCGACCTCCGGAAAGACCCCATCGTCGGCCGCTGGGTGATCGTCGCCAAGAGCCGCGCCAGGCGACCGCACGACTTCGACACCTCGACCCGCGCGCGGCGGCCCGGCTTCTGCCCCCTGTGCGAAGGGCACGAGGACAAGACGCCCGACGAGATCATCGCCTACCGCAACCCGGGCTCGCGTCCCAACCGCGAGGGCTGGCGCGTGCGCGTCGTGCCCAACAAGTTCCCCGCCCTGGAAATCGAGGGAGATCTGAACAAGCGGGGGGACGGCATCTACGACATGATGCGGGGCGTGGGGGCCCACGAGGTGATCGTCGAGACGCCCCGGCACCTGGTCAGCACCTCGCAACTGGAGGAGGAGCAGCTGCGCGAGGTCCTCTGGGTCTATCGCGACCGGCTAGTGGACCTCAAGAAGGACCCCCGCCTTGTCTATGGGATGATCTTCAAGAACGTGGGCACGGCGGCCGGGGCCACCCTGGAGCACACCCACAGCCAGCTCATCGTCACCCCGATCGTGCCCATCAACGTCTGGGAGGAGATGACCGGCTCGCTGGAGTTCTTCAATTACCGCGGCCGGTGCGTCTATTGCGACATGATCCAGCAGGAGCTGGCCTCGGAGAAGCGCATCGTCATCGACACGCCGGGCTTCGTGGCCTTCTGCCCCTTCGCCAGCCGCTTCCCCTTCGAGACCTGGATCCTTCCCAAGACCCACTCGAGCCACTACGAGAACATCCCCAAGAACGGGATCGACGAGCTGTCAGGCGTGATGAAGCAGACCATCGCCAAGATCGAGGCCGCCCTGGACCGGCCCGCCTACAATTACATCATTCATACGGGCCCCTTTGACACCCAGGAGCTGGCCCACTATCACTGGCATATAGAGATTATGCCGAGTTTGACGAAGGCGGCAGGCTTTGAGTGGGGGACCGGGTTCTACATCAACCCGGTCACGCCGGAGGACGCCGCCGGATTCCTCCGCGAAGTGGACCCGCTGGAACTGGAAGATATTCTAGCCAGGGAAACTGGATAGTCTGGGGTATGGCTGCCGATCATTAAAAGGGTGCCGGCGCCCGGGCCGTTCCAGGAAGCAAGGTTTGTCTTCGACCCCGAAAGTGAAGAGGCCGTAGGCCTAAGGCGACCCGAAGCGCCTCCTCGACCGACGCTCGCTCGGTGCCCGGCTCCTCCCGCTTTGGCCGTCCCCGTTCCGCTCTCAAAGCACGACGCCCGCAGTCATGCCTCAACCGATCCGCTTCGCCCTGGTCCTGCACAATCATCAGCCCATCGGCAACTTCGATCATGTTTTCGAGGAGGCATACCAGGACAGCTACCTGCCGTTTCTCGACCTGTTCGCCCGCTACGACTCCCTGCGCATCTGCCTGCACACCAGCGGCTCGCTGATCGAGTGGCTCGACGCCAACCACCCGGATTATCTCGACCGCGTCGCCGAGCTGGTCCGCCAGGGTCGGATCGAGATCCTCGGCGGCCCCTTCTTCGAGCCCATCCTGGCGATGATCCCCAGCCGCGACCGGATCGGCCAGATTCGGGCCTACACCCGCTGGCTCCACGAGCGGCTGGGGGCCTCGGTCCGCGGCATGTGGGTCCCCGAGCGGGTCTGGGAGCAGTCGTTCACGCGCGACCTGGTCGATGCCGGCATCGAGTACACGCTGCTCGACGACTTTCACTTCAAGAACGCCGGGCTGCACGAGTCGCAACTGGTCGGCCACTTCGTCACCGAGGACGACGGCCGGGTGATGTCGGTCTTTCCCGGCAGCGAGCGGCTCCGCTACACGATCCCCTTCGCCGACCCGCAGCAGACGATCGACTACCTGGCGGCCTTGGCCGACGCCCGGCCCGGGGCCATCGCCGTGTTCGGCGACGACGGCGAGAAGTTCGGCACCTGGCCCCAGACCAAGAAGCACGTCTATGACGACGGCTGGCTGGCGCGGTTCTTCGACGCCCTGGTGGCCAACCGGGAGTGGATCCAGGTGACCACGCTGGCCGAGGCCCGCGACCACGTCCCGCCGACGGGCGCGATCTACCTGCCCGACTCCAGCTACCGCGAGATGACCGAGTGGGCCCTGCCTGCCGACGAGCAACTGGAGCTGGGCCGCCTGGCCCACCAGATGCACGGCGATCCCCGCTGGCCGGCCCTGAAGCGGTTCGTGCGCGGCGGGTTCTGGCGGAACTTCAAGGCCAAGTACCCCGAATCCAACGAGATGTACGCCCGGATGATGGCCGTCAGCCGGCGCCTCGACGAAGCGCTCCGCTCGGGCACGACCGGCCGGACCATCGAGCAGGCGCGGACCGAGCTTTATCGGGCCCAGTGCAACTGCAGCTACTGGCATGGGGCCTTCGGCGGGATCTACCTGCCGCATCTGCGCAACGCCGTGTACCGGCACCTGATCGCCGCCGACACGCTGCTCGACCGCGCGGCCGGCCGGCCCGACACCTGGATCGAGGACAGCCACGGCGACCTGAACTTCGACGCTCGGCCCGAGGTGCAACTGGCCAACGACAGGCTGGTGCTTCTGGTCGAGCCCGCCCGGGGCGGCCACCTGTACGAGCTCGACGTGCGCGGGGCCCGGCACAACCTCCTGGCCACGCTCGCGCGCCGACCCGAGCCCTACCACCGCAAGGTCCTCGCCGGCGCGAACGCGTCCGACGGCGAGGTGGCCAGCATCCACGACCGCGTGGTGTTCAAGCAGGAGGGGCTGGACCAGCGGATCCAGTACGACGCCCACCCGCGCAAGAGCCTGATGGACGCGTTCTTCGAGCCCGACGCCGCGCTGCCCGCCGTGGCCTCGGGCGAGGCCCCGCAGCTCGGCGACTTCCTCCAGGGCGATTACACGGCCCGCATCCGCCGCAACCCCGGGCGGATCCAGCTCATGATGAGCCGCGAGGGCCACGTGGGCGAGGTGCCGGTCAAGCTCACCAAGGGCGTCACTCTGGAGGCCGGATCGAGCACGATCGAGGTGGCCTACCTCCTGGAGAACCTGCCCCAGGACCGGCCGCTGCACCTGGCCGTGGAGCTGAACTTTGCCGGCATGCCCGCCGGGGCCGACGACCGCTACTTCTACGCGCCCGACGGCGAGCGCCTCGGCCAGCTCGGCGCGCAGCTCGACCTGCACGACGTTCTGGGCCTGGGGCTCGTTGACGAGTGGCTCGGCATTGACGTGCTTCTGAAGTCCTCGCGGCCGACGGGCATCTGGACGTTCCCCATCGAGACGGTCAGCCAGTCGGAGGGCGGCTTCGAGCTGGTCCACCAGTCGGTGGCCGTGCTCCCGCACTGGCTCGTCACCGCCGACTCGGACGGCCGCTGGAGCGTGACCCTGACCTGGTCCATCGACGCCAGCCGCGCCGAGGCCAAGGCGGAAGGGCACGCCGTGGCCGCGGCGACGTAGGGGTCAGGGGTCAGCCGGAGCGCCCGCCGTTCGCTGCCTCCCCTGTCCCTCGGGGAGAGGGTCGGGGGGAGGGCGCTCGGCGATCCCCGCGCTGGACCGCCCCTTACCCTACCCCTCCGCCTCCAACTGCTTCTTCGCCTCCTGGAGCTCCGCGAGGTGGGCGTCGCTGACCGTGGGGTACGCGAGATTCAGCGCCTCCATCTTCGCGTAGATCACCGCGGCCACGGCCAGGCGCGTGAACCACTTGCGGTCGGCGGGGATCACGTGCCAGGGGGCCCAGGGCGTGCTGGTGTGATGGAAGACCTCCTCGTAGGCCGCCTGGTAGTCGTCCCAGAACTGCCGCTCCCGGCAGTCGGCCGTGGAGAACTTCCAGTTCTTCTCGGGGCGGTCGATCCGCTCCAAGAACCGCTTCTTCTGCTCCTGCTTGGAGACGTTGAGGAAGAACTTCAGCACCACGATGCCGTTACGGACCAGGTACTTCTCGAAGGCGTTGATCTCCTCGAACCGCCGCTCCCAGATCCCCTCGCCGCGAGCCTCCGGCGGCAGCCGCTGGCTGTCCAGCAGGGCCGGATGGACGCGGACCACGAGCACCTCCTCGTAATAGGAGCGGTTGAAGATGCCGATCCGCCCTCGCTCCGGCAGGGCCTTGAAGCACCGCCACAGGTAGTCGTGGTCCAGCTCCGTGGACGACGGGGCCTTGAAGCTGAACACCTGGCAGCCCTGCGGGTTGATGCCCGACATGACGTGCTTGATCGTGCTGTCCTTGCCGGCCGCGTCCATGGCCTGGAAGAGGATCAACAGGGCGTAGGTGTTCTGGGCGTAGAGCTTGTCCTGCAGCTCGGCCAGCCGCCGGATCCCCTCGCGGAGCTTCTCCCTGGCCTGGGACTTCTTGACGAAGTCGGCCTTATACCGGGGGTCGTAGTCCCGGGCGAGCGCGACCTTCATACCCGGCGGCACGACGAAAGGGCGGATGAACTCGTCGAGCTTCATGGCAGCGGCCTCCGCGAGAGAAGGTGCAAGCAAGCGTTTCCTCGAGACCCCCGAAGCGAAACGCCACGTGCCGCTTCCGTCCGGCCGCCCGACTCACCACACGTCACTCCCCGGCCGCCACGGCCCTCGCGTCGTCGGCTTCCACCACCACGCGAAAGCCCACCGTATAGGCCCGCTGGTGCGGCTGGTAGCGCCAGCGCGAGGCGCTGGTGACGAAGCGCAGGGTGTCGTTCCATGAGCCGCCGCGCACGACCTTGGGGCCGAGGGTGCGAGGGTCATCGCGCCCGTCCCCCGGGTTGTACGGGAAGGGCCGGTAGGTCGTCAAGCACCACTCGGCCACGTTGCCGTGCATGTCCAACAGTCCCCAGGCGTTGGGCTCGAAGCGCCCGCCGGGGCCGGTGAAGCTCACGCGGTCGTGGTACCCCGGCTCGGCGCGGCCGTGGTTCCAGCGGCGCTGCCCCTCGTCGGCGATGTTGGCAAACGGCTTCATGCCCGGCGCGTAGTCGCCGACGTAGAAGTCCGTGCCGGTGCCGGCCCGGCAGGCCCACTCCCACTGGGCCTCGGTCGGGAGCGTCACCCGGCGTCCCGTCTTCTGCGAGAGCCACTCGCAGAAGGCCAGGGCCCGGTGCCAGGTGATGCGCACGACAGGCTGGTCGGGCTTGTTGATCGGCGTGCCGCGGTTGCTGCGGTCTTTCCAGCGGCCCTCGGCATAAGCGCTGTCGTGGGTGGCATCGAACTGCGCGTACTGCCGGTTGGTCACCTCCATGCGGCCCAGGTAGAACGGCCTGTCGATGGCCGCCACGGCCTGGGGCCGCTCGTCGGGGAACTGGTCGGCCGCGCCCATCACGAACCGCCCGGCCGGGACGAGCACCAGCGACATGGCCACCCCGTCGCCCAGGTCGAGCTCCATCTCGGGCGGCCCCGCCGCCTGCTGCATCGCTCTGGCCGCTTCCGGCTCGAGGGGCCACTGGTCGAGGGTCAGCTCGGCGGGGGCCTGCCGGATCGGCTTGGGGGCCTGGAACTCGGCGATCGGCAGAAGCGGCAGGGGCTCCTCGTCGCGGTCGTCGATGGCCGCGTAGAGCGCCTTGTACTTCACGCGGCGCTCGACCTGGTCGTCCTTGGGCGGCCGGTGGCTCTCGCGCCAGTTGGCCGGGTAGGGGACGTTGAAGTCGATCCAGGTGTAAAGCCGCTCCCAGTCCTCGCGCGAGAGCTCCACGTGGTAGTGCCCCTTCTTGAGCAACTGCACCAGGTGGCTCGTGTCGGCCTCGTACTCGGCGGGGACGGGCATGTGGTAGTCGGCCTCGTAGCCCGCCCGTCGCACGTATTTCTGAAGCTCCACGTAGGCCGGGCTGTACGGCCCGTCGAAGTCCTTGTGGAGCCGCTTGGCGCGGAAGTCGATCGTCGTCGAACGGCCGTCGCTCGCGGTGTAGGTCTTGCCGTGGTGGCAGCCCACGCAGCGGCGGTCGAGCACCGGCTGCACCTCGCGGTCGAAGCTGAAGCCGCGCACGGGGCCGTGCCACGGCTCGATCTCGTCGGGCCGGCGCGAAACGGCCGCCGCCGCGTAGCGATGCGGCGGCGCGTCGTTCTGCCGCTCGTGGCAACCCACGCACGAGGCCACCTCGCCGGGCATGGCCGTGTACCAGCTCCGCATCCCCTGCTGGGCCTTGCCCTCGGCGTCGAGCGGCTGCACGAAGATCGGCGTGTTGGCCGGCACGCGGAACAGGGCCGAGCCGTCCTCGCGGACCGGCACGGTGCCGAGGATCTTCTTCACGTCCCAGCCCCCTTCGAGCGAGGAGGCCGCCGTGTCGCCGTTACCCGCGAACCGGTAGTGATGTGAGCCCACGCGCAGGGCCTTGATCGAGCCGCGGGGATAGCCCTCCAGGCCCGGGCCGGAATACACGTCGGCCATGTAGATCGTGGCGTCGTCACGGTCCGCATTGACCTGCGAAGGGATGACCGGCGGCTCGGGCCGCGGCACCAGCGGGATCGGCGTCATGTAGCCGCCCTTGAGGATCGGCGTCATGTTGTCGAACACGTCCACGAGGTACAGGTCCCACGTGGACCACGGGTCCATCTGCACGCAGGCGAGGAAGTACTTGCCCGCCCCGGCGTGGGTGACCGGCTCGGCCAGCGGGTAGGGGGCGGCGAACCGCGGCCAGACGTCGGAGACCAGCTGGTCCTTGATCACCGGCTCGACCGGCTTGCCGTAGCCGGGGATCTTCTGGATCGCGCCGTCGGCCTCGTGCCGGCCGCGGGCCGGATCGAGCAGCACGAGCTCGCCCACGCGCGAGACGCCGTGATGCCCCGAGACCACGCACACGACCATCGTCGGGTGGCCCGGGATCGGACGCGGCCAGTACATGGCGTTGGGCCAGTAGCTGTTGCTGCCGTAGTACTCCATTTGGCCCGTGCCGTCCGGGTTCATGCGGAACAAGAGCCGGCTGAAGTAGTGCGGCGTGTCGGTGTATTCCCAGCGGGTGTAGAGCACGCGCCCGTCGTTCAGCAGGGTGGGATTCCAGTTGTGGTCCTGGTCGAAGGCCACGCGACGCTCGTTGGTGCCGTCGGCGTCCATGATGTGCAGGTTGCCCACGTTGGCCCCGCCCGTGCACGGCACGGCCTGCTCGCAGGCGTTGGAAACGCAGCAGATCCTGCCGTCCGGCAGGTAGCAGGCGTCGTAGTGGGTCACGGGCGGGTCCTCGGCCGAGACGCGGCGCAGGTCCGTGCCGTCCACGTCGATCTCCCACACGGCCTGGCCGTCGGAGAACAGCAGGCGCTGGGCGTCCCAGTGCAGGTCCATGTCGCTGACGCGCCCCGAGTGGATCGTGGTCACCTCGCCGTCGGGCCGCACCGGCGAGAGGACGACGATCTGGCTGCCCAGCGAGTTGGCCCCGTTCCAGTTCGAGGCGAAGCGGCTGCCGCCGCGGACCAGCAGGAGCTTGTCGAAGTCGAGAAGCGGGTTGGCCAGGAGAATCTCCGAGCCGGCCTTCTCGACGTCGGCGGCCAGGTCGCTCCACGCGTCGAAGGCCGCGTCGCGGCCGGAGAGGAGCCGCTCCCAGGCCGAGCCGGTGCGCTGCTGGAGGGCGTCGACGCGGGCGAGGTACTCAGAAGCCTTGGGGTAACGGGCGGCGAACGTCTCGCGCTGGTCCTCCACGGCCAGGCGCAGCGAACGGATCCTGCCGCTGATGGCGATCGCCTCCTCGAGCATGCAAGTCTGGTGGTACGCGCCCCGCAGGGCGTCCAGATCGATCTCCTCCGACTTGCCTGACGGCCGGCGCTCGGCCAGCCACGCGTCGAGCCGCTCGCGCCGCGGGGCGATCGCCTCGGCCTTCACGCCGGACTCGGAGGCGAGCTCCTCCTCCACCCGGCCCATGCGCGTGCGGAGCGCCGACGCGTAGCGGCGGCGAAGAAACGCCTCGCTACAGCCCGGGACGAAGGCCTCCAGATCGCGTCCCGTGGGATTGAACCAGATGCGATCCGCGGCCTCCCAGCGCATCTCGGCCTGCGCCTGGGGCGCGGGGAAGGCTTCGCGGACCTGGTCGAAGAGCGACCGGCGGCGGTTCCTGCGATTGCCCTCGTCGCCGGCGCCGGGCCTGGCTGCGTTCGGCTGGGGCAGGACGCACAAGCGCAGCCGGCCCTGGCGGTCGGGCCGAAGCTGCACGAGGAGCTCGTGGCGCCCGGCGTCGCTCTGCCAGTGGTCGGCGCGGCGGATCTCGCCGAAGGGCCCGTGGGTCGGAAACCCCCGACCCTCGGGCAGGATCCACGCCGAGCCCTGGTCCGCGTTGATCGACAAGGCGAAGTCCCTGCTGCGATTGTCCAGCGGCCGTTCCACGAGGACCTCGCGGCAGAGGAACAAGGTGTCGTCGCGCGCGGCGCCCGCCTGGGGAGTGAGATCCACGACCTGCCAGTCCTCGAGGTCCTCGCGCCGGGTCCAGCGCAGCTCCTTGCCTTCGTCGTCGCGCACCGGCTTGCGAACGTCGATCGACTTCGACTCGCGCAGGGACTTGGCCGCCTGGCCGTTGCTGGACACGGGCCCCAGCACGTGCCACGGGCCGAACTGCACGACGAAGTCGAACATGGCCAGGCGGTCCTGGAGGGCCTCCCAGCGATAGATGGCCTCGCGGCTGGCGAGCATCGTCTCCTGCCACGTGGCCTTCTGGACCAGCTCCGGCTCCTTGGGCGCCTTTTCCACAGCCTCGCGATGGGCGATCTCCTCGCGCGTGGGCAGCAACACGTCGTCCCTGGTGCCCAGCACCTCCAGCTCGATCACGGCCGTGGAGCTGTCGGCCTTGCTCTTCGTCTTGCCGGGCTCGCCGGCCTTGGAGCCGTAGGTCTGCCAGATGCGAAACTGCACCCAATCGACCTTCTCCGGCACCAGGGGCCGGCCGTCCTCGTGGGCGAAGTAGCCGTGGAGGCCCCCGCGATCGTTGCCCACGATGGTCGGGCCCGTGGTCAGGTGCGGCTCCCTGGGCCACTTCGGCTCCTCGCCCGGCTTGCCGCTGCCATCAGCGAAGCGGACCTCGAAGTCCTGGTTCGCCCGGGCGTCCCAGTTGAAGGTGAACACGCCGACCTGGGTGACGGCCTTGGGCTCGCCGAGATAGTAGGAAAGCACCGTGGGCGTGCCGCTGATCATGCAACGGCCCTGGCCGCCCGCCTCGCCGGCCCGGCTGTCGGTCAGCAGCCGCGGGTGGGACGCGCCCCGGTCGCCCTGCACGTGCAGCCGGACCTTCCTCCGCGCCACGAGGTTGCGGGGCCCGCCCCGGACGATTCGCTCGGCGAATCGGGCGAACGCCTCCTCGCTCGTGTCCCAGGCCTCGGTTCTCAGCGGCGGGGCCGCGTCGGCCGATTGGGCCCGGCACAAACCGGGCGCCGCCGCGCTGCATAGCAGGCCGACCGGCAGAACGAGCCAAAGTGGGCGGAGCAAAGCGACTCCCGTTCGCATGACATCAGACTCCGTGGCGGGCTGGTGGGGATGAAGATCGGGCGGCGGGTGCCGCAGTCGCCCAGGGCGTGTCGGAAGGCAGGGAGGATCGAACTCCAGTATAACGGCGCGCCACAGCGGCCGCACGAGTCGCGTGGGGCTCTGCCGAGGGGGATCGCGCCCGACCGTTGGCGCGCCCGGCGATCGAGGCTTCG
>CAYSUS010000072.1:0-6417 GCA_964434165.1 uncultured Pirellulales bacterium
GATAGCCGCTCGCGTCGTTGGATCGACCGGGCTGGGCCAGCTCCAGGGCCAAGTCGTAGGTCGATTGACCCTTGTGCGGCGAGTGGCGCAGGAGCATGCCGAAACAGGCGACGGACGCGGCGAATTGGAAGTCGGGCGAGGCCGCATTGAACGACTGCTCGACGTCGGTGACCGGAACCTCCAGCGGCTGGCTCTCGTCGGCGTCGGGCAGCTTGTAGCGCATCCGCAGGGTGAACAGCTCAGGCCCCGCGGCGGCTGCACTCGGTTGGGGCTGCTCCTGGTACTTCGAGGGCTCCACCTCGGCCACGACCTCGTGCTCGGCGCCTGGCGGCACCAGCTCGTAGATCGCAGTGACCGTATGCCCGGAGCCGATCTCGCCAGCGTCCTTGGTATCGTCGAGGAAGTCCTCGGCGCGGAGCAGGCGGTTCTCGTAGCCGATCAGCCGGTAGGCGGCCACGCGACTGGGATTGAAATCGACCTGGATCTTCACGTCCTTGGCGATCGTGACCAGCGTGCCCTGGACCTGTTCGACGAGCATCTTGCGGGCCTCGAAGATCGTATCCAGGTAGCCGTAGTTGCCGTTGCCTCGATCGGCCAGCTTCTCCATGGTCGAGTCCTTGACGTTGCCCTGGCCGAAGCCCAGCACGGTGAGGAAGACCTTGCTCTTGGCCTCCTTCTCGATCAGGCGCGTCAGCGCGCCCTGGTTGGTGATTCCCACGTTGAAGTCGCCGTCGGTGCAAAGGATCACGCGGTTGATCCCCTCGGCGTCGAAATTCTGGCGGGCGACGTGGTAGGCGAGCTGGATCCCCTCGCCCCCGTTGGTCGAGCCGCCGGCCTGGAGCCGGTCCAGCGCGTCGATAATCGTTTGGCGCGCGGCGCACGGCGTGGAGGGAAGCACCAGGCCCGAGGCCCCGGCATACACCACGATGGCCACGCGGTCGCGCTCGCCGAGCTGGTCGACGAGCATCTTCATGGCCGCCTGGACCAGCGGGAGCTTGTTCGGCGCGCGCATCGAGCCCGACACGTCGAGCAGGAACACAAGGTTGGCCGGACCGCGCTCCTCTTGCGGCACCTCGCGGCCCTTGATGCCGATCCGGGCCAGCCGGTGCTCGGGATGCCAGGGACAGGTGGCCACTTCGACGTGGGCCGCGAACGGCACGTCGTCCTCCGGCGGCGGGTAATCGTACGTGAAGTAGTTGAGCATCTCCTCGATGCGCACGGCGTCCTTCGGCGGCAGGCTGCCCTGCTGGAGGAACCGCCGGACGTTGGCGTAGGACGCGGTGTCCACGTCGATCGAGAACGTGGAGAGCGGGTTTTCCCGGGCGAGCAGGAACGGGTTATCGACGATGCGGTCGTACGACTCGGTGCTGAACTGATCTTCCGCCTCGGCGTCGGGCGCGGGTTGCATCTTGGAGTCCATGGCCATGGCGGGCCGGGAACGTCCGGTCGCCATCTTGGCGCGCGTGTCGCGTGCTGCGTGCCGCGCGTCGCCGCAGCCGAGAAGGGTCGCCGTCAAGCAGATCATCACGAGCGCATGACATCGCATCTCGCACCTCCCTATCGAGAGAACGACGGGGACCGCACCCGGAGCGTCGGGCCGGCTGTCCCGAGAGAAGGGGGAACCACGGGCTTTCATCCCGTTAGATGCCTCGAGCCGGCCGATTATTCCCGCGATCCCGATGGATCGCAGACCGGGCGGCAACATCGCGAGCCGAAGCGTCAGCGAGGGCGCCCGCGATGCGGATTTGCCCCCCGCTGACGCTTCGGGCTTCGATGGCCGTGGGCCGGCTGCCTCGAAGAACTCGCCTAACGAAACTGCACCGCGTAAAGGTCCGCGTCCTTCAGCACGAAGCGGAGGCGGATGGGCTCGCCCGCGAGGGCGGTCACGTCGCTGCGGCCTTTCCAGGTGACGGGCCGATCAAGATGGTCGCCGTAGATCACGTCGCAGTCGTCCAGCGCGAAGCCGGAGAGGGGCTTTTCTTGCGCGTCCCGGATCTCGCAGCGGATGCTGCCGGCGCCGGAGGTGGCGTAGTTGATGTGGAGCTGGATGGAAGCCTTCTCACCCGAGCCCGCCCCCGGCGGCGCGAAGTCGAGCACCCTGGTGAGCATCTCGCCGCCGGCAAGCGGGGCCTGGACCGAGACGAAGCCGTCGGTGCGGA
The DNA here is from genome assembly GCA_964434165.1 of uncultured Pirellulales bacterium. Classification (GTDB taxonomy): domain Bacteria; phylum Planctomycetota; class Planctomycetia; order Pirellulales; family Thermoguttaceae; genus CAYSUS01. The sequence goes on from CAYSUS010000072.1 coordinate 2,160, forward strand.
TCGTGAAGCGGCGCAGACGCGTGCCGTCGCCCTGGTAGTAGTGTTCCGTGGAGTAGAGCGAGAGCTCGTCGGGCGCACCCGGCAGGGCGCTCGCGGTGACCACGATGCCCCAGGCGGTGAGGTTGTTGCGGTTCACCCAGCGATCGGGCTGCGGCCCGGGCCGGATGAACGCTTCGCCCCAGCGATGGAAGGTCACGCCGTCGCGGCTGGTCATGAACAGACCGTCGGAGATCCCGGACACGCGGTGCTCGGCCGCCCTGCGCTTGGGCTCCAACCGCTTGGGAAACCCGAGGAAGACGTGCGGCGCGCGGAAGTACGGCAGGACCTGGTTCGTGTACAGGTGCTCCTTGGAGGCGCCGGGGCAATCGATCCAGTCGGGCTCGGTCCACGCGCGGAAGTCCTTCGAGGTGCAGGTCATGATATCGCGCACGCCCGCGCGGAAACCGCGATGGTAGTCCACGTAGCGCGAGCGGACCCCGTCCCAGAAAGCCAGGTTCTGCGAGTCAAAGGCCCCCTTGGTGATCACCGGCTTCTCGGAGAGGAGCGACCAATGGATCCCGTCAGCCGACTTGAACGCATAGAGGCCGCCCTCGCCGCTGCCCAGGGCCTTGTATCGGGCGTCGGGCGGGGCCGCGGGGTTGGCGTCCTTGAAGGGGGCGAAGTTGTGCGCGCCCACGCCGCCGCGAAGGATGTTGTTCTTCGTCGAGCCCTCGAACTCGACAAGCCCCAGCTCGGGCCGCGTCCAGTGGATGCCGTCGCGGCTCTCCGCGTAGCATACGAACTGGTCGTGGGCCTTCTGCGGGCCTCCGTCGCGCGTCGAGTGCGAGCCGCGGTAGTACATCCGGTAGCGGTCGCCGTCCTGGAAGACCGTGTGGTAGGCCGACGTGTTGCCCTCCCACGGCGCGTCGTGGACCATGGCGACCTCGCGGGGCGTGGGATGATGCAGCACCTGGCGGCAGCCGTCGAGCCTCTCGATGAGGAAGCCATCGACCAGAGGCTCCAGGCGCGCGCCCACGTGGAGCGCGTCGTCGGCGCGGGCCGCATCGGGGGCCGCGGCCGCGATCGAGAGGAGCAAAAGGAGCGAGGCGAGGGCTCGGTTCGCGGTCTTCATGGCGGGGCTCCTCGGCAGGGCGACGGGCGGCGAACGGCGCGTGGACGGCATCGCGCCGGGGCAGGCACCCCGATCGTACCAGGGACGGCGATGTGCCGGCAAGTCGCTGGCGGCGAGAAGCGCTTTGCCGGAAGCGGGCACGATCCGGCTGCGCGTGCTATGATGAGGGCCCGAGACTGCCCGCCTCCGGGGCCCGCGGGCAGCCCCCCTCAAACGCAGCGCACGAGGAGAGCTCCCATGCGAAAAGTCGGTCTGTCCTGGTTCGCCTTGGTCTTGTGCACCGCGTGCGCAACAGCGGCCTTCGCCGAGGGCCCCAAGCACCGCGAGCTCTCGGCTGTGCCGTTCACCGAGGTGAAGGTCCAGGACCATTTCTGGGCCCCGCGAATCAGGACGAACCGCGAGGTCTCGCTGCCGCACAACTTCAAGTGGTGCGAGGAGACGGGCCGGATCGACAACTTCGCCAAGGCCGGCGGGCTGATGGAGGGCCAGTTCGAAGGGATCTACTTCAACGACTCGGACGTGTACAAGGTGCTCGAGGGGGCGTCGTATTCCCTGGCCGACCACCCCGACCCGGCGATGGAAAAGACGGTGGATGGGGTGATCGCCAAGATCGCTGCCGCCCAGCACGAGAACGGCTACCTGAACACGTTCTACACGCTGAAGGAACCCGACAAGAAGTGGACCAACCTTTCGCGCATGCACGAGTTGTACTGCGCGGGGCACCTGTTCGAGGCCGCCGTGGCGCACCACCGCGCGACGGGCAGGCGCACGCTGCTGGACGTGGCGATCCGGTTTGCCGATCGGATCGACGAGCTGTTCGGGCCCGACGCCCGGCACGGCGTGCCCGGCCACGAGGAGATCGAACTGGCCCTGGTCAAGCTCTACCAGGTTACCGGCGAGGAGAAGTACCTGGAGCTATCGCAGTTCTTCCTCGACATCCGCGGCGACGAATCGAAGCGGGACAAGCTCTACGGCCCGTACTCCCAGGATCACGAGCCCATCCGCGAGCAGAGCGAGATCGTGGGGCACGCCGTGCGCGCGATGTATCTCTACTGCGGCGTGGCCGACGTGGCCTCGTACACGAGCGATCAGGGCTACATCGACGCCATGGACCGGCTGTGGAAGGACGTGACGCTCTACAAGATGTACGTCACCGGCGGCATCGGGGCCCGGCACGCGGGCGAGGCCTTCGGCGACCGCTATGAGCTGCCCAACTCGAGCGCCTACTGCGAGACCTGCGCGGCGATTGGGCTGGCCCTGTGGGCCCATCGCATGAACCTCATGCACGGCGACAGCCACTACGCCGACGTCTTGGAGCGGGTGCTGTACAACGGCTTCCTCTCCGGCGTGGCGCTGTCGGGCGACAAGTTCTTCTACGTCAATCCGCTGGAGTCGGGCGGCAGCCATCACCGCAAGCCCTTCTACCCCTGCGCGTGCTGCCCCACGAACGTGGTCCGCGTGCTGCCGTCGCTGCCCGGCTACGTGTACGCCACGGGCGAGGACGGTCTGTACGTGAACCTCTACGTGGCCGGCAAGGTCGAGGTGACGATCGGCGGCGTGAAGGTCCACGTCGAGCAGAAGACGCGCTACCCGTGGGACGGAAGCGTTGAGCTGACCCTCCGGCCCGAGAAGCCGGCCGAGTTCGCGGTGAGCCTGCGCATGCCGGAATGGGCCGAGGGCAAGATGGTCTCGCTGATCATCGCGGACCGCGAAGGGCAGAAGGGGGATGCGCACCAGGGCTACCTCGCCGTCAGGCGGACGTGGCACCCCGGCGATACGATCAGGCTGGAACTGCCCATGGATGTCGAGCGGATCGAGGCCCATCCGGCCGTGGTGGCCGACCGGGGCCGCGTGGCCGTCGCGCGCGGTCCGATCGTGTACTGCTTCGAGGGAGTGGACAACGAGGACCGCGTGCGCAGCATCATGCTCGCCCGGGACCCCGAGCTGCGGGCCGAGCACCGCGCGGACCTGCTGGGCGGGGTGACCGTGGTGACGGCCAAGACGCGCGACGGGAGCCGAGCGACCGCCGTCCCCTACTACGCCTGGGACCACCGCGAGCCGGGCCCGATGATCGTTTGGGTCCGCCAGGACGGCAAGACCCGCAAGCCCAAGTTGGACGATCCCGCGTGGCAGGGCAAGCTTTACCGGACCCTCGATCCGTCCACGCTGGGACCGTCCGAGCCGCTCACGCTCACCGAGGCGGCCGAGCCCTCGGCCTCGTTCGTGGGCAACGGCACGATCTGGGCCCTGAACGACGAGCTTGCGCCCAAGGACTCCTGCGACCACACGATCCCGCGGTTTACCTGGTGGAACCACCTGGGAACCAAGGAATGGGTGCAATACACCTGGGACGAGCCCAGGACGGTCAAGGCCGTCGAGGTGTACTGGTTCGACGACGAGCGCCTCAAGCGCCACTGCCGCACGCCGCAGTCGTGGAAGCTGCTCTACCGCGACGGCAAGCAGTGGAAGCCGGTCGAGACCGAGGACGAGCTCGGCACGGACCTCGACAAGTCGCACCGCGTCGAGTTCACGCCGGTGAAGACGACCGCGCTACGGATCGAGGTCCAGCTCAGGCCGAGGTGGTCTGGCGGAATCCTGGAGTGGAACGTCGAATAGGCGACGGCTCATGCGCCCCACCCATCTGGCCGGCGTGCTCGCCCGTCGGGTCCTTGGGGCCTTCCAGCATCCAAAGGCCGAACTGTGAGCGACGTCATGCGACGGGGAACCGTGATCGCTGTGATCCTGGGGGCCACGCTGGTCTTCGGCCTGCTCGGCGGGGCGACCAGCGTGCTGACGATCTACGGCATGCAGCGGGTCACCGACGAGCCGATGTCTTCGGAGACCTGCCTGGCCCTGATGCTGGCCCCGCCGGGCGTTGGGTTGGTGTTCGGCCTGGTCCTCGGCTGCCTGGCCACGATGTGGGCGGCGATGTTCGGCCGAGACAAGCCGCGCGATCCGTAGCCGAGTCTGTCCCACACTCGGTTCCGCCGTTCAACCTGGGACGGGGGGAGATGCGTCCCCAACCCCGCGGCGTTGCCGGAGGATGCATCCTCGGAAGGGTTTTCCGATGAGGGGCCGGGCGGGTAGGATTGGCTTGGAGCAGGATGTCGGGAGATCGCCTTTCGGGGGCGCCTCGGGGGAGGGCTG
>CAYSUS010000072.1:6427-35813 GCA_964434165.1 uncultured Pirellulales bacterium
ACCACGGAAGCTCATACACCGCTTTGGGGGTACTCTGAGTGGATTCGTGCCAACGATTGCCACGCCGCAAATCACCTTGCGCTACTGGAACGGGCACGAAACGCTTTGCTACCCCCCCATTCTGAGAGTCCGGAAGAGCGGGACGAGTTGGCGGCCGATCTGGAACGATGGCGCTATCAGCACCTCAATGAGGCGCGGGAGAGGAAAGCACGCGCAGATCTCGGGCTGGCCGAAGCGCTGGACCTGGCGGCCAACCGTCTGGCCGGTCGGGCGACCCGCCCGCCCCGATCGCCGCGGCAAGCGATCGGCAGCTCCGCTTACGATCCGCCCATGGTGGACGAGGTGATCCGTGCCCTGGATCCCTCGGTCCCCGTAGAGGACGTGGCCGGTCGGGCTCGTGAGCTGACCGAAAGGAGCTTCGCCGCCGGCCTGGGCGGGAACGGGGCCAGGCGCCGCTGGTGCATGCTGCTCTACGCTCCGCTCTACCTGTCGAGCCACTGCATCAACCACTGCGTGTACTGCGGGTTCCGGTTCCCGGAGAAGATCGAGCGAAGGCATCTGGGGCCGGAGCAGGCCCTGCGCGAGGCCCAGGTGCTCCGTGAGCGAGGCTTTCGCCATCTGCTCCTGGTGGCGGGCGACTTTCCCAGCCGCACGACGACGGCCTACTTCGCCGGAATACTTAGGATGCTCGAAGCCCGGGGCTTTCAGCCTGCCATTGAGATCGCGCCGCAGACGACCGCCTCGTACGCGCAACTTCGGCAGGCCGGGGCTTGCGGCGTGACGCTTTACCAGGAGACCTACGACGAGGCCTTGTACACGGTGTTCCACCCGCGCGGCAGCAAGTCCTCGTACGACTGGCGCCTGGAGGGAATCGAGCGCGCGGCCGAAGCCGGCATGTCTCGGCTGGGGCTGGGCATTCTGCTCGGGCTGGGCAGCCCCGCTTCCGACCTTCTGGCCATGGTGCGCCACGCGCGGTACCTTCAGGAGCGTTTCCCGGACCGAACTCTGGCGTTCAGCCTGCCCCGGATCCATGAAGCGCCTGCCGGATTCGACAAGCCGTATCCGGTGGACGACGACATGCTGGTGCGCCTGTACTGCGCGGTGCGGATCGCGTTTCCCCGTGCCGAGCTGGTCCTCTCCACGCGCGAGGACGCGGATCTCCGCGACCGCCTCGCCCGAATCTGCATCACGCAGATGAGCGCCGGAAGCTCCACCGTGCCCGGGGGCTACGAGATGATCGTGCAGGGGCCGTGTGCCGCGCATCAGTTCCCCGTGGCCGATCACCGCACGCCGGCCGAGGTGGTCGAGTGGCTGCGGGCGGAGGGGTTCGAGATCGCTTGGGAGATCGCGCGGCCGGAGGGCTAAACTCCCGAAGTCTTTTGGACTTCGGAAGTCTGGGAGGTCGGCTCGGAGATCCCGCTCGCGGCGTTATAATGCCCGAGCCTTCTCGCCCGAGTCTCTGCGGGACCGGTTCGGCTCGTCGAAGCGCTCTGGTTCCCGCGCATTGGCTGACCCGGTTTCTACCCCCCGGCGAACTGGCTTTAGATCAAGGAGTGCCCGCATGTATCGATGTCTCGGCGGCGTATTGTCGGTCGCGCTGGCGTTGTGGACGGCGACGTCCGCGGCGGACGACGCGTACTATCTCGTGCCCTTGGACGAGCTGGACCTCATCGAGGGGAGTCTCCCCACCAACGAGGCCCCACGAGATTGGAGCCGGTGGCGGCTCCGCGAGCACATGTCGGCCCGCGTCGTGCTCGACGTGCCGGGCGAGGCCTACGTGAAGTACGGCGAAGACCACGTGAGCCCGGTCACCCCTCCGGGTGAGCGGGAGCCCGTGTCGCGCGACCGTCTGGCCGTGCGTGCTCCCAAGGGCAAGCCGATCAAGGGGACGCTGTTCCTGCCCAAGAGCGACTGGTCGGAGTACGCGACCGTGCGCTTCCGCGTCGCTGCCGCCAAGGCCGATCCGAAGCACGAAACCGCGCTGCTCCGGATGAAACAGCAGCACTACCAGGGCCTGCTCGATCGCAACCTCCCCGGCGGGGCCTGGTTCCGGCACCAGGTCCGCGAGGCCCGCAAGGCCTTGGGCCAGGAGCCGGGCGACCCGGCCGACCAGCGCCAGCCCGCGGGCCGGCCCAGGATGCGGGCCTTCCGCAACCCCGAGGAGACCTTCGAGGTGTTCACCGGGGGCCGCGCCCTGAGCGAGAACCTTCAGCTCGACCGCGGCCTGCGCCTCGGCGGCGACGACAAGGAGACCGTGGACGTCGATTCCATCGAGGGCATTACGATCCGCGAGATCGACTGGAAGGCGCAGGTCGAGGGCAAGTCGCCCAGGCTCGACCCGCTGGCCGCAAAGATCCCGCGCGACCAGCATGCGCTGTTCTTCCCCAGCTTCGCGTCCCTGGCGCAGATGCTCGACCAGACCGGCGAGCTGGGGCACCTGATGTACCAGATGGCCGATCCCCGCACCGCGGACGCGGGGTCGCTGGCCCGGTACCAGACGCAGCTCGGTCTGTCGATCACGGGACTGACGCGACTGCTCGGGCCCCAGGTGGCGCGGAGCGCGGCCTTCACGGGCTCGGACCCGTACTTCCCCGAGGGGACGGACGTGGCCCTCGTGCTGGAGGCCACGGAGCCGGCCATCCTCGAGCAGCTCCTGTTGACTCAGATCAAGGCGAACACGAAGAACGCTCGCGGCGTGGAGAAGGACCGCGGCGAGGTGGCCGGCGTCGGCTACAGAGGCTTTCGCACCCCGGACCGCCGCGTATCAAGTTACGTGGCGGCGATCGACGGAGCGGTCGTGGTGACCAATTCGCTCCACCAGATCGAGCGCCTGGCCGCGGTGGCCCAAGGCGACGAGAAATCGATCGCCTCGCTCGACGAGTACGTGTTCTTCCGCGATCGCTACCGGGTCGGCGAGGAGGACGAGACGGCCTTCCTGTTCATGAGCGACGCCGCGATCCGCCGCTGGTGCGGGCCGCGGTGGCGGATTGGGGCCAGCCGGCGGATGCGGGACGCGGCCGTGCTGGCCGAGCTTCAGGCCAGCCAGCTCGAAAGGCTCGCGCGGGGCGACGCGAAGCCCGGCCCCATTTACACGGACCTGCCCCTCGCGACCGGCGGCGAGATCCGGCTCACGCTCGACGGCGTGCAATCCTCGACGCTCGGCACGCTGGAGTTCATGACCCCCATCGCCGAGATGTCCCTGGACCGCGTGACCAAGGCCGAGGCGGACGCCTACGCCCGGTGGCGCGACGGCTACCAGCGCAACTGGCAGTGGGCGTTCGACCCCATCGGCGTGCGTCTGACGATCGAGAAAACCCGCCTGGGCGCCGACATGACCGTGATGCCTCTGATCTGGCGCTCGCAGTACCGCGATTTCATCCAGGTGGCACGGGGCGTCGAGCTGGCGCCCGACGCCGGCGATCCGCACGGCGCCCTGGGCCATTTCGTGATGGCCCTCAACAAGGACGCCCGGCCGGTCCGCTCGGCCGGCGACTTCGTGCGCTCGATGACCACGGGGATCAAGCTCGATCCGCTCGGCTGGGTGGGCGATCACCTGGCGATCTACCTCGACGAGGATCCGCTGTGGGAGGAGGTCGCCCAGGTCGAGCCCAACGAGCGCGAGGACTTCTATCAGAAGAACCTCTACCGCCTGCCCCTGGCGTTGCACGTGGACGTCTCCAGCGGTTTGAAGCTGACCGCGTTTCTCACGTCGTTCCGCGCCTTCGTCACCCAGACCGCGCCCGACATGACGCACTGGGAGTCGCTGACCTACAAGGACCAGCCTTACGTCAAGATCACGCCCACCGAGCGGGCCCGGGACGACGCCGATGCCCTCCAGCGCCTGGCGGTGTACTACGCGGCGTCGGGCGAGCGGCTGCTGGTGACGCTCAGCGAGCCGCTTTTGAAGCGGGCGATCGACCGCGAGCTGGCGCGCGAAGAGGCCAGGAAGAAGGGCCAAGAGCCTTCGGAGCCCGACCGCCCCTGGCTGGGTAAGAGCCTGGGCCTGAAGGTCGATCTGAAGCTCCTGAAGGTCCTGGCCCTCACCTCCCGCCAGGAATATCAGCACGCGGTGCAGGACCGGGCCTGGGAAAACCTGCCGATCCTCAACGAGTGGAAGCGGCGTTACCCCGACCAGGATCCGGTCGAGCTGCACGCGCGACTCTGGCAAACCGAGCTGCGCTGCCCAGGCGGGGGCAAATACGCTTGGAACGAGAAGTGGCAGACCATGGAGTCCACGGTGTACGGCCACCCGGCCGAGCCCAAGGAGGGGCCGCCCGCCCCGGCGTTCCTCCAGGCGCTAAGGAGCGGCGACTTCGGGCTGACGTTCGAAGAGCAGGGGCTGCGTGCCCGGGCGATGCTGAAGCGGTGAAGGGCCTCGCGCATCACTCCCCTCTCCCGCTTGCGGGAGAGGGGCCGGGGGTGAGGGCATCATGAGCAGCCGCTCGCTCGCACGCTCCGCGTTCCAGCAGACCGATGGCGCATGTCGAACCCGCGCGGCCCTCACCGCGCCCTCTCCATCAGCTCCTCCGTCTCGACCCAGATGGCCAGGTACGGCTCCTCGGCGCCTGCGCGCTCGAGGCAGATCAGGAACGGCCTGTCGAAGACGAACTCGGCGGGTCGGCGAGCATCTTTCTTCTCCTCGATGCAGGCCTCGGACTGGATCGTCGCCCCGTGCTCGCCGAGCCGGAAACGGACGGTCTGTTGGGCGACGTCCAGGTAGAGGCCGGACCACCGGGGATTCATAAGATACTTGCGGAGCAGTTCCGTGTACGTGCGATCCACGTTCACCTCGACGATCGGCACGACCAGGGAGTCCCCGGCCTTCAGTCCGTCCTGCCCGTCGCGCGGCGCCTGCTCGATCCGCTCGCGGACCGCGGCGACCGTGTCGGCCAGCGTCGTCTCCGGCCTGACCTTGGCGAGCACGATCTCGTCCTGCTCGTCGGTCGTGTTCAGCCGGAGAACGAAATCGTCGTTGTTCTCGTACGCCAGCACCGACACTTGACGGGCGCGCGCGATCGCGCCGGGTCTCCGGCTGGAAGTCCCGCACCCCGAACGAGGCGACCTGACGCGGCCCCGCCTTGGATTGAAACACCAAGCGCGTGGGCAGGCGATCGAAGGGCTCCTTGAATGGCAGGGCCCGCTCGAGATACGCGTAGGCCACGGCCACGTTCTCCGGATCGTCCAGCGCCTCGGGTACTTCGAACGGCGCGTCGGGGAAACGCCGTTCCCTTTCCGAACGGATGCGGTCGACGATGCCGTCGCTGCGCAGACCGGCCATGACCACGTACGAACCGGGAGGAAGGATTCCGGTCGAGAGGTCCCGGTCTCGCCCCAAATCGAAGGCCATGGGCGGTTCGTCGGCCAGGCGGACCGCCTCGCCGATCACGTCCCTCTCAAACTGGTTCCAGGCGAGCTGGAACGTGGCGCACCACACGTAGTTCCTGCCCGGCTCGATCGGTCCGTAAGGATGCGGCAGCACGTTGGTGTCGGCCAGGTCGTCGGCGGAGACCGGCTCGCCGCCCGGCCGCGGCGCCCGCGGCGGCTCGGGCCGGCAGCCTGGGACGATGGCCAGGAGTGTCGCCAGCGCGGCGCAGAGCCTACCCAATGCGGTTCTTTGCACTTGGGGGCCTCTCGTCTCGGGGCGCGCCGTCGAAGCAGGGGTGGCCAGTGCGCCGCATGCGCTGGCCCTTTTGTACCCGGTCACGAGTATCGACCTTGGCGGGCCCCTTTGTCAAGCCGAATGGGCACGCCCCGGAGTTCCTTCAGTCGCTCCGCGGCGCCCACCCTCTGGCGCGTGCGGGAGAGGGGAGGGCGCCGCGACCGGCTCACTCCGCCTTCAACCCCGCCACCGGCAGAATGGCCAGCTCGGCGCTATTGCGGTTGGCGCCGCGCCCTCCATCGTTGGAATACACCACATGAAGCCGGCCGTCGTACTCCGCGGCATACGGGTAGGAGAGGGCCGCGTCGGGCGCCGACTCGCCGGGGCCCGCGAACACCGCGTCGCGGATGCGGTAGATCGTGCGGAAGACCAGCTCGCCGGGCCGCGTGACGGCGATCGTCAGCGGCCGGCGGCGGTTGCCCGAGTCGGCCGTGGTCGTGCCGATCAGGTAGCGCTGCCCCGTGGAGAGCTCGCCCACGCAGGGCTTGGACGCGGCCATGGGGAGGTTCGTCTCGCGCACGGGCGTCCACGTGCGTCCCCCGTCGTCGCTGGTCGAGGCCAGGGCGACAGGTTTCCCGTAGCGCGCGACCAGGAGCAGTCCGCCGCGGTGCACAATGACGGACGATTCGCCCCACATGACCATGTCCTCGGGCTTGGGCACCGGCACGACGTCCCAGCGGGTGAGGTCCTCGCCGCGGCTGAGGGCCACGGCCGCGGGGTCGTCCGGGCCGCCGTAGCCGCCGGTCACGGAGACGCCTGCCATGATCCAGCCGCCGCCCTCAAGCTTCTGCGGTCCCTGCATGGGCCAGAAGCCCTGCCGCGCGACCACGCCCCGCGCCTGCCACCGCCCGCCCTTCTCGTCCAGCACGTACGCCCGGGTGTGAACGTCCTGCATGCGCCCGGTGAAACAGCCGTGAAACCCCCAGAGGCGCCCCTCGTGCGAGAGGAGCACCCCGTGGCTGACCGCCAGGTCCTCTCCCCCGTCATCGACCGCGAACCGCGGTCCCCAGGTCCGGCCACCGTCGCGGCTCGCCCTGGCGTTGGCGACTTCCGTCGCCGTGTTCTCCTTGCCCCGGTTGTGGCCGAAGGTGGCGTAGAGCACGCCCTCGTGCCGGGCGACGGCCACGCCGTGGAGCCAGTTGTAGCCGTCCTTCTCCGGCCTGCGCGGCTGAATCACGTGGAACTCCGCGCCGCGCACGTGGGCGGCCTGCGCGGACTTGGGCACGGGCCGGCCGGGGTCCCAGAGGCGGAACGGCTCTTCGGCCGGGGCGCCACCGCCGCGGAGCAGCGCCGCAGCCAGGGCGAGTGCCGCCGGGCAGGCGAGACGCGAGCAAGTCATGGGCATCTCCAGTCTGTCGCGCGATCGATCGGCGTACGAGCGCACACTGAACGCGGCGATCGCAGGGTCGCCGGCTGATTGTACTCGGCCGCGTCGGGCTTTCCAACGACCGCTGCGGCCTCGAGATCCCGTCCCTCGTGCGCGGCGGCCCTTGGAATTACAATGCATTGCTCGAATCGGCGAGACGATCTCGCTACACGCAGACACGACCCAACGGAGAAGAGGCATGCGAAGACAGCAACAGCGGGAGCGGGGGGGACTGGCGACGCTGGTGGTGACGGGCCTGATCGTTTCGGCCCTTGCCGGCCCAGACGCAATGGCAAAGAGCGCGACGGCGCCCAAGGTGCTGGCCGACTTCGAGGACGCCGAGGCCGTGAAGCTCCGGCCCAACGAAGCCCGGTTGCAGCGCGTGCCCCTGGACGGCGGACATGGCCTGAAGATCGTCACCGAGGCCGAAGCTCCCTGGCCCGGCGTGCTCGTCGAGCCGCGCGAAGGCAAGTGGGACCTGAGCGCTTACTACGCCGTGAAGATGGACGTCCACAATCCGCAGGATGTGCCGGTCCGCGTGCTGCTGAGCGTGAACAACCCCGGTGCCGACGGTCAGCGCGGCTGCAACACGGAGTCGGTCACGGTCGCGCCCCGGGCCCAAGGCACGCTCGTGGTGCCCTTCGGCAACTGGCACGGCGATCCCGGACACCCGATCGATCAGGCGAACGTGGTGTCGCTCCACGTGCTGCTCGACCGGGCCGGCCGATCGCACACTTTCGTGGTTGACAACATCCGCGCCGTGGCCTTCGACCGCAGCGACGTGGAGAAGCTTCTCAGCGGGCCGTTCTTCCAGAAGCTCGAGCCCTTTCACGGACGCGGTGTCAACCTGGGCAATGCCCTCGAAGCGCCCAAGGAGGGCGCGTGGGGCGTGACGCTGGAAGGGAAGTACTTCGACCTGATCCGCAAGGCCGGATTCGATTCGGTGCGGATTCCCGTGCGGTGGAACGCCCACGCCGAGGAGGCTGCCCCCTACACGATCGACCCCGAGCTCTTCGCGCGGGTGGATTGGGCCGTGGAGAACGCCCTGGCGCGCGATCTAAAGGCGGTGGTCAACATCCACCATTACGACGCAATCATGAAAGACCCGGACGGCCACCGCGAGCGGTTCCTCGCCCTGTGGGAGCAGATCGCCGGGCACTACAAGGACTGCCCGCCAGAGCTGGCCTTCGAGCTCCTCAACGAGCCGCACGCGAAGCTCACGGCCGGGAAGTGGAACCGCATGCTGGCCGAGGCGATCCGGGTCGTGCGCCGCACCAATCCTGCGCGCAAAATCGTCGTCGGCCCGGTGGGCTGGAACGCGATCAAGGAGCTGCCGAGCCTGGAGCTGCCCGAAGAGGACCGCAACCTGGTGGTCACGGTGCATTACTACGAGCCGTTCAAGTTTACCCACCAGGGCGCAAACTGGGTGGGCGGCCAGGCGGACCAGTGGCTGGGCACCCGATGGATGGGCACGCCGTCCGAGAAGCGGGCCGTGGTCCGCGAGCTCGACGCGGCCATCGCCTGGGCCGTCGAGCACCGCCGGCCGATTCTGTTGGGCGAGTTCGGCGCGTACAGCAAGGCCGACATCCAGTCGCGCGCCCGATGGACCCGTTTCGTGGCCGAGGAGGCGGCCAGGCGGAAGATGGGCACGGCCTACTGGGAGTTCTGCTCCGGGTTCGGGGTTTACGATCCGGACCGCGGCGCGTGGCGCGAGCCGCTGCTGGAGGCGCTTCAGGGGTGGGAGCCGGGCCGGTGATCCTCGAGGGCGCCCCTCGGCCCTCGCGATGCGATCGCCGACTCGGCGCCCCCCAGGTCGCGGACTCCGCGGACGCCGCCCCAGCGCTCGATCACGCGCACGCGCAGGTCGAGGACCTCGGCAAGAGCCAGGTAGCGCATCAAGTCGGCCGGCGATGAAGCTCCCGGTTCTTCTCGATGGACATCGCGGTCGTCGTCCCTGTGGACAGTCGTCGCCCCGTCCTGATAGACTGGTCCGCGAAGCGAAAGTGGCGCCCCCTCCGTCTTGCGCCGCGCACGTTGTTCCCCTCTCCCGGCGGTCTTATGGACTCCAAGGAAATCGTCCGCCGCGCGATCGAGTTCCGCTCTCCGCCGCGCTTGCCTTTCTGGCAGCGCGTCGTGCCGTGGGCGCCGGACGACGTGTGGGACATCTGGGAGATGGACCGCGCCCGGGCCGGCTGGTTCTTCGACCGCGCCGCCCCCGACGACTGGGGCTGCCAGTGGCGGCGGACCGGCCAGAAGAACATGGGCCAGGTGGTGGGCCACCCGCTGGCCGACTGGTCGGCGCTCGACTCCTACCGTCCGCCCGACCCGGGCAGCCCGTTCTACTTCGACCGCCTCGGGCCGCTGCTCGACGAGGCCGGCGACCGATACGTGGTCGTCACCAGCCACTTCAACCTCATCGAGCGGCTGCACATGCTCCGCGGCTTCGCGGCGGCCATGGAGGACTTCTACCTCGAGCCGGCCAAGGTCGAGCGCGTGCTCGACATGATCCTCGAGTTCACGCTCGCGCGCGTCGGCGAGCTCGCCCGGCGGTTTCCGGGCCGCGTTGACGGGGTCTTCCTCACCGATGACTGGGGCACGCAGCAGGGCACTTACGTCTCCCGCCAGGTCTTCGAGCAGTTCTTCGCGCCGCGCTACCGCCGCCTGTTCGGCGCGATCCACGACCACGGCTGGCACGCGATCCTCCACAGTTGCGGGCGGATCAACGACTTCGTCCCGCGCCTGGTCGAGCTGGGCGTGGACGTGCTCAACATGCAGCAGCCCCAGGCCTGTGGGCTGGTCGAGCTCGGCCAGCAGTTCCACGGCACGGTCTGCTTCCTCACCACGGTCGATATCCAATCGACGCTCCCCCGCGGCGACGAGGACGAGGTCCGCCAGGAGGCCCGCGACCTGGTGCGCCACTGGAGCACGGCGCGGGGCGGTCTGATCGTCTTCAACTACGGCGACCCCGAGGCCCTCGGCGTGTCGCCCGAGATCACCGAAGCGATGTTCGACGAGTTCGTCAAGCTCCAAGACTACTGGCAGCGCGTTCCGTCCGCGTGACCGGCGCGTGACGCCTCCGCATCGCATGACGCGCCCTTTGGGGGCACGGAGCCGCCTTCCCCGTGAGGTACCTCATCGGCACGGACGAAGCCGGCTACGGTCCGAACCTCGGGCCGCTCGTCGTCGCGGCCACGGTCTGGGAGCTCCGCGGCCGGGAGGCGGAAGCCGGTCTCTTCCGCGCCCCGCCTCCCGGCAGCGCCGCCGAGGCCATCGCCGACTCCAAGACCCTCTACCAGCCCGGCAAGGGGCTGCGCCTGTTGGAGCGAGGAGTGCTCGCCGCGCTGGGCGTGCTCGGGCGCTGGCCGGCCTCGTGGTGCGACGTGTGGGAGGCGCTCGACCCCCGCGCGGGCGCCACGCTCGCCGCCGATCCGTGCTACGCCGGGTATCGCGCGCGTGTGCCCGTCGAGGGGGACGGCGAAGACGTGCGGGCGCTGGCACGGTCGCTCCACGACGACTGGACTACGGACGGCGTGCGGCTGGTCGAGGTCCGCTGCCGGGCCGTGTTCCCGGAGGAGTTCAACGCCCTGTGCGAAGAGCACGGGAACAAGGCGACCGCGCTCTCGCACGCCACCCTCGACCTGGCCGCCAAGATGATGCAGTCGCTCGACGCCGCGCCCGTCGCCGTGCTCTGCGACAAGCACGGGGGGCGCAACCGCTACGCGGATCTCTTGGCCGGGCACTTCCCCGCGGCGTTCATCCAGATCCACGGCGAGAGCCGCGCGCTGAGCGTGTACCGCTTCGCCTCGGCCGGGCGCCAGCTCGAATTCCGTTTCCAGTCGAAGGGCGATTCGCACGCGCCGGCGGCCCTGGCCTCGATGACCGCGAAGTATCTCCGCGAGCTGGCCATGCGGGCATTCAACGAGTACTGGCTTGCCCAGGTGCCGGGCCTGTCGCCCACGGCCGGATACCCGGCCGACGCCAAGCGGTTCAAGCGGGCCATTGCCGCGCGCCAGGCGGAATTGGGAGTTTCGGACCGCGCGTTGTGGCGGGCGAGGTAGGTAGATTTGCTTCAGGCCGCGCGTCACCAGTCCTTGTGGGGGTAGAGCGTCGCATGCTGCTTGTCCCGTCGTCCCGCGGCGATTACTCTGGAAGACTCTGCCAGCATCCCCCACCGCAAGCCTACCCGTAGAGAGAGATCGGCCATGCGCCCTTGCTTCGCCACGACGCTCTTCGCCCTGCTCGCCGCCGCTTCCGCCCGGGCCGACATCGTCCGCTACCAGTGGACCGCGGACGCCGGCGATGGTCTGTGGAGCACCGCGGGCAACTGGAACGAGATGGATGGGAGCACCTCCGGCTCGGGCGTGCCTCTCGCGGAGTCCGTGTCCACGATCGTGCCGGGCGCCGCGCATCAGTTCACGCAGTTGAAGAACTCGGGCACGCCAACCATTCGCGTCGATGGCCGGTACTCGATCCGCGAGGTGCAGGTCGAGTGGACCCGCTGGGAGACGACCAACGCCCCCTACGGCTGGCGCGACGACGGCGTGTGGCAGGGCGGAAGCGCGACCAGCACGACCGACATGGTATGGAACGGCACCGTGCCCGACGCACGCGTGCACATCACCGAGGCCCTGCGCATCGGCTGGGGCGGGGGGGACCCGTCGCCCTACCAGGCGATCGACGGATCGCTGACGACCAACGATCTGGAGTTGGTGATCGGCTCGCCTGCCGTCCGCGCCGTCCTGGAGCTCGGCAAGAAGCGCTGGACCCAGAATAAGGCGTCTCATGGGACCCTGACGGTCAACGGCGGGCGGTTCGAGGCCTACCTGAACGACCTGGAGATCGGCCGCCACGACGCTTCTGGAGGGGGCGGAGCCGCCGTGGGCACGCTCGATCTGTCCAGCGCCGGAAGCGCCATGATCGACGTGGCGGGCAGTGTCTATCTGGGCTCCGCGCCGATCTCGGGCGCGCCCTACAGCAGCTATCGTCAAGGAGCGATGCACATCGCCCACGGGAACATCGACGTCGCCGGCAACCTCTACCTCGGCTACGCCACTGGGGGCGAAGACGCCAACACGCCATACAAGAAGGGCTACCTCTCCATGACGAACACGACGTTCACCGTGGACGGTCAGGTGTTCATGGGAGGCCGCGAGGGGAACCAGAGCTGGCAGTTTAATACGGCGTCGATTGAAATCACGGTTGACGGGCTCAACGGGGGGCTCGACTTCACGCGGGCCGAGGATGACACGCTCGTCATCAAGCACCCCACGGCGTCGAACGAGAACCCCGAGGGCCGCATCCACAACAGGATCGCGGTGACTTTCGCCTCCGATCCGCTCCGCCTCGACGTGCTCGACGACGGATGGTACTGGGGCCTCCGCTGGGTCGGCGATCACGAGGACTACCTCGAAGGCCTCCTCACGGACGGCCTGGGACGGCTGGTCATCGACGACAGCGGACTCGCCGAGCCGCTCCTGTTGCGCAGCGACCCGCTCGACTACATCACCTACGATCCGGGGACGGGATTCACTTACGTCGGGGCCAGGGTGCCGGAGCCCTCGACCTGGCTCTTGGCCCTGCTTGCCGCGCCCGCCACGCTGTTCGCGGCCCGCCGCGGGCTCAGGTCGAAGCCGTAGGTGCAGGCGGCTTCGGAGTCCGAAAGGCCGGCGGTCGCCTTCAGGTGACGATCGGTTGCGATCGGCCTCTCACGCCCACCACAGCCAGGCAACGGCGATCGCCGCCCACTCGAACGTGGCGATGCCCGCGATCACGGCCGCCCCGAAGACGCTCGACCACCCCGCCTGACGCCCGATCCAGCGCCGCCACTCGGCCGGGTTGATGGGGTAGGTGCAAGGGAAGATCAGCGGCGGAGCCACGGCCATGGCGACCAGGCCCACGGCCAGCGCGCTTCGCACCTGCCACAGCGTCGCCAGGGCCCCAGCGAAGGCGAGCGCGCCCAGCAACAGCGGGACCAGCCAGCAGACCTCGCCGTAGGTGAGCGGAGTCCTCCTGCGTCGGACGGACCATTGCACGCCGAGCACCAGCGGTCCGCTGAGCAGCAGGCCCGCGCCCGTCCCGACCACGAGCCAGAGCAACACGGCCGTGGTGGACAGCTCGCCGCGCGGGTCCCAGAACAGGGCCCCCGCCAGGGCGCAACCCGCCGCGCAGCCCGCCTGAAGCATCAGCCCGTCTAGCAGCGTGAACCGTTGCCAGGGCATTTGCGCGGCTGCAGTTTCCGGGCGAACGTCTTCGAGCGCGACGTGCGCTTCCATGGCTCGTGTCAAACTCCGACTCCCCGGGAGAGGGCTGGGGGAGCGTCCGGTCCTCCCCTCCGTCTCCGCGATGTCCTCTCCCGCCGATTGCGTGATTCCCACCCATCGTAGCGCGACCGAACGCCAAGGCGATCCCGCCCGAAGGGGATCGCTGGGGCGGCGGACTGATCGTCAGCCCATGCAGATTAGCAGGGCCAGGATCACGGCCGTAAGGACGGTGGTGACGTTGCCGAACAGGTCGGTCCAGGGGCAGGGCACCCGGCGGCGGCGGCCAAAGGACAGCCAGTCGAGCAGCATGGCCAGTGCCGCGAAACCGGCCAACGGGACCACGGCCATGACCGTGAGCATGGCGAGCAGGAATCCCAGCACCCGCACGGCCATCGCGAGGGTGGTCCCTGCCGAGTCGCGGAGCAGCAGCAGCCCCAGGCCCGCAATCACGCCCACGGGCACGAGTTGGAGCAACCACAGCCTCTCGCCGTCGCCAAGCGGCCCCGAGCGATCGCGCCCCAGGTACTGCACTCCCAGCACCAGCGGTCCGCTGAGCACCGCGCCCAACCACACGGCCACACCCACCCATGCGGCCGGATATCCCCAGTAGAGGCCGTCCGGCGCTTGGAGCACCGTCGAGACCGTGGCGATACCGGTCGCAAAGCCGGCCTGCAGCAGCAAGAGATCGAGCACAGTGAACCGCTGCCACGCAAACGGCGCCTGTTGCGGTCGATCGGAAGTATCGTCAGGCTGACGGCATGTAAGGCTCAAGATGCGGCCTCGCACCCCCTCGAAAGGGACCCTAATCAGGAACCACATGCCTTGGGCGGTCGCCCCGCGCCCCGTCGGATGCCGCTCGCCGGTGCGCCTGGCGCCCCGTGCCCCCACTTCTGTGAAAGCTCCTGCCCACTATCCATTGTATCCCCGGCCGGCCATCGTGCGATGCGTTCGGAGGGGCGGGCTCAGCCGCGACGGCTTGACCCGTCGCGTCGAGCCCCGCAAGCTGATGTCTGACACCCTGAGGGAACGCGGAGGCAACGAAGCCTCCCACTCCGGTTCCTTGTTTCTCTCCGGTTCCCATGAGCCGCCGGCCCATTCACGATGACGAAGCTGTTTCTGAGGCGTTCCCACGTTCGGGAGTTGCTCTATTGGGTGACGCCCTCGGACGCGCAGTCTCGAATCGGCGCCACCGCCCCCAACCCATCCAGTCTGAAACGAGAGGAGCTCCTGCGATGCACCGACCTCGATGTTGCCTTGTTACCGCTGCTTTCGCCCTCAGCCTGACCCTGCCCCGTGCGCATGGAGCGGACGAGGCGATGTGGGTGCCGGTCCTCGACGGGGGGTTCTGGCAGATCGCCGATGACGACCCGTCCATGACCGAGGCTCGCATCGTCGATGAGGGCACCTCGAACGTCTGCGATTTCACCATCTACCGGGATGCCCACGACCTTTGGCATGCGATCGCCTGCGTGCGGGGAACCGACCAGCCCGGCCGGCGGCTCTTCTATGAGTGGACTTCCCGGGACCTGGAGGCCGCAGGATGGCACGAGCGCCGCGAGGTGCAGTGGCCGCGCAGCCGCGTATTCGGTGACAAGCCGAGCTCGATCCAGGCGCCGCACGCCTTCACTTGGCAGGGCAAGTACTGGTGCGTGTACAATAGCAATCCCAACGGCCGCCTCATGATCAGCCCGGACGGCAGGGAGTGGAAGCCCTGGCAGAGCGCCCGGGGCGACAACGTCCTGTTTCCCTCCGGGCGCGACATCTGCGCCTACCGCGACCCGAAGTCGGGCACGTGGTACGCCTACTTCTGCGGCCACGTGGAAGAGCCCGACGGCACCCGCCGCGGCGCGATGGTCGCGCGCACGGCCAAGACGCTCACCGGGCCGTGGAGCGAGGAGGTCCTGGTCGTGCGCCGCAAGGGCAATCCCGAGTCGCCCTTCGTCCTCGACTACCAGGGAAAGTACTACCTCTTCCAGCAAACCACGGTCTATGCCTCCGACACGCCGGAGCGATTCGAGGGCGGGCCGATCACGCACCTGACGGGCATCTGGTACGGCGGCAAATACGCCCCGGAGGTCGTCGTCCACGAGGGGCAGTACTACTTCGCCGGCTACAGCCGCGGCCTGCACGTGGCGAAGATGAAGTGGGTCCAAAGGTCGGCGGCGGAGATCCAGCGCTGGCGCGACACGGAGTGGAAGGCGCTGCTTGAAGAACGGACAAGACACCGACGCTGAATCGGGACGCCGGCGGCGCGAGAAATCGAATCGCCACGGGACGATCCGCAGATCCACGCGAGAGGAGTGTGCCCGCGCTGCCGGCGCGCGAGGGAGGGAGCGGCACTCCGCCGTGCTTGGAGGGGGACGCGTCCGCGGGGCATCCGGCTCATTTCGCTTGCGCGGTCCACGTCACCGCTTCACCCTCGGTTCGCCGCACGGCCGCCAGGGGCGAAGCCGTGGTCAAGCCGGGGATCTTCACGCCCTCGAGCGAGAAGTACACTTCGTGCCGGGTGCCGTCCTCCTCCCAGGCCGCGCCGAACAAGGGCCCCTGGACGATCCGCTCGACGGCCGGCGGGTCCTCGCCCAGGCGGAACGGCCGCAGCACGGTGAAGAACACGGTCGCAAGCTCCTTGCCCGCGGTGGAGGCCGTCAGGTGCCACTGGTTCGGGGCGCGGTTTTCGGGCGGGGGGATGAAACGGTCGGTCTGCTCAAAGGCGAGTGCCCGGGGGGCCACGAACGTGGTGCAAAGCCGGGCCTTGCGGCGCCGCAGGAGAACCACGCGGTCCTCCGCGCGAACCTCCATCTTCTCGAGGGCGTGGAGCCGCCACTCGAAACGGACCGGCTGGGGCGCGGCCACCTCGTCAATGACGACGAACGTGCCGGGGCGGACGTGGAGGACGTGGCGCCGGCAGCGGCTGAGCTGGTCGCCGTAGGCCGCGGAGGCGTCGGCCAAAGCGTAGTCGTAATCGGGGCCGGTCTCGAACGCGGCGATGCGCCCGGCCGCTTCGGGCGATCGCTTCACCTGGCCCTGGCCCCCGTCGAAGGTGATGGCGTTGGCGGCCTTGGTCTCGCGGGTCCAGTTGCGGTGGTGCGCGGAGTTGAAGTGCGGATAGTAGCCCGACGCGATGGCCAGGGCCTCGCCGAAGGCCTCGATCGCGAAGGCGTTCTGGTCGGCATGCCCGTGGCTGATCGATCCCAGCGGGCTGGAGCGGAGGAGCAGGTAGGCGTTGTTCGTCGGACGGGCGAGGTCCGCGTGCATGGCCACCAGGCCCGCGCCCGCGAAACAGCGGGCCTGCGGCAGTTCCGCAGGCGGCCGCGACCGCAGCGACGGATCGTGGAGCGAGAATCCGAGGGGGCCGCGGCCGGGGCCCGAGCCGAGCACGTCGCAGTACCAGCGGAGATGCGGGTCGCCCAGGAGGCTGGAGAACGCGGACATCACCTCGCAGGAGGCCGGGCCGGGCGGAGCCTCTTGCCCGTCGCCGAACGGCGACATCGCCGCGTACGGCGGGTTGGCGTACAGCTTGTAGTAGGGCGTGTTGCGGAAGAACGGCTTGTGCATCAGGTCCTCGCCGGTGGCCGCGCGCAGGGCCACGACGAAGTGCAGCGCGAAGTCCATGTACGCGGTCCAGTACGTGGGACCCTCGTTCCAGCCCCCGTCTTCCTCGGCCCAGGCGGGGTAGGTGGTGCGGAAGAGGGTGACGACGTAGTGGAGCCAGTCGCGCGCCTCGGGCCATTCGTGCATGAAACAGATCGCGGCCTCGCCCAGGAAGCCCAGATCGCGCGCCGCGTGGCTGTGATACGGGCGGCTTTCGAAGGGGAGGCCGCGGAGGCGGGCGACGAACTGCCGGCACCGCGCCTTCATGGCCGCCTCGATCCGGGCACGCTCCCGCGGCTCGAACAGCTCGTGCGTCCAGTCATAGGCCCGCACGCCCCGCTGCATGACCCACATGGCCGGCTCGGGGTTGTGGAACAGGCTTGTCGGGCCCTCCGGGTCCCAGGCGAAGAAGTGCAGGAGGCGGCGCTTGGCCTCCAGCCCGAAGCGGCGATCGCCGCTGAGCAGATACGCCAGCGCGCAGGCTTCCATGGCGTCCATCGGCGGGCGCGTGGCGCGGAAGACCCTCGCGAACTGGGCGTCGCGCGTCGGCCCCTTGGCGCGCACGAAGCCGGGCTCCGCGGGAAGCTCCTGCCCCACGGCCCGGCGGGCCTCGACCAGCAGACGCTGGTACTCGTCTTCCAGGGCGTAGGCGGCTTCGGTGCGGACGCGCACCAGCGCGTCGCCCGGAAAGAAGAGCCGCGGCCGATCGCGCGGCACCCTGGTCGCCAACTCGTCGGCCGCAAGCATGGGCCATGGCCGGGCGTCGTCGGCGATGCCGAAGCGCCGCGCTCGGCTCCAGGCCATGCGACCATCGCCGATCGCGACGCCCGCGCGCCAGTGCCACGTCCCCGCCCCGATCGGCTGCTGCGGAACGTACGCGCTGGCCGCGATTCCGTCGAATCGAGTCGTCTCTCCCCGGTGGAACCCGTCGGAGCGGGAAACCTCCAGGACGTAGTCGCCCGGCGGGTCCTCCACCGGCAGCCACACAAAGCTCGGCGGATCGAAGCGCGACTGCGATCCGTGCTCCGGCGCGGGTGGGTGCTCGTCCCACTGCGGCTTGCGATCGAGCTGCTCCCGGACGGCCCGCGCCTCGCCGTCGGCGCTCTGGGGAGGCGGACCGCCGCAGGAAACCAGCAGCACGGCGGAGCCGATCAGCAGGACGACACGGGGACCAGGCAAGCGCATGAGAAGTCGAGGGGGAGCAATCGGACGAAGGGCTGTGTGTCGCCCCGGCACCGGCGGATGCGGCCGTCAGCGCGCCGGCTTGCAGGACCGCACCATCAGCGAGTATCGCAGAACCAGCCCGCCGCGGCGAGTCGGCGCCCCGAGGCGCCGGACCGATCCTGGTGGGTCTGCGGGTTCTGCGCCCCGCCGTCGGTTCCCCGTGCCCCTCTACGTAGTGGAGTCGCGCATCTTGGGGCCGCCTCGAAAGGTATAACAATAGATAGGGGCAGATCGGTCTCATCGGCGCCGCGTTCTGCGGCATGAAGGAAGAAGCGATGTCGGCTCCTCGCGGCAAACCGAAGCCCGCCTTGGCGGGGTTCCTGGTTCTTCTGCTGGCTCCTGCGGCCGGGTGCAAGGATCGGCCTCCCCCGGCCTACGAGTTCGGCAAGGATTACCTCGAAAACGGCGAACTGGAGGATGCGATCGTTTGCTTCGACGAGGCGATGCGCGCGGCACCGCGCATGGCCGACGTTTACTACCAGCGCGGGCTGGCCTACTACAACAAGGGCCAGGCCTTTCACGCCCAGCGCGATCTGGACCGGGCCTTTCTGAACAACGACCGGGCGATCTTCGAGCTGGAGAACGCCCTGCGTTTGAACGGCCGGCACGCCCAGGCCGCTGCGCTGAGCGAGCAGGCCCGGAAGAACTCGGAGATCTACAAGCGGGAGTTCGACGCCGACCGCGCCATCGACCTGGCCACGGAGGAACTCCGTGAGAGCCCCGCCAAGGCCGTCGCCCACGACCGCCGCGGCTGCGCCTACGTGCGGCGGGGCGACTTCCAGGACGATCCGGCCGACTACGACCGCGCAATCGAGGACTTCACGGCCGCCGTGCTCCTCGATCCCAGCTTCGTCCAGGCCTGGTACAACCGGGCGACGGTGATGATGTTCAAGGGGCAGCAGGCCCACGGCTCGGGCGATCACCGAGCCATGCTGGAAGAGGACCCCACCGACTCCTACCGTCAGGCCGTGTGCTACTACGATCGGTCCATCGCCGATTTCAGCCGGGCCGCGCAGCTCGACCCGAGTCTGGTGGAGCCGCTCGGCAGCCCCGTCGCGGCCGCGCACGAGGACGACGACCTGGTGCTCGCCCGCCGCTACGACGGCGCCATCGCCGACTTCGAGCCGAGCCCGATGCTCTGCCCCAGGATCGCCCGGGCCTATTACCTCCGAGGCGACGCGCAACTGAAGCTGGGGAACTTCCGCGAGGCGGCCGCAGACTTCCGCGAGGCGATTCGCCTCTACCCGCGATTCGCCGAGGCCTACGCCAATCGGGCCTTCGCCTACGAGGGACTGGGTGACGACGAGAAGGCCGAAGCCGACCGCTCCACGGCGGGCCGCCTCGGGTCGATGTTCTGATCGGCCTCCCTTCCACGCCCCCGGCGCCGGAATCCCCCGGATCCCGCCGCGCCCTCGGCCGTAACGAGGCCGTTCAGGCCGGTGATCACTTCCGCCATGCGGCGGACGGAGCGGGCGGGCATCTGACGGCACAAGGGCAGGAAGACCGTGGACCGGGCCAGGGACCGCGTGGCGTGGGGCGTCAGATCCGGCCGGTCGGCCGGCGGCGGGATCACGCGGAGGCTCCCGCCCTGCGTGGCGTCGAAACCGGCCCTGCCCAGGGCCGCGATCACGCCCGGAGGATCCTCGACCATGATCGGGAAGACCCAGTGCGTATGGTCCGGGGCCAGGCTGCCGGGCCGCCGCACCGCGGCCGACAGCAACCGGACGAGGAATTCGCCGCGCGCGGCGCGGCGCTTTAGTCGCTCGGGATCGAAGGTCCAGAGCCGTCTGGCCAGCAGCGCCAGGAGGGGCTCGGAAGGCTGGCGGCGAATCCGCTCGAAGAACCGCGGGCCGGAGAACCCCCGCACGGCGCTGTTGATCAGGTGGTCGTGATTCAGCTCGGCAGCCTGCGAGAGTGAGAGAATCGCGTCGCACAGCGGCCGGGACGAGGCCGCCTTCAAGGCCGAATACTTCAGCAGCCGCTGCGCGTAAGTGGACCGCTGCTGCACCGGATACGTCGCCTGCCGCGAGCGCATCCTCCGGAGGATCTCCGGATCGCGAACGTGCAGGACGGCGCCGCCCAGCGCGGTCGAGGTCTTGATCGGGCCGAAGCTGAACATCACGGCGTCGCTCTCCGGATGGCCCTCGAAGGCCCGTCCGGCAAACGCCTGGGCGCAGTCCTCGACGACCAGAAGACCGTGGCGGCGCGCGACCTGAACGATCGGATCCATCGGCACGCGCGTGCCGAACAGATGGGCGACCACGACCGCGCGGGTCCGAGGCGTGATCGCTCCCTCCAAGAGATCCAGGCGGGGCGCCATCCGGCTCACGTCGAGGTCCAGGGGCACCGCGGCCAGGCCGTGGTGTTCCACGATGCGGACCATGTCGGGGATGGTCAGGGCCGACATGAGGACTTCGCTTCCCGGAGGCAGGCGGTGGGCCGCCCAGAACATGTCGAAGCCGCTGCGCACCGACAGACACGCAAAGGCCTGCTCCGGGGCGGACCAGTACCCGGCGACCTTGCCTTCGAGGTCTTGACGGTCCAAGGGCCGGCCGGCGGCGGCGATCCCGTAGGAGAGATCGGGCCATTCGATGTCGAAACGCATTCGCACCCACATCGTCAGGTCTCCAGCAAAGCGGGGCGGGGCGAATTTCCAGCAAAGGGCGACCGGATCGCCGGGCCAACGGCGCCGGCCGCGGCACGGGGTGGAGCATCGGGGTGTGCGGCACCGTGCCACCCCGAAATCCCGGCCCCCCATTCTAACAGGGCTCCGCGGGCGGCGGAAGATAACGCGGCCCCCGGCGGGCTTTTTTGGGTCACGCCGCCCTGCCGGGCGTGCTGCTGCCGGGCCGATCCGGCGGCAAACTCCCCGCCAACCGCGCTATCCTGCGGGTTCGTCAAGCTCCGCCTCCAGCGCGCCAAGCTTGTAGATCAGCGCACGGCGGCGGATGCCCAGCCGGCGGGCGGACTGCGTGCGCTGGCCTCCGCACTCCTGGAGCGCGGCCAGAATCGTGGCCCGCTCCACCTGCGAGTGACGACCCTCGGACTCTGTCAGCGAAGCCTCTTCGCCGGCCAGTGCGGCCTCTCGACCGCGGAGGGGATGCATGCGCACGCCGGGTTGATTACAGTCATAGCATCCCACCATCGTTGCCACCCGCCGGACGAGGAACGCCCACCATGACGCATGCGCGATCTCGATCCTTGCAGGTGGCCGTGCTCGCGGCATCGCTATGGATGGGAGGCGGTTTCGCCGAGGCAGACGATCGCGACTCCGCGCCGGGCGGCGGTGACGCGCCGGGCACGGCTGCGGCCAGTGCCTGAGGTGTTCCGCTGATCGCCGGCCCTTCTCCCGATGAACTGACCACCGAGGTGAACCATGACGCAGATTTCGAGACGGACGTTGCTCGGCGCGGGGCTTTCTTCGGCAGCCGCGTGGGCGATCGCCGGGCGCGGGGCACGTGCCGAGGACACGCCGGCCGAACCGGCGCTGCCGGTGGACAAGGCGCACGTGTTCGGGCTGCCCGAAGTCGGCAGCGTCAAGCCCGTGCCGTCCAAGGCGATCGAAGCCTCGCCGCTGGGCGTGGGCTTCGAGGTCCTCGATCGCAAGTGCTTCGACCCGGAGAAGGCGTACCCGCACCTTGCCGCCCTGGGAGCCAAGTGGGCCCGGTGCCAGACCGGGTGGAACCGCTGCGAGCCCAGACGCAGCGAGTTCACCTTCCAGTGGCTGGACGAGGTGGTGGACAGCCTGCTGGAGATCGGCGTCCAGCCCTGGTTCAACCTCGGCTACGGCAACCGGATCTACATCCCCGCCAAGCCCGACGAGCAGTCGGTCGGGTGGGCGCCGATCTTCGACGAGGACGTCCAGGAGGCGTGGCTGCGGTTCGTGGACAAGCTCGCCGAGCACTTCGCCGACCGCGTCAAGCACTGGGAGATCTGGAACGAGCCGAACATCCGGGGTTTCTGGAAGCCGGAGAAGCCCAACGCCGCGGACTACGTCAAGCTGGTGCGCGTGACGGCTCCGCAGATCCGCAAGCGCGTGCCGCACGTCGTGATCGTGGGCGGGGCCTACGCCGGCATGCCGATGGGCTACATCCAGGCGTGCTTCGAGGCCGGCATGGGCGACCTGGTCGATCGCGTGTCGTACCATCCCTACCGTGCCGTGCCCGAGGCCGGCTACGAGGGACAGGTTCAGGAGCTCCGCGCGATGGCCGCTGCCCACAATCCCAAGATCAAGCTCTGGCAGGGCGAGAACGGCTGCCCGTCGCGAGGCGGCAAGGGGAGCATGGGCGCCTTGACCAACCTCGTGTGGAACGAGACCCGGCAGGCCAAGTGGCTCCTGCGGCGGATCCTCACGGACTTGCGCCTCGAAGTGGAGCTGACCAGCTACTTCCACACCGTCGATCTTCAGGGCTACCGCACCGGCACGAACTACAAGGGCCTGCTGCGCGGCGGGCAGTACACGCCCAAACCGTCGTACTACGCCTACCAGTGTCTGTGCGCGCTGTTCGACGCGCGCACGAGCGCCCTGGATCTCAAGCCTGAGCTGGTGGGGCAGAAGCGCGTGAAGCTGCAGGACGCCGGCTTCGCGCGCGAGGGCAGTGCGATGTACGCCTGGTGGTCCCCTGCCAGCTTGCAGGAGCCGTGGGAGGCCAAGCCGATCACGGTGCGGCTGACGCTGCCGCAGGGCGCGAAGATGGACCGGCCCGTCCTGATCGACCCGCTGTCGCGACGGGTCTTCCGTTATGCGGCCGTGAAGCGCGAGGGGGCCTCATTGGTTCTGGAGCGGCTGCCGCTGTTGGACTACCCGCTGCTGATGGCCGACGCCGAAACCGTCGCCGCATAGGTGCCAGTCACGGCCTCCCCTCTCCCGCCCGCGGGAGAGGGAACGTGCGAGCGCGGTGGAGAGGAGCTGGATCGCCTCGTTCCCACGCAGAGCATGGGAACGAGCGGCAACGCGGAGCAGGGGAACGAGGCGTGATCTTACCGGGGCTTGTCCCCGGCGCGGGGCGGGGGAGCCTCGGGCTTCTCGTCTTGCTTCTGCTTCGCCTCTTCGTCCAGCTTGAGCGAGGCCGAGTTGATGCAGTAGCGCAACCCGGTCGGCTTGGGGCCGTCGTCGAACACGTGGCCCAGGTGAGCGCCGCACTTGTGGCAGATCACCTCGGTACGCACCATGCCCAGCGACCGGTCCTCGGCCTCGACGATGTGCTTCTCCTCCAGGGGCTTGTAGAAGCTCGGCCAGCCGCAGCCGGAGTCGAACTTGCTGTCCGACTCGAACAGCGCTTCCCCGCAACAGACGCAGCGATAGACGCCGTCCTTCTTGCAGTTCCAGTATTCGCCGGTGAAGGCGCGCTCCGTGCCCTTCTGCCTCGTAACATAGTACTGCTGCGGCGTGAGCAGCTTGCGCCACTCATGGTCTGTCTTCTTCACTTCAGGCTCCCAACGCTTGGTATCGTTTTTCGCCTTGGCGCTCGCGGCCGGCTCGCCAGGTTTCTCCTTGGCGGTCGAAGGCCGGACCGCGTACCAGACCCACGTGGCGGCCGCAACGGTCGCGACCAGCATCACGGGCAGAGCTGCTTGCGTCCGCAACATCACTTCGGCACCCCTCCTCGTCTTCAAAGGAAGAACAGACCTGGCCACCCGGCGTGCCCAGCCTCTTCCGCGTTCGGAAGTCAAGGAATTCTAGGAGCATGCCGCAGGCCGGGCAAACCAACGGCGATTTCACGTTCCCCTCCCGCGGCTCGACGCGGCGCCGCCCTGGCCCACTGTGGGGTTCTTGACCCGCCGGCTCGGCGAAGTAGAATAATGTACGGAAGTACATACGTTTGGGCGACCGTATGGGCGATTTGTCGAGTCACCTGGAAAGATCGTCGTCCGAAGCGCGAGAGTCGGATACCCCGTCCTGCGATGCGGCTTCGTCCGACGCGCGTGTCCCGTGTGTGGGGGGCGGCTGATCGAGGTCCGCTGCAAGCTGCAATGCACGGAGTGCCACACGATCTGCGAATCCTGCTGCGAAGGCGGGTTGCTGCGATCAGGCGGGGTGCGCCGGTGAGCATCATCGCTTTGCTGCTCGCGGCAGCCACCGCGCCCGGGGTGGGCGCCGAGCTGGCCGGCAGCGGAGCGGCATCCGTCCAGGTGTTTCCGGCGGAGAAACAGCCCGGCGGCGTCCTCGTCCACAAGATCCGGTCGCCGTATCAGTCCGGCGAAACGACCGTGCGCGTCCTGCTGCCCGATCGCGTCGATCGGGCGAATCGGCACCGGGCGCTCTACGTGCTGCCCGTCGAGCCCCAGGGGCAGGCGCGATACGGGGATGGCCTGGCCGAGATCGTCAAGCACGATCTCCACAATCGCCACGGGATGGTCTGCGTGGCGCCCGGATTCGCCCAGTGGCCGTGGTACGCCGATCATCCGACCGACCCGGAGATCCGCCAGGAGACGTACTTCCTGCGCGTGGTTCTGCCGCTGGTGGAGAGAGAATACCCGGTTCGCGCCGAGCGTGAGGGGCGGCTTCTGCTTGGTTTCAGCAAGTCAGGCTGGGGAGCGTGGAGTCTCCTGCTCCGTCACCCCGCCGTCTTTGAACGGGCGGCGGCCTGGGACGCTCCGCTCATGGAGGACCGTCCGGAGAAATACGGGATGGCCGCGGTGTTCGGCACGCAGAAGCACTTCGAGGGATATCATCTGGGGCGGCTTCTTCGCGACCGCGCGAAGCCGCTCGGCGACGGCCCCCCGCGTTTGATCCTCACCGGCTATGGGAACTTCCGCCGGCAGCACGCGGCCGCGCACGCGCGTCTCGAGGAGCTTGGCATCCCGCACACGGCCCGCGACGGACCCAAGCGCAAGCACGACTGGCATAGCGGCTGGGTCGCCCAGGCCGTCGAGCTGCTCGCAAGCCGGCCTTGAAACCTCAGTGGGCGGCTGCCTATACTTGAGTTTTTGCGAAGATGCTGCCCGAGCGCCGCATTGACGGGCTTGATTTCGGCGCAACGTGCAATGGCTAGCGACAAGCTGCGTCGCCAGGTGGCATGGGAGGCCGCCCGGTTGATGTACGCCCGGGACGAAACGGAGTACTTCCGGGCGAAGATGAAGGCCGCCCGGCGGGTGTGCTCGGGTGAGCCGAAGCCTGCCGATCTTCCAAGCAATCGCGAGATCCGCGACCAGATCCAGTTGCTTGCCCAGCTTCACGAGGGCGAGCGTCGGGGCGAGCGCCTCCGCGACATGCGCATTGAGGCCCTGCGCGTGATGCGTCTGCTGAAGCGCTTCCGGCCGCGTCTGATCGGCAGCACGCTCACCGGGCACATCCGCCGCGGCTCGGACATCGATCTGCACGTGTTCTCCGACAGCGTGGAGGCGGTCTGTGCGGCGATCGAGTCCGAAGGGCTCCTTTACGAGATCGAGCGCAAGCTGGTCCGCAAGCACGGGGAGGAGCGGGTCTTCACCCACGTGCGCTTGCAGGACCGTTACGACTTCGAAATCACGGTCTATCCGGTCAGGATGGCGCGCCACCGCTTCCGCAGCTCGGTCACCGGCAAGCCGATCGAGCAGGCGAGCCGCGGCCAGCTCGAGTCGCTCCTCGCTCGGGAGTACCCCGAGATAAGGTTGGACGACGCCGTCGCGGAGTCGGACGCCAAGGTGGACCGGTTCCAGATCTATCACGTGCTGCTCGTGCCGTTGGAGCAGGTCAAGGAGGACCGCAAGTACCACCCGGAAGGCGACGCGCTGTACCACAGCCTCCAGGTGTTCGAGCTTGCCCGGGCGGAACTTCCCTACGACGAGGAGTTCCAGCTCGCCGCGCTATTGCACGACGTGGGCAAGGCCATCGATCCCAGGGAGCACGTCGCCGCGGGCCTGGAGGCCCTCGACGGGTTCATCACGCCTCGCACCGCGTGGCTGATTGAGCATCACATGGAGGGCCACGCCCTTATCGACGGCACACTGGGCGCCCGAGCGCGGCGGCGCCTATCCGCCTCGGAGAGCTTCGAGGAGTTGATGCTGCTCGCCCGCTTCGACCGCGAGGGGCGCAAACGGGGCGTGCCGGTGGCCGACGTGGAGGACGCCCTCCAGAGCCTTCGCGACCTGGCCAAACTGTGCGGGGAGTAGTGCGGCCAGGGAGTCACCCATCGGAGCCGCGCCGTGGGCCATCGGGTCCGGGCCGTGTCGGGCCGGTGGGCCAGGTGGCGTTTGAGGGATAGGCCAGCCTGGCAGGACCGGCTGGGAACGGCGGCAATCGCACGCGGCCCGGCTCCCACCGTAGCTGACCGCGAATCCCCTTGGCAGGAGGACCGACCCGTCGCCGCATCGCCCTTCTTGACGGTCCCTGGGAGAACCCCAATAATCGCGGGGTTGGACCTTCTCTCGCCCCTTCCCCGGGGCCAGGTCTTGGCATGCAGGAGGTGAAGCCATGCGGGCAGCGGAATCGAGTTGGAGGCGTTGGGCGACCCGGACCGTGCTGGGCGCCGCTGTGTTGACATGCGCCGCGTCGGCGTGCCTCGCGCAGCCCCGTGCGCGCGGGGAGAAACCCAAGCTCAGCAAGGCCCTGGCCGGGGCGATCCTCAAGGCGCTGGGCGTCGAGTCCGAGGAGGAGCCAAGCGCGACCGGGGGGGCCGCCGTGGTCGTCGAGCGGCGCGCCGACGAGCCGGACTTCGAGGCCGATCCGGCCTGGCAACCCGCGCTGGAAGAGGTCCGCACCATCGACGTCGAGCAAGGGTGGAAACCCTACACGGTCAACAACCTCGGCATCGACGCGAACGGCAACCTCTTGGTCGCCTGCGGCGGCGAACGGGTCGAGTACGAGCAGAGGCAGGGCGAGCTGGAGATCAAGATTCACGAAGTGCCGGGCGAGATCCGCGTCTTCAATGCCGAGGGCAAGCTCCTGCGCACGCTCTCCGTTCCGCTCTCGCCGGAGGCCCTGGCCGTGCTGCCCGACGGAACCATGTTCGTGGGCGGCGGCGGAAAGGTCGCTCGCCTCGACGCGGAGGGCAACGTGCTGAAGATCATCGACTCCCCGGCAATGCGTGGCCGGGCGGAGCGCGGGAAGGAGGCGGAAGGAGATCAGACGCGGGCGCTCAGCGCGGCTCCCGATGGAGGCGAGAACGCCGGCGGAGCGGACAAACCCACGCAGCTTGACCCGAAGCGGAAGCGCATGGAGGAGACGCGTGCGAAGATGATCGAACAGCGGCGCAAGACGGTGCCGGGCATCGCCGCCAGCGAGCGCGATGTGTTCGTCGCCTGTCCCGAGGCCAAGGGGTACGGATACGCTGTCTGGCGCTTTGACCACAACCTGGAGCACCCCAAGGAGATCGTCGACAAGCTCCGCGGCTGCTGCGGCCAGATGGACATCAGGACCCACGGAGGCGACCTCTACGTGGCCGAGAACGCCCGGCACCGCGTGGTCCGATACGACCGGCAGGGCAAGCGGCTCGCGTCGTTCGGAAGGCGTGATCGGCGCGCGGCCGACGGCTTCGGCGGATGCTGCGAGCCCAAGAACCTGTACTTCACCGCGGAAGGCGAGCTGCTTACGTCCGAATCGGGGCCCCCCGTGGCGGTCAAGCGGTTTACCCTCCAGGGCGAGCTGATCGAGGTCGTGGCCGTGCCCACGTTCGAGACCGGTTGCGTGCGCGTGAGTGTGGCTCAGGATCTCGAAGGCCGGGTCTTCCTCCTCAACGGCGGGGAGAACAAGGTCCTCGTGTTCGAAGAGACGGGCCCCAAGACAACGCACCGCCAGGTGGCCACGATCCAGATCGGCGGCGAGGAGAGCAGACTGCGGATCGTCTCGTTCTGCCTCGGGCCCCGGGGCCGGCTGTTGACGGCGTGCCAATCGACGTCCGAGGCGGACAAGGGCCTCGTCCGAGTGCTCAGCCCGGACGGAAAACGTCTGGCCGACTGGGAGCTCGACTTCCCTCCCCAGGCGATCAACGTGATGCCGGACGGGGGAGTCCTCGTCGGCGGGGCCGGCTCGCTGGCCATCCTCTCGGACGAGGGCGAGGTGCTCAGGACCGCTGACTCGCCGGCCCTGGTCGCCATGCTCCCGGCATTGGAGGACTTCCTGCCCGGCGGGGAGGAGTCGGCCGAGGCCCAGGCCCGGCAGATGGAGGAGTACGTCGAGACGTTGAAGAAGCAACTGGACTCGAATGTCACCCTGATGCTCGGCGACCTCGACAAGTCCATCCAGTCGGCGCGGGATAAGGGCGACACGGAAAGGGTCAAGACGCTTGAGGAACAGAAGGCCCGGACCCAAGCGATGTTCCGCGAGTCCATGAAGCGAAGACTCAAGCAGTTCGAGGAGCGGCTCGGCGCGCTGAAGAAGGAGTCCGAGGCGCAGCGGAGGATGAGTCCCGCCAAGCAGCGGCGGGCCGCCCAGGAGGCGCTGGAGAAGGCGCGCGACACGCGGCGGCGCGCGAGCCGCGTGAGCGGCGTGGCGGCCACGGACCGGGACGTGTTTGTGGCCTGTTACTCGCGTCGCGGGTTCGCCGTGTACCGGCTCAGCCACGAGCTGGCCGACGGCGAGAAGATCGTCACCCGGTTGAGGGGCTGCTGCGGCCAGATGGACATCCAGGCGCACGGGGGCGACCTTTACGTGGCGGAGAACGGACGCTTCCGCGTCGTCCGCTACGACCGAGACGGAAAGGAGCTCGATTCCTGGGGCAAACGCAGCCGGACCGCGGAGGACGGTTTCGGAAGCTGCTGCAACCCGATGAATATCCGCTTCGACCCCGGGGGCAAGATCCTCACCTCCGAGGCCAGTGTGGGCGCCATCAAGCGATTCGACCTCGATGGGAGCTACCTGGGCACGGTCGCCCGGTCGAAGATTGTGCCGGGCTGCAAGCACGTGGCCATCGATATCAGCGACGACGGCCGGCGTTTGTACATGCTCGACATCACCCGCTCGCAGATCGTCGTGATGGAGCGGAAAGGAAGCGCCAAGCGGGTCGCCGCCAGGTGACGATTCCCCCGGGACTTCCGAGGTCTCGCGGGGCTTCGGGAGTCTGGCCGTCGGGGGGGTGACTTCCCGGCCCGCAGGCGCAATAATGGGAGGCTTTCCATGCCTCCTGACGCGCCCGCCGCGCGGCGGGTTCCTCCACTCCGGGGACCGAGATGCTCAATTTCACTTTCCACAATACCAAGATCGTATTCGGCAAGGGAGCGATCGCCCACCTGAAAGACCTCATTCCGGCCGAGCGCCGCGTGATGATGACTTACGGCGGCGGGTCGATCCGCAGCAACGGCGTGTACGATCAGGTGACGGCGGCCCTCGCCGATCGCCATCCCCTGGAGTTCGGCGGCATTGAGCCC
>CAYSUS010000073.1:0-22479 GCA_964434165.1 uncultured Pirellulales bacterium
GGATCGGAGACCATGTTGATCAGGTCCTCGAAAGCGTCGAGGGCCTCCAGGTCCTCCGAGGCGATCATGATCCCGCCCGGTCCGGGGGCCACGACGATCGGGGCCGGCTGCGCGCGGATCGTGGTCTTTGCCGGCCCGGTGCTTTCCGGCTTTTCCTCGTTGGGCTCGCTCGGCGCTGGTGGTTCCGGCGCGGGA
The DNA here is from genome assembly GCA_964434165.1 of uncultured Pirellulales bacterium. Classification (GTDB taxonomy): domain Bacteria; phylum Planctomycetota; class Planctomycetia; order Pirellulales; family Thermoguttaceae; genus CAYSUS01. The sequence continues at coordinate 196 of CAYSUS010000073.1, forward strand.
TTCCCGCCCTCCACGCCCGCGTCCTCCGAAGCGACCTGCGAGGCCAGCAGGATCCTCGCCGCGCGGGCCCGGCGGGGCGGACCGTGGCCGGCCGAACGGTCGGTTTTGGCCTGGGGCGCCTGCGGGCCGCGCGTCGGCTCGGTCGCAGGCGCGGGGGCAGGCGGCGGCGATTCCTGGTTTTCGTCCTCCGCTGCCGGCCCGTCGCCAGCGCTCGGCGGCACATCGCGCATCCTCCCCGGACCGAACATCATCTCGAACAGCTCCGGCGGCACGCTCGCGTCGTCCGGCGACCCGTCGGCGGCGCCCGGAGTTCCGGTTCGCATGGTGGGAATGGCTGCCGACGGGGTGACGACGCGGATTCGGTTGGCCCGCATCGTAGGCCAGATTTCCTGCACGCGCTCCAGGGCCGTCTTGGCCGTCCGCCCGGTGAGCGGGATCATGCGGACGTTGCCGCCCGAGCCATCGGCCAGCGCATCCGCCCCGCTCTCGCCCATCTGGTCCAACAGCGAGCGGATCTGCTCGATCTGCGAGTCCGTGGCGCGGACCATGAGCTGGCTGGTGAGCACGTCGGCCTCGACCTGCGGCTTGTTCGGGTCCGGGTTCTCGCCGCCGGCGCCGAAGAGCTTGTTGATCGACGTGACCGCGGTCTGGGGATCGACGGTCGTGAGCTGGATGACCTCGATGCGGCGGAGATCTCGCTGCATTTGCTCGAGCGTCGCCCGAATCGTGGCGTGATCCGCGGGGCGCGCCATGGCGACGAGGTTGCCCGTCCTCGGGTCCAGCGCAAGACGCACGTCGGGCGACTCGGCCAGCAGCGTCTGCATCACCTGGAGCACCGACTCGGGATCGGCCGAGGTGACGGGGTACACCTCCAACTGCGGAGTCTCCTCGAGGCTCTTGCCCGCTTGGGCGTCGGGCACGTCCACCATCTTGAGCACCTCGCCGAATCGTGCGACCTGTTCCTCCAGGCCGCTGACCAGGTACTTCTTGCCGGTCGGGTCCATGACCACGCGAATCGAGCCGTCCTCCGACGAGCTCTGCTCGGGCGGGATGTCGAGGAACTGCCGGATGATGGCCAGGGCCTCGAGCGGGTCGGCGTACTCGGGCTCGAAGACCTTGATCTCGCCGGAGCGGAGCCCCTCCGGATCCTCGCTCCGCTGGATGGTGCGTTGGATGGCCTTCAGCCGGCCCACCGTTTCGGTCACCAGGAGCTGCCGGGCCTTGGGCAGGGCGATCACCGACCCCTGCGGGCCAATCATCTTGCGGATCTCCGGCTCGATCTCCTCGGGCGTGAGCTTCTCGAGCTGAAACAGCACGGCCACCAGCTCGTAATTGCCGCGGTCGTCCAGCTCCTCCTGCGGGATCGTCTCGATGAGGTTGGGCGGGATGCCGTCCTCCAGGTTGATCAACATCAACATGCGCCTGCGCCGCACGAGCGTGTAACCCTTGGTCAGCAGCACGCTGTTGAGGAGGTCGATGGCCTCCGACGGCGTGTACGCGCGATCGTCCGTGTAGTTGAAAGTCCCCTGGGGCGGCGTCTCGGCGATCAACGACAGGCCCGCCTGCTCCGCAAACCAGTCGAGCACGTCCTCCCACGGTTGGTAGCGGAAGCTGAAACGGATCTTCTTCGACTCCTCCGCCGCAACCGTCTTGGGCAAGGTGTCCTCCGGGGACGCACTCTCCCCATGCACCGCCTCGCCCAGCGTGGGCTCCGTCGCCACAGGTCCTTCGCTTTCCTCCAAAGGCGGCATCCTCCCGGCGGTGTCGTCCGGAAAGGCGGCGGGGCCCCCGGAGGCCAGCGCCTCGCGGTCGGCCGTGCCGGTCGAGGCCGGTGTGCCGGACCCGGGCGCTTCGGGGGTCGCTTCGGCCGGGCTTGGCGCGGAAGGCGGCGTGCCGCCGGCGTCGGCGACGATGGCTTCCCAGCCGGCAGTCTGATCCTCGGTGAGCACGGCAGCCAGCTTGCGCTCATATTCCGAGCGAACGACGTGCCGCCGGTCCCGTCCGGCCACGGCCAGCCGGTCTTCCCGCTCCCTCAGCAACCTCGCGACCTCGGCCTTCTGCTCCCCGGTCAGGCGCAGCTTCTCCGCCACGTCCGGGTCCACGAGGCTCGTCATCCCCAGGCGGCGAATACGGATCTTGCGAAGCTGGGTCCGCTGCTCGGGCGTCAAGAGGGCCAGGCCCCTCTCCTCCGACTCCTGACGAAAGGGGGCCAGCCGCTCGGCCTGCTCGCCCGGAGAAAGCCCCCGGAGCTTCATCGCCAGTTCCAGGGCGTCGGCCTCGCGCTGCACCAACAGGTCGAGGAGGGCCTTCTTCTGCGTCTCGGAGAGCCCCAGCTCCTTGGCCACCTCCGGGTCATCGACCAGCGACAGGGCCCCGACGAACGTCGAGTCCGCGCCCAGGGCGGGCATGGAGGTGAGCACGAGCAGGGCCGTGGCGACCCACACGCACGGCGCCCAAGCCGCGCCACGCAAGCACCGGGGAAGATCGGATTTCACGTCGGCAACTCCAGAAAACGGAAGGCGTCAGCGGCCCGCCAAGTGGCAGACCGGGGGCCGGAAGGCCGCTCTCAGCGAACCGCCCCCACGTCGTGTGGGGCCTTTCCCGAGCGCGGACTTCCGGTCCTGTGCCGCAGCCCATCGATGGGAACTCCACAAATCCATGCTACTTATCGCCCCGCATCCGTTCCAGGCAATTCCTGGCGTCGTCGTCGCCACACCCCCCCGAACGGGCAAGCCATGCCGATCGCGCAAGGTCTGCGCCTGCCGGGGTCGCGCCCTTGACATCTAACTGTGTGAACCCCGCGCACGGGGACTTCGACCGCGAGGAGTTTGAGAAGCCATAGTTGATTAGAGAAAACCCCTGAACCGGTGGGATGCCCATGGCCCGTCCGACTCTCCCGTGCCAGCCCCAGAAGCGGCCCGCCGCGCCGGCCCACGAACCGGCGCCGCGCGACCCCGTACCGGCAACCACCGTGTGGGGTCTTTCCCTGGCGCGCTTCACCTGCCGACAGACCTTGGATGCCGTGGATCGGCTCGTCGACCGCGGCGCGCCGAGCTTCTTCATCACCGCCAACCTCCACTACGCGATGCTCAGCCACCGCGACGCGAGACTTCGCGAAGTGAACCGCCGGGCCGCCTTCCTGGTAGCCGACGGCATGCCGCTGGTGTGGTATTCGCGGCTGACCGCCGATCCTTTGCCCGAGCGCGTGGCGGGATCGGACTTGATCTATCTGCTTGCGGAACGGGCGGCGGTGAGGGGCCACCGCGTGTTCATGTTGGGCGGCGGCCCAGCCGTGGGCGAGGCCGCCGCCGCAGAGTTGCGCCGGCGCAATCCGGCACTGATCGTGGCGGGCATCGCGGCCCCGGATTTCGGGCTGCTCTCCGCCGACGAGCATGCCCGGCTGATCGCCGAAATCCGCCAGACCGCGCCAGACTTGCTCCTGGTCGCCCTGGGCCAGCCCAAGGGCGAGCTGTGGCTGTCCGAGCACTGCGAGTCACTGGGCGTGCCCGCGTGCGTGCAGTTGGGAGCGTCGTTCGACTTCGTGTGCGGCCGGGTCCGCCGCGCGCCGCGGTGGGCGCAGCGCGCGGGGCTCGAATGGGCGTGGCGCATGTCGCGTGAGCCGCGCAGGCTCCTCCCGCGGTACGCGGCCGACGCGGCCTTTCTGGCCCGCGCCATGGCCGCCGATCTGTGGCGTGCAGCCTTCCGACCTCGCAGCCGGGTCGCGAGGCACGGATAGCTCCCGCGGGCCCGTTTCGAGCGGTGCGTCTTGCGCGCCCGGGCTCGGCTCCGCGCCCGCCCGCGCGCCTGATCGGAAGCCCCGGCGCGAGACCGGCTCACGCCTCTCCGCCGCGCCCCACCGCATTCAGGGGGTCAAGTTTGCAATCTTGGAGCGGTACGGGTACACTTGCGGGTAGATTTGGGGGGAGCCCTCGATTCCCCCCTCACCGGGTTCGCAATAGACGCGGGCCCGATTGCCGAGTAGAGGGGGCGCAGGTCTTTTCGTCCGGCGCGGACGGATGCGATCTCCGAGCGGGGACCTTTCGGATGCAGCCGGGCCTTCTTATCGGATGGGCTAGGTTATGGCCGCCAGCACGGTTGACTCGCTACTGGAACTTCTGGAGAAGAGCAACCTCCTCACGGAGGACCAGTTGGCGGAAGCCCGAGCGGCGGCGGAAGACGCGGCCGATCCGAAGAGCTTGGCCAGGTCGCTGGTCCAAATGGATCTCATCTCGCGGTGGCAGGCCGGGCAGTTGCTCGCCGGGCGGAGCACGTTCTTCCTCGGCAAGTACAAGCTGATCGAGCTTCTCGGGCGCGGCGGCATGGGCGGCGTGTTCCTCGCCCGGCACACGATGATGAACCGTCCGGTGGCGCTGAAGGTGGTCTCCAAGCAGATCGCCAAGGACCCGGCGGCCCTGGAGCGCTTCCTCACCGAGGCTCGCGCCATCGCCGCCCTGGACGATCCCAACATCGTGCAGGCGTACAACGTCGATAGCGAGGACGGGCGCTTTTACATCGTCATGGAGTATGTCGAGGGCAAGGACCTCCAGAAGATCGTCGAGGCGGAAGGGCCCTTGGACTTCGAGCGCGCGGCCGACTACATCCGTCAGGCCGCCGACGGGCTGTCCCACGCGCACAGCCGCGAGCTGATCCACTGCGACGTCAAGCCGTCGAACTTGCTGGTCAACGGCCAGGGCGTGGTCAAGATTCTCGATCTGGGCATGGCCCGAGTCGGCTCCGCGGCGCCCACCGACAACGGCGACGACGAGCGTGTGCTGGGCACGGTGGATTACCTGGCTCCCGAGCAGGCCATGCAGAGCAAGGAGCTGGACCACCGGGCCGATATCTATTCGCTGGGCTGCACGTTCTACTTCCTGTTGACCGGCAAGCCGCCGTTCGGAGAGGGGAGCATTCACCAGCGGATCGTCAAGCACCAGACCAAGGAGGCGCCGGGTATCGCGGAGCTGCGGCCCAGCACGCCCAAGGATCTCATCGCCATTGTGCGCAAGATGATGGCCAAGAAGCCGGAGGACCGCTTCCAGTCGGCCTCGGAGGTGAGCAGCGTGTTGGCCGACTGGCGACCGCGCAAGCCCAAGCTTCGCCGCGCCGTGCCGCTGGAGGACGGCGAGGAGGAGCAGTCGGCGTCGGCCCTGCCGGCCATCAAGCCGATCGAGGACGGCAAGCCGGCCCCGGCTGTGCCACGGCCCGCCGAGGACGCCCCTGCCGCGCAGCCCGCCGACAAGGTCGCTCTGCCCCGCTGGGTGTTGATTGCCGGGGCCGCTGGGGCCGTGGTCCTGGTGGGGCTCGTGATCGCGCTGGCGGTCGTGCTCAGCTCGTCGCCGCGTGGCAAGACCGGAGGCCCGGAGAAAGACACGGTGGCCCAGCGTGCGAAGGCGCGCAAGCCGGTCATGCCCAAGGAGGAGAGCGATTTCCCCAAGCCGAAGGTCGTCGATTCCGGCGATCCGGGCGAGGACCCGACCGCGAAGCCCGACGGCGAGAGCAAACCGGAACCGAAGCCCGCGGAGAAGCCTGCCGACAAGCCGGAGCCCAAGGCGGAAGAGAAACCCAAGCCGAAGCAGGAGAAGCCCCATCCCAAGACCGAGGAGAAGCCCCGGCCGAAGGAGGAGGGAAAGCCCAAGCCGAAGGAAAAAGAGGAGCCCAAGCCGAAAACCAAGCCCAAGCCGGTTGACCCACTGCAAAGCCTACCGAAGGCAGTGAGTCTGCCCCTGCTGGACGAGAAGGCGGAGCCGCTGGCCGAACCGGGCGAGCCGACGGTGCTCGCCAAGTTCAATGCACCGGACGACGCCTCTTGGGATCTTTCGCTGATCGGCGGGGAGAACGCCGTGGGATCCAACCGCCAGTTCCTTCCGTTGGACCGGCACGCCTCGGAAGAGGAGTTGTACTGGACCGCCGAGCTTCAGACGGAAGTTCGCGGGCAGGATCCCACCAAGACCGCCGTGGCCAAGCTCTGGCGGGAGAAGGGGGACATCAAGTTCCAGTGGCTGCCTGGGGCCGAGCCGTCCACGGCCAACTGCCTGAAGAACTGCCTGTTGGAGGTTTACCTGCAGGGCAAGACCCGGCAGATCGCCTTGAGCGAGCCGGTGGTCGGGCCGCCGCTGGACATGGACCTGACCAAGGGGTTCGCCCGCGTGACCGTGCCTTTGCAGGGCGTGCCGGACGACGAGAGCCTTCGGCTGGAGATCACGGGGTTCGAAGGGCAGAAGTCGATCGACCTGGAGCCGGCCGAGCCCGTGTCCCCGAAGACGCCGCTCAATCTCTACATTTCGCGGACCGACGCGCACAACAACGCGATCCGCGCGGTGTCGTTCCGTGTCACCTCACGGGTCACCCGCGAGGGGCTGTCGATCGATTGTCGGCTCGTCGATCCGCCCGTCAAGGCGTTTCGCACCACACACCCGCCGGCCCTTCGCGACATGCTCGCCAACAAGAAGAACGAGATCAAGAAGAAGCTCGACAAGGACAAGGATAAGAAGCAGTTCCGGGGTGCGCAGCGATCGCAGATGCTCCAGCAGATCGACCTCTACGATCGGGATATCTGGTACCTCGACTTCCAGAAGACCATGGAGGGTCCCAAGAAGATCTCCTACCGGGTGTTCATCCAGGCGGGGTTGTACAAGATCGAGCTCGCCAAGAGCCCGGAATGATCGCCCCGAGCGGAACGCGGTTTCTCAGGTTCCCTTTCCATGCGGTGGCGAGTGAGTGTCACGACCGGCCGGCGCCCCGCCGGGATCATCGTGGTGGTGGCCCTGGCGACGGTGGTCCCGTCGAAAGCCCTGGTCCCCGCCGCGGAGGGCCGGCGCAGCCCGGCGGACCTTGCCCGCGAGCTGACAAGCCAGGACGTGCGTGGGCGGTGGTACGCCACGCACGCGCTGGCGCGGCTGGGCCCGGACGCGGCCCCGGCGATCGAGCCACTGTGCACGGTGCTCGCCGACCGTAGCGAGGAGGAATACGTGCGCGGTGGGGCCGCTCGGGCGCTGGGGTGCATGGGCGAGGCGGCCGCCCCGGCCGTGGACGCCCTGATCGAGGCCCTGGACTCCTCGCTGGGCTCGGTGCAGCGCAACGCCGCGCGGGCCTTGGGCCGGATCGGACCTCCTGCCAAGCGGGCTGGGCCGCGCCTTCAGGCCTTCGTGGACGATGATCCGCCCGTTCGCGCAGCCGCTGCGGCGGCCCTGTGGCGGCTTGCTGGGCCGGAGAAGGGGCGCGGCGCTCTGGAGGCCATGCTGAAGCACGCGGATCCGGAGGTCGCTTGCCCGGCGGCGTCGGCCCTGGCCGGTCTGGGCCCGGAGGCCGAGCCCGCCATGGACCCGTTGATGGAAGCCCTGGAGCATCCTAGCGCGGACGTGCGGCGCATGGCGGCCCATGCGCTGACGCGGATCGGTCAGGCGGCGGTCCCGCGCCTGGCCGACGCGCTGTCGTCGCCGCGCGCCGTGGTCCGGCGCAGCGCGGTCGAGGCCCTCGGCAAGCTCGATGGGGCGGCCCTCGCACCGCTGACCGCGGCGCTGGAGGATGACGACGTCGTGGTGCGCCGCGCGGCCGCGCGGGCGTTGGGGCGCATGGGGTCTTCAGCCCGTGGCGCGGCCGAGGCCCTGCTGGCCACCACGAGCGACCCGGACCCCGCCGTGCGCAACGAGGCGGCCGCGGCCCTGAAGCGGGTGCAGGCCGCGCCGACCAGGTAGGACGGTTTGGCGTGTGAGCGATTGCCACGCGCACCCCCGGGATCTACAGGCTCCAGCCCTCGCGATACGGCGGGTTGACCAGCTTGTTGGCCTCCTCCGAGTTCGTGAACCGGAGCTTCTCGCCGTCCCAGTGGAGCATCTGCTTGGTGCGGATGGCGATGTTGCCTAGCAGCACGACCTCGGCCAGGTGCGCGGCGTGGTCCACGAAGTTCGAGCCGGCCGGCCTTCCACCCTTGCAGGCGTTGATCCACTCCTGGTAATGCCCGGGCGATCGCTCCAGCTTCTGCGGCGGCTTGCCGTACTCCTTCGCCCGCGAGTCGGGGATCAGGCGGTGCCCGTATATCTTGCCCTTATCCCCCACGACCATCAGCCAGTCGCCGTCGCCGAAGGGGCGTCCCGGCTCGAGCTCCTCGGGGCGCGGCGGCTTGAGGCCTCCGTCCCACCAGGTGATCGACACGCCGGCGCGGTCCCCGTCGGCCGGGAACTGCCATCGGGTGATCGACGAGAGCGGGGCCGTCTCGTCGGCAATCTCCGGCCCGCACTGATCGCTGGAGGAGCAGGCCTCGATGCGCGTCGGGTGGCCGAGCTTGAGCGCCTTGAACACCGAAGAGAGCTGGTGGCAGCCGATGTCGCCCAGCACGCCGGTGCCAAAATCCCACCAGCCGCGCCAGGCGAACGGATGGTAACAGGGGTGATAGGGCCGCTCGGGGGCCGGGCCGAGCCAAAGCCCCCACTCCAGCTCCGCCGGGACCGGGGGCGTCTCCTTCGGACGCGGGATGCCCCGCACGGAGATCCGCCGCGGCCGGTTCGAGCCGGCGTGGATCTCGCGCACCGTGCCGATCGCGCCGTCCCAGATCAGTTCGCACAGGAGCCTCGCGGCCTCGCTGGCCTGGCCCTGGTTGCCCATCTGCGTGGCCACCCCGGCCTCTCGGGCAGCCTGGCCAATCATGCGGGCTTCATACACCGAATGGGTCAGCGGTTTCTGGCAGAAGACGTGCTTGCCCATCTTGATGGCCGCCATGGTCACCACGGCATGGTTGTGGTCGGGCGTGGCGACCATCACCGCATCGAGGTCCTTCTGGGTCTCGAGCATCTTGCGGAAATCGACGTAGTGCCTGGCGCCCGGGTGGTGCTTGGCATTGCGCTCCAGGGCGCGCCGGTCCACGTCGCACAAGGCCACAACATTCATCTCCTTCGACACCCGGCGGATGTCGCCGGAACCCATCCCCCCCACGCCCACGCCGGCAACGTGGAGCTTCTCGCTGGGCGGGGTCGGTCCCTGGCCGAGGACGTGACGCGGAAGAACCGTGGCCGCGGCCACGCCGGCCCCAGCGGCGAGCATCGTGCGTCGGCCGAGCGTTCGAGGGGTTTTCATGAGAGGGCCTCCTTGGGTTGGGGGGATGTGAAGGTGAGGCGGGCGCGGTGGAGTCTATGCTGGCCGGATGGCGGGCGTCAAGCGGCCGGGCGGCAACGCGCTCGACGGCTTATGGTAGACTACCTGGGCGGGGCCGTGCGATCGGCCTCCGCCCCGGCCCCAAGGCCGTTTGCGTCTGCCTGCTGCGGTCTTTCAGTGCCATCTGTGCCATGCACCCCATCGCCCAATCCGCCAAGACGACCTTCCAGGCAAGGGCCCTGCTGCTGGGCGAGCACATCGACCTGAGGGCCCTGGAGCAGGTGGAGCACCTGGCGTCGGATCCGGTCACCGTGGCGGCCGGGGCTCACGGGTTGGCCGTGATCTTCCGCTTCGGGGCAGTGGTGCTGTTCGACGTGGCGCCGCTCGAGGAGGGCGATTTCCTCCGGCAGCTTCGGCCGCTGGTGCGGCGGCCCTTCGAACAGCCCGAACTGGAGACCCTGCGGGTCCAGATCGACCCGGAGGCGCGCGAGGGCATGAAGGGCGACGCGGTGCTTCTGCACGACTACGCCATCGAGCGGTTCCAGCTCGTGGCCGAGGTCCTCGGCAAGAGCACGGTCCTGGCCATGTACGAGTCGATGGTCATGCATAGCTTCCAGTTGATCGAGCCGTTCGCCGTGGACCTGGAGCGCGAGGCGTTCAGCAGTCGCCGCGCGCGGGAGCTTCTGCGCCACATCGGCAAGGCCCTTCTCAGCGAGCACAACATGGTGGGCCGCGTCCAGGTGGCCGACAAGCCCGACCTGATCTGGGAGCGGCCCGACCTGGAGCGCCTCTACCTCCGCCTGGAGGACGAGTTCGAGATCCGCGACCGCCTGGCCGCGCTGGAACGGAAGCTGGAACTCGTCTCGCGCACCGCGCAAACCGCATTGGAGGTCCTCCGCGACCGGCGCTCGCTCCGCGTGGAGTGGTACATCGTCATCCTGATCGTGATCGAGATCATGCTGACGCTCTACCAGATGTTTACGGGAATGCACTAAGAAGAAGGCCGAGAGCGGGCGAGCCGCGCCCGGGCTTCCGAAGTCCGCGAGACTTCGGAGGTCGTCCCGGCTCAGGCCCTCACGGCGCGAGCGCGGCCTTGCCGCTACTCACGCGGAGGCGCACGGCGTGGAACACCGCGCCGCAGCGGGCCACCAGGCCGATGCCCCGCTGCCCCTTGACGACGAAATCCTTGTGCAGGTCCAAAGCGGCGGCCGGCCCGCGGTAGAAGAACAGCGGCCGGTTGTCCAGGTTCACGGTCACGGCGGCTTCGGTCCCGTCCACCTTCACGTCGATCTCCAGGGCGTATTCGCGCCCGGTCTTGAGCACGCCCCGGGCGGTGCTCTCGTTGTCGTCGGCGCGTCCGCCCCCGATCGTATCGATCCCGTGGATCCCCGGCCGGCAGTCGAGCACGGCCACGCAGCGGCGGCGTCCCACGGGAAGGATCAGGCCGATCATGCCGTCGCCGGCCGTGCGCGTGAAGGCGATCTGAAGCGCGTACGAGCCCGTGGGACGGATGGGGATCGACATGCCGGCCGCGGGGGCCTTCGCATTGGGCGCGCCGAGGAGCTTGCCTCCCTTGAACGCCCAGTCGCCGGCCAGCCCGTGCTTGCGCGGCTCGATCGTGGCGAGCACGTCGGCCCATTGGCCCTCGGCGGCCTCAAAGAACCGCGACGTGCGGGGGTCGGGCTTCTCGTCGGACCGGGCCGGCGCAGGCGCGGGCTTCGACGGCTTGCCGAAGCCTCGCACCTCGGCCAGTCGGCTGGTGGCTTTGGACTTGTCCAGCCCGGTGGCCCCGGGTTGAGCCGCGCGGTACCAGTGCGCCGCCCGCCGAAGTAGCACGTTCCTCTCTGCCTCCGCACGCTGCTGGGCCAGCTCCCACCAGCGGTCGGCCACGGCGATCTGGTCCGGCGCGTCGGTTGGAGCCGCCAGGTCAAGGAGGGCCGCCTCCCGCAACTCCGCGTCGCTTCCCTTGGCCAATCGCGGCAGGCCGCGGCGCCAGTCTTCGCGCACCAAGCAGGCGTAGCGCCCGGCCAGGAGATTGGCCTCCGCGTCGTCAGGCGAAACCGCTAGCGTCTTCTGCGCCTGGAGGACCTGCTCGTGTTCGGCCTTCCTGGCAAGCACTTCCCGGCCCCGGGCGACGATCTCCTCGACCAGTCCCGGGTCCTTCGCGTTCCGAGCGGCCGTGTACGCGGCCTTGCCGTAGTCCATGGCCAGGTCGAACTGCTCGGCGGCCTCGGCGCGGTCGGTCAGCCTCAGGCAGGCTTCGGCCATGCTCCGGGCGACAGCCGAGTTCCGCGGGTTCTCGGCGGCCTTCAACAGCACCGCCCGCCTGACAGCCGCCACGTCGAACTCGAAATGCCGGCCGGCCTCGTTGATCGCCCGCACGATCAGCTCCGCGTCGCCGGCCTCCACCGCCAACTGCTGGGCCAGCTTCAGCAGCGCGAACCGCGCCGCGGGATTGTCGTTGGTCTTGGTGGCCTCATCATAAAAACGCGCGGCCAACTCCAGCTTCTCCGACGGCAGGTCGCCCGCGGCGAACTCCTTCTGATACACATCGCGCACCAGGGCCTCGGCCTGGGCCACCGCGGCGGGTTCCGGCACCGGCTGCCGCGCCGGCGTGGCGGTCTTCTCCGCCTCGGCGACCGCGGTCGGGAGGTCCGCCCCTGCCAGACCCGCCACAACCCCCGCGGTCAGCCAGCCAGCAACATGCCAAAGCCGGCAGCCTCTCAGTCGCGAATCCGGGGGTTTCGGCAGTCCGACTAGCGCCATGGCTGGCTCCTTGGAGTCGAGGTGAGACTCCTCGCGGTTGGCGTAAGTTCACCCTTTAGTGTAACACGTCCTCGCGGACAGCGGCAGTGGGAACAACGGGCGACCAGCGCACGACGGCCCGTCGCTGGGTCCTCGCGGGTTGGGCGACAGGATCGGTCCCTCGAGCCCGTTTGCCAATGCACCGCGGCCGCGAGCATGCGAGGGCCGTTAGCGGAAAAGCGCCCCCGCGTAACCCACGGTGCGCGACTGATCGCCCGAGACCTCGGCGCTGGTCGCGTACCCGACCACCTCGCAGCAGCCGGCCGTACCCAGCCGGCGGAGCGCCTCCAGCACGATCACGGCCGGGAGCACGCCGCACATGGAGATCCCGTTCTCGGTCACGGTGTCGTACAGCCTGACCGGGTCGAGCGACTCCAGCGCCTCCAGAGCCATCTGGTCGAGGCGCCGCGTCTGGCGGTCGTCGGAGAAGTGGTTCATGTCGCTGGAGATCACCAGCAGCGGCGTCTCGGGCAACTCGCGAAGGTAATCGGCCATCTCCAGCGCAAACCGCTGGAGGGCAGGCAGGTCCCCGCCGTAGATCGTCACGCCCAACACGCGCGACGACGGGGCCAGCCGGGCGATGAACGGAAGCTGCACCTCGATGGCGTGCTCCTGGCGATGCGGGACCGGGTCCAGCTCCAGCCCGTCCACGGCCTGGGCCAGCCCTCGGGCCAGTTCGGGATCCGAGTCCACGCTTCGGCCGGGCAAAATCCATCGCGCGTGCGGGGCCACGGCCCAGGCGGCTCCGCCGGGACGGTGCTTGGGGCAGAGTACGACCACGCGCCGCGGGATGCGCACCCGGCTCCACACGTCTGCTGCCAGCCGGCCCGAGTACATCCATCCCGCGTGCGGCACCAGGGCGGCCGCCCAGTCCTCCGGCTCGGACGGCCCGCTGAGCAGACCGTCCAAGGCCCGGTCCAGCTCGGCCGGATCGCCGGGATAGAACTGCCCTGCCACGGCGGGATCGCGAACGGTCCCGTTGTGGGGACGAAACGTCCGCCCCTCTTCCGTCGCGGCGCCCAACTCCAGGCGCCCGCGGAACACCTCGCCCTCGAACCGCATCAGCGTGGCTGTGTCGTCGAGCCAGGCGTCAGGCGCGAGCCCCGCTTTCAGGCATACCTGGCTGAGAAACCCCTCCGCGTCGAGGCCGTGGTCCACGGCCACGCTGGGCAACAGCAGCCCCCGGGAGCTGCCCGAGCTGATCTGAAGGCCGTGCTTGCCGATTTCGAAGCCGTGCAGGCGGTCGCGCGCCTGCCCGGGCACGGGCTCCAGGTTCCAGAGGACCCAGACATCCATGTCGAGCTGGTTGAGCTCGTTCGGTGAGATGGGCGCGAAGCGTGGATCGTCGCGGGCCGCCCGGCTCGCCGCATGGGCCATGGCTTCCGCCAGGCGCACGGTGTTTCCCAAATACCCGCAGCACGCCCGCAACTGACCGCCGCGTTTCAGGCTCACGAACGCGCCGAGTACGGGCCGGTCGGCAAACCCGGTCAATGCCTCGTCCATGGATTCCGCCGGCTGGCCGCACACGACCGCCACCACGCGTCGCCCGGCCGCGCCGACCAGGCGCCGCCACTCGGCCTCCGACAGTTCGGGACGGTGGGGAACGACACTGATCACTGGCTGCTGGTCCGCTTGCTGGGGTCTCATGGTCTGGCCCTTTCGCTGGAAAAGGTGCCGCCCCGCGGACGGCGAGCCCTGCTGCACGGGTCTGCGTCTCGGGGGGCAAAGCGCGGTCCCAGGAGGGCGTCTCAAGCCGAAAACCGGCTGATGCGCACCGGCTGACGCCGGCCCCCCCAGTCGCCGGGCCGATCGTCAAAGCGGCCGGCGATCTCCGTTCCACACGCAGCGCATCGCCCCTCGCGCACGTCGTACGCTACGACGTCGTAGCCGTCGCGGACGATGACCACGGCCCCGCACCCAGGGCAGAAGGTCGCCTGACGGCGGCGGTCCAGGACGTTTCCCGTGTAGACGTGACGCAGGCCCGCGCGCCGGGCCGTGTCGTACGCGGCGATCAGTGTGGAGAGTGGCGTGGATGGCCGATCGATGAGCTTGAAGTCCGGATGAAACGCCGTGAAGTGCACGGGCACGTGCGGACCCAGGTGCTCCACGATCCACGCACACATCCGCTCGATCGTCTGCGGAGCGTCGTTACCCCCCGGAATGAGCAGGTTGGTTATCTCTACCCAAACGTCGCTGTGGCGGACGAGCCACTCCAGCGTGTCGAGCACGGGCTGGAGATGACCGCCGGTGAGCTTCCTGTAGAATTGCTCCTCGAACGCCTTAAGATCGACGTTGGCCGCGTCCATGTGCTCGAAGAAGTCCGAACGGGCGCCCTCGGACACGTACCCCGAGGTGACCGCCACCGTCTTAATGCCCTCGCGGCGGCATGCCCGGGCCGTATCCATGGCATATTCCGCCCAGATGATCGGGTCGTTGTAGGTGAACGCCACGCTGCGGCATTGGAGCTGCCGGGCGGCGCGGGCGATCGTCTCGGGGTCGGCTTCGTCGCAGGCCGCCTCCACCTCGCGCGACTTGCTGATCGACCAGTTCTGGCAGAACTTGCAGCCCAGGTTGCACCCGGCCGTTCCGAAGGAGAGGACCGAGGTGCCCGGGTAGAAATGGTTAAGCGGCTTCTTCTCGATCGGGTCGATGCAGAAGCCCGTGCTCCGCCCGTAGGTGGTCGATACGATCTGCCTCTCTCGATGCTGTCTGACGAAACAGAACCCGCGGTCGCCCGGCCTGAGCACACACGCCCGGGGACAGAGGTCGCAGACCAGGCGTTGGCCGTCCTCGGCCGCGTGCCACCAGCCGCCGGCTTTGATGCCATTGGCCAACGGCGCAGCGTTCGGGGGTGTGAGGACCTGGTGAGCCATGAGCGGATGCCGGTATCGGAGAAGCGAACACCGGTGGGGGACAAGGACTGCCTGCGATCGCGGCCCCCACTGTAACAATAGTTTAACGGCCCCGGGAGCCGGTGCCAATCACGCTGGCGGGTGAACCTCCACCCGGAAGACGGTGCGGAGCGGCACCGCAGCCCCCCTTGAACCACTCGCAAAGGGGGATGGTGGTGGTCTGGACAGCACAGATGAGGGGCGATTCACGCTTCTCAACCCGTACGCCGGCGCCGCGCGCAAGCCAGGCCCCCGGCGAGCAGCAGCCCGCCACCTGAAAAAAGGAGAGCGCCGGTCGTCGGCTCAGGGACCGCGATCCCAGTCTCAACGGCCACGAAAGCGAGCTCAAACTCGGCAGCCGCCGAACCGGTGTCGTCGCCCAGGAACAGGAAGCTCTCCAGGGCGTACACGGCGCGGAGCGGGTCCGAGCCGGACGCCGCCGGGGAGTAATCGCGCAGCGACCCAGCAAGGATCTCCGCGCCGTTAGCCAGCAAGGAGTACTGCGAGCCCACGACTTCCAGCTCGTAGCGGGTCATCGCGGCCGTCGTGTCGAATGCGGTCGTCTCGGCACGGAGGAAATCGGGGCCGGACTGCGCCCACACGGAGTCCTCCCAGAAGCCGAGTTCGATCCCCAACAGGTCGTCGCTCAGCGCGATGATGCTGCAGCCGGCGCGGTCGTCGCTCAGGTGCGATTCCGTGTGAACCTGGAGATCGAACGTGACACGATAACCCGCTGCCCGGTTCAGATCAGGGAGGCCTGGGTGGCGGTAGTCGATGTCGATCACCGGCGGAGCGGAATACGCCAGGCGCGCGAGGTACCCGGCCGAATCACTCGTGGCGGGCAAGGTGTCAAGGCGCACCGAGGGCGTCGGCTCGAGCGTCTGGACCGCGCTGGCAGTGCCCAGCGGGGGCAGCGGCCAGGTCAGGTACAGCCAGCCCTGATCGGCCGGGCCCGTGCCCAGTGCGGCATCATAAAGCGGATCGGCCGTGACGGGCCCTGCCGCAACGAGGATCAGTGCGATGGCCGCGAGGGGGCGCAAGATGCGGGTCATGGGGTTTTCGCCTGAAGGTTGCTCCGACTTGCACAAACGGGGTCGGGGGGCTTCTCTGGAATGGGTCTTCCCCCTCCCCAAGAGACCCCGTCGAGAAAAGGCTCCCGACCCCCTTTCGAACCCACGATAGTCGCGAGCAACGGAAAAGGGAACCGCTCGCAGTCTCCGGGCCCGAAGCCGGGGGGCACGCCGCGCGGCCGGTCGGCAACCCGCTTCGGTACGCAACCCCCTCTTATGAAATGGTTTGGGGCAAGAGCTCGCGATTGGAGGGGGGGGGCCCGTTCGTTGCATTGACCACCCGGAGGTGTTAGACTAGCACGGTGGGGCGATCGGGCGCGGCCGTCGAGACTCTGGGGAGTGGTGCGCAACTCCTCTGGATCCGCGGAAGGACCCCGCGCCGCCCGAGTCCCTGACGGCACCCTGGCCCGCATCGCAGTAAGCAGGATGGCGAAGCAGAAGAAGCAACCGCAGGCAACTACCCCCTACACGTTTCCCGGCGCCACGGCCGACGCCCAGAAGAAATGGCAGCAGGGCGCCATGGCTCTTGGGGCTCTGCTGGTTCTCGGCGTCGTGGCGGCCCACTTCTTCGTGCCGCCTCAGCCACGCCCGATCGTGTGGCTGCTGGGGCTGGCCTGTGCGGGGCTCGGCTCCGCGGTTCACGCCCTGGCTACCCATCAGCCGGAACACGACGAGATGCTGATGCGCCTCCAGCGCGGCCAGCACTTCGACTTCGGCAGGGCGCTGCGGGCCACGCGCAAGGAGCGCAAGAAGGTCAAGCTTCCCCTGGTCGGCGAGACGACTATGCGGCGCGTGATCGGGATTGGCATCTTCGTCGTCATCTTCGTCTGGTGGCTGACGCCCCTGGCCCCGGTGGCCGTGGCAGAGCGCAAGATTGAGGACCTGACCGCGCCGTTGGCAGGCGAGATCCTCGCGCCGGTCCTGGTCATGCCGGAGCCGCAACTCGCGACGCTTCAGCCGCCCATGGTCTCTCCACAAGCCAGGGAGCTGGCCCGCGAAATCCCGGACGAAGCCGACGCGCTGAAACGGGGGCAGCGGGCCCTGGCCCTCGGTCAGTATGCCGAAGCCCGCGAAATCCTGGCCGGAGCGTCCGCCGAACCCGACGTGCCTCCGCTAGAGGTGGACACGGCGCTGGCCCAGGTGGAGCTGTACGCCTGGAACTTCGAGAAGGCCCTGACCGCGTACCGCAAGGCCATTGAGTCGCATGGGCAGCATCCGACCCTGCTGTGCCAGGCCGCGGTGGCGGCCATGCTGACCGGCCGCTACTCCGACGCCCGCGCCTACGCGGCCGCCGCCGTGGAGATTCTGGACCATCCCGAAGGCGAGGGCGAGCACCAGGATCAGGCCGTGCTGGCCGCCGCCCTGCATCTTCAGGCCGTGCTGCTGACCGTGTTGGGCAAGACGCCCGAGGAGTACGACGAGGCCGAGCGCCTCTACGCCCGCGCCAAGGAGATTCAGGGCGAGGAGGGGGTTCTGGGACCGCAGCATCCCTGCCTGGGTGCGACGGTGAACAATCAGGCCGTGTTGAACCAGCTCCGTGCCAGGTTCCCTGGCGTTCTGGCCCTGCACACGCAGGCGCACGACCTCTGGCGGGGCGCCCGCGGGGAGCGCGACGTGCAAGTGGCAGCCAGCCTCGGCAATCTGGCCATGTATCACCTGGCCCTGGGACACTACGCGGAGGCCCGTAAGTGGAACGCCGAGGCGGCCGCCATTCGCCGCGAGTTTTTCACCGCCGAGGACGAAGAGCCCGTCGGTCCGGTCATGGGCGTGAGCTTGGCCGCGACCTCGGTGATCGAGCGGACCTTCGCACGTTACGACGAGGCCGAGAAGCCCGCCCAGAAGGCCCTGGCGATCTTCGAGGAGTCGTACGGACCGGACCATCCGACCGTGGCGGCAAGCGTCAACGCGCTGGCCTCGCTGTACGCGGACTTGGCGCGTTACCTGGCCATCGCCAAGCCCTACTACCTTCGCGCCGAGGGCATCGCCACCAGGACGCTGGGCCCGGAGCATCCTTACGTGGCGGTGACGTTGAACCACCGGGCGGAGCTCGCCCTGGCCCAGGGTCAGTACGCGTCGGCCCGCGACACAGCCACCAAGGCCCTGGAGATCGCCACCAGATCTCTCGGAGGCGAGCACCCCGTGGTGGCGTCGATCCTCAACACGCTGGGGCGCGTCGAGCTGGAGCAGGGCAATCCGAGCGAAGCCCGGCCCCTGTTGACCAGGGCCCGGCGCGCCCTGGAGAAGACGATGGGCAAGGCCTCCCCGGGGCTGGCCCGCACGCTGGGCAACCTGGCCGCGCTGGATAACGGGCCGCTGACTTACACGAAAGGGGTCCGGCAGTACGAAGACGCGGTCGAGATGACCGAGGGATTCTACGACGAGGATTCCCAGGACCATCCCGTCGTGGCGCGGCTTCTGCTCCGCGCGGCGCAGCTGTTGATCCAGCGCGATCGTCTCGAAGAAGCCGAGCCGTACCTGAAACGGGCCATGGAGATTCAGGAGAAGGTGCTGGTCCCGTCCCAGCCGTTCCACCCCGAGCTGGCCGACACGTTGGAGGCCTACGCCGGATTGCTCCGCAAGCTGCGGCCCTCGGAAGCGGCGCGGGCCGACAAGATGGCCGGCCGGGCCGCGGAGATCCGCGCCAAGCACCAGGAGCAGGACCGTCCGCGCGCGACGGAAGGATAGGGGCATGGACTTCCGAAGCCTCTGCGACTTCGGAAGTCGGGTCAACGCGTGTACCCCCCGAAGTCAATCGCCGCGTCGAGCATCGCCACGACGCTCTCCGGCGGCACGTCGGCCAGTATGTTGTGGACCTGCTGGAAGACGAAGCCCCCGCCGGGTTTGAGCACCTCGATCTGATCGCGCACGTGCTGGCGGATCTGTGCCGGCCCGGCGAAGCTCAGTGTCTTGTACGTGTCGCAGCCGCCTCCCCAGAAGGTGATCCGCGGGCCGAAGTCGCGCTTCAGCCCGGACGGTTCCATCCCCTTGCACGAAACCTGCACGGGGTTGATGGCGTCCAGCCCCGCATCGATCAGGTCGTCCAACAGCGGGCGCACGCCGCCGCAGCAGTGGAGCATGACCTTGACGTCGGCCAGCTCCTTCGCCCTTTGCCACATGGCGGCGTGCCGGGGCTTGAACAGCTCGCGGTACATGCTCGGTGAAATCTGCGGGCCGTGCTGCATGCCCAGGTCGTCGCCGAAGAGGATGATGTCGATGTACGGCCCGACCACCGCGAGGTACTTCTCCAGGCCGGCCAGGTGCATGGACACGAGCCGGTCAAGCAGCTCGCGGGCGCGGTCCGGCTCGCTGGCCAGGAGCATGAGGAACTTGTCGTTGCGATAAAGGAACTGGCCGGTCTCCAGGAGATTGCCGCCGAAGAGGCCGATGACGGCTCGACCGGTGTTTTCGCGCAGGCGCTTCGCGCCTTCTGCCAAGAGCTCGTCTCCTTCCTCGCCCAACACCAGCGGGCCGGGCGGCGAGCGCATGCTGACCCAGATCGTGTCCTCCAGGGCCTCTTCCAGCCGGTCGAAGCCGTCCTCCTCCAGGAACGGCCAGAAGCACTGCTCGAAGTAGATTGCCCCGTCGGGCATCCTGCCCACGATGCGGCCAGCGTCGTTCCTGAGGACCCAGGCGCCCTCGGCGCGCTCGGGCGCGGCCCAGCGCGGCATCTGGCAGGGCGTGCCGTCGGGCAGCGTCCAATCGACCCAGTGCTCGTCCTCCAGGGCGAAGCCGCGGCCCAGCTCGATCGTGTCCACGTGGAACCGGTCCAGCACGTCCTCGTCGATCACGGCGAGCTGCTGGATCGGGTCGTACACGCGGATGGGCCGCTCCGGCAGTCCCAGATGCCGGCGGAGCTTGGCGTACGCGATGGCGGCGATGCCCGAAGAGCGGTGCCCTCCCAGGTCGATAGGCACGCGGTCGGGCTCCCGGTGGTCCAGGGCGGCGAGGACGCGCTCGCGCGGGGTCATGGTTCCGCCCTCACTGATCGGCGGTGAACAGGACATAGCGACCCTCCTCAGCCGCCTTCAGAAACAGGTCGCGCACGCCTTCGAACCAGCCCCAGGTGTCGTCGAAATCCTCGCGCGAAAACGGCCAATCGTAGCTTCCCTGCGGAATCGCGAAGTAACGGCGCCGAAACTCCGCCTCCGTGACCGACGGCAGGGCGGTGGCCACGTCGCGGACCTGCTCGGGCGTCTTGAGGACCATGATGTAGTCGCCGCGGGAGTAGAGCAACTCCCCGCCGAGGACGAGGTGGTTGAGGGGATACTCGCCGCCGTCCCACGTCAGTTGCCCGTCCGCGAGCGTGCGGTGCATCGCGTCCCAGGCCTTGTCGTTCTCGGCCATCAGCTCGCGGGACTCTCGAAAGTAGCTCTCCTCAATCACCTCCTGCACGTGCTCCAACCGGGCCGCGTCGTCCTCCCGGGCGCGGAGCGCTGCGACCTCCTCTTCGGAAAGCGCGAAATGCACGCCGAGACAACTCATGGCACCTTGCTCCGGGATTTCGGTCGGAAGGGCCGTCCTGCGCGATCTGAACGGGCTTCTACTTCCGGCGCTGGGGGCAAGCCTATACGTCGTCCGCGAGGCCGTCAACACGTCGCCCAGCGACCCCAGCCACGGCGAACCGGCACACCGCCGCGGCAATCGCCGGCGCCAACGCGGACGCAAGGAATCCGCGATCACGCGACTGCCGTTTTGCCCCGCGTGTCCCTGGAGTACAATCGCGGCCGTGATTCCGCTGCCGAGGGCTGACTGCAGATGGAATGGCTCTGGTCCGACAACAAGTTCGTACTCTTCGGCCCGTACCACCTGGCCGCGCTGGCCGCAACCGCCGCGGCTGCGCTCGCGGTCGTTTGGGCGGGGCGGCGCATGCGGGGACGGCCCGGGCAGGTGTGGCTCAGCCGAGGGCTGGCCCTGCTGGTCGTCGTGAGCCAGGGGGGCGTGCAGATCGCGACGCTGCTGCCGCGCTATTTCGACATCGAGGTCTCGCTGCCGCTGCAGATCTGCCACGTGGCCTGGATCGTGGGCGTTTATGCCTTGTGGACGCAGAGCCCCTGGGCGTTCGCCATCCTCTACTACTGGGGACTGACGTTCACGGTGCTGGCCTCGATCACGCCGGCGCTGGATTACGGCTTCCCGAACGCCTTCTTCTTCCAGTTCTTCTGGTGGCACGCGATTATCGTCGCGGTGGCCGCCTACCTGACCTGGGGCGTAGGTATGCGCCCCACGTGGGGCCTGTACCGTATGATCCTCGTGGTCACGGCCTGCTACGCGGCGATCCTCTACCCGCTCAACATGGCCCTAGGCACGAACTACATGTTTATCAACCGCAAGCCGCACCAGGCCACCATCCTCGACCACCTCGGGCCGCATCCGGTGTACGTGGCCATCGGCGTGGGCCTGGCGATCGTCGTCTGGGCCGCGATGACCTGGCCGTGGGAGCATGCGGCGCGGCATGCGCGCATCACGCGCGAGCGCCGCGTGAGGAGGGGTGGGTGAGAAGCATGCCCACGCTGCGCGAGGCCATGCTACGCGGGGCGAGGGCATCTACTCGCGTCCCAAGGAACGCATCGCGAGGCCCGCGCTATACGATGTACTTGCCCCGCGCCGTGTAGTGCGTGTGCAGCAGCTTATGGCTTCTGTGGCCGCAGGGGCCGTCGGTGAGGTACCGCTTGTAGAGCTTCAACAGGGCGGGATTCTCGTGTGATTTGCGGATCTCGTACGCGCGGTCCTCGGCGTAGATCGCCGCGGCCCGGGCGGCGCGGATCGCGGGGCTGGTCGGGATGGGCTGGCCGCCGCCGCCGAGGCAGCCCCCCGGGCAGGCCATGAACTCGATGAAATGGCACTCGCTGAACTGCCCGCCGGCCGCGATGTTCTCCATCACCTTCTTGGCGTTGGCCGTGCCGTGGCACACGCCCACCTTGAGCGTCGCCCCGGCGAGCCACTGGAAGCCGTCGAACAGGTGCCCGAGAAGGGCCGGCACCGGCCCGGTCTTGGCGATGGTCAGCTCGACGTAGCGGATCCCCTCGAACCCGCGCACGGGGATCACCTCGGCGTGGTCGTAGATGCTCTCCACGCGCTGGCCGGTAACGATCTCGATGACCGTGCGCAAGGCGGCCTCCATGACGCCGCCGGTGGCGCCGAAGATCACGCCCGATCCGGTCGCCGTGCCGAACGGGTCGTCGAAATCCGACCGTGGCACCTTGGGCAGGTCGATGCCCGACTCGCGGATCATCTTGGCCAGTTCGCGCGTGGTCAGGCCGTAGTCGATGTCCTTATGGCCGCTGTCGCACATCTCCGGGCGGTTGCACTCGAATTTCTTGGCCGAGCAGGGCATCAGGGCCACGGTAACGATGTCGTCGGGATCGAGCTGGGACAACTCGGCGTAGTAGGTCTTGATCAGGGCGCCGAACATCTGCTGGGGGCTCTTGGCC
>CAYSUS010000073.1:22489-35587 GCA_964434165.1 uncultured Pirellulales bacterium
AGACGTTGGGCAGGTACTCGGGATAGAAGTGCTCGATGTACTTCACCCAGCCCGGCGAGCAACTCGTGAACTGGGGCAGGGCGGCCTCACCGTCGCCGTCGACCAGGGCCCGCTTGAGGCGCAGCAGCAGCTCGGTGCCCTCCTCGATGATCGTCAGGTCGGCGGCGAAGTTGGTATCGAACACCCGGTCGAACCCGCAACGGCGCAGGGCCGTGTTGAGCTCGAAGGTCATCGCCGTGCCCGGCTGAAGGCCGAAGCACTCGCCGATCGCGGCGCGGGGGCTGGGCGCGGTCTGGATCACCACGTGCTTGTTCGGGTTGTCGATGGCCGCCCAGACCTCGTCGGTCTTGTCGTTGGCGATCAGGGCTCCGGTGGGGCAGCGGTTGATGCACTGGCCGCAGTTGATGCAGATCACCTCGGCCAGGGGGCGGTCGAGGTAGGTGGCGATCTTGATCTCGCTGCCGCGCCCGATGGCCTCCAGCACGCCCACCTCCTGGAGGTCGATACACGTGCGCACGCAGCGGCGGCACAGCACGCACTTGTTCATGTCGCGCACCACGGCGTGGCTGGAGTGATCGACCGGGAACCGCGGCTCACGGGGATGGCCGAAGCGGAAGTAATCGACGCCCGACTCCATGGCCAGCGTCTGCAATTCGCAGTTGTTGTTGCGGTTGCAGGCGTAGCATTCCCCGTAGTGATTGGAGAGGAGCAGGTCGATCACGTGGCGCCGCGCGCGGCGGACCTTGTCGCTGTGGGTCTTGACCTTGATCGGCGAGGTGATCGGGTAGCTGCACGAAGCCTGGAGGGTCCGCTGCCCCTCGATCTCCACCAGGCAAACCCGGCACACGCCGGCCAGGCACAGGTCCTCGTGGTAGCACAGCGTGGGGATGCGGATGCCGAGACGCTGGGCGGCCTCGAGGATCGTCGTCCCCAAGGGCACGGTGATCGGGTTGTCGTCCACGGTGACCTCGATCTGTTTGCCCAGCTTCTTGGCGTGCTCCATCAGCTCGGCGGTGCGCGAGCGCTGGCTGGCCGGGGCGCGGGTCGAGTCGGCGGGGACGTCGTGCGTCGTTGGTTCCCTGTGCACCAGAAGGCTCCTTTATGATCCGACGCTGTGTGGCATGCCCTCGCGGGGCGTGGGCATGCTCGTGCTCGTTGGCACATGCTCACTCGACGCTGGCACGTCGCGACGGCATGCCACGCCTCACGCGGCGAACAAGGTCGCCGACTACATGGCGGTCCGTCCCAGGATCTCCTCCTGGAAGTGTTCGCAGATGGAAAGAAACGCATTGGGGGCCGACTGGCCCAGCCCGCATTTCGACGCGACCTGGAGCGTCTCGCCCAGCGACCGCAGCTCGTTGAGGTAGGTCATGGAGCACTGGCCCTGCTGAAGCAACCGGACGCCTTCCAGCAGCTTGGGGACACCGTCGCGGCAGGGAGTACATTGGCCGCACGATTCGTCGATAAAAAACTCCAGGAAATTCTCGGCCACGTGGAGCATGTCGCGCGTGGGGCCGAACACGATCACCGAGCCGCCCGTGGGGATGTCCTCGAAGGCGATCGTGCGGTCGAAGTGCACCGCGGGCACGCACTGCCCCGCGGCACCGCCCACCTGGACCGCCTTGGCGTCCTCCCCCTCGACCCCGCGAAGAAGCTCAGCCACGGTAATGCCCAGGGGGAACTCATAGACGCCGGGGCGCCGGCAGTCGCCGGAGACGCTGAACAGCTTGCGGCCGGTGGACTTCGCCGTGCCGTCGGCCTTGAACCACTTGGGGCCCTTGGCCAGGATGCAGACGACCCAGGCGAAGGTCTCGACGTTGTTGACAATGGTGGGATGCCCCATGTATCCCGTGTCGATGGGGAACGGCGGCCGGTTGCGGGGCTCGCCCCGCTGCCCCTCAAGCGACTCGATCAGGGCGGTCTCCTCGCCGCACACGTACGAGCCCGCGCCCATGCGAATCTCGATGTCGAAGTCGAAGCCCCTCTTGCCGCCGGCGCCGGGCCCCAGCCGACCGGCCTCGCGGTGGCGCGCGAGCACGGCCTCCAGGTGCGGGCGCAGGTAGGTGTATTCGGCGCGGAGATACATGAGGCCGTGCCGCGCGCCGATGGCATAGGCCCCGATCGTCATCCCTTCGACCACGAGGTCGGCGAACTCGGCAAGGATGACGCGGTCCTTGAACGTGCCGGGCTCGCCCTCGTCGGCGTTGCAAATGACGTACTTGGGCTCGCCCTCGGTCTTGGCCGCCAGCTCCCACTTGAGGCTGGTTGGGAAGCCCGCTCCGCCGCGCCCTCGCAGGCCCGAGGCCCCCACCTGGTGCAGCACGTCGGCCGGCGGCCGTTCGAGCGCCGACCCCAGTCCCCTGCCCGGCCCGATGGTGGTGAAGGTCAAGCTGCCCGTCGTGCTCGTGGCGATCATAGCTTGCGCTCCGTGCCCCCGGCAAAGGCGTGGACGCCGAACTGGCGCCGGCACTGCTCGAGGATGCCGTGGATCTTCTCGGGCGTGACGCGGGTGTAGATCTTCTCGTTGACCAGCATCGCCGGTCCCTGGTCGCACATGCCCAGGCAGTTGGCCCAGTGCAGCGAGAACTTCCCGTCGGGCGTGGTCTGGCCGAAGCGGATGCCCAGGTCGTTCTCCAACTGCCGGGCGAGATGCGACTTGCCCGCCATGTCGCAGGTGATCGTCCGACAGAGCCGGATCACGAACTGCCCCTGCGGCTGCTCGTCCAGGAAACTGTAGAACGAGACCACGCTGTGGACCTCCACCGGATGCAGGTCCAGCAGGTCGGCGATGATCTGCATGCAGTAGCCGGAGATGTGGCACTGGCGTCGCTGCAACTCCTGAAGCATAGGCATCAGGGCGCTGCGGGTGCGCCCGAAGCGTTCGGCCAGTTGGACCAGATCGTCGCGGATCCGCTCCCGGTCGGTGACCAGCATGCTCGTCCTCCGGCAGAGGGTGGAAGGGCCGGGCAGAGAGGCCTCAGTCACCGCACAAGGTAACGGTTGCCGAAGAAAAGGCAAGACGGCTTGTCCGGTTTTGGCGCGGCATGCAAAAGGGGCGGCTTAGGAAAGAGCGGCGAGCAAGGTGGATTGCGCTGCGTTCGGGAGCCGGCGGCGCTTCCAAACTGGCGCAGTCCCCCCCCGTCGAACCGCAACTCACCATGAGAGACCGGAACACGGGCAGAACACGAATCGGGAAGTCTCTCCCTATGCCCTTCGGGAAGGGTTTCAGTCCCAAAGACAGATGATGCCTTGACCTGCCGTTCTGTGATGAAGAGGCTCGACCTAGAGATCGACCGCATCGCGCAAAGCTGCGTGGCCGTCCGCCTCCGCATGCTCAGTCGATTCATCAGCCGACTCTACGACGAGCAACTCCGTCCGATGGGCCTGCGAGTCAGCCAGCTCAATATCCTCGTGGTCTCGGGCAAACTGGGTACCGCTCGGGCCCAGCAGGTCTGCGAGCTGCTGAGCATGGACGAATCCACGCTCAGCCGGAACGTGGAGCGGATGCGGGCCCAGGGCTGGCTCGACGTGGTCCCGAACACTTTCGACGGCCGGACGCAGCCGTTCCATCTCACGCGCGCTGGGCGCGACCTGCTATCGCGCGCGGTCCCCGCCTGCGAGAAGGCCCAAGCCAGGGCGGAACGGCTTCTCGGCGCCGAGGGCGTCGAGTCGCTCCGGAAGGCGGTCGTCGCAACTCGCACAGGTTAGTCCGTCCCTTCCCGCCAAAACCCCTCCGCGGACCGGTTTCGCCTAATTGCTTGCACATACAACTCAATGGAGCCCGAATCAAGCGACTGGAAGACCATCCGACCGTCCGCCGCATTCGAGAAGGAGCGCCCCGCGCCGGTGCGGGAACCGCTGGACGCCGAGTGGCTCAAGGCGATGGCCCGCGACTGCGGGGCCGACGACGTGGGACTCGTCGAGGTAGGGTGCACGGCCCTGGACGACCAGCGCGACGACAGTTCGAGATCTTCCCCCAGGCCAGGACGCTACTGGGTTTCGTGTACCGGATGAACCGCGAGCCGATCCGCAGCGCGGCTCGCTCGCGAATCTTGAGTTCCTTCATGCCGGCGAGGAAGTCCACGATGTCGCCCATCGCCTGGATCGGATTCCTTGACCGGCTGCCCTGGATCTTCCAGGCGCGAGAAGTCCCATGGGCTTAGCGCCACGTACCAATTCGTATTCACCGGCGCGGAGACCGCGGAAGCGACCGTTCGCATCCACCAGAGGCAACTCCAGGTCGAGGCCGGACTGATCGGACGATGCGACCCGAGAGTTGCGTCCGACTCGAAGGCCTGGCTGCGCTTCCTCGCCAAGGAGTGCAGTCTGCCCTGGGCGCTGGTTACGCTCCGGCTCCGCCTGCGCGGCAACCCCATGCTGCTCGCGCGCTTCGGGCGATGCCTTCCGCTGTGAGCCCGGCCTCTACACCAGCTCCGCGTCTGACATGATTTCCACCACGGCCGGCCCGGGGTGGCCGAGCGCGTCGGCGATCGCCGCGTCCAGCCCCGCGGCCTCCGTCACGCGCACGCCGAAGCCCCCGCAGAGCCTCGCATACTCGGCGAAGTCCGGGTTCTTCAGCGACGTCTGCCAAACCGGCCACTGGCCGGCGCGCTGCTCCTTGGAGATCTTACCCAGCTCGTTGTTGTTCAGAAGCACGTGCGTGATGTTCATGCCGTACTTGACCGCGGTCGTCAGTTCCGCCATGTACTGGCCGAAGCCCCCGTCGCCGCTGACCGAGAGGATGGGGCGGTCCGGGGCCGCGGCCCACGCCCCCAGGGCCGCGGGCATCGCGAAGCCGATCGAGCCCAGATACCCGGACATCAGCACGGACTGGCCTGCACACTCGAAGTAGCGGCCGAACGAGTAGGTGTTGTTGCCCACGTCGACGGGCATCACCGCGTCGGCGGGGGCGAGGCGCGAGAGGGCCTCGAAGATCGCCGCCGAGTTCACGCCCCGGCCGCGGTCGCGCGCGGCGCGCTTCTGCTTTTCGGCCCGCCAGGCCGCCCACCGCCCGGCCAGCTCCCCGCGCACTTCCTCGGCGGCAAGGCTGGCCGGCAGCCGGTCGCGGACGATCTCGGCCGTCACGGCGATCTCGCCCCAGACCGGCACGGACACCGCGTGAAACCTGGCCAGGGCCAGGCGATCGAAATCGACCTGGATGATCGGCTTGGTGCGGTCGATGCCCGTGTGCGCGGCGAACGACGCGCCGAAGACGATCAACAGGTCGGCCTGGCTCATCAGCGAGCTGGCGACGGGCGTGCCGCTGCGGCCGAGCACTCCGGCGGCCAGCGGGTGGTGGTCGCGGAGTTGGCCCTTGGCCTTGAACGTCGTGAGGATCGGCGCGCCCAGGGCCTCGGCCAGGGCCTCGACCTCGTGCATCGACTCGCGGGCCCCGTAGCCGGCGATGATCGCCGGCCGCCTGGCCCGGGCGATCAGATCGAGGGCCCGGTCGATCGACTCGGGCGCCGGCTCGATGGCCGTCTCGGCCAGCCGGCCTCGGGGGCCCGAGCCCGCCGCGTCCGGCGCGGGCAGGACCTGCACCTCGTCCGGGAAGATCAGGTGCGCGACGCCGCGCTGGACCGTCGCGTGCTTCAGGGCCAGGGCCATCAGCTCGGCGTGGTGGCTCGAGGGGAGCACAGTCTGGCTCCACGCGGCGACCGCCTGAAAGGCCGAGGCCTGGTCGATCTCCTGGAATGCACCCGGGCCCAGCACCTGCGTGTTCACCTGCCCGGTGAGAGCCAGCACGGGGACGCGATCCATGTGGGCGTCCCACAGGCCGGTGAGCAGGTTTGTGGCCCCGGGCCCGGCGATGGCCAGGCACGCGGCAGGCCGGCCCGTGAGCTTGGCGTAGGCCGAACAGGCGAACGAGGCCGCCCCCTCGTGTCGGATGCCGATGTACGTGAGGTTTCCGCGCTCCTCCTGCTTGCGCACAGCCTCGGCCACGCCGAGGTTCGAGTGGCCGACCATGCCGAACACGTGGCGCACGCCCCAATCGACCATGGTCCGAACCATCACGTCCGAGACGGTCGTCTCGGCGGTCGGCGCCTCGCGCACCGCCACGTACACGCCGTCGTCGCGCGCTTCGACCTCGTAGGCCGCCACGTCGGCATGGTGCTTCTTCGCCGACTTGCCGGTTTTGGCGTCAAAGCCCCAGCCGTGCCACGGGCACCGCAGCATGCCGTCCTCGAAGACTCCCTCGGCCAACGGGCCGCCCTGGTGCGGGCAGCGCCCGTCGATCGCCCCCAGCCCGCCCTCGCGCAACGTCAGGGCGATGGTCCGCATGCCAGCCTGCACGGCCTTCACCGAGCCCTCGGCGATCTCGCCCGGCTCCGCGACCTTGTGCCAGCGGGTCTCGGTTTCTGGGCCCGGGGCGGCCTGGCGCGCGGCAGCGGGCTCCCCCGGCGGTGCGTCGGGCGCCGGCGCGGGGATCGAGGGCGACGGTACGGGTCGAGGTGCGTCGGAGGGCCGCCACGGGGCGGCCCGACGGGCTTGACGGGCCGCTCGGCGATCGCGTGGCGCAGTCCGGTTTGGCGGTGCCGCCGCGGCGACCGGCGGCCGGCCCCGCAAGTAGAACATCACGGCCGTGGCCACGGCCCCGACCGCCAGAAAGAGGACACCGAGAATGGCGTTGGTCAAGGGATTCATGGCACGACTCCGCCGAGCGAGGGCTGCGCGACGGCCCCCCGATTGGCCTGCCTGCGCGTGGAAGGACGCCCTCCATTATCGAGCGAAGCGGCCGGGGATCAACACGCCGTCCGAGCGCTGGGTGCGCGTCGTCACCCCACCAGCGGCATCCCGGAGGAGCCCATCGGGCTTGTGCCGGAATGGCCCTCCGTTGGAAGCGGCGGAGGATGGTCCAGAAAGCCCTCCAGCCGCGCGCTGCGGCACGGCTGCTGGAGCTTCTCCAGGGCGGCCGTCTCGATCTGCCGGATCCGCTCGCGCGACACGGAGAACATCCGGGCCAGGGTGCGGAGCGTCTTGGCCTCGCCGTCCGCCAGGCCGTAGCGGTGGCGGAGGATCTCCCGTTCGCGATGATCGAGCCCCTTGAGCACGTCGGCCAGGCGGGCGCGCAGGGCCTCGTGATTCATCTGCTTCAGGGGATCCTCGTCGTGGGCGTCGGCCACGAGGTCGCCGCGGTGGTAGTCGTCGCCCGAGCGGATCGGTTCATCGAGCGAAAGGAGGCCCTTGCGCATGCGCAGGGCCAGGTCGGTGTCGCGCTGCCCCATGCCGGCCTCGCGCGCCGACTCCTCGATCCTCGGATCGCGCCGCTTCTGGTGGGTGAGGCGCTCGTTGACGTCGAGAAGGTGGGACATCTTCTCGATGACGTGGACCGGAACACGGATCGTCCGGCTCTGGTCGGCCACGGCCCGGCTGATCGCCTGACGAATCCACCAGGTGGCGTACGTGGAGAACTTGAAGCCGCGCGAGGGGTCGAATTTATCGACGGCACGCATCAGCCCGGCG
The DNA here is from genome assembly GCA_964434165.1 of uncultured Pirellulales bacterium. Taxonomy (GTDB): domain Bacteria; phylum Planctomycetota; class Planctomycetia; order Pirellulales; family Thermoguttaceae; genus CAYSUS01. The sequence goes on from CAYSUS010000073.1 coordinate 29,954, forward strand.
TTGCCCTCCTGGATGAGATCGAGGAAGCTCAAGCCGCGGTTGCGGTACCGCTTGGCGATCGACACGACCAGTCTCAGATTCCCGGCGGCCAGGGCCCGGCGGGCCTCCTCCCAGCGGTGGCGCCATCGGGTGGCCCGGGCCACGCGGTGGCGCAAGGTGGCGGGGCTCTCGCGCGTCGCGTCCATCAGCTGGCGCAGCTCCTCGCGGCGCTGCACCACGCGGCAATCGGTCCGGCCGGCGTCGCGCAGGGCGTTGAGCTGGCTTGCCAGGGCGTCCATGCGCGAGGCGGTCTTGGCCAGGGCCTCGTGCTGCGACTCGACGAGCTCCATCGACAGCGCGGCCTCCTCCACCTGGCGCACCGCCCGGCGACGCCGCAACGTGATCCGCCGCCATGCCGCCCGACGACGGTTCGTCGCGCCGGCGTCCGGCGCCACCGCGGTGGCGAAGTCCTTTCCGTTGGCGCGGAGCATGGCGCGTAGCGAAACTAGCTTGGGCTGCGGCGCCGGCGCCTCGCCGCCTGGACGGCATCGCGGCCTGGCCTGCGACCGGCCGGCTTCGCGGAACGCGCGATCAACGCCGGCCAGCACGAGGTCGTTGCCCAGCACGTCTGCGCGAAACCGTCGCCGCGCCGCGACGACCCTCTCCGCCACGGCCAGCTCTTCGCTGCGCGTCAACAGCCGCACCCGGCCGATCTGCTTCAAGTACGTATGAACGAGATCATAGTCACGGTCTTCCACGATCCTCTCCTCCGTCCCTTGCGTTTTTACGGTCCTGCGCAAGGATTCGTTCTTCGCGAAAAAGGCTATTCGCGCGCCCGCGCGCCCGTCGGCCCGAATGGTTGACCGAAACCCGACAGGCACGGCTTCGCCAGGCAGCCACCTGCGAGCGCGCCGCGCCGCCCCGAGCAGAACCCCCCGGTGCGTCGCCGCAGGAACGAAAAACCTCTCGCGCCGCGGCCGGCGAAGGGAGGCGAAGTAGCCGACCGCGGGCGTGCGAGAGGTTGCCTGCTGGACAGAGAGACGCCTGCTTCTCTGTCGGCCCCGCCGCCACGGGCGGGGACTGCGGCACATGGCCGCTTCGATCCGGTTATTCTGTGGACTTCTTCAACACCACGAACCGCGAGCCCTGCGCCGAGCGGACTAGCAACAGGACGCCCTTGTCCGCCGACGAGCTCTTCACGGCGTTTTCGAGGTCCGCGATCGACTCGACCGCCTTGCGGTTCGCCTGGACGATGACCATGCCGCTTTCCAGTCCGGCCAGCGCAGCCGGGCCGTTGCGGAGGACCTTCGTGATCACCACGCCCTCCGCCCCGTCCAGGTCGAGCTGATCCGCCACCTCGGGCGTCAGCTCCTCGACCTCCAGGCCGAGACCCTCGAAGTGCCCGCTCTGCGGCTCCGACTTCCCGCCGGGCACCGTGGAGCGGCCGTGCCTGAGGCCGTAGTCCTCGGGCTGTTCCTTGAGCTCGACCTTGAGCTTCTTCTGCTTGCCTTCGCGGATGACGGTCATCGTCTGCGTGCTGCCGATCGGCGCCCGCTCGACCACGTTCTGAAGCTCGCGGGGCTGGGTCACCATGGTGCCGCCAAAGCTGACGATCACGTCCCCGGCCTTCAGCCCAGCCGCCGCCCCCGGCGTCTCGTCGAACACGTCGCTGACTACCACGCCCGAGTTGACCTCCACGCCGAACTGGTCGGCGAGCTGCTGGTTGACGGGCTGGATGGCCACGCCGAGGTAGGCGCGCCGCACCTTGCCGTCTTGCTGAAGTTGCGAGGCCACCCATTTGGCGAGGTTCACGGGCACGGCGAAGCCCACGCCCTGGTTGCCGCCGCTCCGCGAGGAGATGGCCGTGTTGATGCCGACCACCTCACCGTCGAGGTTCACCAGCGGACCGCCGCTGTTGCCGGGGTTGATCGCCGCGTCGGTCTGAATGAAGTTCTCCCGTGCGGTGATGCCCAGGCCGCGGCCTTTAGCGCTGATGATGCCGGCCGTGACCGTGCCCTCCAGCCCGAACGGCTGGCCGAGTGCCAACACCCAGTCGCCGACCCGTGCCTTGTCGCTGTCGCCCAACGGGGCAGCCTTCAGCTCCTCGGCCTCGATACGGACGATGGCCAGGTCGGTCTTCGGATCGGTCTTCACCTCGACGGCATCGAACTCGCGGCCGTCGTGCAGGCGGACCAAGATCTTGCCGCCGCCGCGCACCACGTGGTTGTTGGTAAGGATCACGCCGTCACCGTCGATGATCACGCCCGAGCCCATCCCCTGCGGGGTGAAACGGGGCACGGACGGGCGCGACGGCATCTCGCGGAAGAACCGCCGCAGCTCGGGATGCTGCTTGAACATGTCGCCGAAGGGGCTGTCCTCCAGGTCGCCGAACGGCGTGCCCTCGAAGCGATCGTCGATCTCCGGCTCGCCCGACTCCGACGTCTTGGCCACGACCGGCATGGTGCGGATCATGACCACGGCGGGAAGAGTCCGCTCCGAGGCGTCGCGGAAGGCGTACGACAGACTCTCGGCGTACGTGGTGCCGCGCTGGGCCTTCTCGGCCGGCTGGCTGGTGCCGGTGCCCGATAGCGCGGTCACGCCCAACGCGCCCACCGCACCGATCAACACGAGGGCCACCAGCCAACTCCCCATCTTCCAATTGAACAACCTCGCTCGCATCACAAACTCTCCTTTCGTCTCCTGAGTGACTCGATCCCACGATCGAATGGGCCGATCCCACACGGTCGGCCCCGTCTGGCAGTCGTGAGAAAGCAAGCTGGACGTCCCGAAGGGACAACCTTCTCTCGCTCTCGACGCCCCCTGATTGGCCCCGGTCGCATTCGCTGAGGCCCGGAACCCAATTCTAGAGGCCGCAACCCTTTCCAGAGGGATGTTGCCGGTGGGGGATCGCTTGTTGCGTGTGCATTTGTATCGGTTTCTCCGATGGCCCGGCAATCGCGCGGCTACCCACCCCGTGGCAGGCATTCGAGTGCCGTCCGCTTCCATCGACCCTCCACTTCGACACCGCAGCCATCGCCCCGACCACGGAGCGGTACGATGTCTGCCCGCCGGGCCGACTATGTCGCTCGCCGCCGGGAAGGGTTAGACTGGGAACGCGCGGCGATCCCTAACTCGGGCGATTTTTCGCGGTTCTGCGAGGAGCAATCACCATGACGAATCGGTCCGCTCCGTTTCCGGCGGTTTCCTACCGTAGCCTTCTTCCCCGGCTCCGACGGTCCCTCCCCTCCGCGACGGCTGCGTTGGCGGCCGTTGCCGTCTGGCTATCCCACTTCGCGCCACTGACCAAGGCTGCGGAGATTCCCACCCTTGAGGGCCCTGGAGCGGGGCTGATCGTGGTCTGCGGCTGCGACGATGGGCAGACGCTGGCCAAGCTGGCCCAGGGCCAAGGACAGCTGGTCCACGGCCTCACCACCCAGGAGGCGGACGTCCAGCAGATCCGGCGGCAGCTCGTGGCCAAAAGCCTGGGCGGAAAGGCCAACGTCGTCCGCCTCTCGGGTGGGCGGCTCCCCTACATCGACAACACGGTCAACCTCTTCATCGGTTGCGACCTCGGCGAGCTTTCGCTGGACGAGGTGAAGCGCGTGCTCGTGCCCGGCGGCAAGGCGCTCCTCCGCCAAGGTGAGGACTGGGAGACGCGGGTCAAGCCGCGCCCCGAGGACCTCGACGAATGGACCCACTACATGCACGACGCGGGCAACAACGCCGTGTCGCACGACCGGCGCGTGGGCCCGCCGCGGCGCTTGCAGTGGACCGCCGGGCCCCGCTGGAGCCGACATCACGACCACATGACCAGCGTCAGCGCGATGGTCTCGGCCGGCGGGCGCCTGTTCACGATCCTCGACGAAGGTCACACGGCCTCGATCCTCTGGCCGCCGCGCTGGAAGGTCGTCGCCCGCGATGCCTTCAACGGCGTGGTCCTTTGGAAGCGCGACATCGACAAGTGGTGGATCCAGTGGTGGCCGCTGAAGAGCGGTCCGGCCAACCTCCCGCGGCGCCTGGTCGCCGAAGGCGACGAGGTGTACACGATCCTCAACCTCCTGGCCCCGGTCTCCGCCCTGGACGCGGCCACGGGCAAGACGCTCCGCACCTACGCGGGCACGGAGAAGACCGAGGAGATCGTCAAGTCGGGCGAAACGCTGCTGGTGCTCGTCAACCGCACTATGCCGGGGCTCGATCCCCAGCCGCCGGAGAGCGGCGAGGAGCAGACGCGGATCTTCGACGGCCGCATCACCAACACGCCCATGATGCGCCACCTGTGGGCCGAAGTGCAGTCGAAGAAGTGGCTCCGGAGCGATCGGGCGATCCTGGCCTTCCGCGCCGACACGGGCGAGAAACTGTGGGAGAAATCCTCGCGCGTGGTGCCGCTCTCCGTGGCCGCGGATGCGAGCAAGGCGTTCTTCCACGACGGAAGCAAGATCGTGGCCCTGGACCTGGCGACAGGCCGCGAGGTCTTTGCCACCGAGCCGGTGGCCACGACCGAGGAGTTCATGATGTCGTTCTTCGGTCCTACGCTGGTCGTGCGCGACGGGGTGATCGTGTTTGCCGGCGGCGAGAAGCTCAACCAGGCGTGGATGGGCTGGGGCCGGCCCGACCAGGGCGAAGACACGATGACCGGCTTCTCCGCCGAGACCGGCGCGAAGTTGTGGACCGCCCCGCACCCGTACGGCGGATACCAATGCCCCGAGGACGTGCTCGTCGCCGACGGACTGGTCTGGACCGCGGCCACGGCCAAGGGGAACGAACTAGGAACCTGGCTCGGCTACGACCTGCACACGGGCAAGCTGGCCAAGGAGATCCCGCCCACGCTCAAGACGGGCTGGTTCCATCACCGCTGCTATCGGGCCAAGGCGACCGATCGGTTCCTCCTTCCCTCGCGCAACGGCATCGAGCTGATCGACCTGGAGAACAAGACCTGGGGCATCAACCACTGGGTCCGCAGCGCGTGCCTGTATGGCGTGATGCCGGCCAACGGCCTGCTCTATACGGCCCCGCACGACTGTGCCTGTCATCCCCAGGCCAAGCTGTGCGGGTTCAACGCTTTGGCCGCTGAGCCCGAGGCCGGTGAGGCCGATGCGGCGAAGGAGGCGGCCAAGGCGCCGCGCCTGGAGCGCGGACCGGCTTTCGCGATGGGCAAGGCCGATGGCACGCCCGACTCGCGAGCCGGCGACTGGCCGACCTACCGCCACGATGCGGCGCGAAGTGGGGCCACGGCCGTCGCCCTGGGCGCGAACCTGGTGCCCGACTGGTCCGTCGAGCTGGGCGGCAAGATCACGCAGCCCGTGGTGCAAGGCGACCTCGTCGTCGTCGCCTCGGTCGAGAGCAACACGATCTACGCACTGGGTGTGGAAGACGGCGACGAGCGGTGGCGCTACGTGGCCGGGGGGCGCGTGGACTCGCCGCCTACCTTGAGCGCCGGGCGCGTGGTCTTCGGATCGGCCGACGGGTACGTGACCTGCCTGCGGGCCCCCGACGGCGCGCTTGCCTGGCGGTTCCGCGCCGCCCCGGCCGATCGCCGCCTGGTCGCGTTCGGGCAGCTTGAATCGGTCTGGCCCGTGCACGGGAGCGTCCTGGTCGAGGGCGGCGACGTTATGTTCGTGGGGGCCGCTCGTTCCATCTCGACGGCGGCGTGCGCTT
>CAYSUS010000074.1:0-35576 GCA_964434165.1 uncultured Pirellulales bacterium
CTCCCGCGACGTGACCGACCAGAAGCTCGCCGCCGAGGCCCTCAAGGCCGCCAAGGAGGCGGCCGAGTCGGCCAGCCGGGCGAAGAGCGAGTTTCTGGCCAACATGAGCCACGAGATCCGCACGCCGCTGAACGCCATCCTGGGGCTGACCGAGCTGGTGCTGGAAACCGACCTCGGTCCCACGCAGCGCGAGTACGTCAGGATGGTCCACGACTCCGGCGACAACCTCCTGATGGTCATCAACGACATCCTCGACTTCTCCAAGATCGAGGCCGGGAAGCTCGAACTGGAACCGGTGCCTTTCGAGCTCCGCGAGCACCTGGGCGATACGATGAAGTCCATGGCACTCCGGGCCCATCTTCAGGGCTTGGAGCTGGCCTACCGCGTGGACGCCGACGTGCCCGAGCACCTCGTGGGCGACCCGGTGCGCCTGCGGCAGGTCGTGGTCAACCTGGTGGGAAACGCGGTGAAGTTCACGGAGCAGGGCGAGGTCGTCCTCCACGTGGACCGCGAGTCGGTCCACGACGGCGAAGCCGTGCTCCATTTCTGTGTGTGCGACACGGGCATCGGCGTGCCTGAGGACAAGCTCGACGCCATCTTCGAGATGTTCGAGCAGGCGGACAAGTCCACCACGCGCAAGTACGGCGGCACCGGGCTGGGGCTGGCCATCTGCTCACGCCTGGTCGATTGCATGGGCGGGCGGATCTGGGTCGAGAGCGAGTTGGGCGAGGGGAGCCGATTCCACTTCACCGCCCGGTTCGGACTGGCCGACGGACGCCGCCCGGCCCTGCCCGCCGCGGTCGAGACCCTCCGCGGCCTGCGGGTTCTCGTCGTGGACGACAACGCCACCAACCGCAGGATCCTGGCGGAGATGATCACCAACTGGGAGATGGAGGCCCATTGCGTGCCGTCGTCCGCCGAGGCCCTGGAGGAGCTCGCCAAGGCGTCGTCCGCCGGCGAGCCCTACCGGCTCGTCCTGACCGACTCGAACATGCCGCAGCTCGACGGATTCGCCCTGGCCCAGCGCATCAAGGAGGATCCGGGACTGGGGAGCACGGTGATCATGATGCTCACCTCGGGCGACCATCCGGGCGACGTGGCCCGGTGCGAGGAGATGGGCATCGCCTCGTACCTCATCAAGCCGGTCAAGCAGTCGGAGCTCTTCGACGCCATCGCGCTGGTGATGGGGGTCGCCTCGGTCGAGCCCGAGGGCGCGACGGCCCCGGAGGCGGGCGCGGAAGGCCTGGAGCCCTTGCGCGTCCTGCTGGCCGAGGACAGCCCCGTCAATCAAAAACTGGCCCAGGGCCTGCTCGAGCGGCGCGGCCATCGGGTGACCGTGGCCAGGACCGGCCGCGAGGCGATCGACGCCGTCACTTCCCAGGCGTTCGACTTGGTACTCATGGACGTCCAGATGCCGGAGATCGACGGCTGGGAGGCGACCCGCCAGATCCGCGCGTGGGAGAAGGAGGCCGGGGGCCACGTACCGATCGTCGCCATGACCGCGCACGCCATGAAGGGCGATCGCCAGAGGTGCCTTGCGGCCGGGATGGACGAATACGTCGCCAAGCCGATCCGGGCGAGTCGGCTGCTGGAGACCATCGCGTCGGTGCTCGGCAAGCGCCGCCCCGCCGCCGACGAGCCCGAACCGCCGCCGTCCGCGCCGACCGACGCGGTCGTCGATTGGCCCGCGGCCCTGGCGGCGGTTCGGCAGGACCGCGGGCTCCTCGCAGGCGTGATCGAGACCTTCCTGGAGGAGGCCCCGCGCCTGCTCGAGGAGATCCGAGCCGCGGTCGCGCGCGGGGACGCGGAAGCCCTGAAGATCGCGGCCCACACGTTCAAGGGCTCGATCCGCCTGTTCGGTGCGGCGCGCGTTTACGACACGGCGATGGCCCTGGAGCGGATGGGGTCAAGCGGGGAACTGGGTGGTGCCGAAGGGGTGGTGGAGGAGCTCCAGCGGCACGCGGAGGATCTCGTGCCCGAGTTGGAGCGATTCCGGGAGAACGATGTGCCGCCCCACGCATAGCGGGGCGCCTCGGGCGCACGGTGGGGTGTAGATTGCGTGCCACCGAGCGTCTGGTCGAAACCGGGGCCGGCGTGCGGCCGCCCGCGATTCCGCGACGGCGGCCGATCGAGTGCCTCATGACAGCCGAGAGCCGCGGGGGAGGAGGACGGACGGAAGATGCCCAAGGTACTTGTCGTGGACGATTCGAGCGTGGACCGCCGTTACATCGCGGGCCTGTTGCGCGATGCGTCCGAGCTTCGATTGCGCTACGCCGACAACGGGGCCGACGCCCTTAACCAGATGCGGGACGACCCGCCCGACCTGGTCATCACCGATCTGATCATGCCCGAGATCAACGGGCTCCAGCTCGTCGATGCGGTCCGCGAGCGGTTTCCGTTGGTTCCCGTGATCCTGCTGACTTCGCAGGGCAGCGAAGAGGTTGCGGTGCAGGCCCTCCAGCGCGGCGCGGCCAGCTACGTCCCCAAGCAAAGGCTTGCTCACCAGCTTCGCGACACGGTCGCCAGGGTCCTCGCGCTTTCCGGCCGCGAGCGGTCGCACTCGCGCCTGATGGGCTGCATGGCCGAAAGCCACTGCGCCTTCGTCATGGAGAACGATCCCCAGCTCATCCCGCCTCTGGTCGCCTACCTTCAGGACAGCCTCCGCCAGTTCGGCTTCTGCCGCGAGGCGGATTGCACGCGGGTGGGGGTAGCCCTGGAGGAAGCGCTTTCCAACGCCCTGCATCACGGCAATCTGGAGGTCGGCTCGGAGCTGCGCGGGAGCGACGATCAGAGATACTACCGGCTCCTGGCGGAGCGCCGGCGGCAACCGCCCTACTCCGCGCGCCACGTGTACGTGGAGGCATCGTTGACGGGCGATCGGGCGGCGTTCGTCGTGCGCGACGAGGGCGAGGGATTCGATCCCGCCGCCCTGCCCGATCCCACGGACCCCGCCAACCTGGAAAAGTGCAGCGGGAGGGGCATTCTTCTCATGCGGACCTTCATGGACGAGGTCTCCTTCAACCAGCGGGGCAACGCCGTGACCATGGTCAAGCGCTGCCGGCGCGGCGATCCAGGGGCGCCCCGTCCCGGGTCGAACTGACCGGCCCCGATTGGCCCTTCCCCCTGCGCCCGCGCCCCTCGCTCTTGCCTGCGGCCACGCGCCGCCGCAACTGCCCGCAGGCCGCGTCGATGCGGTCGCCCTTGCGGTAACGGACCTTGACCGAGAGGCCCCCGTCTTGCAGGGACCTCACGAAAGCGGCCGTGGCCTGGGGCGACGGGGTGCGATAGGGCAAGCCCGCAACGGGATTGAACGGAATCACGTTCACCAGCGCCGGGCGGCCGCGAAGCAGGTTCGCAACGCCCCGAGCATGCGACGGGCCGTCGTTGATTCCGGCCAGAAGCACGTACTCGTAGGTCACGCGCCGGCCGGTCTTCTCGAAGTAGTCGTCGGCCGCGCGGAGGATCTCGGCGATCCCCACCTTGCGGTTGGCCGGCACCAAACGGTTTCGCAGCTCGTCGTCCGGCGCATGCAGCGACACGGCCAGGTGATACGGAAGGTTCGCTTCGGCCAGACGACGCAGCGCTCGCGGCAGGCCGACCGTGGAGATGGTCACGCGCCGGGCGCTGATCCCCAGTCCGCTGGAGTCCGTCGCCGCGGCCAGGGCGGGCAGCAGGCCGTCGAGGTTCGCCAGCGGCTCGCCCATGCCCATCACCACCACGTGGCTGAGCCGCTCCTCGGCGCCAAGCAGCCGGTTGAGCTGGAGCAGCTCCTCGAGGATCTCGCCGGTGGAAAGATCGCGGACCACGCCGTCCATACCGCTCGCGCAGAACACGCATCCCATGGCGCAGCCCACCTGGGTGCTGACACAGGCGGTGCGATGATGCCGGTCGTCGCGGAGCAGGACGCATTCGATCCGCTCGCCGTCGGCCAGCTCAAGCAGGAGCTTCTCGGTGCCGTCGTCGGACCGCTGGTGCGCGACGATCGTGGCCGACCAGATGCGAAGCTCCGCGGCCAGCTCCTCGCGGAGCGCCTTGGGAAGGTCGGTCATCTCCTCGAAATCCGCGGCGCGGCGCCCCAAGAGCCAGCGGCGGATCTGCCCCGCCCGATACGCTGGCAGACCGCGCTCCGCCAGCCAGGAAGTCAGTCGATCGGGCAGCAGATCGAGAAGGTGTGGCACGACGGGGCTGGGCTGCGCGGCAAGGTCGAAGGGGGGAGCTCCTGCTCCTGAAGTCCATCCCACAAGGAGAATCGGGCGGCCGCGAGCAGCCCGCGATCCCCTCGAAACACCCTCTGCATTCTACGTACCCCGAACCGCCGCGCCATGGCGGTCGTTCGTGGCCTGGGCGGATTGCAGGCCGCAATCGCGCGGAAAAGCCGGGAGAAACTCGCATTGACAACCCGCCGATCGGGGGTCTAAAATCCCGCCCTCCTCTTGATGGCCATTGAGGATCGGGATGTGCCGCGCTCACCGTACGTTCCTCAAAGCGATCCCGACTTGCGCGAGGAAAGGATTCCTCCCATGTCCGTCGAACATGAAACGCCGGCCGCCTCGTCTGCCGAGCCGGGACCGCCCCGCCTGAGTCGCGCCATGCAGCTCCTGCTGGCTTCCGGGATCCTCGGCGGAGCACTGGGACTGCTGGCGTTCGTCAGCGTGCTGGTGCTGCTCTGGAATCACATCGACCGAAACCTGCCTGCGGAAACCGTGGCGACGGGGGGCCCGCCATCTGGGGCGGGGCGTTCGGAGCGCGTGCCGCCAATCGTGGTGATGCCCTCGGAGGATCGCGCCACGCCTCCGCCGAGCGATGAGACCGCCCGACTGGACTCGGGAGATCTTGACGAGGCCGTCCGGGACCGCACGAAGGTTCATTTGGCGGTGCGATTCGTTCAGTTGGATTTGCATGCCCTGGGGGATCTGCGCCGCCGTGGGGAGGCGACGTGGAAACCCGCCGAGACGCGCCTTGTCGAAGCGCTCTGTGCCGCCGACGGTCACACCGCACCGTGCCCCCTGGACGAGCCGAAGCCGTCCTCCTTGGATGCCTGGCTGGACGACATGGAGCAGCGGGGGGTGGTCCGCGAGATGGGCGCTGCCCGCATCACCACCGAGCACTCGCTGCCGGCCCGGGCCGAGCTGGCGGCCCCGCCGCGCCGGACCGCCCGGGACCGACGCGGAACACGATTCCCGGCGTTGCCGGTCACGTTCTCCTGCCTGCCGCGGCTTCTGGACGAGGAGCGCCTGGTGGTGGACGTGTCCGTGGACTCTGCTGCGACCTCGCCGGCCAACGCGTACGGAGGCCGAGAGGCCGGCGGCTCCGTGAACGCCAGGGTGGAGCTGGCGCACGGCCAGACCGTGGTGCTCGCCGGCCCGACTCAAGCCGTTCCGGCCGGCTCCGCCATGCGCCAGGCCCTGCTGGTCAGTGCCGAGCTGGAGCAGCCTGCCGAACCCGAGCGAGTCCAGCCCCTCTCGGAGACCGAGCGATTGGACCGTCGTGCCGAGCAGTGCCGCTACCTCCAGAAATGTCTCGCGAAGGAGTTTCCCGCCAGCCAGATCAAGCTCAGCCTGGCGGCCGGCAAGCTGTTTGTTCACGGCTCGGCGCCGAACGACAAGGAGATGTCGCGCATCCTTGCCGTGGTGCGCCGCCGCGCGGTCGATGAGTGGTCGCTGGTCGAGCCGGCCCCGAGGTTGTCCTACGGGTCGCCGCTCCGGCAGGCACCCGAGTCGCTCGTGGTCAACATGCTGCGGACTCCTCCGCGGCAGCAGGTGCTCGTGCGTTTGCGGGTGCTGGAGCTCGGCCCCCAGGCGGTCGATTCCCTCGGCCGGCTGGCAACGGCGGGTCAGGCCTCCATGCTGGACACGGCCTTGGAGGCGGTCAAGCCGCTGCTGCGCCTCGAAGGGCCGGGACAGAGCCTCGTGCTCGACGAGACGCCCGACGAGGCGATCGGTCGGCTCGCCCGCCGGGGCCTGGTCCGCGTGCTCAACGAACCCACGCTGGTGACCACCAGCGGACGGAAGGGGACGCTGTTGCTGGGCAACCAGATCGAATGGCCGCTGGGCGTGGAGAACGCCCCGTCGCGTCACAAGCTTGCCGGCCTGTTCGCCGAACAGCCGGGCGGGGGAGATGCCTATCGCGTCGGCACCACGTTCACCGTGCTCCCCGAGGTGCTCCAGGGCGACCGCATCCGCCTGGAGGTCACCCCGGACGTGCGGCGCCTGGTGGACGACGGGCGACGCAGTGATCCGCCTCGCCTGGTGCTCCAATCGCAGTCGATCACCGCGGCCGCCGTGCTCGAGCCGGGACAGACCCTGGTGGTTTCCGGGGTCCCGGTCGATCCCACGGCCGAGGGCTCCCGCCCCGCCGCGCACGCCCAGAGCGTGGCCAGACGGCTTCTCTTCGTCACCCCCGAGCTGGTCGGCGTGCCGGAGGCCTCGCACACCGCCTCAACGCCGGCCGCCGCGGTCGCCGTTCCCGAGCCGCGCGTGGGCGACGAGTCCACCCTCGACGTACCCGATCGCCAGACCGCCGTGATCGACATCCCGTCGCGAGCTTCGGCGCAGGAAGGGACCCTTGCGGCTTTCTTTCGCAAGCATGGCGGCCCGCTGCGCCGCGGAGAGCTCCGCTCGGCGGAAGCCCCCAGGGAAGAGGAGAAGACCGAGCGCCTGCCGCCGGTCGATGAGGAGTTGACCGCGCTAAGCAAGGTCGTCCGAGCCGGTGAGCTGTTCGTTCCCGTGGATGGGTTTCGCGTGGTGGCGACGACCAAGGACGTTCTCCGCGCGACCGCCGTCGATCCCCTGATCTGCCAGGTGACCCGCTCCGGCGACCGCGAAGTCACCCTGGCCGGCAAGGCCGCCGGCGCGACGCACGTGAGCGTGTGGTTCCGCGACTCGAACACGCCGCCCGTCAGCTTCAAGCTCCATGCCGTCGGCGACGTCGCCGCGGAACAGCAGAAGCGGAAGCGGATCGAGACGCTCGAGGAAGTGGTCGAGGAGATCTTCCCGAGAAGCCGAATCCGACTGCATTTCGACGGCGATCGCCTGGTGGTCGAGGGCGATACGTCCACGCGCGTCGAGGCTTCGCAGGTTCTCGCGGTGGTCCGGGGCGAGGCCCGTGCGGCCGCGGCCGACGGGCCGCTGGAGGTGGTCGATCGGCTGCGCGTCCTGGGCCGCGACGAGGTGGCCCTGCGCGTGCAGTTCCTGGCCGTGGAGCCGGCCGTGCTTCGCCGGGCGGCCGCCGACGTGGAGCGGGAACGGCCCCGACTGGCGCCCTTGGCGGCTCGGCTTCTGCACCTGGCCGAAAAGGGCGGCCAGGCTTTCATGCCGGCCGATCTGGCGGGCGACGTCACCGACGGAATCCGCCAGATGGAGCGGCTGGGACTCGTGCGGATTCTCGCGCAACCCAGCCTCGTCGCCAAGGACGATCGCCCCGCGGAGTACACCCTGGCACTCGACCCCCGACCGATCGGCAACGTCCCCTTCGGAGCCCGCATCCCCAGGCCTCAGCCGTCCACGGCCGTCTTCCGCTTCCTGCCTGAGGTGCTTTCGCACAATGCCATTCGACTCCGCGTCGAGGCCGAGCCCGCCTCCGAGACGGGGTCGGCAAGCCCCCGGCACACCAGCCCGACGGAGGCCGAGGTGCCGGTCGGCCAGGCCCTGGCCCTCGCCGATCTCGACTCCGATGCAGAGGACGATACCCGGCTGATCGTGCTCGTCATGCCCGAGTTGATCGATGTGGCCCCCGTCGCGGTGGGAAGCGGCGACGAGGCGCCGGCCGGCCCGTCGGACGCTCAAGGGCCGGGTTACACGGTCGCGGAGTCCCCGACGCAATATCCGCGCGCGGACGCGGGGTCGTCTCTCGGGCTGCCTGAAACGCAAAGGCCCGACGAACCGCGCAACGTGCTGCGTCTGCCGCCGACGCAGCCGATCCGCGTGCGGCGCGAGGAAGCGCCGTCCGGGGCCGACTCGAGCTCCAGTTCCGGCGGGACCATCGTGCGATAACCGGGCTTTGCAGGATGCCCCCGGCACGGGCGCCGAGGAAGAGAGGCTCGGCGACGCGCCGGAAGCGGCCGACGTCCGTCGGGCAATCGCTTACTCGGCGTCCGCCGCACGCGGCCTCGCAGCGAGCACGCTCTCCACGATCCGTTCCACCTCGCCGCTGGCGAGCGCCTCCTCCAGCGTGCGCAGGTCCTCGTAAACCGCGTGGCTGAGGAACCGCACGGTCCAGTTCCGGCGCATCGGGCTGATGGTGATCACGGCGGCCCCATGCTGGCAGGCCTCCCACATCTCGATGGCCGTGCCCATCGAGGCCTCCGGCACGAAGGCCACCAGCACGTCGATCTCGCGGCACATCAGGTTGTGCCCGAAGAAGACACGCCGTCCCGTCTCCTCGTCGTAGTGCAAGGAGCCGGCATGGTTGGTCAGAGGATCGTACACCTTGGCCTCGGGGAAGTGGGCGACGAACGCCCGCCGGAGGTGCTCGCGATACTCCTGGCCGTGCAAACGGTCGGTCCGGTGCGAGCCCTGCATGATGCCGGCCAGGAAGAACCGCAGGCCGGGCCGCCCGCCGCCCGGCGCCGGCGATCCGGTCGTGGAGCCCGACTGCGCGTAGCCCCCCGTTTCCTTGTTGCCGTCTGAGCGATCGACCATCCGCTACGCGCCTTCTTTCGACTCGGTTCATGGGATAGGATAGTGCATTGGACTTCGGCAGGCCAGCAGCGGGGGGCCGTGGCGGGGTCGCGGATTGCGCCCGCTGCCTGCTTTCCTGGGCCGGTCTCCGGCGCCGCATGCGCGGGAAATGCCAGGTCCCCCCTGCTGCCAGGAGTGCTACCCGGAAAAACCATGGGACGAGAACCGACCTCACGAGCCAGCAACCTTCGCAGGTCCCCGGGCAGGCGCGTCTTGTCGCGGTCCCAGGGTTCGCCGGGTCGCTTGGCGCCGGACCTGCGCGCCGCCGAAGCCCTGGTACTTCGACTCATGGCGATTCCGGGACGCAGCGGTCAGGAGAGCAAGGTGATGGAGTTCATCGCCCGGCAGCTTCGCCGCGGCGGCGTGCCCTCCGCGTCTCTGGGATTCGATCGCGCGCACCATCGCAGCCCGTTCGGCGGGGAGGTGGGCAATCTCGTACTCAAGCTGCCGGGAACGGTTCGTGGCCCGCGGCGCATGCTGATGGCCCACGCGGACACCGTCCCCCTGTGCGTCGGCAGCCGACCCGTGCGGCGCGGAAGCCTGGTCACTCCCGCGGAGAAGACCACGGCCCTGGGAGCCGACGACCGGTCGGGCTGCGCGGTCCTCCTGGCCACGGCGCTGCAAACGGTGCGCGGCGGGCTTGACCATCCACCCCTGACGTTCTTCTGGACCGTGCAGGAGGAGCTGGGGCTCCTGGGGGCACGTTACGGCCGGCTGACTCTCCTGGGCGGCCCCCGGCTGGCCTTCAACTTCGACGGAGGATCGAGTGAGAAGGTCACCGTGGGCGCGACCGGCGGGCAGCGCTTGGGGGTCCGCATCCGGGGCATCGCCAGTCACGCGGGCGGAGCGCCCGAAGAGGGTGTCAGCGCCGTGGCCATTGCCTCGCTGGCCATCGCCCGTCTGCAGGAACAGGGCTGGCACGGTTTGATCCAGAAGGGAGGCCGGCGGGGCACGAGCAACATCGGCGTGATTCACGGAGGGGAGGCGACTAACGTCGTCATGCCCGAGGTCGAGATCCGCGCCGAAGCGCGGAGTCACGATCCGGCCTTCCGGCGCCGGATCGTCGCGGCCATCCGCGAGGCCTTCGAGAAGGCGGCCCGCGCAGTGCGCAATATCCACGGGCAGAGCGGCAGCGTGGAAATCGAGGATCGCACCGACTACGAGGCGTTCGAGCTGGCGTCCGACGAGCCGTGTGTGCTCGCCGCGGAAGCGGCCATCCGCTCCGTGGGCGGGGAACCGGTCAGGGCGATATCCAACGGCGGACTCGACGCCAATTGGCTCTCGGCGAGGGGAATTCCGACGGTGACCCTCGGCTGCGGCCAGCGCGATCCCCACACGTGTTCCGAGCGTCTGGACCTGGACGAGTTCCGCCGAGCCTGCCGGGTCGCCTTGCGCCTGGCCACCGCAACGGAGCGGGACGCGGACTGAGCATTCCGGTTGCCGAACCCGTCCGGCCTCCGCCGTCTCCAGGACTCCCGAGGCCCTGATACACCAACCGAACGGATCATGGATCCGGACCAGGAAATCTGCCTCTGTTTTCACGTGACGCGCAGGAAGGTCGAGAACTTCGTTCGCGTGGAGCGACCGCGCCGCGTCGGGCAGCTCGCCGAGTGCTTCGGGGCCGGGACCGGTTGTGGCTGGTGCCGACCGTTTCTCACACGGATCTTCGAGGCAGCGGTGCAGACGGGCCAGACGACGCCCGACTTGCCGGACTCCGAAGCGTATGCCCGTATGCGCGCGGAGTACCTCGCGCGAGGCGAGGGAATACCGCCTGGGAATTCGGACGCCGGTCCGGCAGGGGGTTGACGCCCCCAGCGCCGCAGGCCGGCCCACTGGCGATTTATGGCCCGTCACGCTATGATAAACCTCTTGTTTGGCCCGGGCCCGACTCAGCGGCCGGCGGCGCCCTCGGGCGGCCGAACGTGCATGTCTTTCCCCAAGGGGACACAACATGGCCCGCAAGGTTGTAAACCGTAAAGAGTTGCGTCAGGAGAGCGAAGCGGCGGAACGACTCGCCGACGAGGAGAAGAAGACGGCTGCTGCCAAGACGAAGAAGGCACCCAAGCGGGCCAAGAGCCGCACGAAAGCCGCCAAAGAGGTCCGTTTGAAAGCATTCTGGGGGGTGTTCAACCAGTCGCTCAAGCGGATCGCTTTGTTCGAGTACAGCCAACGCAAACAGGCGGACAAGAAGGCCGACGAGCTGAATCAGTCGCAGAAGACCCCCCATTTCGTCCAGCTCGTCAAAGAGGTCATTGAGGAGTAGCGGCGACCTGGCCTGGGGAGAGGGTGCCTTGGAGGCCGACATCTGGTCTGCCCGATGCCCCGACGCGAGGCCGCGAGCTTGCGGGTCCTCGTCCACTGCTTGACGAGCTTCTCTGCCCGTGGGTAGCCTGTGGGGAGGCCCGACCTCCGCAGCGACCGATTCGTCGAGCGGAGGTGCCTGGGTTCCGGGCAGTTCGTGGCGGAAAGTGCCGCGGGAAGCCGAGGCGGGCGCGCCTCGCCTCCTGCCTGCTCCGCGCGTTGAGCTCTCTTCGAATCGCGGCCGTGACGGACACCCGTGCGGCCCTGCAACGGCGTGCCCCGTGGGAGGAGACGTAGGTTATGAGATTGGACCGGATGGCCGTGCTGACTTGCCTCGTCGCGACTTGCCTCGGTGGTCTTTGCGGGTGCGGAAGCGGCGATTCAGGCAGTGAGTCGTCGGACCCGGCGGTGGTGAGCATCGACGTGGATGCGCTGCCCGCGCTGGATGGCTACATCCCGGCGCTGGGGGACGAGATCCCGGGACTCGACGGCGATCGGATCAAGGTCGCGCCTCCGAAGGACTGGCACGTGCCGCTGAAGAGCGGTTCGGTGGTCGTGTGGTTCAAGAAGACCCAGAAGGACAACTACCCGCAGATCGCGGTCCGCGCCTCGGACTTCGAGTCGGTCCTTGACGTGAACGAAGAGAACCTGGGTGCTTTCGCGGACGCGATCAGGGAGAGCTTGCGCAAGAAGGGGTCGAAGTCCGCCAAGAAGGTCAAGCCGATCAGGATCGGCGAGTTCCTGGGCGCGACCTACAGCCAGAAGGTGCCGGTGAAGTCCGAGTTCAAGGAGATCATCCTCGACCGCGTCATCGTGGAGACGGTCGTTGACGGGCGCAAGTATCTGTTCGAGCTGCGTGCTCGCGAGGGCGAGGCCCGCAAGCACGTCGATGCCTTGTACGCCGTCGCCTGGGGCGCGAGATTCCTTCGCGAGGGCGCCGTTCAAGCCGCTCCGGCCGAGGCGCCGCCTGAGCCGGAAGAGCCGGCGGAGTCGCCCAAAGCCGAGCCCGAGCCCGAGCCCGAGGAGAAGGCAGCGCCCGAGCCCGAGCCCGAACCGAAGCCGGAGAAGAGGCCGCCGAAGAAGGAGAGCGGCGGCGCGTTCGAGGAAATCGAGGACGAGGAGTTCTGATCGGCTCTTGTTCGGGGGGCGAATCGGAGAAGGGGCGGGATGCGCCGTTGATTCCCTCCTCCCGCGACCAGAGAGCTTGGCCCCCAAAGCCCCGGTATTGCCGGGACAGGCGATGGACCGTTTCCCCCACGCTTCGCGGAACCTTGGGTGATGGATTTCAAACCGGGCCAGACGGTCGGCATCGACCTGGGAACGACGTTCTCCTCGATCGCGCAGCTGGACGAGGACGGCACGCCCGTCCCGCTGGCCAATGAAGACGACGACGTCGAGACCCCCAGTCTGGTGCTTCTGGCCGAGGGAGGGCACGTCATCGTCGGGCCGAACCGCATGCGTGCGGCCGTGGAGGAGCCCGAGCACGTCGTCGAGCGGATCAAGCGCGAGATGGGCGAGACCCACTACAAGCGCACGTTCGACGGCCGGGAGATCACGCCCGAGTTCGTCTCCGCCCTGATCCTCAAGAAGCTCCGGCAGGACGCGGAGAAACGGGTCGGCAGGATTGGCAACGCCGTCATCACGGTCCCCTATTACTTCAACGACGCGCGTCGCAAGGCCACGCAGGACGCGGGGCGCATCGCCGGCCTGAACGTGATCGACATCATCAACGAGCCCACCGCGGCCACGCTCACCTACGCCTGGCACCGCGGCGAGCTCGGCGCCGGCGGCCGCGGATCGGAACGTCCCCGCCGCGCCCTCGTGTACGACCTGGGGGGCGGCACGTTCGACGTCACCGTGGTCCAGTACACCCCCACGCACTTCCAGGTGCTGGCCACCGACGGCGACGTGCACCTGGGCGGTGTGGACTGGAACGACCGTCTGCTGGACCACGTCGCCGACGAGTTCCAGGCGCGGCACGGCCTCGACCTGCGGCAGTCGCCGGCCGCCGTGCACCGGCTGCGCAACGACTGCGACCTCGCCAAACTGGAGCTCTCCGAGCAGCAGGAGACGAAGATCGCGTTCCGGCACTCGGGCAGGGCGATCACCGTCGGCGTCACGCGCAGGCAGTTCGAGGAGATGACCGCCGACCTGTTGCAGCGGACCCTCGACACCGCGCGCCTCGTCCTCGACCAGGCCTCCACCCCACCCGAACAGCTTGACGCCGTGGTCCTGGTGGGCGGATCGACGCTGATGCCGGGCGTTCCCCGCGCGCTGGAGCAGACGCTGGGCCTGGCGCCCTATCGCGACATCTCGCCCCACACGGCCGTGGCCCAGGGCGCGGCCATCCACGCCGCGATCCTCGAGGTCAAGCATCGCGGCGAGAAGAGCGAGCTTGCCGAGAAGGTCCGCAAGATGCTCTCCTCCGTGCGGCAGGAGAACGTCAATTCGCACGGGCTGGGCGTGGTGGCCACCAACCCCAAGTCGGGCAAGGCGGTCAACCACGTGATGATCCCGCGCAACAGCCGCATCCCCGTGGAGGTCGCCCAGACCTTCAAGACCAATCGGCCGGGCCAGGAGCGCGTCAGCGTGCAGGTCATCGAGGGAGACGCTCCCGACCCCCGCGCCGGATCGCTCCTCGGCAAGTGTCGCATCACCGACCTCCCTCCCGACCTGCCCGCCGGATCGCCGATCACTGTCACCTACGCCTTCGACGAAGCCGGTCGCATCACCGTCCGGGCGCGCGAAGACACGAGCGGAGCCGAGACGGGTATCGAGATCCAGCGACGCGGCGGCCTGTCCGAAGACCAGATCGACGTCTATACGCGGCTGGCGAACGAGTACCTCGTGGAGTGAGAGAGCCCGGCTCGCGAATCATGAGATTCCGAACCGCGACCGGCAAGGAGCGGCCAACCAACCCCATTTCACGGCGCCCCATCGATGGCCAAGGAAATCGACGCCTATCGCGAGTGGCTGGGCATCACCGAGACCGCCCGACCTCTCGATCACTACCAGCTCCTCCGCCTGAAGAGGTTCGAGGACGACCTGGCCAAGATCCGCGAGCACTACACCAAGATGAACGCGCACGTGCGCAAGTACGCCACCGGCGAGTACGCGGCGCAGTCGCAGAACCTGCTCAACGAGCTGGCCCGGGCCATGCTCTGCCTGACCGACGTGAAGCGGAAGCGCGAGTACGACGCCTCGCTGGGGCGCACCGACTCGGGCGAGGGGCGGCGTCGCACCTTCGCCGAGGTTCTGCTCGCCGGCAAGCTCATCACCCAGGACCAGTTGGATAAGGCCCGCGGCTTCGCCGAGGCGACCGGACTGGAGGTGCGCGACGCGCTTCTGCAGCAGAAGCTGGTCAAGCCCGAGGCCGTGGCCGCCGCCTACGCCGAATCGGTCGGGCTGCCCTACCTCGAGCTCGCCGAGATCGGCGCCAACGCCGACCTGGCCGCCAAGGTCCCGCCGCGGGTCGCCCGGCAGCATTCCTGCATCCCTGTCATGGCCGACGAAGGGCACGTCCTGATCGCCTCGCCCCGCCCCCTGGCGCCCGAAGTCGAGGACGACCTCCGGCTCCGCTTCGGCATGCCCGTGCGCACGGTGCTCTGCACGGCGGGCGCCGTCAGCGGGTTGATCCCCAAGTTCTACTCCGCCGAGGCGGGTGCCGAGGCCGCGCCGGCGGGCAGGAAGCAGGGTTCGCGCAAGACGGCCGCCTCGAGGGACGGGGAGGGGGGCGAGAAGCGGTCCCTGCTCAGGCCCGCCAGCGAGTTGTCGGAAGACGAGCGGGTTCGGCGGCGGATCATGTTCGCCGTGATCGCCTTCAACATCGCGGTCGTCGTCTGCATGATCGCCTTCGTGACGCTGCGGGGCGGCATGGGCCTGCTTGGCCTGGTGGACTTCTTCGTCACGCTTCTGGCCGCGGCGATCGTGGGCGCAGGGACCTTTTTCGTGGCGACGTCCATGAAGCTTTAGGTGGGCAAAGACGACTCAAGACCCGAAGCGTTCGAGCGTCAGCGCGCGATGGCCTGGGCGTGCGTCCGTTTGAAGACTTCCGAAGTCTGTTCCACGGAGATCAGGTATGGACTACACCTACGAGCAAATCGCCAAGATGATCGACCACTCGCTGCTCAACCCCGTGCTCACGGACGAGGAGCTCGAGGCCGGGTGCCGGGTGGCACTGGAGCACGACGTGGCCTCGGTCTGCATCAAGCCCTACTACCTGCGTCGCTGCGCGCAGATCCTGGCGGGAAGCGGTGTGGCGCCCAGCACGGTGATCGGGTTTCCCCACGGCGGCCACGCCACCTCGATCAAACTGGCCGAGACCGAGCAGGCTTTGGCCGACGGCGGCGTCGAGCTGGACATGGTCGTCAACGTGGGCAAGGTCCTCAGCGGCGACTGGGACTACGTGCGCGAGGACATCCGCGCCGTCGTGGACCGCTCGCACCAGGCTTCCGCCCGCGTCAAGGTGATCTTCGAAAACTGCTTCCTCGTGGACGAGCACAAGATCCGCCTCTGCGAGATCTGCGGCGAGCTGGGGGCCGACTGGGTGAAAACCTCCACGGGCTACGGCAGCGGCGGAGCCACCATCGAGGACCTCAAGCTGATGCGCGAGCACTCCCCGCCCCGCGTCCAGGTGAAGGCCGCCGGCGGCGTGCGCACGCTCGATCAGTTGCTTGAAGTCCGCGCCGTCGGCGTCACGCGGACCGGCGCCACGCGCACGGTGGAGATCCTCGAGGAGTGCAGGAAGAGGCTCGCTGCGGCGTGAGAGGCGACCGAAGGCCGGGGGTGGGGGGAGCAATCCCCGTTCCGCCTCAGCGCCCGCCAGAAGGGGGTGCCCGCATCAGCACGAGGGACTCATCCCCTTGGGTATATGGGGGGGTGCGATTTCCTCCTCTGCCGCGGTGCGGTACAATCGGGGGCATGGGGCAACAGCTCGCAGCCCCTTTCAGCCCCTCTCCCCAGATGCCTCGCCTCCGGGCGCACGGTTGCGACCCGCCGCGGACGTCTCCAAGGATCGCGGCTGATTTCCAGGTTTCTTCCCAAGAACCACAGAAAGGCAAGATGACCACCCAACTAACCTGGCGGCGGACCGTGCAGAGGACAGGGCGCCAGCGCTCGCTTCGCTCTCGACTGGCTGGGCTGTCGCTGGAGGAGGCGGTCCGTTCGGCGGTGACTGAGCTGTTCGGTTTCTCGCACCGCTCGAGCAATGCCAAAGCTCTCTGGTCCGAGTCCGAACGGGTCTGGCTGGGCCAGGAGACCTACCTGCACTGGGCCCTGCGGGACGATCAGATCGACATCCCTTGGGTGGTGGCTCCCACGGCCGACGCGCCGGACGACGCGGAAGGCCTGGAGCGCGCGGTCCGCCAGCATCTGGTGTCCGAGTGGGACCGCCAGACGTCCGACCTGCCGCATGCCTCCGATCCGCACTGGCTGCCGCTGCCGTAGCTGCGGCGGTGCGTTCTTCCGTTCCGGGTAACGCCTTCGGCCGGCTCGCGGCGGAGTTGCCTGCCCGACGCGCCGGTGAGACGACGGGCATGGCCTACGGCTTGACGGTCTCCAGCGCGGCCGCGGCCTCCTTGGCCACGACCTCAGGCAGGGGGACGTATCCCAGATCCTCGGCGTACCGCTGCCCCTCGAACAGACACCACTTGAACACGGTCTTCAGGGCAGCGGCCTTTTCCGCGTCGTCGTATTGGCCGTAGAGCAGAACCCAACTGAAGCTGACGATGGGGTACGAGCCGGCGCCCTTGGGGTCGGGCAGGAAGAACCGCAGGTTCTCCGGCAGGCTGTCGTCCAGCTCGGCCGAGGCCAAAGCGGCGTGGCAGCTCTCCAGCGACGGGACCACGAACCTGCCCGCCCGGTTCTCCAGCACGGCCATGGTCAACTCGGCCTCCAGGGCGAAGCCGTACTGGACGTAGCCGATGCTGCCCGGCGAGGTCCGGATCAGCCCGGCCACGCCGCCGTTGCCCCGGGCCTTCATGGCCTTGCCCGGCCAGTCGACCAGGAGGACGCTCCCGTAGCGGCTGTTCCAATCGTCCGAAACGGCGCTGAGGTGATTCGTGAAGGCGAAGGTCGTGCCGCTGGAGTCGGAGCGGACGACGGGGAAGATCGACTTGTGGGGAAGCTCGATGTCGGGGTTGCCCTGGGCGATGGCCTCGTCGTCCCAGTGGGTGATCTCACCCAGGAAGATCCCGCTGTAGGCCTTGCGCGAGAGCCGCAACTTGCCCTCGGCCTGCGGGAGGTTGTAGGCCAGCACGATCCCGCCCGCCGTGAGCGGGATCAACCGGGCGCCCTCTTCGACGCGGCGGATCTCCTCCTCGGAAAGCGCCGCGTCGCTGGCCCCGAAATCGACGGCCCCTTTCTCCTCCACGGCGCTGCCGGCGCGGATGAAGCGGTCGCGGCCCTCGCCGCTGCCGACCGCCTCGTAGCGGATCTGGACGTCGGGATGGCGCTCGGAATAGACGTCGAACCACTTCTCGTACAGCCGGGACGGGAAGGTCGCGCCCGCCCCGCGGAGCAGGAGGGTCCCCTCGGGGACTTCGTCCTCCGCCGTCTGCGGCCGGCGGCAGCCGCCGACGCTCAACGCCGCGGCAAGCGCGAGCACCACGACCGGTCGGATCAACGTCGTGGCTCCCGGCGCCCCGGTCTCGCACACCCCCCTGGAGGGTTTTCGCATGACTCCCCCGCGAGCTAAGTGGTTCTGGAGGTCGCGTGCGCGCCCTTCGCTTTGGAACGTCCCCGATTCGGGGGCGCTTCCCGCGCGATCGTCTCACGACATGGCTTAGCTGAACTCGCCCCGGATGTACTCCCTGGTGTGCTCCTCTTTGGGGTCCTCGAAGATCTGCTGCGAGTCCCCGAACTCGACGAGGTAGCCGGTCCGTCCGCCCTTCGTGGTGTCCACGTACATGAATCCGGTCTTGTCCGCCACGCGCTGGGCCTGCTGGAGGTTGTGCGTGACGATGGCGATCGTGTAGTTCTGCTTCAGCTCCATCATCAGCTCCTCGATCCGCCGCGTGGCGATGGGGTCGAGCGCCGAGCAGGGCTCGTCCATCAGCAGCACGGACGGCTCGGTGGCGATGGCGCGGGCGATGCACAGGCGCTGCTGCTGCCCGCCGGACAGCGACAGCCCGCTCTGGTTCAGCTTGTCCTTGACCTCGTCCCACAGGGCCGCGCCGCGGAGTGCCTTCTCCACCTTCTCGGCCACGTTGCCCCGGTAGCGGTTCAGGCGCAACCCGAACGCCACGTTCTTGTAGACGCTCATGGCGAACGGGTTGGGCTGCTGGAAGACCATGCCGATGTAGCGCCGCACCGCGACCGGATCGATCTTGGCGGCGTAGATGTCCTGGCCGCGGAAGTGGACGTGCCCCTCGAAGCGGAAACCGCGGATCAGGTCGTTCATCCGGTTCAGGCACCGCAAGGCCGTGCTCTTGCCGCATCCGGAGGGGCCGATGAACGCGGTGATGCTCCCCTTCTCGATGGGGATCTGCGTGTCGCGGACCGCGTGGAAGTCGCCGTAGTACAGGTTCTTGATGTGGCAGTCGATGACGACGCCGTTTGCGGCGTAGGCGCCCTCAGGCGTGGGACTGGCGATCACGGCGCGGCACTCCTATCGCTGGGGCGTCCTGCGGGAGATGGTCTGCCCGAGCACGTTGAACAGCAGCACCAGGGCGACCAGCACGAGCGAGGCCGCCCAGGCCATCTCGATCTGGTTCTGGAAAGCCGACGTGGAGAAGTTGTAGATCAGCACCGCCAGCGAGGCGGTCGGCTCCATCGGGTACACGCCCGTGGAGTCCACGATCCACGAGTTCATGCTGAACCGGGCGGTGAACAGCAGAGGGGCCGTCTCGCCGGCTGCCCGGGCCACCGCCAGCATCACCCCGGTGAGGATCCCCGGCATGGCGGTCGGCACGAGGATCTTCCACACCACCTGGGTCGGCGTGGCCCCCATGCCCACGGCGGCGTCGCGCATCTTGCGGGGGACCATCTTGATCGCCTCCTCCGCGGTGAGCATCACCGTGGGGAGCATGAGGATGGAGAGCGCGACCCCGCCGGCCAGGGCCGAAGGGGTCCCCAGCGTGTAGACTACCACCGCGTAGGCGAACACCCCGGCGAGGATCGACGGGAATCCGGTGAGCACCTTCGCGCAGAAACGCACGACGGCGGCCACCCGGCTGTCGGGACCGAACTCGGCGAGGATGATCGCCGCGAGAATCCCGAAGGGCACGGAGATCAACGCGGCGATGCCCACCATCACGATCGTGCCGACGATGGCGTTGCCGATGCCGCCCCCGGGCTCCAGCCCCGCCGGCGGCGTCTGCGTGAACAGGGCCAGGCTCAGGTGCTGGCCTCCACGGTACAGGAGCATGAACAGGACCGAGAACAGCGGCACCATGGCGATCACGGTAAGCGCCCCGGTGATCACGCTCATCGTGGCGCTGAACAGGGTGCGGCCGCTTCGGAGCGACTTCTCCAGCTTGGGGAAGTCCACGCCGTCGAACGGGTTTTCGATCTCGCCCTGGGACATGGCTACTTCAGTTTCAATCCGGATGTCGATTTCGTGGCCCGCTGCACGACGAGCGTTCCCAGCACGTTGACCACCAGCGTGATGCCCAGCAGCACCAGCGCGGCGTACATCAGCACCTGCTCCTCTATCCCCTTGGCCTCGGGGAAGTTGTTGGCCAACAGGGCCGCCAGGGTGTTGCCCGGCGAGAAGAGCGACAGGCTCAACTGGTTCGAGTTGCCCACCAGCATGGCCAGGGCCATGGTCTCGCCCAGGGCCCGGCCGAAGGCGAGGATGATCGAGCCGAACACCCCCGTCGCCGCGGTGGGTACGATCACGTGCAGGATCGCCTCCCACCGCGTGGCCCCCAGGCCGTACGCGGCCTCCTTGAGCTTGTGCGGCACGGCCATCAGGGCGTCGCGCGAGATGGCCGAGATGGTGGGCAGGATCATGATCGCCAGCACCAGCGCGGCCGGCAGCATTCCCCGCCCGCTGAGCGACGTGCTGAAGAGAGGAATCCAGCCCAGATGCGTGTAGAGCCAGTCCGCCACGGGGCGGATCAGGGGCACGACCACGAAGATCCCCCACAGCCCGTACACCACGCTCGGGATCGCCGCCAGAAGCTCGACGATGTTCTTGAACAGGACCTCGATCTTCGGCGGGAGGAAGCCCTGGCTGAGGAAGATCGCGATCGCCAGCCCGAATACCGTGCCGATGATCAGGCCGAGGACCGAACTGTAGAGCGTCCCCCAGATCTCGGGCAAGATGCCGAACTGCTGGCGGTTCGCGTCCCACGTGGTGGTCGTGAGGAACTCGATCCCGTAGCGCTGCATGGCCGGGGCGGCCTTGCGCGCCAGCTCGAGCACGATGTAGGCCACCAGCAGGATCGTCAGCCAAGCGAAAACCCACGTCGCGGCGCGGAAGGAGCGGTCGAAGACCTTCTCCCAGCCCGACGGCGGGCGCACGATCGAATTCGGCTCCGATTGCGGACTCAAGGACAGGCCTCTCGGTCGCTGGCAGGTGGCTGCCGGGATGTCCGCCGCGCAGGCGAACGCGGGGAATGCGGGCCGCGGCGCACGCCGGGAAGACGCGGTCGGCCCTTACCCGGCCTGCATCTCCTTCATCTTCTCGCGCACCGCCTCGACGACCTTGTCGGGCAGGGGTACGTAGCCCATCTCGCCGCTGATCTTCTGCCCCTCGGTCAGGCAGTACTCGATCACGTCCTTGAGGATCTTGAGCGTCTTCGGATCGTCGTACTTCTTGTAGCAAAGGAGCCAGGTATAGGTGACGATCGGGTAGCAGTCCTTGCCTTCCGGGTCGGGCACCCAGACGCGGAGGTTTTCAGGCAGCTCGACGGCGGCCAGGGCCGCCTTGGCGCTTTCGAGCGAGGGCTTGACGTACTCGCCGTCCTTGTTCTGGAGGATCGCCATGGGAATGTTGTTCTGATCGGCGTAGCTGTACTCGATGTAGCCGATCGCCCCCGCGGTGTCCGAGACCTGCTGCGCGATGCCGTCGTTCCCCTTGGCGCCCAGGAACTTGTCGCTCTCCGGCCAGTTGACCGTCTTGCCGGTTCCCGGCCCGTCCTTCCACTCCTGGCTGACCGCCGAGAGGTGCTGCGTGAAGACGTACGTCGTTCCGCTGCTGTCCGCGCGGCGGATCACCGTGATCTCCAGGTCGGGCAGTTCCGCGTCGGGGTTGCACGCGGCGATCACCGGGTCGTTCCACTTGGTGATCTTGCCGAGGAAGATGCCCGCGTAAGCCTCGCGCGACAGCTTCAGTTCCTTCACGTCCGGCACGTTGTAGGCCAGCACCACGGCCCCCGCCGTCATCGGCAGCATGACGACGCCCTCCTCGACCACGGCGATCTCCTCGTCGGTCATCGCCGCGTCGCTGGCGCCGAAATCGACCGTGTGGTCCTGGACGGCCTTGACGCCGGCGCCGCTGCCGACCTTCTGGTACTCGATGGTCAGGCCCTTGTGGGCGTCGGAGTAGTCCTTGAACCATCGCTCGTAGATCGGGGCGGGGAAACTCGCTCCCGCGCCCTGCAACGACGTTCGCTCACCACAGCCTGACAGGCCCAGGGCGGTCAGAGCCGCCAGAAGAGCCACCGCCCGGACGTTTCTCAAGACGCTCACGATACACCCCCAAGTGCAAGACAAGTTGACCGCCACGCTGCCGATTGGCCGCAGCATTCTTGCGCCCTGCGGTGAATCGAACAACCCTCGGCGAGCGTCTGAAGCGGGGAATTTGCGCGGCACTAACAGAAAGCTAACGGGACCGTCCCTTCGCACCATCGGCGCGGCGCAAGCACGACTGCCGAGAACACCTGCTGCTTTGGAGGGAATCGGCCCCCCGCCCCCCTGCGTAAGGGCCTGGGGGTGGCACGACCTGCCCACGGCGGCCAGCGGCCTCGCTTGTTGACATGCCCATTGCGCACGGCCCATGATGAACTCGCATGGGCGCCGTGTTTCCCTGCGGACGCCTCAGAATCCAGCCCGAACCCAGGGGGAGATTGCAGCCATGCCGTTTGCTCGTCGAAGATCGAAGCCTGCCGCGCCGTTTCGCGGGGGCTTGCCGCGTGCCCTGGCCGCAGCAGTGGCGGGGGCGGCGCTGACCGCCTCGTTGGTCTCAGACGTTTCCGCCCAGCGGCCAGCGGGCGTCACGTCCAAGGTCACCGCCAAGGACGTTCTCACGGCGACCGGCGTGCGGGGCGGCTTCGTCGTCCACCTCGGATGCGGCGACGGGAAGCTCACGGCTTCACTCCGGGCCGGCGACAGCTACATGGTCCACGGCCTGGCTCGCGACGCGGCCGACGTGGAGCAGGCCCGCCGGCTCGTCCGCGCGCTGGGCCTCTACGGCCCCGTGTCGATCGATCGGCTCGACGGCAAGCGGCTCCCTTACATCGACAACATGGTCAACCTGCTCGTGGCCGAGGACCTCGGCGGGGTCTCCATGGACGAGGTGATCCGGGTGCTCGTTCCTGAGGGAGTGGCCTACGTCAAGCGGGACGGCCAGTGGACGGCGACCAGGAAGCCCCGCCCCGAGGCCATGGACGAGTGGACGCACTACCTCGGCGACGCCTCGAACAACGCCGTCTCGAAGGACGATCTTATCGGCCCGCCGCGACGCTACCAGTGGCTGGGCACCCCCCGCTGGTCGCGGCACCACGATCACATGGCCAGTATGAGCGCCCTGGTCGCCTCGGGCGGGCGGATCTTTTACATCATGGACGAGGGCTCGCGGATTTCCATCGAGACGCCGCCGGACTGGAAGCTCATCGCCCGCGACGCCTTCAACGGCACCGTGCTCTGGAAGCGGCCCATCGCCAGGTGGCACACGCACCTCTGGCCGCTGAAGAGCGGTCCGTCGCACTTGCCCCGCCGGCTCGTGGCGGTCGGCGAGAGGGTTTACGTCACGCTGGGCATCGAGGCCCCGATCAGCGTGCTCGACGCGGCCACGGGCGAGACGATTCGGACGCTCGAGAAGACCGCGGCCACCGAGGAGATGGTCGTCCAGGGCGACACGATCTTCGCCCTGGTCAGCGACAACCCGGTGAAGCGTTATCAGCCCCGCGCGGCCTACACCACGATCGCCGAAATCAAGAAGGAGGGCAACAGCCGTCCCTGGGACGAAAGCCCCACGTGGGTCGCGGCGGTCGACCCGATCTCCGGCGAGGTTCTGTGGAAGAAGAAGAGCGTGGCCGTGCCGCTCACGCTGGCCGCCGACGCGGAGCGGGTTTACTTCCACGACGGGGAGAAGGTCGTCTGCCTGGGCCGCGGCGACGGCAGCCAGATGTGGGCGTCCGAGCCCGTTCCCCGCTGGTCGAAGATCCTCTCCTTCTTCGGCTCGACGCTGGTCGTGTACGACGGGGTGGTGATCTTCGCCGGCGGCGAGAAGATGATCCCGCACCGCGGCGGCGAGGACACGATGACCGCCTACGACGCCAAGACGGGGCGCGTGCTCTGGACCGCCGAGCACCCGCAGGGCGGCTACCAGTCCCCCGAGGACGTGCTCGTGGCCGGCGGCCTGGTGTGGTGCGGACCGGTCACCAGCGGCGGCCACTCCGGGCATTTCAAGGGCCGCGACCCGCGCACGGGCGAGGTGAAGAAGGAGATGCCGCCGACGGTCCAGACCTACTGGTTCCACCATCGCTGCTACCGCGCGAAGGCCACGGAGAACTACCTGCTCACCTCGCGAACCGGGATCGAGTTCCTCGACCTGGACTCCTGCGATTGGATGATCCACCACTGGGTCCGCGGCGGCTGCCTGTACGGCATCATGCCGGCCAACGGCCTGATCTACGCCCCGCCGCACAACTGCGCGTGTTATCCCGAGGCCAAGCTGTTCGGCCTCTCCGGGCTGGCCCCGGCGGGCAAGGCCAAGACCGGAGAAGCCCCGTCCGAGCCGCAGCGCTTGGAGCGAGCGCCGTTCGAGAGGACCGCGAGGGACTCCGACATCGA
Source organism: uncultured Pirellulales bacterium (assembly GCA_964434165.1). Classification (GTDB taxonomy): domain Bacteria; phylum Planctomycetota; class Planctomycetia; order Pirellulales; family Thermoguttaceae; genus CAYSUS01. Next base: position 23,940 of record CAYSUS010000074.1, read on the forward strand.
GGCGCCGATCGGGCCGGAGTGGCCGACCTACCGCCACGACAACGCACGGAGCGGACGCACGGAGGTTCGGCTGCCGGCCGATCTGACCCGGGCCTGGCAGACCGAGCTCGGCGGCAAGCTCACCGCGCCGGTGATCGCCCAGAACACGCTTCTGGTCGCCGAGCCGGAACGCCATGCGGTGCACGCCCTGGACGCCATGTCCGGGGAGCGACGCTGGAGTTTCACCGCCGGCGGGCCGATCGATTCGCCGCCTTCGATCTACCAGGGCAAGGCCTACCGGGCCAGGGCGATCTTCGGCTGTGCCGACGGCTGGGTGTACTGCGTCAACATGGACGACGGCCAACTCGTGTGGCGGTACTTCGCCGCCCCGGAAGACAAGCGGATGATGGCCTTGGAACGGCTCGAATCGGTCTGGCCGCTGCACGGCAGTGTTCTGATTCACGGCGGGAAGGTCTGGTGCTCGGTCGGACGGTCCGTGTTCCTGGACGGCGGTCTCCGCCTGATCTCGCTCGACCCGGACTCCGGCCAGCTCCTCGCCCACGTGGCCCTCGACGACCGCGATCCGGAGACGGGCGAGAACCTGCAAAGCCGGTTGCAGATTCTCAACATGCCGGTCGGGCTCTCCGATATCCTCGCCTGCGACGGCCGGCACATGTACATGCGGTCGCAGGTCTTCGATCTTTACGGCAAGCGCGTGGAGCTTGGGCCGCACTCGGGCGACCCGGCCGGGCAGGGCTCGGTCCAGCGGGGCGAATGGGCCCACCTCTTCGCCCCGACAGGCTTCCTCGACGACTCCTGGTTCCACCGCTCCTACTGGGTTTACGGGCGGAGCTTCGCCGGCGGTCACGGCGGCTACTACCAGGCCGGCAAGTACGCCCCCTCCGGGCGGATCCTCGTCTTCGACGACGAGAACGTTTACGGCTACGCCCGAAAGCCCCAGTACTACCGCTGGACCACGCCGCTGGAGTACCATCTCTTCTCCGCCAGCAAGGAGGCCCCGGAGGTGGAAGGGCCGATCGGCGGCCGCGGGTCGTACGTGCGCGTGGAGAACGCCGAGAGCCTCAACCCGGCGAACAAGCCGCTGGCCGTGGAGGCCTGGGTGCACGCCGACAAGCCGTCAGGCGTGGTCGTCGCCCGGGGCGGTCCGGCGCACGGGTTCGCCCTGGCGCTGAAGGGCGGCCAGCCGCAGTTCTTCGTCCGCGGCAACGAGGAGCTCTCTTCGGTGACGGCCAAGGAAAGGGTCGGCGCCCGCTGGGTCCACCTGGCCGGCGTGCTCACCGCCGACAAGAAGCTCCAGCTCTACGTGGACGGCAAGCTGGCAGCCTCCGGCGACGCGCCCGGTCTGATCCCCAGCGATCCCAAGCAGCCCATGGAGATCGGATCGGACGAGGCCGGTGCCGTGGGCGACTACAAGAGCCCCCACAGCTTCACGGGGCTCCTCGACGAGGTCCGTCTTTACCTCGGGCCTGTGACCCCCGCGGAGATCGCGGCGCACGCCGCCCGGCCCACCGAGACCGCCACCGACGGGGCCGAGCTCGTGCTGCGTCTGACCTTCACCAAGGGGAAGGCCGCGGACGCCTCAGGCAAGGAGAACCACGCCAAGCTCGTCGGGGTTGCGCCTGCCAAGGGCCGGATCGACGGCGCCCTGCGCTTCACCGGTCGGCGGCCGCGCGGCGGCGGCTCGCACGTCGAACACCACTGGGAAGTGGACATCCCGGTCGTCGCCCGGGCCATGGTCCTGGCCGGGGGGTCGCTCCTGGTGGCCGGCCCGCCCGACCTGCTGGACGAAGAGCATGCCTACGAGCACATCGCCGATCCGGAGATCGTCGAGAAGCTCGCCGCGCAGGACGAAGCCTTTGAGGGCAAGCGGGGCGGGCTGCTGTGGGCCGTCTCGGCGAGCGACGGGCAGAAGCTCGGCGAGTGCCGGCTCCAGAGCCCGCCGGTCTTCGACGGCATGGCCGCAGCTTACGGCCGGCTGTACGTGGTCACCATGGACGGGCGCGTGGTCTGTTTGGAGGGGAAGTGAGTGATGAGCAGGTGAGTGGCAACCAGTCTCCCCTCACCGGCTGGGAGAGGGGCCTGGGCGTGACGGCGCACTGGGCGAGTAGGGACTCCAGGGCAGATGCGGGGCGAGTCGAGCGCGCCGGCCACTCACGCACACCTCGCTCCACGGTCCCGGCGCGTCACAGCAGCTCGCGCAGCCGGAAGTGGTACTTGCCGAGCTTGCCGCCGTAGTTGCCGGCCCCGATCACGAGCACGCCGGGCCCGGCGATGGCCCGCATGGCCACGCGCATGGCCGCGGCCACCGCGGCCTCGTCCACGCCGTCGAAGACGATCTCGTAGGCGCAATTCGCCTCGGGGTGCAGGCGCGACTCGACGCGTCCCCGCACGGTCGGACAGTAGGCGTCGGCCGTCGAGGCCTTGAGGCCCGTGTAGCGCGAGCCGACCTTGCTCCCGCTGCGCACCACCCCGCCGGGAAAGGGGGCTATCACCCCTGGCAGGTCCGCCGCCGCCTCGACCCCGCGCCGCGCGGCGGCCAGGCCCGTCGGCGGATCCACGGCCTGAAGGATGAGATTGCCGCCGGCCACGCCCTTGCCCACGCCCAGGCTCTCCTCGACGAGAAACTCGCCGTCCATCACGGGGATCCGCCAGTAGCGCCTTTCGGCGATGCGCTTGCTCTTCTGCAATCCGTCGCCGAAGAAGCGGAGGTGCCTGCCCAGCGGCGCGCGGTCCGGGGCGTCGCGCAGCCCGTCAAAAACGGATGTCGTGGGACAGGTCATCAGGCACTGGCCCGTGCGCGCGGCCGCGGCCTGGGCGACGGCCTCGGCCGAAATGCCGAATAGCAGCAGCGCGGCCCCGGGCCGCCGGTCGGGCGTCTCCTCGGGCGCGAGATACTGCTCGACGCCGGCCTCGGCGTCGCAGCCGATGATCGAGGAGCCGTAGCCGGTGGTTTCGAGGGCCGCAGTGCGAAGCAAAAACTCGTCCGCCGCGGTGACGACGATTCGCACGAAGCGCATGCGGAACGCCTCGGCGAAGGTGTCCTCGACCTGTGTGCCGTGCCCGAGGGGGATGCTCACGAAACGCGGCGGGCGTTAGAACTCGGCCTCATCCAGCGGGTTGAGGAGGAAGGAGTGATTGCCATCCCCATTGAGGATGTTGGCGTTCTGGTAGGTATCCCGGCTGTCCGGGGTCATCAGGTGCACGTAAACCCGGTAGTCGATGCCGTCCTGGAGGAAGGACTGGTGGCCGTCGAAGAACGACGCGATCACCCCCCCGGTGTGGTACGACGACGGACGGGCCAGGGACATGTCGTTGATGTCCTCGTTGATTCGCTTCTGATCGGCATTGAGCGTCGGCGGGCTGTCGGTGTAAGTCGCCCAGCGGAATCCGATGTTGTTCTCCTCCAGGTTGACCCAGTTGTCGGCACCCACGTTTTCGGTAAGCATCAGCGTGGTGGCCGTGCCGTCGCGCTGGCTGAGGTAGTTCGCCGAAATCCGCACCTCGTACTGCGGAAGATTATGAAACGCGGCGGTGGAAAGCGGTGGGGGTGCCTCGTTCAAGGCCGGTTCGACGGTGACGTTGGAGCCACCTACGGTCCGGCTTTGGTCCTCGCGGCCGCAATTCACCACGTAGGACAAGGGCGTGCTATCGGCGCTGGTGGACTCGGGCGGATCGCTGGGGCAGACCAGGATCTTCAGATAGGAGCGCAACTGCGAACTCCAACTCCCGTCGTTCACCGCGTCCGCGACGTCGGCTTCGCGCCAGCGGCGATAGAGGTCCGCACGCTCCAGGTAAGGCAGGATGGGCACCACCCAGCTCGTGTGCTGCAAGTTGACCACGTTGCGGAACCCGGGGAACGCCTGCTGGGCCGCTTCATACTGCTGAAGGGCCAGGGTGACCTGCTTCTGGTTGTTCATGCAGGTCGCCCGACGCGCGGACTCGCGGGCCGACTGCACGGCCGGAAGCAACAGGGCCATGAGCATGCTGATGATGGTGATCACCACCAGCAGCTCGACCAGGGTAAAGCCGGAGAACGAACGGCGTTTCATCAGAATCCTCCACTGCTCCTAAGACGAGGCGCGGCCCTTGCCCAGTTCATTCTCGCAAAATCCCTCGCCAAGTTCCAGGGTTTCCCCCGAGAATCGCGCGAATCGCCGCGGGCGGCCGCGATTCGACCGAAAGCAGAACCTCTCGCGAGGGGGGGAAGGTCCCATCGCGGGCGGCCTGGGGCGTCCGGGGTCTGCTTTAGACTTCCGAAGTCTGCGAGACTTCGGAAGTCTGGACAGGCGCGCCACGCCATGATTTCCCGCCGGGAGACTGGAGTTTTCCGCCGCGATCTGAGAAAATGGAGCGTGGAAGGGCACGCTCATCTTGAAGTCGGAGGAGGGGATTCACTATGGCTACGCGCCGCTCGGGGTTCACGCTGGTCGAGCTGTTGGTGGTGGTTGCCATCATCACCATGCTGGTGGCGCTGCTCGTACCGGCCGTGAATGCCGCCCGCCAGGCCGCGCTGCGCGGCAAGTGCATGAACAACCAGAAGGAACTCAGCAAGGCCGTGTTGCAGTACGAGCAGGCCAAGGGACATTTTCCGGGTTACGAGAACAGCTTTGGCACCCGCTACAATCTCAGTTGGATCGTGGTCTGCCTCCAGTACCTGGACCGCGAGGACCTTTGGAAGGCCTGGCGCGACGACACCACCGGCAAGCAAGTGCGCCTCGACCAGCTCGTCTGCCCCAGCGATGCTCCGCCCGAGAGCCACGCCCTGAGCTACGTGATCAACTGCGGCCGATGGACCGACCGCAATTCGTACACGGCTCAAGTCCAGGGCATCGCGTTCTATCAGGACCGGGACGGCGAAAAGGCTTCGTGGGACATCTCCGGCGAGGTCGCCCTGACCAGTATCCCCGACGGAACTCAGACCACGATTCTGCTGTCGGAAAACGTGCAGGCCAACTTGTGGTATGGGCCGCCCCTCCCAGCGGACCAGTCCCCATTCGTGGCGAACACGATCCCCATCCCTCGTGTAGGTCTCCTCTGGGATGTGCCGAATGCCAAAGGCATCAACGTCGGCCTCGACGCGGGATCCACGTCGGACGACGTCACCTACGCGCGACCCTCCAGCTACCATCCGGGCGGGGTCATCGTCTCCTACTGCGACGGGCACCAGGAATTCCTGGACGAGCTGATCGACTACTCGGTGTATCAGAGCAAGATGGCGCCGGACGACGTGAAGGCGGGACTCTGAGCAGCGCGCCCGCGGCGGAAACAGCACCGGTCGAACCGCCGCAGCCGCTTGGATCGAGAACCGGCGAACCTGCCCGGCGCGCGGCATCGCTCGCGCAGTCTATCGGGCCAAATTGCACATCCCGCTTTTGGGGTGTATAATTGAGGGTCTGTCAACCCTCTGGCGGGGGCGAACCGGGCGAGCGCGTCGGCGGCGCACCGGGATGTCGCCGCTGCCGATCTCGCGACACCTGGGGGCCACCGCCGTTTCGCGCGGTCTTTCCTTGTGACAACCAGAACCGCCAATCCGGCCGAGGCTGCGTCGCCCGCCATCGACGCGGCGGACCACCCCGCCCCGCCGCGCCGCGTGACGATCGTGCTGCCGGCCTACAACGAAGAGCAGAACCTCGGGCTTCTGCTGGACGGCATCGCCGAGGCCATGGCCGAAGAGGGGTTCGACTACCGGGTGATCGTGGTCGATGACGGCAGCCGCGACTCCACGCTGGCCATTGCGCAGACCCGTGCCGAGCGCATGCCGATCCGCGTCGAGCGGCACGAGGTCAACCAGGGGCTGGGCCCCACGATCGGCGACGGTCTTCGGGCGGCCGCCGCGGAGTGCAGCGACCGCGATGTCGTCGTGGCCATGGACGCCGACAACACCCACTGCCCGGGCCTGATCGGCTCGATGGTCCGCCGCATCCGCGAAGGGAACGACGTGGTCGTGGCGTCGCGCTACCAGCCCGGCGCCCGCGTGCTCGGCGTCCCGCCGTTGCGGCGGCTATTCAGTTGGGGAGCGGGCCTCTTGTTCCGCGTGGCTTTTCCGATTCCCAACGTCAAGGACTACACTTGCGGGTTTCGGGCCTACCGCGGGGCGATCCTCCGCCAGGCCTTCGACCGCCACGGCGAGCAGTTCGTCAGCGAGGCCGGCTTCCAGTGCATGGTCGACATCCTCCTGAAGCTGCACAAGCTGAGGGCGATCTGCTGCGAGGTCCCCATGGTCCTCCGCTACGACCGCAAGGGCGGGGCCAGCAAGATGCGCGTCGGCATGACCATCCTCCGCACCCTGGGGCTGCTGCTCCGCCGCCGCTTCGGCAGGTAGGCGGGATCAGCGCCCTTGAGCCGGCGTGTCCACGATCCCATGTCCCACCGCTCACCCGATATCGACCTCGCCGGGCACGGGACCCCGCGGCCTGCCGCCGAGATGGACGGTCGGCGTTTCTGGACGGCCCTGGTCGTGGTGCTCGTGATAACCAGCGGGCTATGCTTCTTCCGGCTGGGGACCTGGCCGTGGGACATCGACGAGCTATCCTCGCTGGAGGAGCTGGGCCTGCTCGACCCGAGCGTGCGCGAGACCGTGCGCACGCCCGAGAGCATCATCACGCGCCTGCCGCGACTCGTGCCCGTCTGGTATGCCGCGCAAGGAGCGCTGCTCCAGGTCCTCCCGCGGGACGAGTGGGGAGCCCGGCTCCTCGGGGCCGGTTGCGGCGTGGCCAGCGTGGTTCTGCTGTTCGCCTTCGGATGGCGATACCGCGGGCCGCTTTTCGCCGCGGCCTTGGCCGTCGTGGCTGGGGGAAGCCATCTTCTCATCTGGCTTTCGCAGCAGAACCGGTTCTATTCGATGGCCGTTCTCTGGCTCGTGCTGGCCGTGTGGGCCACCTGGTCGCGCCGCGGAGGATGGCTGGCCACGGTCGGATGCGCGGTGCTCACCTTGCTTGCCGTACTGACCCACAACGTGTTGATCGTGCTCTTCGGGCTGGGCATGGTCGTGGGGGCCGTGGCGTGGGCGGCCGGGTGGATGCCGCCCGCGGCGGCCGGGCGCGCGGTCCTGTCCGGTCTGGTCTCGACCGTGGTGTATTTCTTCCATGTCCGCCCCCTGGCCGGGGACTGGACGGGCGTGGGCTTCGCCTGGACCAATCCTCTGGTCTCTTTCGTCGCCCACGTGGGAGTGCCCACCGTGGCCCTTTCGATGCTCGGTTGTGCCATGGCCCTGCTGGATCGTGAAACGCGCCGGCCGATGGCCTTCTGGGCGGGGATGACCGCCGGGGCCGTGGCCTTCGTGGCCGCGACGCCGTGGCTGATGCCCGTCTGGAACGCCCGCTACGCCCTGCTGTTCGCTTTGCCGCTGTGGATCACCGCGGCCCTGGCCGTGGAGACGGTCGCCCGGCGCCTGGCCTCACCGGGAATGGTGCTCGCGTGGCTCGCGTGCGTGGGCCTGCTGCTGGCGCCCAAGCTGGCCAGTCACGCGCGCGACGGCACGCGGCACGATTATCGGCGGGCGGCGGCCGCGGCCGCCCCGATGGCGCGAGGCGGCGAGCCGATCCTGACCAACATGGAGCTGCAAACCCGCTACTACCTGCCTGGGGAGCTGCGACCGCGCTGTCGCTTCTGGGAGCGGGGCGAGCCGCTTCCCGAGGGACCGTGCGTGGTCGTCCTCGGCGGCAACGGCTGGGAGCCGCTCCCCGACTTCGCCGGGCGGCCGATGGAGATCGTCGGGCGGATCGGCCACCGGCGTTTCGACAGCCTCTCGCATGTAGTCCGCGTGTATTTCATTCTGCCGGCAGAGACGTGGTAAGCTTCCGAAGTCCGCGAGACTTCGGAAGTCTGAGAGAAGCTCCATGAGCCGACTCCGCAGCCTGCTGATCTTCGGAACCCGGCCCGAGGCCGTGAAGATGGCCCCCGTGGTCCACGCGTGTGCGCGCCGCGACGAGGTGGAGCCGATCGTCTGCCTGACCGGGCAGCACCGCGAGATGCTCGCCCAGGTGACCGACTACTTCGGCATTCACGAGGACGTGGGCCTGGAGCTGATGGAGCCCAACCAGACGCTCGCGCGGCTTACGGCCCGGTGTATCGAGGCGATCGACGAGGTGATTACCCGGCACGAGCCGCACTGCGTGGTGGCCCAGGGCGACACGACCACGGTGATGGCGGCCTCGCTGGCGGCGTTCTACCGCCACGTACCTTTCGTGCACGTGGAGGCGGGGCTGCGCACGGGCAACCTCCAGGCGCCCTGGCCCGAGGAGATGAACCGCCGCGTGGCCGACTTGGTCACAGCGCTGTACTGCGCGCCCACCCGACGCGCGGCCGACGCCCTGCTGGCCGAGGGCGCTCCGCCCGACCGCGTTCACGTCACCGGCAACACGGTGATCGACGCGCTCCTGACGACCCTCGCTCGCGAGCGTGCTGCGGCCGGCAAGTGGTGCGACAAGTACGCGATGCTCAACGAGCGGCGCATGGTCCTGATCACGGGACATCGCCGGGAGAGCTTCGGGCAAGGGTTCGAGAACATCTGCCGGGCGGTCGCCGCGGTGGCCGAGCGGTTCCCTGATTGCGAGTTCGTCTATCCGGTGCACCTGAACCCGAACGTCCAGGAGCCGGTGCGGCGCACGCTCGCCGGGCTGGCCAACGTGCACCTCGTGCCGCCGGCGGCGTACCCCGAGTTCGTCTGGCTCATGGACCGCGCGACGCTGATCCTCACCGACTCCGGCGGCGTGCAGGAGGAGGCGCCTTCGCTCAGAAAGCCGGTCCTCGTGATGCGCGAGATGACCGAGCGGCCCGAGGCCGTCGAGGCCGGGGCCGCGCGCTTGGTGGGCACCTCGGTCGAGGCGATCACCCAGGGCGCAAGCCGCTTGCTGGAGGACCCGGCCCAGTACGCCGCCTGCCTGATCGAAAACAATCCCTACGGCGACGGCCGGGCCGCGGAGCGGATCGTGGAACTGATGCTGCGTCAGGGCTGGGCGGGCCAGTGAGGCCCGTCGGCTGGCGGTCGGCTCTGGGGAAGCGATCGGTTCCGTCTTCGGCCGCTTGACACGCTGAATCCTCGGGCCCTACCATCATTGGGGGGAGTATCCTCGGTCGGCTTTCTCCCGGTGCCCCATGACTGACCAGCGGCTGGTTCCCTATCGCCTTCTCGGCGTCGGTCTGATCGCCACGGCAGCGCTTTGCGCCGCGGGCGTGGCGGAGGAGAACCGTCCCGCCGACTTCAGCCGCGGCGTGCTGATCCGCCTGGAGGGCGTGATCACGCCCATGGTCCGGGAGTACCTGTCTCGCAAGCTCGACGTGGCCCGGGAGATGGGCGCCGACCTGGTCGTGGTCGAGATCGAGAGCCCCGGCGGCTACCTGGATGCCAGCCTGGACATCGCCCGGCGCCTCCGCGACCTGGATTGGGCGCACACGGTGGCCTACGTCCCACAGGAGGCGCTGAGCGGGGCCACGCTCATCGCGCTGGGCTGCGAGGAGATCGTCATGGACCCCAATGCGGTGCTGGGCGACTGTGGTCCGATCTTCCAGGACGAGGACTTCATGTTCCGCCACGCCCCGGAGAAGATCCGCACCGACCTGGCGCGAAAGATCCGCGACCTGGCTGCCTTCCACGGGCGCCCTCCCGCGCTGGCCGAGGCCATGGTGGACATGGACCTCGTGATCTACGAGGTCGAGAACGAGAAGACGGGCGCGATCGCCTACATGTCGGAGAAGGACATTGCCGCCAGCGACGATCCCGGCGACTGGAAGAAGCTCAACGAGGTGCACGAGTCGCGCGAGGGGCACTTCCTCGAGGTCAACGGCGATCGGGCGGTCGAGCTCGGCCTGGCCGACGCAACCGCGGCCGGACGCGCAGCCCTGGAGGATCGTTACGGCCTGCCGGAGAGCTTCACCGTGCTCCAGTCCACGGGCGTGGACACGGCCGTGTTCCTCCTCAACCTGCCCTTCGTGACCGGCCTTCTGATCCTGACCGGCCTGGTGGCGCTGTACGTCGAGTTCAGCGCTCCGGGGATCGGGCTGGGCGGCCTCGTGGCCTTCTTGTGTTTCGCGCTTTTCTTCTGGAGCCGCTTCCTCGGCGGCACGGCCGGCTGGCTGGAGATCGTGCTGTTCGTCTCCGGCGGCGTCTTCCTGGCCGTGGAGATCTTCGTGCTCCCGGGGTTCGGCGTGGCCGGGCTGACGGGCATCCTCCTGCTCCTGGCGGGCCTGGTCCTGGCCGGCCAGAACTTCATCGTGCCGACCAGCGACCGGGAGCTGGCCATCCTGGGCAACACGCTGGCGGTGATCGGAGTGACGTTCACCGCGTTTCTCGCGGCCGCGTTCGGCCTGAGCTCCTACTTCGGCACGATTCCGATCCTCAACCGCCTGGCCCTCAAGCCGCCCGACCCGGAGACCACAAGGCCCGGCGGCCGGGCGGGTGCCCCCGGCGAGCAGGTGCACCACACGGGCGTGAAGGTCGGCGACCGGGGCGTAGCCGACAGCCCCCTGCGCCCGGCCGGCAAGGTCCTGTTCGGCGACGAGTACGTGGACGTGGTCACCGAGGGCGGCTTCGTGGACCCGGGGACCGAGGTCCGCGTCCTGCAGATCCGCGGCAACCGGGTGGTGGTGCGGCCGGCGTAGGATGGCGTAGGGTGCGCGCAACGTGCCATCGCGGTGCACGACATGGTGCGCTTCACGCATCTACCTCTCCACCCATGCCCGAGGGAGCCGGGCGAGCGTCAGCGCGGCGGGGTAGTAGTGATTGCCGTTCAGGCCCCCGCGCTCGTAGAAGCAGTAGATCACCCCGTCGCGCCCCGCGGCCAGGTCGCTGTAGCCGCTGTAGCCCGGCTCCAGGACCCGCGCGATCGGCCACGTCTTCCCTTCATCGCGCGACAGTTTGAGCGTGAGGTTGCGCCGGTCGCGGTTGCTCCCCGGCCTGCCCGGCTTGCCCCTGACCAGGAGGTTGTCCGGGTTGGAAAACAGCAGGGCGCCGTCGTCGAGGCGCACCAGGCTGGCCATGCAGACCGGCTCGGCGAGCGGGTCGTGGAACTGGGGCGTGCACCAGCCCGTGGCCCCGTCCGGGCTGATCGAGACCAGGCGGCGGTTGGGCCTGGATTCGCTCCGCAGGCTGGCCATCACGCGCCCGCCGGTCAGCTCCACGAGCATGGTCTCGCTGGGGTTGACGACGGTCGCTCCACACGCGGCCTTGCCGCCATTGCGGGCGATGAAGTCCCCCCGCTTCCAGGTGCGGCCACGGTCGTCGCTGTAGATGGCGGCCACGTCCGACGGCCGATGGGCATGGCCGCCGGCGCCCGTCGAGAGCCACACGGCCAACAGCAGCCGTCCGCGATGGGGCCCCTGGGCGACCTGGATCGAGTGGCCGCAGCCGTTGCCTACCACGACCCACGGGTAGTCCTTGCGAAAACCCTCGATCGCCGAGGTGATCTCCACCGGCTCGGACCACGTCTTCGCGTCGTCCTCGCTGCGCAGGTAGAACACCCGGGCGTATTCCACGTGATATATGAAATGCACCACGTCGGGATCCAGGTCCGGGATGGCCACGGCGTTGTGCGCGGTGAGCTTGCCCGTTTTGGTCAGCCCCTTCTTCGCGGCGGCCGGGTTGGGCTCGAGGTCCGGCGGGGCGACGACCATCTTGCGCGGCTCGTCGAACGTCTTGCC
>CAYSUS010000075.1:0-34792 GCA_964434165.1 uncultured Pirellulales bacterium
GCTGATGCAGAACGCGGCCATCCGCCTGCTGGGCCTGGCTACGCAGGACATCAAGCGCCAGGCCGAGGACATCATCTTCGGCCAGTTGCGCCAGGTGATCGCCTCGATGCAGATCGAGGACATCAACCGCGACCGCGACAAGTTCCTCGAGAACATCCAGAGTTCGCTCGAGCCCGAGCTCCGGAAGATCGGCCTGGTGCTGATCAACGTGAACATCACGGACATCACGGACGAGTCGGGCTACATCGAAGCCATCGGCCAGAAGGCCGCCTCGCAGGCCATCCAGAAGGCCCGCGGCGACGTGGCCGACAACGAGAAGATGGGCGAGATCCGCGTGGCCGAGGCCGAGCGCGAGAAGGCCATCCAGGTGGCCAACGCCAACAAGGTCCGCGAGATCGGCACGCGCGAGGCCCTCCGCGAGCAGGCGGTGCGCGTGGCCGAGCTGGACAAGGAACAGAAGGTCGGCGAGCAGACCGCCTCCTTCCAGCGCGAGGCCCAGGTCAAGGACGCCGAACGCGAGATGCGGATCAAGCTGGCCGACGCCGACGCCCGGGCCATCGAAGGCGAAAACGAGGCCAAGGCCGACGTCGCCGCCTCGCAAGCCACGTTGCAGGTCAAGAAGGCCGAGGCGTATCAGACGGGCGAAACCCGCAAGGTGCAGGCCGAGGGTTCCGTGCTCGAGGCCGAGCACATCGCCCGGGCCAAGGCCGCCGCGGCCGAGGCCCAGCGCATCGAGGCCGAACGCCGCGCCGCCCTGGAAGCCCCAGCCAAGGCCGAGAAGGCCAAGATCGAAGTCGAGGCCGAGGCCGAGGCCGCCAAGCGGCGGATCGAAGCCGAGGGCGAAGCGTCGGCCATCTTCGCCAGGCTCGAAGCCGAGGCGCGCGGCAACTACGAGATCCTCGCCAAGAAGGGCGATGGCCTCCAGCGGATCATCGAGGCCTGCGGCGGCGCCCAGGAGGCGTTCCAGATGATGCTCCTGGAGCACTTCGACAACCTCGTGGACGCCTCGGCCCAGGCGATCTCGAACATCAAGTTCGACAAGGTCGTGGTCTGGGAAGGGAACAACCAGAATGGGACCAGCGCGACGGCCAACTGGCTGCACAACATGGCCCGGACCCTGCCGCCCATGATGCAGGTCATGAAGGAGATCGGCGGCGTGGAAATCCCCGAGACCCTCGCCAAAGTCAGCGGCGTGGCCCCGCAGAGCGGTGCCACCGCAGAGAGCAGGGACGGCGCGGAAAAGCCCGAGCCGGTCCAGCGCGGCGCCGAGCAGTAGGCTTCCTTCGTGAGCTCAGACTTCCGAGGTCCTGGAGACCTCGGAAGTCCGTGGCCCCTTACTTCTCCGCCAGCCGGTACACCTCGACCCTGCCGGTCGCGAACGACGGCACGTAGAGCAGCATCCGGTTGCGGTCCAGGCCGATGTCGGCCGGCGTGGTCACCTCGATCAGCGTGCGCACGGTCTTGCGGTCCGCGGCGATGACCGCGACCTTGTTGCCCTGGAGGTCGGAGACCAGGAAGCCGCCGTCGGAGAGGACCTCGATGCCGTCGAGGGTCTTGAAGTGCTCGGCCACGCCGAACGGCTCGGGGTCGGCCTTGCCCTTCGGGTCGAGCTCGTAGGCCTCGTGCAGGCCCCAGCTCACCGCGAAGCGTTTGCCGCCGTGGACCGTCACGCCGTTGACCTCTTGCGGGGCCTTGAGCGTGGCAGCGACCTCGGCCGCGCCGTCCGGGGCGACCTTGATCCGGTAGATCACGCCGCGACCCGTGTCCGAGGCCAGCAGGTGCGTGCCGTCGGCGGCCAGGTCGTTGATCCACTGGGCGCCGGCCACGGCCAGATCGCGCGGCCCGGCCTGGGAGCCGGCCAGCGCGTAGCTCACCACGCGGGTGTTGTCCGCCACCCATAAGCGACCGGCCAGCACGCACATGCCCTTGGGGCAGTTCAGGGGCATGGACCTGGTCGAGCGCTGCCAGCGCAGGGCGAGACCCTTGCCGCGCGGTTCCATGCGGCTGAGGAACCCGTCGCCGTCGTCGGCCCAAAACCGATCGACGCCCTCCCCCTCGACCTCCGCGACGATGCTGGAGACGTAGGCGTTTCCGCTCTGGGGGTGGACCGCCACGCACTCGGGCACGTCGAAGCCCGCGATGGACCGGACGTGCTCGGCCCGCCACGCGGCCCGGGCCGTGGCGGAGCACGTGGCGAGCAGGACGGCGGAGACCAACGCGATGCGCAACATGGGAGCTTCCTCCGGAGCCGAACTGGGGGGATAAGGCGGCCGGCACGCGACCGAGCGCCGAGGTCCCGCCGATTCTGGCTTGCCGCCAGGAGGCAAGTCAAGCGCGCGGCCGAAAACCCCACGTGGAAGGCGGCGATAAGTCGCCGCACTCCGAAAGGCTATCGCCGACGGCGTCGCGAGCGCAGGCCGACCAGGCCAAGCCCGGCCAGACCAATGACGGCCAGCACCGCGCTCGACGGCTCGGGGACCCGTTGGAAGACCTGGATCTCGCTGAGCCCCACGAACGCCCCGCCCAGGCTGCCGTCGATGTCCAGGGCGATCCACCGCGCGGTGATCTGACCCAGGTCGATCACGTCGGGCGTGGCGTAGTCGTCCAGGCCGGTCGCCTCGTTGAACGTGACGTCCTCGGCCAGGAGCTGCCAGACGGCCGAGTTGGAGAAGTCGGGCGTCGAGCCCACTTCCTGGTCGATGCCTACGTCGTCCAGCGTGGAGATGTAGATGTCGGCCTGGCCCACCCCGCGGTCGGTGCGACCGTCCTCGGCGTTGAAGTTGAACACTTCCATCTTGTCGAGGAAGGGGACGTTCTCGCCCAGGTCGATCGCGAACCACGGGTCGGTATCGACGGAGAGGCTGTCCGACATCCAGCTTATCGAGTCGCCGTACTCGTTTGCCTCGTGGGCGTCGAAAACCGGATCGTCGTCCAGGTCGCGCATCCCGCTGCCGTCCGTGACGTTGGTCGGCGGGCGGTTGTCATTGATCGGGTGACTCGTGGAGGCGAAGGCCCCGGCCGGCACAAGGGGGAACTGCGGGTCGAGCACGAACCGCACCGCGTCGGCCACGGGCCCCACGCCGCTGGTGCCGGCCGTGGTGTCCTCCGACGAGATCACCACGCTGCCGAGCGTGCCGGCCTCGAAGTCGAACACCCCCAGCGCGTTCCACTGCCCGGAGTTCACGCTCTGGTTGACCTCAAACTCCGTGGTGCCGCCCGCGTGGTTGATCAAAACCTTTGTATCTTCCGCCCAATCAAATGTCGGCCACCACAAAGCCACCTGGTACTCCCCTGCGCTGGGCAGGTCGGGCGTGTAGGTGGCCGTGCTAGCCGGGTCGGCGTCGGCGAATCGCGAGCCCGTGCCGTTGTACGAGTTCGGTTTGAATTCCCCGCCCGACTCGGGGCGGTACTCCCACGTGTCGCTGTCGCTGAGCGTCACATTCGGATTGACAACGTCCTCTGACCCGTCATCAAGGATCAGAACCGTGGGCATGGGCGACTCGCCGGTGGTGACGACCAGTTCGGGCCGGTCGGCGGACGGCGTGCGGGTCTCGTCGTAGAGACGCACGAAGTGGTTGCCGCTGCCGCTCTCCACGTCGCGCCGGGCGATCAGCCGCAGGGTCTGATCGGGCGAGGACAATGCTTCGTTGACCGCCTGGCGAAAGGCGGGCGTGCTGGGCAGCGTGACCCCGACGTCCGCCGGAGTGGGCGAGAGCCGCACGGAGGTCAAGTAGCGCCCCAAGCTGCCGCCCGGCGTCGTGTCGCCCGTGGCCGAGCTGCCGTCGCCGTCCGGGTCGTTCCAGGTGGCAGAGGATTCGGCGAAGGGGAAGTCGTACTGGAAGAGGTTGACGGTGATCGGCCCGAACGTCTCCACGCCGCGCGTGGTCATGTTCAGATCGACCGTCTGGACGTAACCGCCTTGAGCCCCGAGCGCCGAGACGTCGAACTCCCAGAGACCGCGCATGAAGTTCGAG
This sequence comes from uncultured Pirellulales bacterium, assembly GCA_964434165.1. GTDB lineage: Bacteria > Planctomycetota > Planctomycetia > Pirellulales > Thermoguttaceae > CAYSUS01. The sequence goes on from CAYSUS010000075.1 coordinate 3,975, forward strand.
CCCACCCGGCCCAGGATGTTCTCGTGGTCGGGGTCGTTGTCTTGTGGGGTATTCGGGCTGTCCGAGCGGATCGTCGTAGAGCCGGCGACATAGTCCGGCGTGGGTGAAACGCCCTCCTGGAAGCTGAGGATGGCGGCCCCGGCCGAGTCGGAGAGGAAGCCCAGCGCCGCGAGCGCCAGAAACAGACCCCACACGTCGATCGACGCCTTGGGACGGACGAACATCATGCACCCCCATGCAGCGGTTTGCGTTAAAGGCACCCCATCCTCGGCGGAGGATCCCCGCCGGTTCTGCTCTTCTCCTCCCCCGGCCCGCGGCCACTCGGCGGCGCGCCGGCGTTTTCGATTAGTTTAGTCAGGGGGTGCAGCCCCTGCAACCAAAAGGTAATCCCCACGATCGGGTTGGGCCGGAAGTGGGGGGGCGGCGTCGAAGGGCACACACGCTGGTGGGGCCATGGTCGGCGACGGTAGGCCGCAAGACGGGGCCGTGCAATCCGTTTGCTTCGAGGCCGGCCGCCGATTAGACTCGATCGTGCGTCAAAATACGGTGTAGTCCGCGTTCTTTCGGGGAGCGCTGCGCCTGGCACGTGGATATGGGGGTCGGAGAAGCGACGCCTTTCGGCTTGGTCGCTCCCGGTTCGACAGGGCCGCATCTGAAGCGACGAACGCCTCGGCGTTCATTCACTGAGAAGGGGGAGTCCATGATCACCAGCGCCTCGATTCGCAACGCCCGCAGTCTAGCGACGGTCGCCCTCTGGATGGCAGCCGCGCTCACGCTCTCCGCGTCCTCCGCCGTCGGCCAGAGCTTCTCCCTGGACAACGACGGCCTGTTCAACGTGTGGGCGTTCCAGGAGACGGGCGGGGGCGCGGACAGCCAGCTCAACAGCACGACGGAGACGCTGGGAATCTGGAACGCCATTCTCGGCGGGGCCCCCGTGCCGGGCACCGTCTCGGCCAACGGCACGACCTACGGCATCGGCAGCTATGAAATCGACACCGAGAGCGTCATCGACTACAACGGCGGCGGCGACTTCGGCGTGAACCGTGGCTACGCCACCGTCAACGGCGATGGCCCCGGCGGCAGCGGCGGCTCGATCACCGGCGGCGACGACCTGAGCGTCTGGGCCAACACCTACCTCGCCGTGCCGGTCGGAACCTGGTCGATCGCCATCGCCAGCGACGACGGCCGCCAGGTGAGCCTCGACGGCCTGCTGGGATTGACGAACCCCGGCTTCACGGCCATCGGCGGCCAGACCGGACTGGGCGGCGTGGGCGACGACGTCGTCGGGTTCGACGGCACGACCGGCCACGACCAGTCGATCGGCGTGTTCACGATCGATCCGGCGGACGCGGTCGCCGGAACGAACGTCGCCCTGTTGACCCTCGACGCCTTCTTCTTCGAGCGCAGCGGCGGCGATTCGTTCGAGCTGTCCTTCAAGAGCGGCTCCGACACCAGCTTCGGCGGCAGCGGCGAGGGTTGGACCCTGTTGACCGACGGGAGCCTGATGTGGTCCATCTCCAGCAACCCCATCAACGTGACGGTCGCCGGGAGCCTGGGCGACCGCACGTGGGACGGGAGCACCGGCGACTGGACCGAGACCGACGCCGACGCCTGGGACACGGGACTCCCGCCCGCCTCGGGCACCGACGCCGGCGACTTCCCCACCTTCAACGCCGGCACCACCCAGGGGCATCGCGCGTACGTCCCCTCCGGCGCGGTCAACGTGACCGGCGCCCAGGCCGCGCTGAACCTCTCCGTCTCCGCGCCGGGCATCGTCAACGTGCAGACCGGCGCCTCGCTGACCGTGCAGGACACCATCGACACCAGCGGCGGCGGGACGCTCAACATCGACGGGACGCTGGACACCTACGCCCTGCTCGGCAGCGGCGGAACCACGAATCTCAATGACGGCGGCCAACTGACGCTGGTCGATGGCGACCTGGGCGACGTCAGCGTCTCCGGCACCGCCGGACTGACCTCCGCAGCCGTGGTCCCGGTGACCCGCGTCACGATGGACAGCCTCAGCATGGCCTCCGGCTCCACGCTCGACGCCAGTGGCGACTGGACGGCGGCCGCCGCCACCCTGGGCGGAAGCGGCGCCACCATCAACCAGACCGCGGGAACCGGGCAGCTCGACGCCGTCTCCGGTGCCGGCGGACTGTCCAAGGACGGTGACGGCACCGTGCTCCTGACGGGCGAGAACACCTACGCGGGACAGACCACCGTCAACGGCGGCATCCTGCTCGTTGCCCACGGAGGCGCCCTCGGCGACACGTCGGCCGGCACCGTGGTCGGCGGCGGCGGTCAGCTCCGACTCGACGGCGGCATCACGCTCCCCGGCGGCGAGGCGATCACGATCAGCGGCGCGTCGGGCGGCGGGGCGATCTACAACCTGGACGACACGAACAACATCGACGGCCTCGTCTCGCTCGGCGGCAATGCCACGGTCCGCGTGGACGACGACCGCCTGCGCTTGCGCGGCGGCGTGGCCGTGGGCGGCAGCACGCTCACGGCCAACGTGGACGGCGGGGAGTTCCTCGAGATCGTCGGCAACCCGATCACCGGCAGCGGGTCGCTCGTCAAGCAGGGCGACGGCACCCTGGAGATCCGCGCCGACAGCCCGATCTATTCCGGACAGATCACCATCGACAACGGCGTGGTCGATGTGGGCAACCATTCGGACGGTCTCGGCTCGACCGCGGCCCCCACCGTGGTCAACCGCGGCGCCACGCTCCGGCTCCGCGACGGGGTCACCACGGCCGAAGACGTCTCGATCCTTGGGATCGGCGAGGGGGGGCAGGGCGCCTTGCACAGCGCCGCCGGGGAAAACACGCTCACGGGAACGCTCACTATGCCCGGAACCTCGCGGATCGAGTCCGCCGCCGGGGCAAAGCTGAACTTGAGCGGCCCGATCGACCTGGCCTTGCTCGGCGATGTCACCTTCGCCGGCGACGGCGACACCGTGGTCAACAGCCCGTTCGGCAACGGCGCGGCCCCGGTGATGCAGGCCGACGCCCTGCTGGCCCAGCTCTTCACGGGCACTACCGAGAGCGACATCATCGACATCGGCGACGGGACGGGCAGCGGCGGGGTGCTTTCGCGCACGCCCGACGTGGTCGATCTGCTGACCGGCCCGATGGACTTCCGCAACGACTTCGGCGCGGGGTTCTCGGCCCTGGCTGATAGCTGGCGCCAGGACGACTTCTCGATTCTGTGGGAGGGGACGTTCACCGCGCCGGCTGACGGGGACTACCGGCTCCGCATCACCGACAACGACGACCGCGGACGGATCTGGATCGACCTCGACCAGGACGGGCTGTTCGAGGACGACGCCGCGGCCGGGGCCACGGCCGGCAACGAGCTGGTCGCCGTGAACAACGGCGGCAACGGCACGCGCGCGCTCGCCGGCGGGCAGCAGTACCGGGTCGGGTTCGCCTTCCACGAATTCGCCGGAAACGAGGCCTACGAGGGCCGGCTGCGAATCACCGGCACCGCCGGCGGGTCCGGCGACCTGGCCGAGGAGCTGGTCAACGCGTCGGATGCCGACCAGGCGGGCTTCTGGACCGCGCAGATCATGCCCCACAACGGCGTGATCAAGGAAGGCGCCGGCACGACCACGTTCAACGCGACGAACACCTACAACGGTCCCACCACGGTCAAGGGCGGCACGCTCGTGGCCGCCGCGGACAACGCCCTGGGCGATCCGGGAGGCGACGTGGACGTTCGCCCGGGGGCGTCGCTGGCCCTCAGCGGCGGCGTCGCGGTTGGCAAGAACGACGTGACGGTGGGAGGGCCGGGCGCGGTCGGCATGGTCGGCGCCCTGGCCAATCTCGACGGCAGCAACACGTTCGACGCGGCGAGCCTTGCTGCGCCGGAGTTCTTCGAGGGTGAGGTCCGCATCGGCTCGGCCGCCGGGCAGCTCACCGTCAACGCGGCCGGCGGGCTCGACCTTCGCTATGCCAGCCTTTCGCTCGGCGGCGAGGGAGACCTCGTGCTCCACGCCGACATCTCGGCCAACTCGGTCGCGGTCGCCGAGCCGGTCGTGTCGGGATTCCTGTTCAACGGCAACAGTACGCGTCTGCCGGGCGACCCCAACCAACTGGCCAGCAGGCTCACCTCCGACCAGGTCTGGTTCGACAACGAATCGGCGTTCATCAACTTCTGGGGCAGCGACATCGTGGGCCTGAACAACGGGGGCAATCCCAACGACCCCAACAACTACGGCAACACCTTCGTCGGCGACCTGACCATCGTGGGAAGCGGCGACGTGGACGTCCTGTTCCGCCACACGTCGGCCGATGACGCCAACCGGATCCGCATCGACCTGAACCAGGACGGCGATTTCGGCGACGCGGGGGAGGACCCCTACGGCCAGGATCGCGGCGGGAGCTACACGACAGGGGCGATCACCCTGCCGCGCGGGACGCCGCTTTCCGTGGCGTTGCAGCATCGCGAGGGCGGGGGCGGCTCGCGCTTGCAGCCGGAGTTCAGCATCGACGGGGGAACCACCTGGCTGCGATTCACGCCCGGCGACATCGCCGGCGTGGCCACCCTGACCACCACCTATACTCCCAGCCCCAACCTGGTGAAGACGGGCTCCGGCACCGCGACCCTCACCGGCAACAACAGCTACGTCGGCACGACCACCGTCGAGGCCGGCACGCTCGTGGCTGGGCACAACAATGCCCTGGGCACGGCCGATGCCGGCACCACGGTGGCCAGCGGCGCGACACTGGCGCTGCAGGGCGGCGTGACCATCACGGGAGAGGCCGTCACCCTGGGCGCGGCCCCCGGCAACCCGGCCACGCTCAGGAACCTCGCCGGCAGCAACACGCTGGCCGGCCCCGTCTCCGTCAACCCCGGCGACACGGGCGAGGTGCACGTGGTCTCCGCGTCCGCGGGCGAGTCTCTGACCGTGGCCGGCAGTTTCGACTTGCAGCAGTCGAGCCTGCGGGTCGCCGGCCCGGGGAACACCACGATCCGCGGGTCGATCTCGGGCCAGGACTACTATGAGGCGTCCTTCACGGACACTCTCGAAGCCGCCGCGCCCATCGCGTGGTGGAAGTTCGAAGAGACCGGCATCACGCCCGGCACGACCACCGCGGCCAACAGCGGCTCGCTGGGCACCACCGCGGACGGGACCTACACCGGGACCGGCATGACGACCCAGGCCGGACTCTACGGCAACGCCGTGGAGATCCAGCGGACCGACAACCGCTACGTCGATACGGTGTCCGCCGACACGCTCTCCATGAAGGAGCACGCCTTCACGGCGCTGGCCTGGTTCCAGCGCGACGAGACCGGCTCGGGCGACAGGATGATCTTCGGGACCCCGGCCAGCACCGACAGCGAGGGAATGCACATGGGCCTGCGCGACGGGCAGCCCTACATGGGCTTCTACGGAAACGACCTGGGGGCCGGTCCGGACGTCTCCGACACGGAGTGGCACCTGATCGTGTTCCGATTCGACGACGGAGGCGATCCGGCGGACACGGGCTCCAACCAGCAGGCCGTCTTCCTCGACGGCGAGCTTCAGGGCACGCGCAGCAACGACCTGGCGTTCCTGTCCAGCGACGTGCTCCGCCTGGGCACGCGAAGCGGCGACGGAAACGCCTTCAGCGGGTTGCTCGACGAGATCGCGATCTTCGACCGGGCCCTCTCCGAGGCGGAGATCCGGCAACTCTATGAAGTGCGCGACGGGCGCGGATGGATCTATGCGGACAACGATCTCGTCAAGGAGGGCACCGGCACGCTCACCCTCTCCGGCGACAACACCTACAACGGCACGACCGAAGTGCTCGAGGGCATGCTCGTGCTCAACGGCACGCACACCGGCGGCGGGATGTACCACGTGGCCGCTGGCGCCACCTTGGGGGGCTACGGCTCGACCGACGCCCCGGTCACCCTCGGCGGCGCCGTCTCGCCGGGCCGGAGCGTGGGCACGCTCACCACCGGCAGCGAGACCTGGACGAGCGGCGGGTCGTACACCTTCCAGATCGACGACGCGGACGGCACCATGGGCGCCGAGGGCGGCCCGGGCTGGGACCTGCTGGAGATCAACGGCACGCTCGATCTGACGGGGCTCCAGACGGGGCAGTTCGAGGTGGACCTCGTCACGCTTCTGCCCGGCGGCGGCACGAACCCCGGACCCGCCGACTTCTCGGCCGAGGCGCTCGTGTTCTACGCGTGGGACTTCGTCCACGCCACGGACGGGATCCAGGGCTTCGAGGAGACGGACTTCGTCCTCGACCTGAGCGGGTTCGCCAACGACATCACCAACGAGTTCGGGACGGGGAGGTTCGGCATCCGCGCCAACCCGAACGACCCCAGCCACTACCTGCAAATCACGTTCACGTCGGCCGTGCCCGAGCCGTCGGCGTGCGTGCTGGCCGGGCTGGGTCTGCTGGGCCTGGGCCTTTACGCCCTGCGGCGTCGAAGGCAGGTCGCGTAGCCTGCAAGCGCCCTGCAAGCCGAGTCCCGGATTCGCGGATCGCCCTTCCTGGTGGGCAGGGCGGCGTCTTCTGCTCTTGTTCCCCGAGGTGGGATGGGGTAGATTTAGCCCCCGCAGCACAGCCAAATCCTCCAGGGTGGGGGGTGGTCATGGATCGGCCTCGATCGGAAAGGACTTCCGAGCATGCACGCGACTCTGGGGGAGCTTGCCGCCCTGGTTGAAGGTCAGCTCTTCGGCCCGCCGGGCCTGACCGTCCGCGGGGCCGCGCCTTTGGCCGAAGCCGGGCCGGGACACATCACGCTGGTGGACAAGGCGGACAAAGAGGACGCGCTCCGCCAGTCTCCCGCCTCGGCCGCCGTGGTTCCGCGGTGCTTTGAGCCGAATGGCCTGCCGGTGATTCGGGTGGAGGACGTCCACGGGGCCTTCGCGGCGATCCTTTGCCACTTCCGCCCGCCGCGCGCCAGGCAGCCGCAGGGGATCAGCCCGCTGGCGGTGGTCAGCCCCAGCGCCCGGCTTGCCCACGACGTGGAGATCCACGCCCACGTGACGATTGGCGACGAGGTGGAGATCGGCGAGGGCGCGACGATCCATGCCGGGGCGCGGATCATGGACGGGGTGCGGATCGGCCCGCAGACGACGGTGTTCCCGAACGCGGTGATCTACGAGGACACGATCGTGGGTCCGCGGTGCGTGATCCACGCGGGCGCGGTGATCGGGGCGTACGGTTTCGGCTACGTCACGTCCCACGGCCGGCACCGCCTGACCGCCCAGTTGGGCAACGTGGTTCTGGGTCCGGACGTCGAGGTCGGGGCCTGCTCGACGATCGATCGGGGCACCTACGGCTCGACCGTGATCGGCGAAGGGACGAAGATCGACAACCTGGTGATGATCGCCCACAACTGCCGCATCGGCCGCCACAACGTGCTCTGCTCGCAGGTGGGCGTGGCGGGCAGCACGACCACCGGCGACTACGTGGTCATGGCCGGCCAGGTCGGCGTGAAGGACCACGTCCAGATCGGCGAGCGCGCCGTGCTCGGGGCCATGGCCGGCGTAATCGGCGACGTGCCCGCCGGGGCCCGCATGGTCGGCATTCCCGCCACGCCCGAGCGGGAACAGAAGCTCAAGCAGGTGGCGTGGATCAAGCTTCCGGAGATGCGGCGGGAGTTCAAGCAGATGCAGGCCACGATCAGCCGCCTGGCGGCCGAGGTGGAGGCCCTCCGATCGTCTCGCGGCGCGAACGACGAGGACCGCGGCCGGGCCGTGGCGTAGGGGGGCGAAGCACAAGACAGGACGCGGGATCGGCCCCGCGGGGGTGCGTTGGCGAACGAGTACATGCGCGAAGCCGGGACGACCTCGACGCGGATCGACGCCGCCCACCTGCGGGCGAAGCGAGTCGGCCTGATCGCCGGCTGGGGCAGATACCCCGTGCTGATCGCCGAGGCCCTCAAGCGGCAGGGCTACCGCGTGTACTGTCTGGGCGTGGCCGGCGAGGCCGATCCCGTGCTGGGCGAGATCTGCGAGGAGTTCCGCCTGACCGGCGTGGGGCGGTTCGGAAGCGCCATCCGCTACTTCCAGCGCCACGGCGTGACCGACGCGACCATGGCCGGCAAGATCCACAAGACGCTGCTGTTCCAGCCGTGGCTCTGGGTGCGGCACCTGCCCGACGTGCGCACGATCCGCATGTTCATCCCCCATCTGCTGACGCGCAACAAGGACTGCCGCGACGACACGCTGCTGGGCACGGTCGTCGAGGAGTTCGGCCGCGAGGGCATCCGCTTCCGCCCCGCCACCGACTACGTCCCCGAGCTGCTCCTCCGGGCCGGCCTGCTCACGGCGCGCGGACCGACGTCGTGGCAGGAGAAGGACATCCGCTTTGGCTGGCGCCTCGCCAAGGAGATGGGCCGATTGGACGTGGGGCAGTGCGTGGCCGTGAAGGACCAGGCCGTGCTGGCCGTGGAAGCCGTCGAGGGCACCGACGCCTGCATCCGCCGCGCCGGCGCGCTCTGCCGCTCCGGAGGTTTCACGGTCGTCAAGGTGGCCAAGCCGCAGCAGGACATGCGATTCGACGTGCCCACCATCGGCCTGGGCACGCTCCGCAGCATGATCGCCGCGGGCGCCCGCGTGCTGGCCGTGGAGGCCGGCCGCACGATCCTCGTCGATCACGACGAGTTCATCGCCGAAGCGAACCGAAACAAGGTCGTCGTCGTATGCACCGATGACGTGCGCGAGACCTCGACGCGGGGCGAGAGCCTCGCCCGGGGTGAAGACGCCTTACCGTCCAAGCTGGATATTCCGGAGTCCCCGTGGCCGTCGAGGGAAAGGTAGAAGAACAGGGGCCCGGCGGCTGCCCTTCCCGCGGCAGCGGCTGAGCCCTTCCCGCATCAACCCTCACTTCCCCACCTCTATTCTCGATATCCCGCCACGTACTCGCCAGGGCACGGGGCGCTCCGGGATGCACGCACGACGGGGCCGGAAACCTTCCGGCCCCGTTCCTTTTCGCGCACGCTTATCAGCGTCCCCTGCCAGGCATACAATGAAGGCTCAGGCCTTCGTCAGGGCGGGCCCCAGCCCGCCGGTCCGCGGAGACGCCCTCGGCGGACCGTGGCCGGGGTCCGCACTGAACCCTCCGCTCCGAAGCCGGGCATGCTGCGATGAGCCACTCCAGCCCCACGACAACCTCGACCCGGCGGCTAAGGATTGCCGTGCGCGGCGTGGTGCAGGGCGTGGGGTTCCGGCCGTTCGTCTTCGGCGCGGCCCGTTCGCTCGCGCTGAGCGGCTTCGTGCGAAACGACTCCGACGCCGTGCGGATCGACATCCAGGGCCCCGCCGAGTCGATCGAGGCGTTCCTTCAGGCGCTTCGCCGCGACCATCCCGCTGCGGCCCGGATCGAGTCGCTCGACGTCGCGGAGGCCGAGCCGGTTGCGGATTCGACCCGAGCGTTCGAGATCGTTCCCAGCGAGGGCCGCGCCGCGCCGCGGCCCGCGATCCCGCCCGACCTGGCCACGTGCAGCGCGTGCCTGGACGAGATCCGCACGCCCGGCGCGCGGCGGTTCGCCTATCCCTTCACCAATTGCACGCGCTGCGGCCCGCGGTGGTCGATCATCGAGCATTTGCCCTACGACCGCCCGCGGACCTCGATGCGCCGCTTCACGATGTGCCCGGCGTGTCGGGCGGAGTACGAGGACCCGGGCGACCGGCGGTTTCACGCCCAGCCCATCGCCTGCCCGGCGTGCGGCCCGGAGCTGCGCCTGGTGGACCCGCGGGGGCGCGAGACGGCCCGCGGCGACGAGGCCCTCGCGGCCGCCGCCCGCGCCTTGCTTGCGGGTCGGATCGTGGCGCTGAAAGGGCTGGGTGGATTCCAGCTTCTCTGCGACGCGGAAAACGACGGCGCGGTGGACCGCCTGCGCCAGCGCAAGCGCCGCCCGCACAAGCCGCTTGCCCTGCTCTTCGCGTCCGTGGAACAGGCCGCCCGGGCGTGCGACGTCTCGGCGCGGGAGGCCGCGGCGCTCGCCTCGCCCGACGCCCCCATCCTGCTTCTGCGGCGGCGCGGCGCGGCCGCAAGAACCGAGCCCGCGATCCGCGTCTCCGGGTCCGTGGCGCCGGGCAATCCTTGCCTGGGCGTCATGCTGCCCTCTACGCCTTTGCACCACCTGCTCATCGACCGGGTGGCACGCCCCCTTGTTTGCACCAGTGGCAACCTGGCCGAGGAGCCGATGGCCACGCGGACCGCCGAGGCCGTCGAGCGGCTGGGGTCGATCGCCGACGTGATCCTCACCCACAACCGCGCGGTCGTGCGCCCGGTGGACGATTCCGTGGCCCAAATGGTGTGCGGCGAGGTCCAGGTGCTCCGCCGCGCCCGGGGTTTCGCACCCCGCGCCATCGAGGTGGGCGGGCGGCTGCCGTCGATCCTGGCCCTGGGGGGGCACCTGAAGAACACCGTGGCGCTCTCGGTGGGCTCCCAGGTGGTCGTCGGCCAGCACGTGGGCGACCTGGACAACGTGGCCGGCGTGGAGGTCCACCGCCGCGCCGCTCGCGATCTGGTGGACTTCTTCCGCGCCCGGCCCGAGGCCGTGGCCTGCGACCTGCACCCGGACTATGCCTCCACGCGGCACGCGGAAGAGCTCGCCGCCGGTTGGGACGTGCCACTGGTCCGCGTTCAGCACCACCACGCCCACCTGGCCGCGTGCCTGGCGGAGCAGGGAAGGGCCGTCGCCGAGGCGGAGGACGCGGTGCTTGGGTTTTCCTGGGACGGCACCGGCTACGGCCCGGACGGGACCGTCTGGGGCGGCGAGGTACTGCGGACTCGCGGCGCCGGCTTCGAGCGCGTGGCCCACCTGCGCACCTTCCCCCTTCCCGGCGGCGACCGGGCCGTGCGCCAGCCGCGGCGCTCGGCCCTGGGGGTTCTTTACGAGGCGCTCGGGCAGGAGTCGCTGGAGATCGCCGGCGCGTGGTTTCGACCGAGCGAGCTGGAGACGCTGGCGACGATGCTTTCCCGCGGGCTCTACTGCCCCCGGACGAGCAGCATGGGCCGGCTGTTCGACGCGGTCGCGGCCATCGCCGGGATGCCCGGCGAAATCACGTTCGAGGGCCAGGCAGCCATGGCTCTGCAGTTCGCCGCCGAGCAGGAATCGCGCGCCGGCGGGCCGGTCGCGCCCTACCCCGTCCGGCTGGAGGAGTCCCAGCCGGCCGTGATCGACTCGGAGCCGCTCGTTCGCGCCGTGCTGGCCGACCGCCGGTCCGGGGCAAGCGCCGGCCGGATCGCGGCGGGCTTCCACGAGGCGCTGGCCGAGGCATGCGTTCTGCTCGCCCAGCGCGCGGGGTGCGCGAGCGTGGCGCTGGCGGGCGGTTGTTTCCAGAACCGGCTTCTCACGGAGCGGGTGCGTGACCGGCTGGCCGCCGCCGGCTTCGAGGTACTATGGCACCGTCAATTCCCGCCTGGCGATGGAGCCATCGCCCTGGGCCAGGCGGTTGTCGCCGCAAGGCAATTGCGAGGTTGATTCATGTGTCTGGCCGTGCCGGGAAAGGTCCTGGAGATCTACGAGAAGGACGATCTGCCGATGGGCAAGGTCGATTTCGGCGGCATCGCCAAGGATATCTGCCTGGCGTACACGCCCGATGCCCAGGTGGGGCAGTACGTGCTCGTCCACGTGGGTTTCGCCATCAGCCAGATCGACGAGGCGGAGGCCGAGGAGATCTTCTCGTACCTGGAGCAGATCGGCGAGGCCGCCGAGCTGGACGACGCCCCGCCGGGGGCCGCGGGGCAAGGGGGCCCGGGATGAAGTACATCGACGAGTACCGCGATCCCCAGGCCGCCCGGCGGCTGGCCGACGAGATCGCCCGGGCGACGACCCGCCCCTGGCACCTCATGGAGGTCTGCGGGGGCCAGACGCACGCGATCGTGCGTTTCGGCCTGGACCAGCTCCTGCCTCCGGCGATCACCTTGATCCACGGGCCCGGCTGCCCGGTGTGCGTCACGCCCATCGAGATCATCGACAAGGCCGTGGCGATCGCCTCCCGGCCGGACGTCGTGTTCTGCTCCTTCGGCGACATGCTCCGCGTGCCGGGCTCGGGCAAGGACCTGCTCACCGTCAAGTCGGAGGGCGGCGACGTGCGCGTGGTGTATTCGCCGATGGACGCGGTGACGCTCGCGCGGGCCGACCCGGACCGCCAGGTGGTGCTGTTCGCCATCGGCTTCGAGACCACGGCCCCCGCCAACGCCATGGCGGTGACCCAGGCCAGGCGCCTGGGGCTGGCCAATTTCTCCGTGCTCGTCTCGCACGTGCTGGTGCCGCCGGCGATCGAGGCGGTGCTCCGCGCTCCGCAGAACGTGGTGCAGGGATTCCTCGCCGCGGGGCACGTGTGCGCGGTGACGGGCTCGCAGGAGTATGAGCCGATCGCAGCGCAGCACGGCGTGCCCATCGTCATCACCGGGTTCGAGCCGCTCGACATCCTTCGCGGCGTGCTTTCCTGCGTGCGGCAGCTCGAGGCAGGCAGGGCCGAGGTGGAGAACGCCTACGCCCGCGCGGTCCGCTCCGAAGGCAACCATCCGGCCATGCGCCGGGTCCGCGAGGTCTTCCGCGTCGGCGACCGCAAGTGGCGCGGGATCGGCACGATTCCCCATAGCGGGCTGGAGTTGCGGCCGGAGTTCGCGGCGCTCGACGCCGCCGAGCGGTTCGGGGTGGAAGGGATCGCTGCGGAAGAGCCCCGCGAGTGCATCGCCGGCGCCGTGCTGCAAGGCCACAGAAAGCCGCACGACTGCGAGGCCTTCGGCATCCGGTGCACGCCCGAGCACCCGCTCGGGGCGCCCATGGTGTCGGCCGAGGGGGCCTGCGCGGCCTATTACCGGTATCGGCGGCGCGCGGTGACCAACTGACCGGGCGCCCCAGCAGGGAGACGACGATGCGCGACGACCCTCCGGACCCTTCGGCGCTGGCCTGCCCCGTGCCCCTGTCGGAGCACGCCACCGTGCAGTTGGCCCACGGCGGCGGCGGGCGCCTGATGCGGGACCTGATCGAGGGGCTCTTCCTGGCCGGGTTTCGCGGCCCGGCAAGGCCTGGTCCGGCGGGGCGCGCGGAACCGCCGCACGACAGCGCCGTGCTCCGCGCCTCCGACGGGACGCGCATGGCCTTCACGACCGACTCGTTCGTGGTCAGCCCGCGGTTCTTCCCCGGCGGCGACATCGGGCGCTTGGCCGTGTTCGGCACGGTCAACGACCTGGCCATGGCCGGGGCCCGGCCGCAGTGGCTCAGCGCGGGCTTCATCCTCGAAGAAGGTCTGCCCCTGGACGAGCTTCGCCGCATCGTCGCGTCGATGGGCCGTGCGGCCGACGAGGCCGGCGTGCAGATCGTCACCGGCGATACCAAGGTCGTCGATCGCGGCAAGGGCGACGGCGTGTTCATCAACACGGCGGGCGTGGGGCTGGTGCCCCGCGGGGTCGAGGTCTCGCCGCGGCGCGTGGCGGCGGGCGACGCCGTGCTGGTCAGCGGCGACCTGGGCCGGCACGGCATCGCCGTGATGTCGATCCGCGAGGGCCTCCAGTTCGAAGGCGCGCCGCACAGCGATTGCGCCTCGCTGGCCGGACTGGTGGGAGCCCTGCTCGAGCTGGAGGGCGACCTGCACTGCCTCCGCGACCTGACGCGCGGGGGACTGGCCGCGGCGCTCAGCGAGATCGCCATGGACGCCCGCGTGGGCATCGACCTGACCGAGGCCGCGATCCCGGTCTCGCCGCCGGTCGCCGGGGCGTGCGAGCTACTGGGCCTCGACCCGCTCTACGTCGCCAACGAAGGCCGGCTGGTGGCCTTCGTGCCGCCCGAAGCGGCCGACCGGGCGATGGAGATCATGGGCGCCCATGCGGCGGCGCCGCAGCCGGCCGTGATCGGCTCGGCCACGGACCGCCACCCCGGCGTGGTCGAGATGCGCGGCCCGCTGGGCGGCGGCCGCCTCCTCGATCTGCTGTCCGGCGAGCAGATGCCGCGGATCTGCTGAAGCGGCGCGACGCCCCGCGGCGCCGTTGCCTTCCGAGGGCGCCGGCTCCCCTCGTGACGCCGTCGTCCGGCGCCTCACTGCTTCCAGCGGATCGAGGCCAGGAGGTTGGCCCCGAAAAGCGACAGGCCGGCTCCGAGGTAGAAGGCCCAGGTGAGGGGCCTGAGGGCCAGGCCGCAAACCGCCGCGAGCAGGGGCGGCCAGGTCCCCGGGTCCGCGAGCGTCGCGCCCAGGAGGATCCCCAGCCGGATCAGTCCCAGGCAGGCGAGCACGATCGCGTACACGATCATCCCGCTGCGCGGCCACGGCGAAGCGCAGCGCACCGTGGCGGCAACCGCCAACAGCATGGCGGCGAACCAGAGGAGCGTTTCCACGACCACGACTTGCCCGCCGGTCGCCAGGGCGGCGAGGCCGAGAAGGACGGTCCCCAGCAGGAACCCGCCCACCCAGTTGGAGCCGATCCGCTCGTCGCGCGAGAGGGCCAGGCGCCCGAACGGGTGCAGGCGCAGGGTCAGGTTGGCCAGCGGCTCGACGAACCACGTCGCCAGCACGAAGACCAGGTAGGCGACCAGCAGGGGCCACAGCCAGGGAGCCAGGGCCGGCGAGGCGGCGGCGATCTGGCGGCCGATGATGTAAACAAGCCATGCTCCCAGGATGACCTTCCACTGCCCGCTGCTGCCCAGGCTGCGCATCCACGTGAAGAAGCGGAACATCGCGCGGTACAGGGCGTTGCCGGTCTTGATGGTCTCCAGGGCGCCGTGGCGGGCCCAGTCCAGGTCGGGGTCGAGTCGCAGGGCCTCGCGGAAGTGCTTCTCGGCCCCCGCGCGGTCGCCCTTCTCCAGGTAGTTCCACCCCAGGTTGGCGTGCGTCCAGGGGTTCTCCGGCTCCAGGCGGAGGGCCTCTTCCAGCTCCTCCTCGGCGGTGCTCCGCCGGCCCAGCTTGCGCAGGGCCTGGGCGCGGAGGTTCAGGGCCTCGGTCGACCCGGGATCGATCGCCAGGGCGTCCTCGGCTGCGGCCAGGGCCCCGTTCCAGTCCGACTGCCGGTAGCGGATCCAGCCCAGCTCGGCGTGGTAAGCCGGGTGGTGCGGCTGAAGGCGCAGGGCCTCGCGGATCGCCGTTTCGGCCTCCTTGACGTAGTTGCGCACGCTCCAGATTCGCGAGAGCACGTAGTGATGGAAAGCGTGGGTCGGATCGAGCGTGACCGCCTGGCGCGCGTGCTCCGTGGCCTCCTCGTTCTTCTCGCGCGCCAGGAGGCACAGGGCCATGATGGCGTGGGCCTCGGGATCGTCCGGCTGCCGGGCCAGGGCCTGGCCGACCTCCTTCTCCGCCAGGTCGTATTTCGATCGCTCGTAGAGGAGCCATGCCCGCTGGTGACTGCGCATCATAACGAGAATCCCGTGTGTGGTCTGAAAGGGGCCGGACGCGGACGGCACACGGAGTGTGTCTGCTACGGTAGCAGGCATTCTCCGCAGTGCCGTTCGCCTGGCTGCGGAAGCATCTCCTGCCAGGCAACCGAAATCGGACGTGGGGGGCAGCCCCGCGTTCGCACCGCTTCGCTCCACGAAAGCGAGGCAGTCCCCCGCGCCTTGTCACTTCAGGTAATCCAGCACGTCGTCGTACATGCCGCCCTGGTTGGAATAGAGGGCGTAGTTGCGGGCGGTGGCGAACCATTCCTTCGTGGTCGGCTTCAGCCGTTTGGCCGAGGCCAGGAGGTCCTTGCTCGAAATCGGCTTGGGCACGCCCGAGCGGATCGCCTCGCGGAGCTTGACCTCCACGGCGGCGTCCACCACGGCCTTCAGATCGGCCCCGGAGAACCCGTCCGTCCTGGCGGCCACGTGGTCGAAGTCGATGCTCGACTGCGGCTTGCCCTGGCAGTGGATGCGGAGAATGGCCGCCCGGGCGGGGCGGTCGGGCGGAGGCACGAACAGCACGCGGTCGAAGCGGCCGGGGCGGCGGAAGGCCGGATCCACGTGCCAGGGGGCGTTGGTGGCGGCCAGCACGAGCACACCCTCGTTGGAGTGCTCGATGCCGTCGAGCTCGGAGAGGAACTGGTTGATCACGTGGCGGCCCGAGCCGCCGGTCATGTCCGAGCGCCGGCCGCCCAGGGCGTCCACCTCGTCGAAGAACAGCACGCACGGACGGTGACGCCGCGCCTGATCGAAGATCATGTGCAGGTTGCGCTCGCTGTTGCCGATCCACATCTCCAGCACGTCGTGGATGCCCACCGAAAGGAACCGCGCCTGAATCTGTCCGGCCGTCGCCCGGGCCAGGTGGGTCTTGCCGCAGCCGGGCGGGCCGTACATGAGGATTCCTCCGCCGATCGGCTTGCCGTAGGCCTGGTACAGCTCGGGGTGCTGGAGCGGGTAGATGATCTTCACGCCGATCTCTTGCTTCAGCGACTCCATGCCCCCCACGTCGTCGAAAGCGATCTTGGGACGCTCCAGCTCCACGTCGGACACTTCGTCCGCCCCCTGCCAGGCCTCGCGCACGCGGCCCTCCACGACGTCGCCGGCCTGCGCTTCGGGCACGATGCCCAGGCGCTCGGCCAGCTCCTGGTCGCCGCCGTCCGGATCGATCTCCACGCACGCCTTGTAGTGATAGACCGCCCCCGGGACGTCCCCGCCGCGGAGCAGCAGCCGGGCCAGGAGCAGGTGCGCCTCGGCCGGCGGCGACGTGCCCCCCACGAGATCCTCCAACAGGACCGTGGCCTCGCTCGTCTTGTCCTGCTGGAGAAACGCCCGGGCCAGATCGACCTTCAGCGCGTCGCTCTTCGGCGCCATGGCCAGGGCGTCGCGGAGCTCGCGCTCGGCCTCCTCGTGCCGGCCCAGGTCCATGAAGGTCCGCGCCAGGTGGCGGCGCAAGGGGATATTGTCCGGCGAGACCTTGAGGGCCGCGCGGAGCGAGGCAATGGCGTCGTCACCGAAAGACATGGTCACCACCGGCGATCACGAGAAAGGTTGGTGCAGAATCTCCAACGTCATAACCCGACCGGCGGCGCGCTGTCAAGCGCCGGGGCCGCGACGAGCCGCGAGCCTTGGCTCGAAAGCGTCTTCCACGCAGCCAGGGCGACAACCGGGAGAAGACTCCCGACCCCTTGCGCTCAGTCCGCCTCGGGCTTGTCCTTCTCCTGCGGCTTGCCCGCGGCCGCGTCGGTCGGATCGGGCTTGCCCTCGGTCGGCTCCGCAGGCTTGGGAAGCGGGGCCGCGCTGAGCGGCACCACGCGCTTGAGCTTGGGGAGCTCGAGAAACACGCCGGCCAGCGTGCCGTCGCTTCCCAGGATGCAGGCGGCGTCGCCCCCGGCGGCCACGGCGGAGACCACGCCGTTGCCTTCCGCCGAGCGGAGCTTCACCTGGCCTCGCCCGTCGGCCGCAAACGTCTCCAGCACGCCGTCGCGCCCCGGCTCGTCGGCCCCGGCCGCCACGATCGGCCTCCCGTCGCGCCCGTAGAGCACGAGTTGCCCCGCCTGGTTGGGCAGCACGGCCAGGCGAATGCGCTGCGCGCCGTTGGGCCCGGCGACCGCCAGGCTCTGCACCTGGGCCGTGACGCTCTCGGTGCCGCCCGCCTGAAGACGGACGCACTGCAAACGCTCGGCCGTGACCGCGCGTACGGCGAGCTCCTCGGCCGCGATCGACCTGGCCCGGAGCTGCGCGGGCGGGATGAACTTGTCGCGCAACGCCGCGCCCAGGGCGAGGAACAGGAGGGGATAGACGATCCACCGCTCGCGATCGGACATGGAAGGTTCTCCAGGAGTCGCGGGCATGCTCCGCAGTGCCGTCCGCTCGGTGTGCCGTCCGCTGCGCGACGGCCCGTCCCTCGCGCAGCGCGGTTGAGGTTGGCACCGCGGCTAGGCCATCGCCGCGTACCACGAATTGCCAAGCAGGCCCTCGCGCTGGGCCAGCACGTCAAGGTACTGCGTGGCCGTGTCCTCCACCAGGGGCGCGAAGCGCGGCGGCGCGGCGAGCCGCCCGAGGTCGATCGTCTTCAGGTATCCGCGGCACTCGGGGCAGGCCTCGATCCGCCGCGCCCCGTCGTCCGCGGCCGCGAGCACGTCCAGCCCGCGCGGCCCTTCCCGAACGCAGAACGGACATCGCAGCCGGGCGAAAGGCCACGCCCCGGCGCAAAGCGAGCAGTGCAGGACGCGCCGCCCGGCGTCCCCCGCGAGACTGGCCAGCCCGGGCGCCGCGCCGCAGACCGGACATCGGCCCTCGTCCGCGTCCTCATCGGACGGCGCCTCCAGTCGCACCGCCGCGGCGGAAACGAACGGCGCGGCAACCAGCCGGCCGAGCAGCTCCAGGACCTCGCCCGGAACGCCGACCTCAACCTCCACGACCGCGAGCAGCATCGGATCCCCATCGAGCGTCAAGCGCAGCGCGGTCTCCTCAAGACGCCCGGGGCTGGCGACGAGGGCCTCGACCGCCCGTCGGAGCGGAGCGCCGCCCGCCGTATCCGGCGGGCCGCACTGGGCGATTCGCCTGAGCAGCCCTGACGCCAGGTCGTGGTCGAAGGGGGCGTTCGCGAAGGTCACCGCGGGACGGTCCGGGCCTTCGTCGTCGGGCGGCAGGCTCCAGCCGGACGCGAGCACGGCGCGAAACACCTCGATCTGGCCCTGGAGAATCGCCTGGCGGAGACGGACGAAGCCGTCGTCCACGCCAGGGCGGCCCACCAGATCGTTCAGGCCGTGGAGGGTTTCATCGGGGCTCAGCCGACCCGGCAGGTTCATGGTGGACACCAGAGGCGCAACGGAATCGAGCCTGGTTGGCGAAAGGACCGAGGCGGACTTCGGAGGTATCCAGGTCCCGAATCAACACGAGCACGGAGAAGTCACCGCTTGCCTGGCTCGATCCGCGGCGCCAGCTCCCGCGCCCCCGGGGCCTCGACGATCGGCCAGGTGGCGCGGAGCGGGTGCTCGTACGGCCCGATCTGCTCCACGGGAATCGGCTTGAAGCCCAGCTTGAACGCCGGCGACTCGGGCCGGAGCCGATAGTCGTCCCGGGCCGGATCGACGAAGAGCGGATCGGCCACCAGGGAGTCGCGGTCGAAGCCCAGCTCCTGCCACCTCGACCAGTGCTCCTCGACCGGCGTGTCCTCGCCGATCTCCTGGACCGCAATCTCCAGCGGCCGGCCGCCGTGCCAGACGAGGTTCTTGTCGCAGGCGAAATGGTCGAGGCGCAGCCGACGGAATCTGTAGAGCCGCGCGTCGGGGTCGCGATAGGTAACGATGTTCCGCGCCAGGCGGTTGCCGGCCATGGGCACGGCGTCCCTGGGATGCCCGCCCTGCTGGAAGCCGGGGAACTTCTTCCACGCCGGCAGCTCGATGAACTCCTCGTAGGCCGGGGCCATGCGGTCGATGAACTTCGAGTAGTCGTTCCAGCCGTTCATCTCGATTTGCTGGAGCGTGCCGTCGATGAACACGTTGTTCTCGATGGTGCAGTCGCGCGCGCAGTGGAAATGGAGCAGGCCGCGGATCGCCCGGGCCACGATGTTGCCCTCCACGCGGACCTCGGCCGAGTTGTCGTCGAGATAGATGCCCCAGGCGTAGTGCGGCGAGACCCAGTGGCCGTCCTCGCGCCCGTAGCCGTACATGTCGTGGAAGAAGTTGTAGCGGATCACCGTGCCGCGGGGCGAGAGCCAGTCGCGCCCGCCCGAGTAGATCGCGCCGGTGTCGGCCGTCTCCAGGGTGAGGTGCCGCGCGTGGTTGTACTCGATCACCTGGTCGTTGCCGGAGTGGAGGATGGCGAACCGCGGGCAGTCGTGGATCAGGTTGTGCGCCGCCCGGTTGCCGACCCCGGAGAGGGCCACGCCCACGCCCTGCTTGTAGTACACGCCCGTGTGATGGATGTAGTTGTTCTCCGCCACGTGGCCGGCCGGGGTGAGCGTCTTGCGGTCTCCGCCGGCGAGGGTCACGGCGTGGCTGCCCACCTGGCAGATGTCGCAGCCGAAGACGCGGCACTCCGATCCGCCGCGCACGGCCACGGCCGCGATGCCCGAGGAGCACTGGCCGCCCGTGTTGCGGATCGTGCAGCCCTCGACGCGGCACGCGGTGCAGTCGGCGAGCGCGACCGCGGTCCCGTCGCAGCATTCCAGCGCGAGACCCCGAAAGACCACGTGCGCGGCCCCTTGCAGGTCGACGAGCGTTTCGAGCGCGGGGACGTACACCTCCTCGGCGTCCTCGGGCTTCGGCGGCCAGAAGTAGAGCGTGGAGGTCTTGCGGTCCAGGTACCACTCGCCGGGCGCGTCGAGCTCCTCCTTGAGGTTGCGGATGAAGTAGCGGTCGCCGGGGCGGATCTCGTAAGAGGCGCTGCCGGCCAGCCGGGCGACGCGGTCCTCCCGGTCGAGCGACTCGATGCGGAGGATGTTGTTCCACCAGTTGTAGCGGGGGAAGACGAGCACCTCGGCCTCTTCGGGGTTCGACCAGTCGCGGAGGTCTTCGGGCTTGATCTTCAGCGTGCGCTTGTCCTCGCCGGGGACCTTGGCCCAGAGCGAGACCGGCTTGCCCTCCACGTAGGCCCAGCCGCCGGTGTACGGGTTCTCCGGGTCGTAGTTGGGATAGCGGGCGAGGTGCTGCCGCCGGCCGGCGGCGAAGAGCTGCCGGAACTCGAGGCCCCCGAGCCCCTGCGCGGCAAGGTCGGCCTTGAGGATCTTGCCCCGGTGCGGGACGAAGCCCTTGACGCGCCGCCCTCCGATGAGGGTAGGCCTGGCGCCCTCCGCCGCGCGATAGATGACCGGGGCCTCGCGCAAGCCCGAATCCTCGGCGGAGAGCTTCAGCGTCTCGTGCAGGCAGTACGTGCCGGCGTGGACGACGACCGTGAAGGGGCCTTGCCGGCCGGCGGCCTTGCGCTGGCGGATCTGGTCGCGGGCCGCCGCCAGAGAAGCCCGCGGGCCGTCGGTCTTCTCCGCGTTGGGGGCCGGCAAGTCCCCGCTCCAGGTGTCGCGGCCGGTCGGCGCGACGTGGATCGCGATTCCTTCTTGGGTGTTTTGCCCTGGCGCGGCGGGCGGGGATTGCAGAAGGAGAAGGAGCAGCGAAAGGCGGGAAGCAGCTAAGGCGGAGGTTCGCATGGGAGGTCTTACCTTGAGCGGGATGGCGTGGCGGGAAGCGGTTCCATGCTAGGCTCCACGGCGGCCGCGCACAACGCCCGCAGGACGCGTTCAATCCGCGCGCCGCGCGCGAAAACGCCTCTTTTCGGGCGAAAACCGCCGGTTACGGCCGAAAAACGGCAGAAATCCCCGGAAAAACGCCGATTCTTGGGGCAAACCGTATTGCTTTTTCCGGCGTTCGGCGTCTAATCATCCCAAGCATGGCGCATGTTGCCCAAGCGAACGGACGTTGATTCCCATCCCACAACCTCTCACGGAGGACGTACGACGATGGCCAAAGCAGCGAAGTCGGCGAAGGCCGCGCCCAAGGCCCCGACCAAGACCCAGGTCCTCACCAACATCGCCGAGGCGACCGAGCTGAGCAAGAAAGAGGTGGCCGCGGTCTTCGACGCCCTGGAAGCCGAGATCAAGAAGGCCATGAGCAAGAAGGATGGCGTCTTCACGATCCCCGGCCTGGTGAAGATCAAGAAGCGCAAGGTCCCGGCCCGCAAGGCCCAGCGCAAGATGGTCCTGGGGGTCATGCGCGATCTGCCGGCCAAGCCCGCCTCGACCAAGGTTCGCGTGCTGCCGCTGAAGGGCCTGAAGGACATGGTGACGAAGTAGCTCGTCGCCGTCCCTTGTTCGGCCGCTTGCCCGAGGCGAGCCGCAGGCCCCTGGTCCGCCAGGGGAAGCCCCGCGCGGAGCCGCGCCCTGCGGCTCGCTGATGCGGCCGGCCGTCTCGGCCGCGCGCTTTGGCCCGGCCCGCAGCGGAGAACCGTGATGAATCGAGCGCCGGCCGGCCTTGTCGTCTTCGCGGCACTCCTCGGCTCGCCTGATCCGGCCGTTGCCGAGGGGTCGCCGGGCCAGACGCCTGAGGCGCTGCTGTTCTCCTACTTCGTCGGAAACGGCGAGCGCGGCCTGTACCTGGCGCACAGCGCCGACGGACTGGCGTGGCAGGCCCTCAACCGCGGCAAGCCCCTCCTCGCCCCGGAGCTGGGTGAGAAGACCTTGATGCGCGACCCCAGCATCGCGCGCGGGCCCGACGGCACCTTCCACCTGGTCTTCACGACCTCCTGGAACCGCCGCTCGATCGGCTACGCCTCGTCGAAGGACCTCGTCACGTGGTCCGAGCAGCGGGCGATCCCCGTCATGGAGCACGAGCCCGGCGCCCGCAACTGCTGGGCCCCGGAACTGCTCTACGACCAGCCGTCGCGCAAGTACGTCATCGCCTGGTCCTCGACCGTGACGGGCAGGTTCCCCGAGACGGCCGGGTCGAGCGAGAGCGACTACAACCACCGCATCTACGCCACCACGACCGAGGCGTTCCAGGAGTTCTCGCCGACGCGGCTGCTCTACGACCCCGGCTTCAACGTCATCGACGCGGCCATCGTCCGCGACGGCTCGCGCTGCGTGATGTTCCTGAAGGACGAGCGGCTGCGTCCTGAGCCGAAGAAACGGCTCCTCTGGACGACGGCCAAGGATCCGCTGGGGCCTTATGGAAAGCCCTCCGGTCCGATCACGTCGCAGACCTGGGTCGAAGGCCCCTCGGCCGTCAGGATCGACGGACTGTGGCACGTGTACTTCGACTGCTACACGCGCAAGCGCTACGGCTGCGCCACGTCGAAGGACCTCCAGGAGTGGACCGACGTCAGCGACCGGCTGAAGATGCCCCCCGGCACCCGGCACGGGACGGTCTTCCGCGCCGACCGCGCGGTGTTGGAGGGGCTGCTCAAGCTCGGGGAGTGATCGGCTGCCGCCGCTTCGCGGCACGCCCTTACCAGCGGAGGGCGCTGAGCATCGGCTCCAGCGGCCGGCTGACGGGCACGCCGAAGACGCACTCCAGGCAGAACCCGGCCCCCAGCGTGATGAAGAGCCAGCCGGTGACCATCCGCGCCCACCATTCGACGCGGGCCAGCGCGTTGTACGCCCACCCCACGGATTGAGCGCTGAAGGCCAGGAGGATCGCGAGCCAGATCACCGGCAGCGCGGTGCCGATGCCGTAGATCAGCGGAAGAAGGACCGTCCCGCCGGGCATCGTTGTCGCCGGAAGGACGATGCCGACCTTGTCCAGCACGGCCGCAATCGCCTCGGACTGGTCTCCCGCGGTCAGGGCCACCAGCCCGAAGAACCACGCCGCCGAGGTGGGGCAGAAGGAGACGGCGAACAAGACGCCCAGCGCGAGCGCCCCCCAGATGCCCATCGCGTCCACCCGCTTCTGCATCCTCGCGCTGATCCCCGTCCCGCCTGTCGCGAACGTCACCAACCCGACCAGCAACATGCCCAACAGCAGGAACACCGGTCCAAGGACCAGGTGCACGTACTTCTGAAGCAGTCGGGAAACGGCCGGGCTGGAGAGCGCCATGCCGGTCAGCGCGACGGCGAGGGCGAGGTAGAGAAGGCACCGCCCCAGTGTGTACAGCAGCCCGGCTTGAATCACCCAGATGGGGCTGTCCACCTTGCGTCCGATGTAGGAGACGGCCGCAATGTTGGTCGCCAGCGGGCAGGGGCTGATCGAGGTCAGCACGCCCAGGTACAGTGCGGCCGTGATGTACAAGAGGGAGGTGACCATGACGCCACGCGCTGACGGGAGGTGAGTGTGAGAGGCGAGTTGGTGACTTGCTTCGTACTATCGTACTCGCGTACTTGATGTGAGGAACGCGGAACGGAGTGCGAGAGTACGGAATACAGGAGCAAGATGTCGTCCGTGGGCAGTCCGCCGCCAACTCGCCACCCTGTAACGCGCCACTCACCCGCCACGCTGTTTCGAGTCCGCCTCTCCGAGCATCTCCTCGATCCTTCCCCGCACGAACTCGGCAAACTCCGGCTCATCGCCCACCAGGCCCCAAACGCGGTCCAAGGATTCCCAATCCTCGACCTCGCCGTCCTTGATCCGGGCGACAACCACGACCGGCATGGCGATCTCGAACTTCTCGGTCAGCTCGGCGTTGGCCGGCTCCTCGTAGTTGATCGTCTGCCAGGCAAGTTCTCCGCTGTCGAGCTCCGCGGCGAAGTCGTTGTGGACGACCTCGTGCGACTGCGACTCGATCGCCTCGCAGGTCGGGCAACGCTCCGTGCGGTGGAAGTAAAAGACCACGACGCCGTCGCCGGATACGCCGGGCTCGAGCCCGCGCGATGCCGTGGCGCGGGGGGCCGCTGATATCCCGCCCCCGGCGCGAATCGCCTCGAGTTGCTCGGCGATCCTCTCCAGGTGCGGCTCCAAGCGAGAAGCGGCCTGGGAGTCGAGCGTCCGGGCGATCAGTACCACCAGGGTCGCGGAGAACAGCGAGATCAGGCAGACGGCCACCGCTTGCTTGAGTTCCATAACGCAAGAGTCTCCTTTGTCATCCAGCCAGACGCGAGCGGACTTGGGCAACCACCTTATCGACGTTGTCCGGAGTTGCCGGCGTCTTGCCCTTCTCCATTCCCAGCTCGGAGAGGCGCAGGTGCTCGAAGCGCGAGAACCCGGCCTCTTCCAGCGACTTGCGCGCGCAATCGAGCGGGCAGCCGTCGATGGCCAGGATCGTCGAAGCCGCCTGCGTGCTGGCCAGAATGCCGCCGACGCGCCCCCCGATTCCGGCAAGGCAGAACATCTTGCCAGCGCCCGCCGCCGTGAGCTTGCGCGCCGCCAGATCGGTCACATGCCCCACGTCGGCCGCCCCGGAGCAGGCGAAGATCAACTTCGGCGCTGCGTCGCAAGCACAACCGCTTCGCGTGTCTTGGTCTGCCATCTCTTCATCCTGCCACGACTGGCAATCAAAGCGCACATGCACCTGCTCGTCCGACGGATCTACTGAAGCAGCCCGGCGATCTCCTCTGCCGAAGCCAACCTGCCGACGAACTTGACCTCGCCGTCCACGACCAGGGCCGGCGTCATCATCACTCCGAAGCCGGTGATCACGTTGATGTCGGTCACCTTCTCCACGGTCGCCTCGACGCCCGATTGCCTGACGGCCTCCTCGGCGTTGTGCAAGAGCTTCTCGCACTTGGCACAGCCGGGGCCGAGAACCTGAACTAGTCTCATGACTCACCTCCTGCGGCATTATGGACTCTCAGAAACCCAATGCAGTGGGGGCGACCAGCCGGAGCCCGGGTTCGCAGGGCAGATCGTTGCCTTGAGTGTGCATTCTCCATGTGACCATCCGTAGCCTTGTATTCTACACGAGCAGATGGCCGTAGATCATTCCCACCGCGGTGCTCATGACCACGGTCAGCACGCAGAACGCCAGCGTCTTCCGCAGCCCGATCACGCTGTAGATCACGGCGATGCTGGGGATCGACAGGGCCGGCCCGGCCAAGAGCAACGCCAGCGCGGGTCCCCGCCCCATCCCCATCCCGATCAGCGCCTCGAGGATCGGGATCTCCGTCAGCGTGGCGAAGTACCACATTCCGCCGATCATCGAGGCCACAAGGTTGGCCACAAAGCCTTCGCCGCCGACCCAGCGGGCGACGACCTCCTCGGGGATCAAGGCCCCGACGAACCCGGTCACCAGCACGCCGCCGAACAGCAGCGGGATGATCGTCTTGGAGAAGCTCCAGGTCTGGGCCATCCACTGGCCCAACTCCTCGCGGTCGAACCACCACGCCACCATCGCCAGCACGGCCGCCAGGCATGCCCCGGCAAGGTACCAGCGGCGATGATGGATCCAGACCGCCCACGCGTAGCCCTCGGGCGTGAAGTCCCGCTCCGAGACGATCTCCTCCCGGCTCAGGTCGAGCTTGGCCCCCTTGCTCAACGCGCCGTGAGGCTCCTCGAGCTGCACGCGGACCGTCTGGCCCGACCGCTGGAGCACGGCCACGTGCAGGGTGCGGCCGTCGGAGGTCTGGAGGATCGTCTGGCCAGGGCTCGCCCAGTCGCTGAACACCAGCAGGGCGATCATGGCCACGAAGAACAGCGCCGTCTGCCAGGGGCGCCTCTTGGCCGCGGGCGGATCGGGCAGGTGCATCGCGGCCGCGGTCCGCCGCTCCTCGTCCTTGCGGAACAGCGCGGCCATGAGCAGCCCGATCACCACGGCGAACACGACCGCGCCGACCACCCGGGCGACGCCCAGCTCGAATCCCAGCACCCGGGCGGTGAGGAAGATGGCCATCACGTTGATGGCCGGGCCGGAGTAGAGGAACGCCGACGCCGGCCCGAGCCCCGCCCCCACGCGATAGATGCCGGCGAACATGGGCAGCACGCTGCACGAGCACACGGCGAGGACCGTGCCCGACGTCGAGGCCACGCTGTAGGCCTCGACCTTGTTGGCCTTGGGGCCCAGATGCCGGAGCACCGCGGCCGAGGAGAAGAACGTGGCAATGGCCCCGGCGATGAACATGGCCGGCACCACGCAGGCCAGGGTGTGGTAGCGGGCGTACCACTGGAGCATGAAGAGCGCCTCCATGACGGCGCTCTGGACCGTCGTGTCGGCGAAGTTCACGTAGTAGGCGAAGAGGAAGACGCCTACCAGGGCGGCGAAGATGCCGATCTCTCGCTTGTTCATGGCAGCGGCGTTTTCGGGCGGCTGGGGGGCCGCCAAGCAAGGTTGTTTGGCTAAACGTGCAATCGTTTCCGCGACCGTCTCGCGCAATGGCTCAACGGGAGGTTCTACCGCGAAAGAAGGATCTGCTGCTCGGTCGCGTTGTCGCGGAGGACCGATTCGACGCAGCCGAAGAAGCTGGCCAGGCACTTCACGCGCAGCCGGTAGAAGATCATCTTGCCCCGCTTCTCGTCCTCGACGATCCCGGCCGCCTTGAGCTGGGCCAGGTGCCGCGACACGGTGGACATGTCCGAGCCGACCAGCTCGGTCAGCTCGCACACGCACCGCTCGCCGCGCTCGGCCAGCTCATCGACGATCATCAGCCGGGCCGGATGGGCCAGGGCTTTGATGATCCTCGCCCGGGCTTCGTACTTGGCGGTCTTGCTGGGGTCCATCAAGGCCTTCTCGCTCCTGAAGCTGGTAACTCGACCGCAACTTACTTGCAAGTTTAGCCAATCATGCAATCTTTGTCCAGTCCACACCGCCGGGGGGTGCCAGGTTGGATGTCCGCGCTCGTGCGGTCGGGGGGGACTCGCGGCCGCTCGCATCCCGTGGCCCGGCAAGTCCCGTGGCCCTACTCGTTGCCCTCCAGCGCGACCCACCTGGCCCCCACGATACGGCCGTGGTGGCCGTTGCCGCTGGCATCGTGCAGCACGTTGCCCTGGCCTTTGTCGAAGTGATACAGGGCCAGCGTGTGCTCGTCGGGCGTGAAGCGGTCGTGGGGACCCGGTGGCGCGAAGTCCTTGTCGTACCGGGCGACGTTCGAGACGCGGAGTTCATCGATGACGCCCGAAAACGAATAGACGTGGTCCCGAGTCGGCCTGCCCGCAACGAACGTGCCGTCGGTCGCCAGTGCCAGAGAGGAACCGGACCGGCTTTCCTCCTGCCTTCGGCCGTTGACGAAGAACGCAACCTTCTCGCCGTCCCAGACCAACGCCAAGTGGACTTGCTCTTCGGCCACGGGTTGATCCGGTGCATTTGAGTATTCGCGGCCATCGCTTTGGATTACGACCCCGCTAAACTTCCCACCGCTGGCACCTTCGCATTGGATTTTGACCTGCCCGCGGTCCTTGGCCCCCGACTCGAAAACAAAGGTATACAGTTTCGGTTTCCCCTGCGGGATGACGAACGCCTCCACGGTCGTCGGATGCGAGCCGTCCAACTTGAGCGAGGGAATCTCCACACGGCTGCCCTCGCCATCGAACTGAAGGGCGAAGCTCGTCGCGGCGGCGATCTCGGCGGCTTGCTGGGGCGAAAGGGAAACTTCGGCGGCCAGGCGGAAGCCGACGTAGCTTGCCCGTGAAGAGGGCCCGTTTCTGTCGCGGGTTGCAGACCGACAGTCCCAAGCAGGGGCGCCGTCGGACCCGCCCCGATACGGTCGAGATCGCCCCGAAGACGGCCCGTGCGGGTCTCTCAGTGGAGATTGTCCGTAGTACCCCCCGTCGCACCAATCAGCACACCATTCAGCCACATTGCCGTGCATGTCGTACAGGCCCAACGGGTTCGGTTTCTTGCGGCCCACGGTACGGCTACTCTCGCGCCGATTATCGTCGAACCGCGCGTGCTCGCCGAGCGAAGCGGGATCGTCGCCAAAGCAGAACGCCGTACTGGTCCCCGCCCGGCAAGCGTACTCCCACTGGGCCTCGGTTGGGAGCGCGAACTTCATCCTTTCGTTCTTGCTCGCCGCGTTCAGCTTGGCCAGAAATGGCTGAACGTCATCCCAACTGACTTGATCCACGGGGAACTGTGGCCCCGGCTTCTGGGATGGATTGTCGCCCATCACGGCCTGCCATTGGGCCTGCGTCGTTTCAAACTTGGACAGATAGAAGGGCCTGGTAATCACCACGCGGTGCTGCGGCGTCTCTTCTTCCAGTCTCAAGCGCACGCCGACGATGTCCCTATTCGCTTCTCTCAGCTCCCACTGCACCTCCTCCTCGCTCGACCCCATCAAGAACTCACCCGGCGGGATGAGGACCATCGTCAGCGTCACGTCCTTGCCGTCTTCGTCTTTCCCCAATGTGATTTCTTTCTCGACCGGCACGCCCAGATAGTCGGCCCAGGCTTGTTGGTGCTTCTTGGCGGTGGCTTCGTCGAAGGGGGCGATCGCCAGGGGCGGAACTCTTCCGCTGCCGGGCAAGGCAGCAGTGGCACCCGGTTCATTCCCACGAGAGTCCCGGTACTCGATGCTCCACAGCCGGATCGTCGTCATACCCTCAACGGCCCCGGCCAGGAGTTTCCCGTCCGGCGAGAAGGCCACCGCCTTCTGATATTTGTCGCTGTCTTCCACCAACACGGCGACTTGCTCGCCCGTGGCGGCGTTCCAAAGCCGGATCGAACCATCTCGGCTGGCGGTCGCCAGGATTTCGCCGTGCGGCGAGAACGCGACGCTTCGGAGCGCTTCGGTGTGCCCCCGGCAGGTGGCTTGTTCCCGGTCGGCCGCCAAATCCCAGACGACCAACGTTCCGTCGTTCCTCGCAATGGCCAGGAGCCGGCCATCCGGCGAGAACGCGTGGACTTCGCCGCTGATACGGCTCCATTCCCGTTTGAGGTTATCCGCGGCGGGCAGTTCCTCGCCCTGCGCAAGGTCCCAGAATCCGGGCGGCCCCCGGCGACCGAACACCAGGAGGTCCTTGGTGGGGCAGACCGCAAAATTCCCCGCCCCGCCCGCCGCGTGAGAAAAACGACCCTCCAACGTGGCCCTGACTTGTCCTGTCTGCGCGTCATAAACGCGAATCGCCTGATCCGTCGATCCGCCGGAGACGATCCAACGTCCGTCGCCGGAGAAGGCGACATGCCACACACGATCATCGCCGCCGGGAAGCGACTGGCGGACCTGGCGCGTGGCCACGTCCCACAGTTCGATCGACCCGTCACTCATCGCGCAGGCGAGTGTCCGCCCGTCGGGTGAGAGCGCCAGTCCGTAGGGCCAGTTTTCAAGCTCTGCCGAGGACCAGATTTCGCTCCCGTCGATGGCGCTGAAAAGCCGAAGCCTGTTCTTGATGCCGGTGAACAGCGACTTGCCGTCGGGCAGGAAGACGATCGATGTCGACGACACAACATACTCGACCCGAATGTCCAGCCGCTCGGTGACGCGCACACGCGAAGAGGCGGCGTGCTCCGTTTCCACTTTCGCCGCCCCGATCCTCGCGGCGAACTCCTTGAGCTCTACCGCGTCCTCGGGGATCGCGCACACGACGCGGAATCCATTGCAGATGGTTCGCTCGTCCGGCGAGAGACCCCGCCGACTCGCGGAGCGAATCTGGCCTGCATCGAAGTCGAACGCCCCGCCCCGGACCGATCGCATCTGTCCGGACGACGGGCCCGGCGGATCGGCCTTGGGGGCATTCTCGTAGTAGTCCGGGCTGAAGCGGTCCCGGCACCATTCCCAGACGTTGCCATGCATATGGACCAGTCCGAACGGATTGGCGGCGAAGCCCGCGGCCGGAGCCGTGATCCCGTACCCGTCATCCCAAGGAACGCCCCAGTCCGCGCTCCCCCGCGCGACGCGGTGAGACGCATCGGCAAGGTTGGCGTAACGCTCCAACGATCTCGCATCGCTCCCCGTATGCCACTCGGTGGTGGTCCCCGCTCGGCAGGCGAACTCCCATTGGGACTCGGTCGGAAGTTGGTATTGCAGGTCCTCCTGCTGGCTGAGCCAGCGGCAGAAAGCCTGGGCGTCGTTCCAGGTGACCAGACCGACCGGATGGTCGTCGGTCTGTTGGAAGCCTGGGCGGCGCCACGAGTATTCGGATTCCTCGTAGAATTCCCTGCGAGTCTCGTCGAATCCTCTCCCTCCGGTGCCGTTCTTCTCCGCTTCCGTCTTGTATGGAGCGCTACCCGCAAAACGTCGGAACTGGCCGACGCTGACTTCCTCGACTGCGAGATAGAAGGGACGCGTGATCGCAACCCGGTGCTGGGGACCTTCTGCAGCGACCAGTTCCTTGTACGCAGCCCCGGCCTGACCTCCTCGGGTAAGCTCGTCGAGTTCCGGCTGTGATGTGCCCATCATGAACTCGCCCGGCGGGATGAGCACGAACTTGATCCCGACCGAGTTGGTCCACTCGACCGGCAGGCCCAGGTGCGCGGCCCACTGGCGCTGATACCACCGGGCCTGTTCGGCCGTGAAGGGCGCTTTGGCCAGGGGCGGGGTCTTGCCGCCGTCCGCTTCCGCCGTCGCCCCCGGCCCCGCGCCTTCGGTCGGGAGAGGAGAGTCCTTGCCCCGGCGAAGGAGCACGCTCAACAGCAGCCCGAACAGCACCACGCAAAGCATCGCCCCGCCGCCGATCGCGGCGTAA
>CAYSUS010000076.1:0-3877 GCA_964434165.1 uncultured Pirellulales bacterium
TCTTCACCCGCTGCTCGGGCACCATCTTGCAGACCTTGTAGGTGCAGGTCTTCACGCGCTGCTCGGGCACCATCTTGCAGACCTTGTACTCGCAGGTCCGCGTCTCGGGCACCATCTTGCAGACCTTGTAGGTGCAGGTCTTCACCCGCTGCTCGGGCACCATCTTGCAGACCTTGTACTCGCAGGTCCGCGTCTCAGGCACCATCTTGCAGACCTTGTAGGTGCAGGTCCTGACGCGCTGCTCGGGCACCATCTTGCAGACGGTGTACGTGCAGGTCTTCACGCGCTGCTCGGGCACCATCTTGCAGACGGTGTACGTGCAGGTCTTCTGCTCGGGCACCATCTTGCAGACCTTGTAGGTGCAGGTCCTGACCCGCTGCTCGGGCACCATCTTGCAGACCGTGTAGTTGCAGGTCCGCTGTTCGGGCACCATCTTGCAGACCTTGTAGGTGCAGGTCTTCACCCGCTGCTCGGGCACCATCTTGCAGACCGTGTAGGGGATCTTCTTGACGTGCGTCTCACGCACGTACTTCGTGCACTGGATCTCCTTCTCCACGATCTCGGGCACCCACACCTTCTTGCAGCACTTGATCGGCGGGCACTGGACCTCGACGATCTTCGTCTCGCCGGGGCAGTACACGCAACGGCAGGTGCAGGGATCCCAGGTCCAGCAGCCGGGTTCCTGGACGCACTTCTTGACCACCGGGCCCGGTTTTTCATACACCTGGGTCTCCCAGCGGCCCGTCTTGCACTGCACCGTCTTGGTGTAGTGGACCGGCTTGCAGACCGTGTAGGTGCACTCGCGCTCCCGGGTCTCGTACACGGGCTTGCAGACCGTGTACGGGATCTCCTTGGTGCAGGTCTCCCATACCGGCTTGCAGACCGTGTAGGTGCGGGTCTTGGTCTCATAAACCGGCTTGCACACCGTGTAAGGGATCTCCTTGGTGCGGGTCTCCCATACCGGCTTGCAGACGGTGTAGGTGCGGGTCTTGGTCTCATAGACCGGCTTGCACACCGTGTAGCAGATCTGCTTTTCGCGGGTCTCGTAGACCGGCTTGCACACCGTGTAGGGAATCTCCTTGGTGCGGGTCTCCCACACCGGCTTGCAGACGGTGTAGGTGCGGGTCTTGGTCTCATAGACCGGCTTGCACACCGTGTAGGGGATCTCCCTGGTGCGGGTCTCCCACACCGGCTTGCAGACGGTGTAGGTGCGGGTCCTGGTCTCCCACACGGGCTTGCAGACCGTGTAGCACACGTCCTTCGTGCGCGTCTCCCACACCGGCTTGCAGACGGTGTAGGTGCGGGTCTTGGTCTCCCACACGGGCTTGCAGACCGTGTAGCAGATGTTCCGCGTCCTGGTCTCCCACACGGGCTTGCAGACCGTGTAGCAGATGTCCTTCGTGCGGGTTTCCCACACCGGCTTGCACACCGTATAGTGGCACTCCCGGTAGCAGGTCTCCGGCACGTACTTCACGCAGTCGACCTGCTTGGGCTCGCACACCTTTTCGTAGCAGGTCTTGTAGCACGTGAACTGCTGCTTCTCGTACACAACCTGCTTGCAGGTCTTCATGACCGTGCAGCACTGCATCTCGCAGCATACTGGCGCGCAGCACCGATACCGGGCTGCACCGCAGTAGCCGGCGTCTGCCGTGCTGGCCGACATCGCCGTCAGGACGGCGGCGATTATCGGCACACCCCACAGAAGTCTCATGTCATGCCTCCTTCAAGGACGTCTGGAAACGGGTAGGCCTGGTCTGGCAGACCCGGGGGGTCCGCCTATTGCATCTTCGGCCGACGCACTCGATGTACATTAACTGCATTGCCAACAATGCGTGACCTCCTGAGACGCCCGGTACTCCGTAGATGTCTTATGTGTCAGATCGGGCGTTTCAGGCTCCTTTGACATCGTCTGCCTAGGCTGTGGACTTGACGGATTGGATTTCTGGAGAACTTGAGTTGTTAAAGTGGTTTGGGTGGCCGCAATTCCTCCTTATTCCCGGGTACACCTGGTCGATAGGGATGTATACATAGAATGAAGTTTGCCGGTTGTGTTGGCGGGGTTCGCGGCTCTGCGAAAGACTACCAGGGGTCATGATGGGCGGAAGGCGGTTCGGGGGAGGCTGTCAGACTCGACGCGGAATGCCTGCCTTGACAGGATGACGATGGCGCTCCGACCGCCATAAGGCTCCGGGCAGGTAAGTGAAGACCCCGCCTCTTGACGCGCGCCGGTTCGCAACCTAGGTAATCTGTAGCAGCAAGGGTGGTCCGCTGTTGCGCGGATTGCAGAAGCTCTCAGGCACGTACCGGGGCACGGGCTACTTTCGCAATTGAGGAATGGCTGGCCATGGCTATGAAAAGGCGTCGTGGGTTCACGTTGATCGAAGTCCTGATCGTCGTTGTGATCATGGCAGTGCTGGCGGCGACCATCATCCCGCAGTTCTCGTCCTCCACCCGGGACGCGAAGGACAGCTCGCTGAAGTTCAACATGCACGCCATGCGGTCGCAGATTGAGCTGTACAAGCTCCACCATCTGGGCAAGTACCCTGACGAGATCGGGGACGCGACGAACGGGTTCCTGCCGCAGTTGACCAACGCCACCGACGTCAACGGGAACACGGGCGACCCCGGCCCCAGCTACCCCTACGGGCCGTACATCGACAACGACCTGCCGCCCAACCCCTTCGACGGCAAGAACAACGTGACGGAGGTCGATCTGGGCGGCGACAAGCCCGCCGCCGTGGCCGACGCGAACGGCGGATGGCAGTACGACCCCAAGACCGGCGCCATCTGGCCGAACAACCCGGAGTACTTCGAGTAGCCGCGTGCGGCGACCCAGCCGCCCCCGAACCATCCTGAACCTGAGACACCGAGGCCCCCTCTTGCCTGGAGAGAGGGGGCCTTGATCTTGCGCTCCGTGCGGCCCGAGGCGGTCGATTTGCCGGCTCTCTTGCCGAAGGCCAAGTCGGGCAATAGGCTATAGGCAGCCCCGGCAGGCCAGGCTCGGCCTCGGGACGCCCCAGCGCTACCCCTTATGGGGGTATGCTACCCGGTGGTGTAATGGTAACACAAGGGATTTTGGCTCCCTCGTTCCAGGTTCGAGTCCTGGCCGGGTAGCTTCGGGTGCGTGCGTGGCACAACGCGCGGTCTTGCCCGGTTACTCCGTGGGACGGGATTTCGCCTTCGCTGGCGCTGCGGGCTCCTCCTCGGGCTCGCACTGCGGGCCAGGCTTCGGCTCTTCGTAGCCGGCGAACTCGGCCAATAGCACGGTGGCCACCCACCTGGCCGCCAGGCCGACGACCTCGGGACAGTCTCCTTCGGCCCCCTTGCGCACGTCGCGGCAGAGCACGGTCCCGTACCGCTCTTTGAAGCGGTCGTACACGCGGTGAAGCAGCCGGTGGGCCAGCTTGGCGCTGCCGCGGAAGCCCTTGTCGCGGCGGCTGCCGCAGAGGTGGCCGATCACCATACCTGCCCCCGTGAAGGCCCCGCAGTTCTGTTCGGCCACCGGCGTGGCCCCGCCGTCCAGGCAGGTGGAACCGCGGAACAGGCCCTCGTCCTCCTCGACGAACGGCAGGGCGTCCTGCAAGGCGGCGACTGTGCATCGGGCGCAGCCGCCATGCTTCTTCTCATACGCGTGCCCCAGCCGATAAGCCTTCTCGATGAGTTCCTGCGGGGCGCAGTTCAACTCCACCGTGTCGCCTTCCTCGAGCACCGCGGCCGCGTCGTCGGCTCCCTCCGCGCAGCATGCCCCGCGTCCGGCCAGCAGCCCGGCCGCGGCCGCGCCGGTCATAAAAAGCACCTCCCTGCGGCCAACGGGGGAGGGTTTCGGCTCGGAAGGTCTCGATTGCGGCATGGTTCGGCCTCAAGGGAGGACAAGGAT
>CAYSUS010000076.1:3887-34775 GCA_964434165.1 uncultured Pirellulales bacterium
TCACGTCCAGCCGCGCATGGTAGTCGGCAGGAGGGGCGATTGCCAGCCGGCAGGGCCGACGCCCCGAGCCCGGCGGGCCAGGCCAGTCCATTCCGGCTCCGCTTCGCCCTGTTCCCAGCATGTTCGGTCTGAGTGCCCACGAATCGGGCTGCGCAATCCGGGGAGCCGAGCCTCTTGACGAAGGCGTCCCACTGGGCTTCGTGCTTCGTCAAGTCCCACACCGGCAGCACGTTGGCAGGATACGACGTCCGGGTCGGGGAGGATGCGCCCGGCAAGATCCCCGACCACCGTGGTCTTCAAGCAAGCAGTATCCATCCGGTCTCCCCTTCCGCGAAGGCCGCACCCACAGGAGTGACTGACCTCGCGCTCGCCATCGCGGTTCATGCAACGCTTCGGCGTGGAGCACGCCTCAGGGGCCGTCATGGCGCCCAGGCCGGATCACGCCGGCCCCGTGCGCTGGAACACGACCAGCGAGACGTCGTCGCTCTGCGGCTGGCTCTGGAGGTGGTCGTTGACCAGCCCCAGCAGCGACTCGGCGATGTCTTCGGCCGGGCAGGTGCCGGAGGACTCCAACTGCTGACGCACCCGGGCGGTGGTCAGCGGCACGCCGGCCGCGTTCCTGGCGTCCGGGATTCCGTCGCTGAAGACCAGGAAATACTCGCCCGGCTCGAGCCGGGTCGTGAGCGTGGCATACGAGGCCTCCTTGACGACGCCGAGGGGATAGCCGCGCACGTGGTCCTCGACCGGCTCCTCGAGCGTCCCGTCGCGGCGGCGGACGATGGGCGACATGTGCCCCGCGCTGGCCACCACGACCTCGTGGACCTGGGGCCGGATCTCGCAGGCGGTCAGGGTGACGAACGTCGAGCTGCCGGCGGTCTCGTAGATCTCGCGGTTCATCACGCCCAGCGCGGCGGTCAGGTCGTCGGGATGGCTCAGAAGCGCGGTCCGGCAGGCGGCCGAGGCCCGCACCATCAACAGCGCGGCCGGCACCCCCTTGCCCATCACGTCGCCCAGCAGCACGACGCAACTGCCGGTGGGCAGACGGACGACGTCGTAGAAGTCGCCGGCCACGTGCCGCGCCGGGAGGTAGCGGGTCTTGATCGCGTAGCCGGGCGGCTCGGCCACCTGCTGCGGCAGCAGGGCACGCTGGACATGCCGGGCCAGCTCCATCTCCTGGCGCATGCGGTTGAGCTCGACGATCTGGCGGTGGAGCTGGGCGTACTCGAGCACCGCCGAGGCCTGCTGGGCCACGGTGACGAAGACGTCGAGGTCCGCGCCCGTGAACGCCCGGCCGGCCCCGCGGGTGTCGAGCTGAAGCACGCCGAGGGGCTTCATGTCCAGGGAGAACAGGGGCGTGCACATGAGCGAGCGGATGGGGCAATCGGCGACGCTGCCCGCCCCGGAGAACCGCGGATCCTGCATCAGGTCGCCGCTGACCACGGCCTCGCGGCCCTCGATCGCCCGCCGCGCGATGGTGCGGCTGAACCGCGGGGCTTCGCCTTCCGGACCGCGGGCCCTGACCCCGGCCGGGACGAGCCGGTCCTCCTCGCACAGCAGGACGAGCCCGCGCCCGGCCTGGGGGAACACGTCGAGCAGCCCCTCCAGCAGTCGGTCGAAGAGCGTGGGCAGATCGAGCGTGCGTCCCAGGGCCTCGGTGATGGTCAACAGCGAGCGGAGCCGTCCGGCCGCGTTGGAATCGACGAGGTCCTGCACGGCCGGGATGGCGTCGGTGCTCATCAGGACGGTCGATTCCAGGTCGTCCGCTTCGGCCAGGTCCAGCGGCACTGCCGCGCGCAGGATGAACACGCGCCCGCAGATCTCGAACGAGTCGCCGTCCTTCAGCGCCACGCGGGTGCGAAGCCGCAGGCCGTCCACGTAGGTGCCGTTGCGGCTGCCCGTGTCCTCCAGGTAGTAGGTGTCGCCCACGCGGGACAACTGGGCGTGCCGGCGGCTACAGGCTTCGTCGTCGATGACGATGTCGCGATCGTCCTCGCGGCCGATCGTCACGGCCGTCCCGGTCAGGTCGTACCGCTGGAGGACCTGGCCGCGATAGGTCAGCAGCAGTTGATGGCTCATCCGCGACCCCCTGGGGGGCTCCCCGCTCGCCGGAAACGTGGGATCTCCCTTCACGCCGAACCTACCGCAGCACGGCCGGGTTTGACAAGGGTGGCCGGCACCTTTCCCGTCCACGGGAGGGATTCTCCGTTGTGGGTCCTTTCGGGGATCGGGCCCGATCCGGGGCCGGCCGGAAAGCCGCTGGCCCACGGATCACGCCGCCGGGCGGGGATCCGTCTCGTGCGGGCGTCCCCCAATTGACGCAAGTCGTTATCGCTGATAGCATATGGGGCTCGCGTCGCCTTGAACGGTCCAGGGTGGCGTGTCTCCAGCTTCCTGACCGATTCATGTTTCTAACGCCGGACGCCCCGGCCCGCTCGTGGGGCAGGGGACTTCGCCGGTGTGCCTTGCTGAGGAGGAACGACCAGGTGGCCACTGTCCTGGTGAAGGATCTGATCGAGTCGGGGGTCCACTTCGGGCACCGCGCCAGCCGCTGGAACCCCAAGATGCGGCCCTACATCTACGGCCGCAAGAACCTCATTCACATCATCGACGTCCGCGAGACGGTCCGCGGGGTCCTCCGCGCCCGCAAGTACCTGGAACAGGTCGCCCAGTCGGGCAGCCTGGTGCTGTTCGTGGGCACCAAGCGCCAGGCGAGCGAGGCGATCGAGCGCCAGGGGCAGCGGACGGGCATGCCGTACGTCAGCGACCGCTGGCTGGGCGGCACGCTCACCAACTTCCGCACGATCCGCAGCCGGCTGACCAGGCTGGAGGAGCTGGAGGCGATCCGCGCCGGCGAGGAGATCAACGCCTATTCGAAGAAGATGCAGTCGGCCCTCAACCGCGAATACCGCAAGATGTACCGCAACCTGAACGGGATTCGCACCATGAACCGGCTGCCCGAGTGCCTGGTGATCGTCGATCCCAAGAAGGAGAAGAACGCGGTGCGCGAGGCCCGCAAGGTCGGCGTCACCACGGTCGCGCTGATCGACACGGATTCCGACCCCGACATGGTCGATCTGCCGATCCCGGGCAACGACGACAGCATCCGCTCCATCGAGTTGATCATGCGACTTCTGGGCGACGCGATCCTGGCCGGCAAGGCGGCGGCCGGCGACCTGAAGGGCGACGCGGCCCAGGAGGAGCCCGAGGAAGCCGACCAGGCCGAGGTCGCCTCGGCGTAGGCGGCGGCCGGCGGCCGGCCTGGGGACGATCGCGCAGGCCGGCCCGAGAGGACCTGCACGCCACGGCTTGCGCCGCCCTGGCGGCGGCGCGGACCGCCGGGACCGCTGCCTTGTGCGACGGACGACCGCTAACACCCTACCAGCTCCCAGGAGATCCAACCTATGCCTGAGATCAGTGCGGCCGCGGTGAAGGCCCTGCGCGACCAGACGGGCCTGCCCATGATGGACTGCAAGAAGGCCCTTCAGGAGAGCGGCGGCGATGCGGAGGCCGCCACGGAGTGGCTTCGCAAGCACGGCAAGACCAAGATGGAGGGTCGCACCGACCGCGCCACCGAGGCCGGGCGCGTGGCCGTGTTCACCGACGACGACGTGGCCGCCATGGTCGAGGTCAAGTGCGAAAGCGCCCCGGTGGCGGCCAACGAGGAGTTCATACAGCTCGCCGACGGCCTGGCCAGGCAGCTCGCCACCGGCCCCGGCGCGGCCGCGCCTGAGGAGCTGCTGGCCCAGCCTTCGCCGAGCAAGCCGGGCAAGACGCTCCGGGAGCAGTTCGACGACCTGACGAACCGCATCCGCGAGGTGCTCAAGGTCGGCCGCATGGTCCGCGTCGAAGGGACCTGCGGCGGCTACGGCCACCACACGGGGTCGCCGGGCGTGCTCGTGCAGTACGAAGGGGGCTCGCGCGACCTGGCCCGCGAGATCTGCATGCACGTGGCGGCCATGCGCCCGGCCGTGGTGGGCAAGGAGGACCTCGACCCGGCCCTGGTGCAGAAGGAGCGCGACATCCAGGCCGAGATCGCCCGGGGCGAGGGCAAGCCCGAGAACATCATCGTCAAGATGATCGAGGGCCGAATGAAGAACTTCTACGCCCAGTACTGCCTCCTGGAGCAGCCGTACGTGAAGGACGACTCGCAGACGGTGGCCAAGGTGGCCCAGGCCGGCGGCCTGAAGGTCGTCGCCTTCCATCGCTGGGAACTGGGCGAGCAGTAGGAGCCGACCATGGACGAGGCGGGCGCAGCAACCTCGCGCTGTCCCTACCGCCGGATCGTGCTGAAGATCTCCGGCGACGGCTTCGGCGTGCCGAAAGAGCGCGGCATTGCCATGGACTCCGTGCAGCACCTCGCCCGCCAGACCCGCGCCGCGGCCGCGTCGGGCGTGGAGATGGCCATCGTCATCGGCGGGGGCAACCTGATCCGGGGCGCCCAGTTCTCGGCCGGCCAGTCCTGCATCCACGAGTACACCGCGCACTACATGGGGATGCTGGCCACGGTGATGAACGGCCTGGCGTTGCAGGACGCCCTGGAGTCGCTCGGCTGCCAGACCCGACTGATGACCGCCATCCGCATGGACGGCGTGGCCGAGCCCTACCTCCATCGCCGCGCGCGGCGCCACATGGAGAAGGGCCGGCTGATCATCCTGGCCGGCGGCACGGGAAGCCCGTTCGTCACCACCGACACGGCGGCCGCGCAGCGGGCGCTGGAGCTCGACGCCGAGGTCCTGTTGAAGGCCACCCGCGTGGACGGCGTGTTCAGCGACGACCCCGAGAAGAACCCGCACGCCGTTTTGTACAACGAGCTGAGCTACGACGACGTGCGCCAGCAGAACCTCCGCGTGATGGATTCCGAGGCGATCGCCAAGTGCATGCAGTACGACATGCCGATCCTGGTGTTCAATTTCCGCAAGGAGGGCAACATCGAGCGGGCCATCCGCGGCGAGCGCGTGGGGACCCGCATCCACCGCAAGCCCGCGGGCAACGGGCCATCCCCTCATTGACCCGCGCAGAGCCGGTCCCGTGAAGGCGACCCACGGGAGCCCGGCCGCCGGGGGCGAACCCTTGCCGTGTGACTGCGTCGTCGATCTGACCGTCAGTAGCCGGCGGGCCTGCTCCGCCGCTGGTTCGTTCGAGCCCAATCGGCCCCACCTCCCTCTCAAAGGACCGCCCACCATGACCGCCGACGAGATCCTCCTGGACGTCGAAGAGCGCATGGAGAAGGCCGTCGTCGTGCTCCGCGACGCGCTGGCCGGAATCCGCACGGGCCGGGCCAACCCGGGCCTGGTGGACAGCCTCCGCGTCGAGGTGTACGGCTCCCCCTCGCCGCTGAAGACGATCGCCAGCGTGGGCGCCCCGGAGCCGACCCAGATCGTCATCCGCCCGTACGACCCGGGCACGCTGAAGGACATCGAGAAGGCGATCATGGCCAGCGATCTGGGGTTCACGCCCCAGAACGACGGCCGCGTGATCCGCCTGAACGTCCCCCCGCTGTCGGCCGAGGTCCGCCGCAAGATGGTCGGCCGCATCCGCGAGCTGTGCGAGGAGGCCAAGGTCTCCATCCGCAACATCCGCCGCGACGGCAACAAGTCGGCCGACCAGTCCGAGAAGGACAAGGACCTCTCCGAGGACGAGCGCGACCAGGTCAAGGACGAGATCCAGGAGCTGACCAGGAAGTACGAGGCCCAGGCCAACGAGCTGGCCAAGAACCGCGAGAAGGATGTCATGGAGGAGTGACTGGGCGGGGGTGGTGAGCGGCCGGTGAACAGCCCGCGCGCAGACCCATCGCAGCCCGACGCGTGAGCGAGGGACACTCGCGTGCCCTCGTTCCCACGCCGGGTGGCACGAGCTGCTTGCCAGCCCGTGCTCGTTCCGGCATCCGGGCGCGTCCCTCGAAGCCGGACTTCTCTACACCGGGTCCGGACCGGCGGCGCCGCAGACCGCTTGGCCGCGGACGAGCCGCCGCGTCCCCGCCGCCAGGCCAGGCCTCGGGCCGGTCCCTTAGACCGATCCCCCGGACCCCTTCGCCCCATGCGCTGGACCGCCCGGGCCGGGCGGCGACGCACGCTTCGCGTCGGCATCGTTGCCGGTTGGGGGGCGGGATGTGCGGCCGCCAGGCACGGTCGGTCACTCCGGCCGTGCCGGCAGCGGGGTTCACCCCTCCAGGCAGCGGGTCTTCGGGCGCACGGGGGCGCTCGTTTTACGGGCGGAATCGGCGGGGCCGCGGACCCATAATCTCCTCATGGGGCAACCCTTTGCGCCGATCGCGCGCCCGGACCGGAGGGCCGCGTGTTGGTCAACCGAAGCGAGTTTTTCCAGCCGGACTCCCTCTCGTGGGTGAATCCTGCGATCGGACCGCAGCAAGGATCTGCCTTGCGAGGGATGGGGTCGATCGCACTTCCGGGGCTGGTGGCCCATGCTTCTTGACCACGCAACAGGCGACTCTCCAAGCCAACCGCTGCCGCCCGACCTGGTTCGGCCGGACGGACACGTTCCTAAGCCGCATTCTGCCGCGCCGCCGCGGGGGATCAAGCCGTGGAATTGGACCGTCTTTGGAGAAGTGGCAAGGAAGGGGGCGGCCACTGCGGGCACGGGACGAGGCGTCACTCATCCGAGGTGCTCACGCCCCCTGCCCGCCTGGCCGCACGGGGGATTCTTACCGGGCCGACACGGGCCGGCTCGGTTCTCCTCAGGACTTCCGCAGTGTTCGCGACGTCGGAAGTCCGGCGTGCCTCACTCCTCGGCGATCCCGTACTGGTCGAGCTTGCGGCGGAGCGTGGTGCGGTGCAGGCCGAGCTGGCGCGCGGCGGCGGCGCACTGGCCCTTGTTCTGCTCCAGGGCCGCCTGGAACAGCGGCGGCTCGACGACCCTCAACAGCTCCTCGTGCAGCTCCGCCCCGTCGGCCACGCCGCGACGCAGCCGGACCTCCGCCCAGCGGCGGACCAGAAGGGCCAGCGTCTCCTCCGCGCTCTGGCCGGCCAGGACCGGCGACGCGGCCGGCTCGGGCAGGTGCTCCGGCTCGATGAGCCCGGAGCGCGAAAGGACCATGGCGTGCTCGATCGCGTTGCGCAGCTCGCGCACGTTGCCGTGCCACGTGCGGGCCTCCAGGTCGGCCAGCGCCGCCGGGCTGATCGCCGGGCGCGGACGGTCGTTCCTCGCCGCCAACAGGTCGAGGAAGTGCTCGGCCAACGGCCGCAGGTCGCCGGGCCGGTCGCGCAGCGGCGGAATGCCGATCTCGAAGGCGATCAGCCGGTAGTACAGGTCGTGGCGGAACTTGCCCTCGGCCACGCGCTGCCTCAGGTCGCGGTGCGTGGCCGAGATGACGCGGAAGTCGACGGCCGCCGGCCGCTCTGCGCCGACGGGCAGCACCTCGCCGTACTCCAGCGCGCGGAGCAGCTTGACCTGGACGGGCAGCGGCACGTCGGCCACCTCGTCGAAGAAGATCGTGCCGCCGTGGGCCCTCTCGAGGAGCCCCTTGCGCGGCCGGTCCGCGCCGGTGAACGCCCCTTGGGCGTGTCCGAACAGCTCGCTCTCGACCAGCGTGGGGCTCAGCGACGCCACGTTGACGGCGACGAACGGGCCGCCGCTGCGGCGGCTGTAGCGGTGGATCGCCCGGGCGACCAGCTCCTTGCCCGTCCCGCTCTCGCCGCGCAGGTGCACGCAGGCCTCGGTCGGGGCGACCAGGGCCACGCGCTTGAACAACTCCTGCATGGGCGGGGAGGAGCCGACGATCCGCCCTTCGGCGTCTTCGTCGGGCCGGGGCGGCGCGCGGCTCTCGGCCGGCCCGGCCTCCAGGGCCCGCGCGATGGCCCGCTCGGCCGCCTTGAGCTCGAACGGCTTGGTGAGGTAGTCAAAGGCCCCAAAGCGCACGGCGCGGACCGCCGTGGTCAGCTCGCCGAAGGCGGTGATCACGATCACCGGCAGCGGGCCGAACCGGTCGTGGAAGCGCTCCAGGGCCGCCAGCCCGTCCATGCCCGGCAGGCGCACGTCGAGCACCACGGCGTCGGGCCGGCGCGCGCAGGCCTTTTCCAGGCCCTCCTCGGCCGAGGCCGCGACATCGACGCTGTGGCCCATTTGCTGACCCAGCTTCGAAAGACCCCAGCAGATGCTGGATTCGTCATCCACTACGAGCAGGTGCGCCATGGACCTCGGCCGCCGCGTGCAAGGGCAGCTCCACGAGGAAACACGTCATGTCGGCGCGGCGCTCCCACCGGATCGAGCCGCCGTGCGTCTCGACCACGCGCCGCGCCACGAACAGCCCCACGCCGGTCCCCTCGGGCTTGTCGCTGACGAACGGCTCGAAGAGCCGCTCGCGGACCTCCTCGCCCGGCCCGGCCCCCGAATCCTCGACCTGCACCACGGCCCGGCGCCCCGGGTCCGTCTCGACGCGGAGCCGCACGCGAGGGGGGCCCGCGCCGCGCCGCGCCGCGTCGATGGCGTTGAGCAGCAGGTTGACCAGCAGGTCGCGAAGCGCGTCGCGCTGTGCCAGCACGGCGGGCGGCGGCTCGGCGGCCTGGACGTCCAGCTCGATTCGGCCGTGGCGGCAGGCAGGCCGCACCAGCTCGGCGGCCTCGCAGGCCAGGGCCGCCAGATCGACCGTCTCGCGCTGCGTCGGGCCGGGCTGGCCCAGGCTGAGGATCCGCTGGACGTACGACTCCATGAGTTGGAGCTGGGCCAGGGCCACGTCGAGTCCCTCGTCCTCGCTCCCGCACTGGCGCTGGTGCAGCTCGATGGCCATGCGCGCCCCGGTGGCCGCGTTGCGTAGCTGGTGCGCGATGCCGGCCCCGAGCTGGCCCAGGGCGCGGAGCCGTTCGTTCTGCCGCACCTCGGCCTCGTAACGGCGAAGCTGATCGGCCATGCGATTGATGGAGAGCACCAGGTCGCGGATCTCATCGTCGCGGCGGGGCACGGCCATGGGCTGCAGCCGTCCTTCGGCAATGGCCACCGTGCGCGCGCAGAGCTGGTTGACCGGGCGCACAAACCGCCGCGCCAGCACCGCCGTGACGGCCACGGCCGCCAGCGAGGCCAGGCCTCCCACGGCCAGGGCCGGCCACACGGCCCTCCATGCCGCGCTGGACCAGCGGTCCTCGCGGTAGAGCACCACGAGCGAGCCCGGCGGAATCGCCGCGAAACGCCCGGGCACGCGGATCCGGGACCCCAGGTACGAATGGCCGCCCAGCACGCCGGCCGTGGTGCTGGAGAAGTTCTTCAGGCCCTGGGCGAGCGGCAGCCGATTGAGCACGCCGAGCTCCCGCCCGTCCACGGCGAGCGTGGCCGCGCGGGGACGGCCCTCCGGGTCGAGCACGAGGAACTCGGCGCCGGAGAGCCCGCTCATCTGGGCCAGCACGCGGTCGGTCAGCGGAAAGGTGGCGTCCAACAGTGTCTCCACTACCCGACCCAGATTCTCCTCCTGCTGGCGTCGGGCATGCTCGTAGCTCAGCCACGCCCCCGCGCCGGTTGCCAGGGCCACGCCCAGAAGGACCACGACCAGCATGG
The DNA here is from genome assembly GCA_964434165.1 of uncultured Pirellulales bacterium. Lineage (GTDB taxonomy): Bacteria > Planctomycetota > Planctomycetia > Pirellulales > Thermoguttaceae > CAYSUS01. The sequence continues at coordinate 13,389 of CAYSUS010000076.1, forward strand.
GGACCAGCAGTTGGATCTGAATCGGCCAACGCATGGCACACCGCCGCGTACGACAAATCGGTGCCCCTGCCGAGCCGGGGCTCGCTCCTGGCGGGCCGGGCCGCGATGAGACGTTCCGTGAGCCGGCCCCGGTTTCGCCCCCCTCGCGCCATCCAAGCCCCTTACCCATTCTCCAAGCAATCCCGCCGGGCCGCAATCGAAACCCGGCGTCGGTCGCCGGTTTCGACATCCGTGTCGGTCGCCGCGACACGCGAGGGCGGAGGTCCGCACGCGCCGCTCCGGCGCAACTTGTGCTTGCCCAGCGACTTGCCGCGAATCGGTCGCTACGGCGCGCCGTGTGCCTAAAGAGGTGCGAGCGCACACCCCATGACCCGGGCACGCCGCGGCGGGTCCTTTCCGAACGCACCGTCCGGCGTGCCCACTTCCCCCGCTAGCAAGCAAGGAGACGCCCCTCATGTCCCGCCGCGCCGTGACCCTCGTGGAGATGCTCGTCGTCATCGGCATCATCGTGCTGCTGGCCGCGTTGCTGCTGCCGACCCTGTCCGCGGCCCGTGAGTCGGCCCGCTCGGTGCAGTGCCAGAGCAACCTGCGTCAGATCATGCTGGGAGCGAGCATGTACGCCGACCACTGGAACGGGATCCTGCCGCCCTTCAAGTGGTCGGACTCGGGCACGTACGCCGTGATCCGCGTGGCCGACGACGACGACGGGGTGCTGGTCGAGAAGCCGCGCTGGGCCACGATCCTGGCGCCCTACTGGGAAGGCACCTTCGATCTGGACGAGTTCCGCCAGATGCAGGCTGCGACGGGCAAGACGGACGACGAGCTGGCCGTGATCCGAAACAACGTCCTCTTCTGTCCCGACGCCCCGGAGCGGAACACGGTGCGGAACATGGGTTACGGCTACAACTACCAGTTCCTGGGAATGACGCGGCCGAAGCACTTCGACAATCCCAGCCCGCTGCCGGGCGCCCGCTACGCTCGCTTCCCGGTCGGCCAGAGCACCGTGCCGGCCTCGCACATGACGGTGGCCTTCGCCGACTCGATGGGCTCGGCCGGAGAACTGCCCAGCCGCGACCGGCTGCCGTACTCCGGCGCCGAGCGTCTGATCAACTCGGTGGGCAACCACGGCTACACGCTCGACCCGCCGCGATCGTACACGACCGACGGGGTGGACTTCACCAACGCCCAATACGGCCCCAGCCAGTGCACGCCGAGCGCCCGCATGTGCCCCGCGGAACCGCGGCACGCGGGTCGGGTGAACGTGGTCTTCCTCGACGGCCACACCGCGTCGATGACGCCCGAAGATCTCGGCTACGCCGTGAACCTCGACGGCTCGTTCCTGCGCAACGGCACCACGAACAAGTACTTCAGCGGAACGGCCTCGGACCGCAACCCGCCGCCGTGCGATCCGGATCGGTAGCGGCCGGCGCGAGGGCGCGCCGTGTTACGCGCCTCTGCGCCCGCGCCACACGCGAAAGAGCCCGCCGACCAGCAGTACGGCCAGCAGCCCGACCAGCCCGGTCGGAGCCGGCGTGGAGAAGGTGAGATTGTCCACCGCTCCGGAGCCGCCGAGGTTGATCTGCACGCGCCCGAAGGAGGCGAGCCCGAACTGGGACGCTCCGATCGGCTGGATGCGGTTCGCCGAGTTGTTGCCGAACTCGATCGTGGGATCGTAGAACGGATCGCCCGGCGTGACGAACTGGGAGAACCCGACCCGCGCAAGCTGGGCTCCCTGCGGATCGTAGAAGACGGCGAAGTATCCGCTGTCGCGTCCGTACTCCGCCGGCCCCTCGACATCCACCAGGTCGAATCCGAAGGAGTGGACGGGCTGGTCGAAATCGAAGTAGATCGAGCCGGCCGGCCGGCTTCCCTCATCGTCCGGGTTGTCGAGGACACCGTCGTCATCGCGGTCCCGGTCGTTCTCGGCAATGATGAGCATCAGGCCCAGAACGGTGTCGGGCGCGAGGTTGCCGCGGTCCCAATCCTCCGGGGCAGGCGGCCCCACGAGGTCCGGATCGGGGGTGCTTCCTCGGATCGTCGAATCGAACACGACGGCCAGGTCCGGTCCGCCGCCCACGTTGTCGGCGCTGATCGTCAGACCCAACGTGGACCCGTACTGGGTGTTGACGATCATCCCGTGGGCCAGGTCCTCGAAATCCACGATGCCCGCACGGGCGTTGGGGGCGGCCATCGCCGCCAAGCCCAGGCAGAAGACGCCTACGAAGGTGGTCCTCATCAATGCTCCCAGGTGCATGTACATGGATAAATTGAGTAATCTGAATAATATGGGATGCTTGCGTAATGCGTCAGCTCGAGGTGGATTCTACCTGTCAAGCACAGGCGGTCAACCCCCTATATAGAGGCAGGGGACTGGGTCGGTGGGCAGGCGCTCTGGCAGAACCAGGGGGGCGCCCGGCCCATCGCCTTGGGCGGTCACCGACGGGCTCGAATCGCTCGCCAGGTGGTGACCGTCAGGGTGAGCACCGTCAGCGGCAGCACGAACAGGAGCATCGTTTGCACGAACAGGTGGAGCGTGGCCTCGTAGCCCGCCTTGGCCTTGAGGACGAGGTACGTGGTGTACGCCGCGTAGTAGGCCACGAAAACCGCGCCCTCCCACCTTGCGATGCAGTGCCCGGTGAAGAAGATGGGCAGGCAGGCCAGCGCCGTGCCGATCATGATGGGGATATCGACCCAGAGGGCGTGCGGGGGGACGTCGATCCCGCCCGGCGTGACCACGGCCGCGATCCCCAGGATGGCCAGGATGTTGTAGATGCTGCTGCCGACGACGTTGCCCACCGCGATGTCGCGCTCGCCACGCATGGCGGCCACCAGCGAGGCGACGAGCTCGGGCAGGGAGGTCCCCACCGCCACGATCGTCAGGCCGATCACCAACTGGCTGACGCCCAGCGCCGTGGCGATGGCCACGGCGGAGGCGACGAGCCACCGCGTGCCGAGAACCAGGAGCACCAGTCCGGCCGCGCAGGTGGCCAGGAGCATGCCGAGCTGGAGCGACGTGGCCCGCGGGGCCGGGGGAAAGGCCTGGGCGTATTCCGCCTGAACCACCGGATTGGTCTCGCGTCGGGCCGATCGGATCACGAGCCACGTGTAGGTGGCGGCCCCGCAGGCCAGCAGCGCGCCGTCGATGCGCCCGATCCGCCCGTCGAGTCCGAGCAGCAGCACGAGGGCCGACGCGCCGATCAGGATCGGCACGTCGCTTCGCACGAGCTGGTGAGAGACGATCAGCGGCGCAGCCAGCGCCGAGAGGCCGCAGACGAGCAGCACGTTGATGATGTTGCTGCCCACGACGTTGCCCAGGGCGAGGTCGCCGCCGCCGGTGAAGGCGGCCTTGACCGTCACCGCCAGCTCCGGCGCGCTGGTGCCGTACGCCACGACGGTCAGGCCGACCATCAGCGGCGACATGCCCAGGCCGCGGGCCAGGCGCGAGGCCCCGCGGACCAGCAGCTCGCCGCCGGCCAGAAGCAGGCCCATGCCGGCCAGGAACCGCAACGCCACCAGCGCGTCCATGGGGCCTGGCTCCTGTGTCTCGGCGGCGTGCCCGGGTCCCGAGCCTGCGCCGCTACTTCTCGGTCTTCTCGGGCTCGTAGGCGTGGTCGCGCTTGCGAATCACCTCGGCCTTGACGATCTTGTCGGCCGGCGGGGCATTGGGATCGGTCGGGCTGCGGCGGCGAAGCTTGGAGAGGACCTCCATTCCCTCGACGACGCGTCCGAACACGGTGTGGCCCGGCAGGGGTTTCCCGGTGCGGGGGTCCTTCTTGAACTCCCCGGTCGCCGGATCGATCTGCGTGTCCAGGTGCGTGGTGGGGACGAAGGTGAGGAAGAACTGCGACCCGCCCGTGTCGCGTCCCGCGTGGGCCATGCTCAGCGTGCCGCGGAAATGCTTGCGGCGGTCTTTCTCGTAGCACTCGCAGGCGATCGTGTAGCCCGGCCCGCCGGTGCCGTCTCCCAGCGGATCGCCACCCTGGGCCATGAAGCCGTCGAGCACGCGGTGGAAGGCCACGCCGTCGTAGAAATCCTTCTCGACCAGGGAGATGAAGTTGGCCACGGTGTTGGGGGCCTCGTTCTCGAACAGCTCGATGACGACGTCTCCCTTGCTGGTCTCCAGCCGGACCCGCGGCAGATCGTCGGCCTGCTTCTCCGCCTCGCGAAGCTCCAGCTCGCGCTGCCAGTCCGCCTTGAAGGGCTTGGGATCGCGGACGAAGTCCTGGACGATGGCGTCCAGCGGGTTCTTGCCCAGCTCGCGGAAGGCGGCATTCTCCTTGGCGAGCTTGAAGTAGGTCTCGGCGGCGTCGTAGTTGCCCACGCAGAAGGCCGCGTAGCCGGCCCAGTTGTAAACCCGCTTGTCCGAGCAGCGGTTCTCGATCAGAAGTTGGGCGACGCGGAAGGCCTCTTCATAGTCGTCGCGCCGGATGCGGTTCTCGACCATGGACACGAGGAACTGCTCCAGTTGCGGGATCGACTTGGGATCCTCGGCGTAGGCGGCCTCGGCGGCGGCCACGACCTCAGGTTCCATCGCTTCGCCCTTCTTGATCAGCTTGGCGTACTCGATCTCGATCTCGGCGCGGCGCCCCGGATCGGCGAGCTTGTGCTCCTCGTACAACTTGCGGAGCTGGGCCAGCAGGTCCTTCCACCCCTCGAACAGCCCGACGAACTTGCTGCCTGCCGGACCCAGCTTGGAAGGGGCCGTCTTTGCGGAGGGCTTTTCCGCAGGGCTCTCGCCCGGCGATTCGGCGGCCGGCTCGGCCGCGGGGGTCTCGCCCGACTCGGGCTTGGCCGCCTCGCCGGCCTGCTCCGCCACCCCCCAGGCGGCCGCTCCCAGGATCAGACAACAAGAGAACAGTCGCAAGACAACCTTCAACATCGCAGTCCCTCGATTAATTGATGGAGATCAAAGCGGTCGGGGCGGGAGGTCCCTGTGCAGCAGTCCTTTTCCGCCCAAAAACCCTACGCTACCATACGAAACGAATCCTGTCCGAAGGCCTTCTGAGAAACAGCATTCTACCGTGCCCGCCCGTCGGAGAAGACCAGGGCCCTCGAGCAAGTCCCCCGGTGCGGCCGGGCCGGCGGGGAGCGCCCCGGCCGGGGTCCGCATCATCGGCGGCGCGATGCGTGGCCGCAAGTTGCTCTACTCGGGCGATTTGCGCACGCGGCCCATGAAGGATCGCGTCCGCCAGACCGTGTTCGACCTGCTGGCCGACCGGGTGCGGGGCAAGCACGCCATCGACCTGTTCGCCGGCACGGGAGCCCTGGGGCTGGAGGCCCTCAGCCGGGGCGCTTTGCGCGCGACCCTCCTTGAGCAGCACCTGCCCACGGCGAGGCTTCTCCGCGAAAACGTGGCTTCTCTCCGCGTCGATCCCCTCTGCGAGGTGGTTTGTGCGAACACCTTCGTGTGGTTCGCAAGGGGGCCGGATCTGGGGCCGGACCCCTGGGCCGTGTTCTGCTCGCCCCCGTACGATTTCTACGTCCGGCGCGAGGCCGAGATGCTCGAGTTGATTCGCGGGCTGGTCGAGGCCGCGCCCCCCGGAAGCCTGCTGGTAGTCGAGTCGGACCGGCGATTCGATTTCGCCCGGCTGGCGGGCGCCGGCAGTTGGGAAGTGCGCACTTATCCGCCGGCGGTAATCGGGATCGCCGCGAAACAGCCAGCGGGATAGCCTGATCGATCGGAAGGAGGGAGCACGATGGATGTGGTCAACATCGAGTCGGTGCCGGCCTTCACCACGAAGGACGGCTCGGAGATCCGCGAGCTGCTCGCCCACCGCAACTCCTGCATCCGCAACCAGACGCTGGCCGAGGCCCGGCTGCCGGTCGGAACCCGCACCACGCCGCATCACCACGTGCGCACCGAGGAGATCTACTACATCCTCGAAGGAGAGGGACGGATGCGGATCGGCGAGGAGCACGTCGCCGTGGGGCCGGGCGACGCCATTGCCATCCCGCCGGCAGCGGTCCACGACATCGCCAACACGGGCACCTGCGTGCTGAGGTTTCTCTGCTGCTGCGCCCCGGGTTACGAGCACGACGACACGGTGCTGGCTGAATGACATTGCCCGATTCTGGGGGGAATGCTACAAGTCGGCCCGGGGCGGCATTCACCGCCGCGCAATCGGCACCGGCAGCGCAAGCAACCGCCTCTTCTCAGTCGGAGGGCCTTGCCCAGGCAGCGCACGTGGGCCTTCCGAGTGGGGGCCTCTCGGGCGGAATTCCAGAAAATGGCCTCCTCATTTCCTCCATTCAGCCGATCTTATCTGAAACCGGGAGCAAGGGGCTTGCGCAGCTAAGGGTCCCGCTCCGCCGGCGAGCAGGCGTCTATCCGCGGCTTTGAGGTTCGTTGATGATCCGGCAGAAGCAGGAAGCAACCTGGCCGTTCTTATGTGTTCTGGCGTGCTTGTTCATCCTCAGCGCCACGTCGCCCCGCGCGTGGGAGCGGCACACGGCCTCGGAGGAGTCGCCGAGCGGAGCCGTAGCGCAATGGGATCCGCCGGCCGAGCAACGGCAGGCCGCGGTCGCCGACCCCGGCGCGCCGCAGCGGGATCCACCCCCTGAGCCTGCCAAGCGCGCTGCGTGCCCGCGCCCCGCGCCGCGGCGCGCGTCGGACGGCCAGCCGGTGCACGTCGCCGAGGCCCCTCGTCCGCGCATGGTCGATCCGGCGGCGCGCGTGGCCGGCCCTGAGCCCAGCCTGGTCCTGCCCGAGCCGGGCCCGATCCGTGAGGAGCCGGCTGCCCCGCCCGTTCCCGCGCCGGCCGCGGTGGAGGACACGACGAACCTGGCCCCGCTCGAGCCGGTCGAGCCGCGCGTGGCCAGCATTCCCGACCGGGCGCCCAGCCCGATCGCTGACCCCGCGGCGCCGATCCGCTCTCCCGGGATCGACGCCGAACCTGCGCTGGAACTCCCTTCGGAGCCGCGACCCCAAAGGCCCCCAACCGCCGACGTTCCGGCCGTATCGCGCGCCCCGACCGTGCGAGACTCTGGGCCGCCCGGGGAGATCGACGCCGCGCCGCCGGCAGACGAGGCTCGGCCATCGGCAGGAGCGGATTGGCCCGAGCCGGTGGCCCTGACGTCGCAGTTGGAGAACCTGGCCGCCGAGCCGGAGACCGGCCCGTGGGCCTCGGCCGTGCTGGACGCGATCCGGCGTCTGGGCCCGGTCACGCCGCGGCGGGCCGAAGAGGTGCGTCCGCTGCTGGATCGTCTCTACGCTCTGGGCCGCCAATCGGACGAGCTGGAGGGGCGGCTGATCGCGCAGCCCGTCGGCCACCGGCTCCGCCAGGTCCGCTTTGCGCTGCATCGCCGGCTGGAATTGTGGCGGCACGTGTTGGCCGACGACGGAGGCGACGTTGAGGTCGTGCCGGTGTCCAGCGCCCACATGGAGCAGCTCGCGATGGCCGTGGCCGAACTGGACGCCATGACGGCCCATTCGCCGGAGGGCCGCGCCTGGCGCCGCTTCCTGCTGCTCGACTCGCTCAAGGAGCTCTCCGCGCGTCGCAGGGCCGGCGAAGTGGACGAGCAGCGCCGGCTCGCCCGGCGAGTTCTTGCCAGGCTCTCTTCGCGGCGGCTGAGCTCGGAGCAGAGGCGGTTCGTCCGTTCCGGACCGGTGGCCACGGTGGGCCGGACGTTGCGCGCGTGGGTCACCGAGCCGATCGACCCCGAGCAGGTGCTCGAGCACGTCGAGGCGTACGAGCTGACGGGGCTTCCCAGCGATGCGCGTCAGTTGGCCTCGGACTGCCAGCGTCTGGCGTTCGCGGCCAGGCCGGTGCGGCGCTCGCTGGGGCAGCGACTCCAGACCGAGTATCGCAACGCCAATCTGCGGATCGTGCTGACCGAGGAGCTTCTCAACCGTCTGATGCCGGCCCGGGATCCCGAGTACCAGTGGGTCAAGGACACGGTGCTGGGCTCACCGGTGCGCGGGCGCAGCTTGAGCTTCACCGACGTGGCGGTGCGCGCGGTGGACGATCCCCAGCGTTTGCGCCTGGCCCTGGAGGTGAGCGGGCGCGTCACGTCGATGACGTCGGCCACCAACGGGCCGGCCACCTTCTACAACCGCAGCCAGTCGGTTTACGTCGCGCGCAAGCCGATGGAGCTGGGCACGTTCGGCATCCGCCTGTGGCCGGCCACGGTCGAGGTCCGTAACGCCACCCAGCTACGGGGCCTGGAGACCGATTTCGATCCGATCCCGCTGGTCGGCTCGATCGTCCAGGAGGTGGCCCGTTCGCAGCACCAGGCCATGCGCTGCGAGGCGAACCGCGAGATCGAGGCCAAGGTGGCTCGACGGGCCAAGGCCCAGATCGACAACGAAGCGGACGCGCGGCTGACGCAGGTCTCGCAGCGGCTGCGCGACCGCATCCTCGCCCCGGCCGCGACGATGGAACTCGGCCCCGAGATGATCGACGCCCGCACCGCCGACCGGCGCCTGACCATGCGGCTGCGCATCGGCGGCGAAGACCAGTTGGGCGGCAGCACGCCCCGCCCCTGGGCGCCCTCGGACAGCCTGGCCAGCTTCCAGGTGCACGAGTCGGCCATGAACAACTTCCTGGAGCGGCTTGACCTGGCGGGGCGGACGTTCACCCTGCCGCAGCTTCGCGAGTGGGTGGCCGCGAAGATCAACCGTCCGGAGTTCGCCGAGCGGACCTCGGACCACGACGAGATCGAGGTGACGTTCGCGCCGGAGGACCCGATCGTGTTCCGCTGCCAGGACGGCAGAATCTCCGTCACGCTCTCCATCGTGCGGCTGAAGAAGGAGCCGAACGTGTGGCACGCCTTCCGCGTGCGGGCGTTCTACCGGCCCGAGAGGGACGGCCACACGAGACGCCTGGTGCGCGACGGGGTGGTCCATCTCATCGGCCGCCTCGACATGCGGTCGCAGATCGGCCTGCGAGGCCTGTTCGGCAAGGCGTTCGACAGGGACAAGCCGATCGAGCTGACCCCCGAGCGCTTGAGCACCGATCCGCGCATGGCCGACCTGTCGGTCAACCAGTTCGTCATCGAGGACGGCTGGATGGGGATCGCCGTGGGGCCGAAACGACCCGGCAGAGAGCCCCGCGTCGCCGGGCGGCCCGGCGGAACGACCGGGCCGATCTACTGAAGGCCGCGGAGGGAAGAGGGGAAGGACACCTTAGTGCGAAGCACCCTCGTGCCGCTCGCGCAAGAAGGGCCCTGCCCTCTCTTCCCGGAAACGCGCGGCGCGGTTCAGAGCGGCTGCATCAGGTCGGCGGCCATGCTCAGCCGCTCCCCGTCGATGCGAAGGGCCATGATCGCCGTCCTGGCCAGCAGGCGCGACCGCAACAGGCGCGACGACTCCAGGGCCACGTCCGTATCGTAGATCCGGCTGACCGCCTCGCTGAGGTTCACCTCGGCGGCGTCCATGACCCGCCGGCTCGACTCGATCGTGAACCGCGCGAACGCGCCCATCTCCGCCCGGGCCCCGAGCACCTCCTGGTCGGCCGCGTCGAGAATCGCCATCGCCTGGCCCAGATCGCCGTCCACGAGGTTGGCGGCCCCGCCGGAGGCCAGCGCGCTGAGCGAGCCTTCCTCGCCTCCCAGCGCCGCGGTGCTGACCTCGGGCATCTCGATCTCGGCCGGCCTTTGCATGTCGGGCGAGAGCATGAACGTGAGCTTGCCGCCGTCGAGCAGCTTCCTTCCCCCGTAGGATGTCGTGGCGCCGATGCGGTCGATGGCCTCCAGCGCGGCGTTGACCTCGATCTGCTTGGCTTCGAGCTCCTCGTCGCTCAGTCCGCCGCCGGCCGCCTGGATCACGTGACCGCGCACGGTGCGCATCAGTCCGCTGACCTCGTCCAGGGCGGAGTCGGCGACGTGGATCATGCCTTGGGCGCGGCCGGCGTTGGAGGAAGCGGCCTCCAGCGCGGCCAGCTCCGACTGGAGCTTGCCCACGGCGATTACGCCGGCCGGATCGTCCGACCCGCGGTTGATGCGGTGGAGCGTGGACAGGCGCATGCTGAACAGGCTCATGTCGGCGAACGCGCGGTGGAGACTGTCCAGCGCCGTCCGGTTGGCTCCGGACAGGGTGCTGCCGATTCGCATGGCCAGGTTCCCTCGACAACGCCACAGGTGGCGGAAGACGCACGGGCAGCGGCAACGCACGGCCTGGAGGAGGGCAACTGAAGCATAGCTTATCGGGCATGACCCCTGATGGAGGGGTATGGCCCGATTGGAGGATCGCCGCCGCGCTCCGCCCGGCGGCTCCGCGAGGGCAAGCGAAAGAAGCGGGCCGCAAGAAAACCGACCGGGCCGCGGTCGGTATTGGAGGAGGTACCGACCGGGCCCGGCATTCACGCGTTTGCCAAGGCATGGCGGGCGTGTCGGAGCACCCACGCCCGCGCGGCAACGCTACGGCTGGTTACACTGCCAGCACCACCAGGGGTCGCTGCAATCGGCGACCGGGCACTCGCTGTCGTCGATCTCGGGGCAACCGCAGACGTTGAGCTGCTCGATGCACTCGGCCAGGTCGGTCAATTCGCAAAGGATCGCGTTGCGCACGGCGGACAGTCCGCCGATGATCCCGATCACGAGAAGCGAGATCAGCAGAATCCACTCGAAGGTCAGCATGGCGCTGCGTTTGGAGCCGCGACGGCCGTTCCGGCTGTTGGTCTGCACTTGGTAGTCCCCTAGGCTGCGTTGGTTCGCGAAGAAGAGTACGTGTTGTGGCTAAACGAATTCCGCCGACTGTAAAGCAGTTTCCGGGCCAATTTCGTGAAAGACCTCGCCGAAGAGGCGTGCGACAGCCGCAACACACCAGACGACAACGGCTTGCGTCGCGCGGTCGAAGGCGAGCCGTGCCGCCGAGACCGGCCCCGCGTAACGCGATCGAAACGGGGGTAAGGGGGCGATGTTCACCGGAATGAACGGCGCCCGGGGGAGGCGGCCCCTGCCGTGGAGCCGGGGGCATCCGTCCGGACCCACGCCGAACGGGCGAGTCCCCGCCCGGGATGAGGCAGGCCCTGAGCGCGGCAGAGCAGCTCGGCCCGGGCCGCTGGGCAAAACTGGGAACGAGAAGGCGGAGAGTGCCGCCTATGCCCGCCTGCGGCGGCGGAACGAGATGATCCCGGCGGCCATGAGCCCGGAGACCAGAAGCACGACGAAGCCCGGCTCCGGAATGTCCGGGGTGTCGCCACCCATTTGCTGGGCGATGAAGTTCAGCAGCAACGCGCTGTTGTTGGTGTTGTCCCGCCCCGAAGCGCCCGGGCCTTCGTCGCCGAAGATGTACCGGTTGATGAACAGCACGTCGCTGACCAGCAGCACGCCGCCCGAGCCCTGGTTGATCTCGTCCAGTTGAATCTCAGCGACGATGGGGCTATCGACCGCGTTCCGATCGCGCTTGGCGATGACCTCCGCCCATCCGTCGGGCACGGTGTCGATGCCCAGGTTCAGAGAGGCGGCCAGGCTCGCGGCACCCGGAAACGCGTCCTGCGCAAGCTCGGTCCCGCCGGGCCCGCTGGTCTCATCCCACGCGGTGCCGTCGTCGTAGTAGGGGAACTGACCCTCAAGCACGGTGCTCCCCGGGGAGTTGACGAAGTACCCCGCCCCCGCGGTCTGCGTCGCGCCTGCCACGTCTTCGGTGAACCGTCCCGCGTCCCCGTTTCCGCCATCTAGGGCGCCGAGCACGCCGTTGGCCATCTCGCGCATCGCCTCGCTGGTGGTCTGGTCTTGAGACTCATCGCGGTAGTCCGTGACGATCACCAGGCATCCGCCGCCCCGCACGAAGTCGGCGATGGCGTCGTACTCGGCGCTGCGGGCCGTGGCCAGGTCACCCTGCCCCACCTGGTCCTGCGTCAGGGGCGCGACCTCCGACATGACCAGCAGGTCGAGCCGGTCGAGGTCGTAGATGCCCGCGTTGTCGATCAGCGACCCGCCCGACTCCCAATCGTACTGAACCTGGTACTGGTCGCCGGGCCCGGGCGCCGGGTAGCTGTGTCCCCCGGCCTTGTACAGCTCCGAGGGGTCCAGCAAGGTCGAGCGGATCTGATCGTAGCCACCGACCGTGTCGCTGCCGTCGAACGGGCGGTGCTTGTACTGCTGCTCGTAAGTCGAATAGTAGCCGGCCGTCCTGTCGAGGCTGAACGCTCCGATCGTGAAGGGAACCGTGCCGGCATGCGCGGCGGCTGCGACGCAGAAGAAAGCCCCGACAACGGCGCCCCCCAGAATCGTCCTGGCCTGTTCAAAGCATCTCATGGTGGCTGTCCCGTGGCTTGGCCCGAGTTTGTGCCTCTCGACGACCGGGGGGATCTGTCCCGGCGACCGAATCCCCTTGGCTGGTGCGCGACCCTGCCACCAAGGCACCCTGGACTGGCAGCGCCCGACATCCAGCGCATCCTAATCAGGGCCCTTCCCGCCGTCAACATACGCAAAATAAAAAATATGGGAGCACAAGCGGCTTCGATTCCTTTCGGTGAAATGGGTGGCGGCATCCCCGCCACGGTCTTAATCCGTAGAGGGGTTTGATTTCGGAAGCAAGCCCCTTCTTTGCGCCATTCCGCGGCAGGCTGCGCCGAGGCGCACAGCCCTGCACCCCACCGTCGGCGGCCCCCAAACGTGGAGCGTGCGCGATCGCCAGGCAACTGGTCCCTGCGACCGGCGTCGTACGCGACTCCCGGATCTTCCGTACGCGCGGACGGCCCCCGCCTCCGGCGGCCGCGATTGTCCCCGGCGGATTGCAGGCCGGGACGCTCGCTCGTGTATCCGAGTAGGGCGACCGCACGTCGCCCAGCGTTTGTGAGACCCACACGAGAGAGGAGAGGCAGCCGTGGAATTCGTCATCTGGATCGGGGTGGCCCTGGTAGCCGTCGCGCTGGCGGGCAGCCACCTGTTCGAAGTCGTCGTCCTGGCGGCCGCCGTTCAGCTCGGCCTGGCCATCGCGTCCGTGCTGTCGTCCAGCCGGAACTACTCCGCGCGGTGATTCGAGGCGCGAGGACGGGCGACCGCGGCCCGCGGGGAAGGCCCCTTGAGGCCCCCGCGGGCCGTCGCATTTCTTGGCGTTGACTGGCGACGCGAGTCGGCCACCGCCCCCGACCCGCAGCTCCCGTCCGCGTCGCTCTGAACGGAGCACGCGTCTGACCCAGGTCCGCCGGGTCCTCGCCGGGCCTCGACCTGTCTTGATGCCGGCGCTGAGACGGGCGCGCAAAAAGAGGCCCGCGGGCCTGTTGAGCCCGCGGGCCTTGCTCGAACCAGGTTGTTCGAAGTCGAGCTTGCGCCGCCCCTTACCGCCAGTACACGGCACGCACGCGGCCGCGCGGTCCGTAGCGGATCACGGCCGGGCCCGGCGTATAGACGCGGGTGGGCACCACGATCCGCGGCACGATCGGCGCGACCGGCACGACCGGCACCCGCACCACGGGGGCCGGATAGGTTACCGTCGTGCCGTAGGCGATGGTGGCGCCAGGGCCGTAGGTAACCACCGTCGTGGTCGGCACGGCCGGAGTTACGTACCACCCGGCCGAAGCCGTCGAGCCGACCAGGAGAACCACACCCAACGCCACACAAACGCCCGTCACTCTTGCCAAGGTCTTCATTGCACGATCCCCTCTCGAAAATGGTTGCTGATCGCTTGATCCTTCTGTCCGCCAGGGCTTTCGCGTCCTTGTCTCGCCTTGCACCCTTAGATACCCGGGCCTCGGGGCCTCGCTGCGCCCGGAGATGGAAACAGCCGATCGCGGGGCTTGCGGTCCGATCCGGCTCAGGCGGCCCGACGCGCGTCAGGGCCGGTCTGAACCCGGCGTGAGACGTCGGCGGCAATGCCGACCGGGGCCCCCTCGATCGGGCGTCGCATCCAGAGACCGGTCGCCACCCCTGCCGCGGCGACGCCCAGCAGGTTCCAGGCGAAGTCGGCCGGGTCGGCCACTCGTTGAGGCAAGAGGCCTTGGAGCAGCTCCGTCAGGGCGGCCGCGGCCACCAGCCCCGCCCACACGAGCTGTCTGGGGATCGATCCGCGCTGGGCCAGGGCCAGTCCCGCCAGTCCGGCGAACGCCAGCACGTGGAACAGCGGGGCGATTTGGTCCTTCCACGAGAGGATTGCGGGGGCCAGGCGCGCGGCCCGATAGGGCCAGTCGGTCCCAAGCGCCAGGCCCAGCGCGGCCGCATATCCGACCGCGACGGAAAAACCGGCGCGCTGGGGAACGATTCGCGGCATCCGCATCCTTGCTGCACGCACGTCCGCAGGCCGTGTCGGGGTAGCGGTTGTGGTAGGACGCCGATCGGGGCGCTTGTCTCTTCCCGCGACTTCCTAACCATCGGCAGGCACCCGCCCGCGACGCGAGACCGACCCCGAGGAGACCCAGGTGATGCGAAGCCTTTTGCGAAAACCCGTCCCGCTTCTTCAGGTTCTGGTCGCGGCGGGTGTGGCATCGACCGCCGTTTTCGCCCAGGAGCCGGGCGAGCTGGAGCGCCTTCAGGCCGAGTACGCCCGGCAGGTTGCCGACTCGCGCTTCGGCGACGCGGAGAGGACGGCGGCGGAGTTCGCGGAACTCGTCGAGACGCAGTACCCGAACGAGGAGGAGATGCGAATCCTGGCTGTGGCGCTGCGCGCGGACCTGGCTTACCGGCGGGGCAACCTGCCCGCCGCCGAGGCCTCGCAACGGCAGGTGGTGGCCATGGTGAAGAACTACCTGGGTCCCGATTCCGGGCAGCTTGCTTTCCCGCTGGAGCAGCTCGCCGGTCTGCAGTTCGAGCGGCAGCGGCTGGCCGCCGCCGCGGAGCACCTGGAGAGGGCGGCGGCGATACGCGCCGCGCTCGACCCGCCGCAGCCGGCCGAGCTGGGTTCCACGTTGGTTCGGCTGGCCGAGGTGCAGCGCGCAGCCGGCAACCAGGATGAAGCCGAGGCGACGCTGCGCGACGCCCTGAAGATCCTGGAGGACGGCCTGGGGCACGACGATCCGGCCGTGTCCGCAGCCCTGATCGGCCTGGCCGAGGTCTGCAACGCCTCGTGGCGTGCCGAGGAGGCGGAGCGCCTGGCGCGACGGGCCCTGGCGATTCGCGAGGAGCATTCGGTCGAGGACGGGCAGGTCGCCGACGCGGCCTGTACGCTGGCGTGCAGCCTCGTCGGCCAGCGCGGTTACGCCGAGGCCCAGCGCCTGCTGGAGCGGGCGCTGGCGGTTGCCTTGGAGCATGACGGATCGGAGAGCGAGCGGGCCGGCCGGGTTTTATACCAGCTCGCCGGGCTGCACCTTGAACGGGGCCGTTTCGCGGAGGCCGAGCCCCTGGCGCGCCAGGCGATGAGGATTTTCGGGAAGCGCGGTCCGCGCAGCGCCAAGGCCGCTGCGTCCCGGGAGCTTCTCGGCTGGACGGTCGCGGCCCGGGGCCGTTACGCCGAGGCCGAGCCGCTTCTGGAGCAGTCGGTCGAGGATCTTGCCGAGTGCCTCGGCCCGGATCATCTCGCCGTGGCCGGCGCCCTCAACTCGCTGGCCCTGCTCTACGATCTCCAGGGGCGATATGCGGAGAGCGAGCTGCTGCACCGGCGCGCGCTTCGCCTGAGGGAGAAGGCCGCCGGGCCGGAGTCGATGGACGCCGGCCAGACGCTCAACAACCTCGGCGAGCTGCTGGTCCAGCAGGATCGTTACGACGAGGCCGAACCGTATCTCCAGAGGTCGCTTTCCATCTGGGGATCGACGCTCGGGCCGAAGCACCCGTGCGTGGCGGTTCGGCTGTTCAACCTCGCCCGCGTCCATCGTGGCCAGGGGCGGTTCGAAGACGCGGAGCGCGGGCTGCGCCGCGCGCATGAGATCTGGGAACGGGCCTTCGGAGCCGAGCACGTGCACGTGGCCGGGTGCCTGGAGGAGCTCGCGCGAGTCCACGTCGATCAGGACCAGGTCGCGGCGGCCGAGCCGCTTCTGCGCCGGGCCCTGGCGATCCGCGAGGGGGCGCTGGGCGAAGCGCACCCCGAGTTGGGCCGCCCGCTGGTCGATCTGGCCGAGCTTTGCGCTCGCGCGGACCGGCTGGAGGAGGCCCGCGCGTTGGCCGACCGGGCCGTCACGCTGCTGGACCGTACGGACGTGTCGGCCGGGTTGCGCCACGACGCGTTGCGGGCCCGTGCCCACATCGCCTGGGAGTTGGGCGAGCGCGAGCAGGCCCTCGACGATCTCCGCCGGGCCGCGACGTGCGCCGAGGTGCAACGCGTGCTGCTAAGCGGCACGGCCGACGACCGGGCCCGCTCCGCGCGGCGGTTCGAAGGGACGGCACGGCAGGTGCTGGCCTGGCAGGCCGAGATGGAAACCCGCGGCCCGCGGACCGGCGCGATCCCTCGCGCCGCGGTCTCGTCGCATCACGAGGACGCACGCTGAGAGGGCACGCCGTGGGTTGGGCGCGGGGTGCGGCCCTCTCGGAACGGCCTCGCGGTCATTCCGCAGAGGGGGAGTTCCACCGCGACAAAATGTCTGCGGAGCAGCCCCGATGCCGAACGGCCCCCCCAAGGCGTCGCGGCAAACGCCGGGGTGGCCCGCGGGCTCGCAGATCGTGCGCTTCGGGTGGGGCTGCGGGGCAGGTCGAGCGCCGCTGCGGAACTCCAGGATACGCAAGGGGCAAGGACCGCGAGCGCGATCGCCAACCGGTTGTGCGGCTCGCTGCGATGCCGGGTGAGCGGCGGTTGGTCAACCGACATGAGTTTTTGCAGGGAGACGACCCCTGTGGAGGGTTAGATGGGCGAGCGGCAATACCGTACACCCCTCTAGATGGTGTCAAGGCAGAGGCGGATTGCCGGAGAGTGTCGAACAGCCATCGCAAGCCCTCCGGCACGCAGGCCGCGGCTTGGGCACCTCTTTCCTTCTAGCGGGTCGCCGCTGCGATTCCAGCCTCCTTTCCTGGACACCCTCCCTCGGAAGCGCGGACGTGTTGTCCTGTGGCGGCGTTTCGGTTACATACGCTCCGCCGCTGGCTCGCGCCTCGCCTCGTATGTCCAAGCCGTTCGATATGGTCGCTCGCACTGGATTGCCGCTGGTCGCGGTTCTCGGGGCCTGGGTCGCGCTGGCCGCGGGGGACGCGGGCGGCGAAGCGACGGCGAATGCGCCGGACCGAGGGTTGGAAGGCCGGCTCGACGTGGGAACGGCACGCGGCCTGCGGACCCAGCCGCACGCGGCCTCCATGCCCGGCTTCGACGACCGCACGATCGAGCACTACTTGCCGGCCATCGCCGCGTCGTCGTCCTCCGGCGAGTACGTGATCGCCGGACCGATTCACGAAGCGCCGGTCGGCTACCTCACGCGCAACCTGCTCGTGTTCGCCGGGGTCCACGGGTTCCAAGGCCCGACCGATCTGGGGCAGTCCGGCAACTTCGGGTTCCACGAGGGAATCAACTGGGGCGGGCCGCTGTGGCGGCGCTACGGCTACGGCCTCCAGCTCGGCGTCCAGGGCGTCCACAGCAACCTGTTGGGCAACCAGGCGATCACCTCAGGCCCCCTGCCCTCGCTGGAGCCGGCCGACCGCAACCAGCTCTTCTTCACCGCGGGCATCTTCCGCCGCCGCATGGAGCACGGGCTGCAAGGCGGCCTGGCCTTCGACGTTTTCTACGACAACTACTTCGGCGAGTCCACGCTCTACCAGATCCGCTCCGAGACGGCCCTGGTCTTCGGCGGCGTGCACGAGCTGGGCTACTGGGGCGCCTACGGCGTGAGCGCCGACGCCATCGACGGCCTCGGCCAGATCGATCGCGTCCTGGAGCCGACGGACCTGTTCGCCTTCTTCTATCGCCGCCGGTTCTCCGGCGGGGGTCAGGGGCGGATCTGGGCCGGCTTCAGCGGCGGGGGCGACGCCATCCTCGGCCTGGACGGCAGCGTGCCCTTGGGCACGAGCTGGGCCCTGGACAACAACTTCACCGTGCTGCTGCCCAAGAGCGGTCGCAGCGAGGGCACCTTGCCCGACGAGTCGTGGAGCGTCTCAATCCATCTCGTCTGGTATCCTGGCCGCCCCTCGCGCCCGGTGGTCAGCAATCCCTACCACCCGCTGTTCTACGTGGCCGACAACTCGTGGTTCCTCGTCGATCGGCGACGGTAGCAGGCACGCTCCACGTGCCGTGCACCTCGGCTTGCACCGACTTGGCGAGGAAGGTGTTCGCAATCAGGCGGACGGCATTGCGGAGAATGCCTGCTACTGGTCGCCCCGGCCGGTCTGGGCGAGAATGGAGCGGACCGACTCCAGGCAGCCGCCACGCCCCTTTCGAGCAGGCCATGACAGACCCCCGACTCGAGAAGCTCGCCCAGGTGCTCGTCAACTACTCCACGCGGGTCCGGCCCGACGACGTGGTCCGTATCGGCGGCCCGCCGGTGGCCCGACCGCTGATCGCGGAGGTGTATCGGGCGGTGCTCCAGGCTGGCGGCCATCCGCTGGTGGAGATGGCGCCGGAGGAATGCACGGAGATCAAGCTCGGCGAGGGCTCGGAAGCGCAGCTCCGGTTCGAGGACCCCCTGGCCCTGTTCGCCGTCGAGCGGATCGACGTGTTCATCAGCGCGTGGGCGCGGGACAACACCCGGGCCCTCAGCGGCGCCGATCCCAAGCGTCAGGCCCTGTTGAGCCAGGCCCGCAAGCGCTACTTGCACCGGTTCACGGAACGGGCGGCGGCGGGCGAGATGCGGTGGACCGGCACGCAGTTCCCCTGCCACGCCCACGCCCAGGACGCCCAGATGTCGCTGGCCCAATACGAGCGGTTCGTGTTCGAGGCCGGCCTTCTCCACCTGGACGACCCGGCCGCGGCCTGGGGCCAGATCAGCCGCCGGCAGCAGCGCATGGTCGATGACCTCAACGAGGTCAACGAGGTCCGGTTCACCGCGCCCAACGGGACCGACCTGACCGTGGGCGTGGAGGGCCGCCTGTGGATCAACTGCGACGGCCACGAGAACTTCCCCGACGGCGAGGTCTTCACCGGGCCCCTGGAGGACGCCACCGAGGGCGTGGTGTGTTTCAGCTTTCCGGCCGTCGAGGGCGGGCGCGAGGTGGACGGCGTGCGCCTTGTCTTCCGCCAGGGCAAGGTCGTCGAGGCCTCGGCCGACAAGGGGGAGGAGTACCTTATCGCCATGCTCGACCAGGACCCGGGCGCGCGGGTGCTTGGGGAGATCGCCCTGGGAACGAACTACTCGGTCAAGGACTACACGCGCAACGCGTTGTTCGACGAGAAGATCGGCGGCACCTTCCACGCCGCGGTGGGCCAGGCCTATCCCGAGACCGGCGGCAAGAACCAGTCGGCCCTGCACTGGGACATGGTCTGCGACCTCCGCTCCGGCGGCGAGGTCTTCGCCGACGGGCAGCTCATCAGCCGCGACGGCCGGTTCCTCGACCCCGAGTGGCCGCAGGAACCCACGATCTCTTGATGCTGGATAGGGGGTGCAGTCGCGCGGTACCGATCCGCCCCAGGAAGCCGGCCTCCCGTTGGCCGCCCGAACTGCATAGCTCGCCGCGCCTCGGCCGATTCCACGTGCGGCCGTAGCGTCCGGGCGTCCGATCACGCGGCTCCCTTCGCGGCGACCTTGTGCCGCGGCGATTGGCAGGGGGGTCCCTTGGTTGTGGACCAGAGGAAGGTCGTCTATCCTGAGCGGCGCCCGCTGCTGACGGGGCGGCCTCGCTGCCAGAAGCAAGGACAGGAGAACACCCTATGAATTCGCCGCGCGTGTACCTTGTCCTCCTGACCGCGTTCGTGCTTGTGCTCGGGCCAGTGCCCCGGATAGGCGCTGCGGAGCCCCTGTCCGGCACCGGGCCGCTGACCCTCCAGGGCGACATCGCTTCGCGGATGATCGACGGCATCGACCGCTTCCTGTTGCGCAAGACCGGCGAGACGCTCGCCCGGCGCGAGCGGCACTGGCAGCGCGACCTCTCCTCGGCCGCGGCCTACCGCAAGTCGCTCGAGCCGAACCGCAAGCGCCTCGCCCACATCCTCGGCGTGCGCGACACACGGATCGATCAGCGAGCTGCGGCCGCGGACCCGATGGGCGGGCTCCAAGGCAAGGTCGTCCACCGCACCAAGGCGACGCAAGCGCAGCGGAGCATCGCCATCCAGGCCGTGAGCCTGCCGGCCTTCGCCGACGTGCGCGTCGAGGGCCTGCTGCTTCCCACGACGAAGCCCCGCGTCGCCACCGTCATCCTCATCCCCGACGCCGACCAGACGCCGGAGCAAGTCGTTGGCCTCGTCGAGGGGCCAGGCCAACCTCGCGCTTTGATCTATCGGCTAGTCCACGAGGGGTGCGACCTGTTCGTGCCGGCCCTGGTCAGCCGCAACATGCAGCGCCGCGGCGTGGAGGGCCGCCGGGGGGCGAATCTCACCAACCGCGAATACGTCTATCGCCCTGCTTACGAGATGGGCCGGCACCTCGTCGGCTACGAGGTGCAGAAGGTCCTGGCCGTGGTGGACTGGTGCTCCGCGGAGAACAGCGGCGAGGACCCGGCGATCGGCCTGTTCGGCTACGGCGAGGGCGGCCTGATTGCGCTGTGCGCCGCGGCCCTGGACGACCGCATCGACGCCGTGTGCGTCAGCGGCTACTTCGACGACCGCAAGAACCTCTGGCAGGAGCCGATCGACCGCAACGTGTTCGGATACCTCGAGCGATTCGGCGACGCGGAGCTGGCCGCGATGATCGCCCCGCGCCCGGTGATCGTCGAGGCCTGCCGCGGGCCGGAGGTCGTGCTTCCCAGCGAGGGCGGCGCCCCGGGACGGCTGGTCACACCCAGCCTGGAGGACGTGCGCCGGGAAGTCGATCGCGCGCGCGAGCTCGTGGCCGGGCTAGATCCCCCCGCGAGGATCGAACTGATGGAGAGCGGCGGCGGCACCGGGCCGTGCGGCACTCGGGAGACGGCCGCCGGGCTAGTCGAGTTGGTGACCGAAGGTGCAGCGCCGGTCACACGCGCCACCGGTCCCGCGGGCTTCGAGGGGACCGACTGCGAGAAGCCCGATCCCGACGCGCGCCAAGCGCGGATGATCCACGAGCTCGACCGCCACACCCAGCAGCTCCTGGCCGAAAGCCCGTACGTGCGCAAGGAGTTCATGAGGGATCTCGACTTCTCCTCGCTGGAGGCCTACGAGAAGTCGGCCGCGGTGTACCGCGACTTTTTCTCCCGCGAGGTGATCGGCCGCTTCGACGACCCGCTCCTGGAGCCCAACCCGCGGACGCGCAAGACGTACGACGAGGAGAAATGGACCGGCTACGAGGTGGTGCTCGACGTCTGGCCCGACGTGATCGCCTACGGCATCCTGCTCGTGCCTAAGGGCATCGAGCCGGGCGAGCGGCGGCCCGTGGTCGTGTGCCAGCACGGGCTGGAGGGCCGGCCGCAGCACGTGATCGGCGAGGAGAAGTCCGGGGCTTATAAGGCGTTTGCGGCGAAATTGGCCGAGGGGGGATTCGTGACTTTCGCCCCGCAGAACCCGTACCTCTTCAAGGACCGCTTCCGCACGTT